>NZ_JAUSXK010000001.1:2740908-3426135 GCF_030815955.1 Microbacterium murale | reverse complement strand
CATCGCCGAACCCCTGTGGGCGCTGGGCATCGAGGGGGATCGTCGAGCCAGGGTGCGCGAAGTGCTCGCGCAGGTCGGCCTGGAACCAGAGATGGCCGACCGCTATCCGCACGAGTTCTCCGGTGGGCAGCGCCAGCGCATCGCGCTGGCACGGGCCATCGCGCATCGGCCGCGCATCCTCGTCGGGGACGAGCCTCTTTCAGCGCTCGACGTCACGGTCCGTGCACAGATCCTGGAACTGCTGGACGAACTGCTGCAAACGGAGGATCTCACGCTCATCATGGTCTCGCACGACATCGGCGTGGTTCAGAACCTGTGCGACACGGTCGCGGTGATGAAGGACGGTCGTATCGTCGAGCACGGCTCGACTCAGGATGTCCTGCTGCATCCGCAGCAGGAGTACACCAAGCGACTGCTGGCAGCGATTCCCGTCATCCCCGGCGGGGGTGGAACAGCCGGCGGCGCGGCTTCGGCGTAAGCGATTTCTGCAGATAGACCGTTCCCAGTGAGCGGCCGAATTTGAAGCCGACCCTCCCCATTCGTCCGACCTCGACGAAGCCGAACTTCGAGTGCAGTCTGATCGAAGGTTCGGCGCCGCTGTCGCTGATCACCGCAACGATCTCTCGCAGCCCGATCTCCTCGCATGCCAAGATGAGCGCCTGGAGGAGTGCGGAGCCGAGGCCCTTACCCCCTGCGCCAGGGCCGAGATAGATGGAGTCTTCCACGGTGTAGCGATAAGCGGACTTGCTCGCCCACGGCTGCACGAGGGCGTACCCGATCACCTGGTTCGACGGTGTGACCGCGACGAGGAACGGGAGTGCGAGTTTCGTGAGCATCGTGAACTTCTCGCGCCAGTACCGATGCGTGCTGCGCTTCTCGTCGAAGGTCACGACGGAGTTCGCCACGTAATGGTTGTAGATCTCACGGACATCAGGAAGATCGCGGAGCGTGGCAGGTCGGATGGTGAACGAGAACGTGCCGGGGTCGGGCTCAGGCTCGCGCAGATGACGCGGCAGCCGTCGACGTCGGTCGCCGGGTTCGAACTGCATGCGCTCAGCTTATAGTTCGCCGTCGACTCGCCAGTCCACCGCGCTCGCATCCTGCTGCTCGAGCAACGCGTTCGCGCGCGAGAACGGTCGCGAGCCGAAGAATCCGCGCCGTGCCGACAACGGTGAGGGGTGAGCGGAGGCGATCACGGGCGTGTCACCGAGTAGCGGCTGCAGGTTCGCAGCATCCCTCCCCCATAGGATCGCCACCATCGGCTGTGCACGCGCGACCAGGCTCCGGATCGCGAGCTCGGTGACCTTCTCCCACCCCCAGCCCCGATGCGACGCGGGGGCACCAGGGGCGACGGTCAGCACCCTGTTCAGCAGCAGCACGCCCTGGTCGCTCCACGCTGTCAGATCACCGTGCGGTGCGGGAGGGATGCCGAGGTCGCTCTCGCGCTCCCGGTAGATGTTCGACAGGCTTCTCGGCAGCGGACGCACGTTCCGGTCGACGGCGAACGACAAACCGATCGGATGCCCCGGTGTCGGGTACGGGTCCTGACCGGTGATCAGCACCCGCACGTCTGCGAGCGGACGCTGGAACGCCCGCAGAACGTGATCCCCGTCGGGGAGATAGCCACGGCCCTCCGCCTGCTCGATCCGCAGGCGCTCGCCGATGCCGCTGATGACATCGGCGACAGGTGCCAGAGCATCCGCCCAGCTGTGATCGATGAGACCCTCATCCGCCAGCTGCGAAAGCGAACGGCCCGGCATCGGCCTCAGCCCTCTCCGCCGCGTACGCGCAACGGTCCTCTCGCCAGCAGATGCTGCGCCGACTGAGCGACCGGACGCATCGTGACCAGATCGAGGTTCACATGTCCAGGCGCATCCAGCGCATATCCGATCACGTCGGCGACGTCGTGTGCGGTGAGCGGCTTCTCCACCCCGGCATAGACGGCTTCAGCGGCGAGGCTGTCGCCGCCGAGACGATTGAGCGTGAACTCCTCGGTGTGCACCATGCCCGGCGCGACCTCGACGACACGGATCGGCTCGCCGTTCAGCTCTTGACGCAGCACCTTGACGAGCATCGACTCGGCGGCCTTCGCCGCGTTGTAGCCGCTGCCGCCCGGATACGCGATCTGCGCTGCCGTCGACGTGACGAACACCATGTCGGAGTGTCCATCGGATTCGGCCGCACGACGAAGCTGCGGCAGGATCCCGGCGACCAGGCGCTGGGTGGCCAGCACGTTGACGTCGTACATCCACTGCCAGTCATCGACGCGCGCGTCTTCCACCCGCTCCGTGCCGCGTGCGCCTCCTGCGACCTGCACGAGGGCGTGCACCGGACCCGATTCCTCGAGCTCGGCGAGCAGCGCAGCCACGGCATCCTCGTCCGTCAGGTCACAGGCGATGGCGGATGCGCCGGTCTCATCCACGAGGGTCTGCAGCCGGTCCGCGCGTCTCGCGACGCCGACGACGTCCCACCCCCGAGCGCGGAGGTCGCGCACCGTCGCCTCCCCGATCCCTGAACTCGCACCTGTCACCACTGCACGCCGTGTCACCATGCCTCCACCGTACGACGTTTCGTCGCGGATTCGTCGCGCGGGGATGTTACGTCACATTTCCCGTGCGTTGTTGACATCGGGGCCGTTGCATACGCTCTGATCAACGGCATCCGCCGCACCCGACCTCAATCCGTTCCAGGGGGAACATATGTCCGCACCTGAGACCTGGCGTTTCGAGACCAAGCAGATTCACTCGGGCGCTGCTCCCGACCCCGTCACCAAGGCCCGCGCCACGCCGATCTACCAGACGACGTCGTATGTCTTCGACAGCGCCGACCACGCCGCGAATCTGTTCGCGCTGGCGGAGTTCGGCAACATCTACACCCGCATCCAGAACCCGACGCAGGATGTGCTCGAGCAGCGGCTCGCCGCCCTGGAAGGGGGCACCGGCGCCCTCGTCCTCGCCAGCGGCCAGGCGGCGTCCACCTTCGCCGTGCTGAACATCGCGCAGGCCGGAGATCACTTCGTCGCGTCCAGCTCGATCTACGGCGGCACCTACAACCTCTTCAAGTACACCCTCGCCAAGCTCGGCATCGACGTCACCTTCGTCGAGAATCAGGACGACGCAGAGGAATGGCGCCGAGCCGTCCGCCCGAACACGAAGCTGCTGTTCGCCGAGACGATCGGCAACCCGCGCATCAACGTGCTCGACATCCGCACCGTCGCAGACGTCGCACACGAGAACGGCGTGCCGCTGATCGTCGACAACACGATCGCCACCCCGTACCTGCTGCGTCCGTTCGAGCACGGCGCCGACATCGTCGTGCACTCGGTCACCAAGTTCCTCGGCGGCCACGGCACCACCATCGGTGGCGCGATCATCGACGGCGGAACCTTCGAATGGTCGAAGAACGTCGACAAGTTCCCCGGGCTCACCGAGCCGGATGCCTCGTACCACGGTGCCAGCTACACCACTGCGGTGGGCGACCCGCTCGCGTACATCATCAAGGCTCGCGTGCAGCTGCTGCGCGACCTCGGCTCGGCGATCGCGCCGCAGAGCGCCTGGAACCTCATCCAGGGCATCGAAACCCTCTCGCTGCGCATCGAGCGTCACGTGCAGAACGCGCAGGAGGTCGCCGAGTGGCTCGACGGTCGCGATGACATCGCTTCGGTCAACTACTCGGGTCTGCCCACCTCGCCCTGGTACGCCAAGGCCAACGAGTACCTGCCCAAGGGCGTCGGCGCCGTGCTGTCGTTCGAGCTGAAGGGCGGCGTGCAGGCCGGTCGCGAGTTCGTGAACAGCCTCTCGCTGTTCAGCCACCTCGCCAACATCGGCGACGTGCGCTCGCTCGTCATCCACCCGGCGTCCACTACGCACTCGCAGCTGACACCAGAGCAGCAGCTCACATCCGGCGTCACGCCGGGTCTGGTGCGTCTGTCCGTGGGCCTCGAGAACATCGACGACCTCAAGGCCGACCTCGAGCAGGCCCTCGACGCGGCCCGCCGTGTCTCGGAGGCCGCTCGCGCCTGATCCGCCAGCTCGCGCCCGGTTCCCGGCGTTCAAGGAGGAAAGTGCTGGTCATTTGCAACTTTGACCGGCACTTTCCTCCTTTTATGCGTGTGTGCGGGTAGCAACAGCGCGTCTCAGGGCATCCAGCAGCGATGCGCCGTCGTCCTTGAGATCGTCCGCAGTGAGTCTGATGACGATCCAGCCGAGTGCTTCCAGCTCACGCTGGCGCTGGATGTCGCGACGCCACTGAACCTTATCCGTGCGATGACCGTCGCCCTCGTACTCGATCGCGATCTTCAGCCGGGGATAGGCCAGATCCACCCGAGCAACCAAGCGGTCATCATCGTGCACCTCGAACTGCACCGCCGGGTCCGGGAAGCCTGCTGAGACGATCAGGAGTCTCGTGCCGGTCTCCTTCGGAGATTCCACTCGTTCTCGAGCGAGCGGCAATGCCTCGCGCACAGTCGCGCAGCCAGGGAACCGTCCCCACTGGGCAAGACGATCCTCGATTTCCTGGAGGGTGGTCATCGGACGCCGCGGTCCCAGGTTCGGATAATCAGATGCTGTCGTGATGAGCGCGTCGATCACTGTCACGGCTTGCACGACCGTCAGCTCATGAGCACAGGTGAAGAACGCGGCGACCGGGTCGACCACCGGAACACCCTTCAACGTCATGGTCTCTGCACGATCCTCGGCGAGACGCCGCCCTTTCACGCCCGATGTCTTTGGCGGTGCCTTGTCCGGCGGAACAATCACCTCCAAGGGCTCTTCCCCCGTCCACAACATCGGAAGAGGAAGGCCCCACAGCCGCATCCCGGTGCGTCCGCCGTAGCGGTGATCGTGCTTCATCCGTTTGTGACAGCACGAGACGAATTCTGCGAAAGTCTCCGGCGCCTTCGTCGCTCGTACGCCAGGGAAGGGCCGGTCGAGATCCGGGGCATCCCTTCGAGAGCGTCCCAATCCTGAGGCCGCAGCGTCGCGGACGGCGAAGCGCTCTCCCAAGCGTCGTGGCAGTTGGTTTCGTCGGCCCATCATCACATCCTGGGCCGGGGCCACGCTACGCGAAGCCCACGGACACGCGAGCTGTGGACAGCTCGTGCCGTCATCGGCCCTGTGCAGGGAAGGTCAGCACTCACGCGCCCCGATCAGCACGGTTCAGCCTCTGCTCAAAGGAGAAGATTGCCGATCTCACCGCTTCGAAACAAGCACTTTTCCCCTTCCACCGCTCGGAGACGCGGTAACCGCTGCCCGAGACGCGGTGTCGCCGCCGGTGACGAGGTGAACCGTGCCGGAGGGAGGCACATGGGCGCCAGTGGAGGTGGAAGCGAACGCGACGGCGTAACGTTCGCCTGCGGACGGCCGGGGCACGCGAGAATGGACACATGGACTGGCAGAGCACCTCCGAGGACACCGTGCCATCGGCGCGCGTGAGCGACGCGGATGCTCGACTGCTGCGCGCACGTCCACCTGTCACCGGAGCATGGCGCGACGGTGACCCGGCCGGGCATCGCAAGTTCGCGGCCTCAGGCCCGTTCCGTACCGAAAGCGGTGTGGAGCTTCCCAGCATCCGCATCGCGTACGAGACCTGGGGCGAGCTCAACGCGGCGCGAGACAACGCGATCCTCGTGCTGCACGCCCTCACAGGCGACAGCCACTTGCGTGGAGACGCGGGCGCAGGACATCCGACCGCCGGCTGGTGGGAGGAGATCGTCGGCCCTGGCGCCGCGATCGACACCGACCGCTGGTTCGTGATCGCCCCGAACATGTTCGGCGGCTGCCAGGGCTCCACCGGTCCTGCCAGCGTCGCCCCCGACGGGTACGAGTGGGCATCGCGCTTCCCCTACGTCACCGTGCGCGATCAGGTCGCAGCCCAGGTGCGCCTCGCGGATGCGCTCGGCGTCGATCGTTGGGCAGGTGTGGTCGGCGGGTCGATGGGTGGGATGCACGCGTTGGAGTGGGCGGTCACGCACCCCGAGCGCGTCGAACGTCTCGCCGTGCTCTCCTCTCCCCCGGTCAACACCGCCGATCAGATCGCACTGAACTCGGTGCAGCTCGAAGCGATCCGCATGGACCCTCGATTCCAGGGCGGCGAGTACTACGATCTCAGCGACGGCGAGGGACCGCACCGTGGTCTCGCCCTCGCTCGTCGGATGGCGCTGCTCAATTACCGCAGTCCCATCGAGCTGAACCAGCGCTTCCAGCGTTCCTGGCAGTCGGATGTCTCGCCTCTCGGCCATGGCGGACGGTTCGCCGTCGAGTCCTACCTCGACTTCCACGGCAACAAGTTCACGCGCCGTTTCGACGCGAACAGCTACCTCACGCTCGTGGAGGCGATGAACTCCCACGACGTCGGCCGCGCTCGCGGTGGAGTCGAAGAGGCCCTTCGCACGGTCACGGCGAAGACCCTCGTGCTCGGGATCGACACCGATCGGCTGTTCCCCGTCGACGGGCAGCACCGCATCGCGCGCAGCATCCCGAACACGCTCGACGGAAACGAGGCGGTCGTTCTGACCAGCGACTTCGGGCACGACGGCTTCCTGATCGAGACCGCAGCCGTGGGTGCGCACCTGAACCGCCTGCTCGAGGCCTGATCCCGCCGCGACATCGATCAGTCGCGCAGATAGTTCCACGGGAGCGCAGCCGTCTCCAGCCTGTGCCGTCCTCCGCCACCTTCTGGATGCTCGGCGTCCCCGCCCCAGACGAAGATCCCGCCCTCCACGATGTGTGTCGCGTAGAGCTCGGGAACGGATGCCGCGGCAAGTGCGCCGGCGACGCTCGCAGTCTTTGCGAGTGCCTGCAGCGTCACCCACGTCGGTGGGAACAGCCGCAGTTCCCCGGCTTCGTGGAGGCTGAGCGCGTCGGCCGGCGTCAGCCACCGTGCCTCGACCACCTCGTCCGGTGCGAGCACAAGATCGCCATCTGGAGCTGCCGCGAGGAAGAACCAGGTGCGCACGCGCTTGGGGGCTTCGACAGGCGGCACCCAGCAGGACAGCGTGACGAGATCTGCGGGGCGCACCCCCACCTCTTCTTCGCACTCGCGGATCGCGGCGCGGGCCGCGATCGGCTCCTCGTCCGCGTCTACGCGCTCTCCTGCGGTCTCGACGTCTGCACTCTCGACGTCAGCGTTCTCCACGACCCCGCCGGGAAAGACCCACCCGCCGGCGAACGATCCACGATCAGGACGACGAATCAGCAACGTCTCGAGGCCGTCGCCCATGCGGTTGCGCAGCAGCACCACAGTGCCGCCGACCGACATCGCCCTGTCCATCACCACACCATACGCGGGAGGCTCAGTGCTACCGGATCACACCACTACCGGATCACACCACGACGGCGATGCGCTCGACGCGGAGGGCGACGACGGTGATCGCAAGCCCGACCACCGCCAGCGCCGCACCGACCCATGCGGGTGCGGTGAAACCCCAGCCGACCGCGATCACGACCCCGCCGAGGAAGGCACCGAGACTGTTGCCGATGTTGAGCGCCGAGTGGTTCATCGCCGCAGCGATGGATTGGTTGTCGCCGGCGACGTCCATTAGCCGCGTCTGGATCGCCGGGCTCAGCACCGACGAGACGAGTCCGACCCCGAACGCGAGCACTGCCAGCAGGATGATCTGGAAGGACAGCAGCGCAAGCATCCCGAGCACGACGGCAAGGGTCGACATTCCGAGCAGCAGCGTCAGACGCAGGTCGCGGTCGGCCAGGTAACCGCCGAGCAGGTTGCCCACCGTCATGCCGAGGCCGACGATGACCAGCACGATGGGCACTGCCCATGCCGGTGAACCGGCTACCTCGGTGACGAGCGGGGCGATGTAACTGTAGACCGCGAAGAATCCGCCGAACCCGATCGCCCCGATGCCCAGTGTGAGCCAGACCTGTCCGACACGGAACACGCCGAGTTCTGAACGCAGCGTGCGGCCGGCGTCGCCCGGATGCTTCGGGACGAATCTGGCGATGCAGACAGTGGCCAGGGCGAACACCACCGTGACGACCAGGAACGCACTTCGCCAACCCCACTGCTGGCCGAGGAACGTGCCGAGAGGTACGCCCACGACGTTCGCGATCGTGAGGCCGGTGAGGATGAAGGCGACGCCCTTGGCGCGCTTGCCCGGCCCGAGCACGTCGGCCGCGACGAGCGCGCCGATGCCGAAGTACGCCCCGTGCGGGAGCCCGGCCAGTAGACGCGAGGCACCAACGAGTCCGAAGCTCGGCAGGACGACGGTGAGCGCATTGAACACCGTCAGCGCCAGCGCGAGACCGATCATGACGCGATGACGGGGGAACCGCGCGACCAGCCCGGCGATGGTCGGCGCACCGATGACGACGCCGAGCGCGTAGAGCGAGATGAGCACACCGGACTGCGCGATGGCGTCTTCGTGGCTGGTCTGCCAGAGATCGGGCAGCAGGTCCTGTGCGATCTGCGGCAACAGGCCCATCATGACGAACTCGGTCATGCCGATGCCGAATGAGCCGATGGCGAGGGAGAGGAGCGCCCACTTCGCCGCACCCCTCGAATTCTTCGAGGGATTCACCTGTCCATGCTACTGGTCAGCGGACTCCTCGATCGCCGCCTCGAGCCGGTCGATCTTCGCGTCGAGCTCTCCGCTGTACCCGGGTCGGATGTCGGCCTTCAGCACCAGCGAGACGCGGGAGCCGAACGGCATCACGGCCTCGGTCGCTCGCTTGACGACATCCATGACGGTGTCCCAGTCCGGCCCCTCGATCTCGGTGAACATGCTGGTGGTGCGGTGCGGAAGTCCGGACTCGCGGACCACCTTGACAGCTGCGGCGACCGCGTCGTGCACGGATCCGTCGGTGTTTCCGGAGCCGCCGGGAGCGACGGAGAAGGCGATGAGCATGAGAGTTCCTCTCGTTGAGTGGTCCGGGCGGTTCAGGTCAGTCGTGTTGTTCAGGTTCGATGAGAGGCGCGTGTCGCCGGCACCCGCACCATGGCACGCACGCCGATGACGAGCAGCGCGATAAGCAGCAGATTGCGAGCGGACAGCAGCATCACGGGCATAAGCTCTGCGCGCAGCAGCGCGTCGTAGGTCAATGGGTAGATCAGGCACGTCAGCGCGCAGAGCACAAGAGCGATGCCGGTCGGCACTCCGGACCGTGTGCGGTCGAAGATGATCCACAGGATCACAGGGGCGATCAGCCAGGTCTGGAACTGCGGCGAACCGACCTTGTTCGTCACGATGAGTGTGACGACGAGCGCGAGCGCCAGCGGCGGGAAGAGCCGCGGAAAGGATGCGCCGCGCGCCGCTTTGACGATCCCGGTCGCCAGCACCGCCGCGACCGCGAGCACCATGATCGGTGTCAGAAGCGCAGCCAGCACATCCACGCCGGGTGCGTCGATCTGGAAAGTGAGGATCTCGAAGCTGTAGTCGATGGATGCCGCGCCCGAATGCGCCAGCCAGAGGAACGGCGTCGCAGCGACTGCTTCGACCTGCACTCCCCTCCCCGTCTGCTCCGTGAGGAACCCGAAGAGATGGCGGTCGGCACCGATGAGAAACAGCACGACCACGATGGCAGCGCACGCGCCGGCAGCCGCGATCAGCACCCTGACGCGGCTCTTCGCCGCAACGACCGCAGCGAGTACGAGTGCTCCCGGCCAGATCTTGATCCAGGCCGCGACCGTGAGCAACGCAGTCGCGACGACAGGGCGCTTGATCAGCCAGAGCCCACCGATCACGCCAAGCGGGACCGTGACGGCGTCGATGCGATAGACAGCGATCGGTCCGAGCAGCAGCAGCGCCCCGACCCAGAACCACCCGGCCGATCGCCGCGAGGCTGTGCCGCGTCGTCCGACGAGCACGCCGAAGGCGACAGCATCCACGGCCGTCACCAGCACCGCCCATCCGATCAGATATGCACCCGATACGCCGACGAACCCGACCAAGGGCCAGGCCAGCAGCTTCGCGAGAAGCATGGGCAGCAGCGCCAGCTGCGGGTAGACCCAGGACTCTGTGATCCCGACTATGGACCCGCCGCTCACGACGGCGGCAGACCAGGGTTCGTACACGAGCACGACGTCGCCCATCGGCTGACTCGGATATATCCACCCTTGCCAGGCGACCAGCACGTGCGCCGCGAGGAAAGCGGTCCACAGTACCGCCGTACGAGGTGTCACGAGAGCAGGTCTTCGACGGCCGCAGGCAACGCCGCGGCGACATCGAGCGCGACGATCGGGCGGCCGGAGGCGCCGGCACCCGACCTGGAGGCGAGCGTCGCGGCATGTCCGTGCAGCCATGCGCCGGCCGCAGCGACTTCGGCCGCCGGCGTGTCCGGGTTCGCCGCGAGGAGAGCGCCGAGCACACCGGCGAGAACGTCGCCCGCACCGGCCGTCGCCAGCCAACCCGGGGCGGACGAGACCGAGATCACGGTGGCCTCCGGCGCGGCGACCAGTGTCCTCGCGCCCTTCAAGAGCACCGTGCATCCCAGCGCGTGCGCGGTCTCGGCGACGTCGACGACGTGATCACCCGCGCCGTCTGCAGGCAGTCTCAGCAGCTCACGCAGCCGCGCGAACTCGCCCGCATGCGGAGTGGCCACAAGCGGCGCCGCAGCATCCGGTGCGAGATACAGTGCCCCGGCGTCGACGACGACCGGCACGGAACCGGCGAGGATCCCGCGAAGTGCGGCAGTCTCCTCAGGAGCGCGCGCCGCAGAATCCGTGCCCGAGCCGATCACCCAGGCGCCCACACGCGTGCGTCCGATGTCCGGTGCGGCGACGGTCTCCGGGCGGCGGGCGATGACGGCATCCGCTGCGCGTCCCTCGCCGACGAAGCGAACGTACCCCGCACCGGCGCGCCAGGCTGCTTCGACGCCGAGCACCGCTGCACCGGGATACGCGTTGGAACCGGTGCGCAGGGCGACGACACCACGCGAGTACTTGTCGTCGTCGGGGCCCGGAACGCGCAACAGGCGCGCGGTGTCGGCGCGGGACCATTCGCGGACGTCGACCATGCGTCCACGCTAGCGCGCCGAGCGGCTGTCCCGCGGGACTACGGTCGTAGGGTGAGTCTTCTCTTCTCCCCGCTCGGCATCAGATCCGTCACCTTCCCGAATCGCCTCTGGGTCTCGCCGATGTGCATGTACTCGGCTGTGGACGGGGTCGTGCAGGAATGGCACCACACGCATCTGACGCAGTTCGCTTCCGGCGGTGCCGGACTCGTCGTCGCCGAAGCGACCGGGGTCGTCCCCGAGGGGCGCATCTCACCGCGTGATGCCGGCATCTGGAACGATGAGCAGCGCGTTGCGTGGACGCCGATCGTGCAGGCGATCCACGACCGATGCGCGCTCGCCGGCATCCAGCTCGCACACGCAGGTCGCAAAGCCTCGACCTGGTGGCCGTGGGCAGAACGGCGCGGCTCCGTCGCGGCCGAGGATGGCGGCTGGACGACGACGGCACCGTCGGCGATCGCATTCGAGGGCTTCGACGAGCCCGTCGCGTTGGACGCTTCCGGGATCGACAGTGTCGTCGAGGGGTTCCGCGCCGCGGCGCACCGCGCCCTGGACGCCGGATTCGACGTGCTCGAAGTGCACGGCGCCCACGGATATCTGCTGCACCAGTTCCTCTCACCGCTGTCGAACGTGCGCACCGACGAATACGGCGGATCCCTCGAGAATCGTGCACGACTGCTGCTGCGCATCGTCGATGCCGTACGTGAGGTCGCAGGTGACGGGGTGCCGCTGTTCGTGCGCATCTCTGCCACGGATCACGCCGACGGCGGGTTCACCTCCGATGAGGCGTCGCTCGTCGGTCAATGGGCCGTCGAACGCGGCGCCGACCTCATCGATGTCTCCAGTGGCGGGCTCGTCGCGCATCAGCGGATCGACGTTCATCCGGGCTACCAGGTGCCCCTGGCCGCGACCGTCCGCCGGGGCGGCCGGGTCCCGGTCACGGCCGTCGGGCTCATCACCGCCGCAGAGCAGGCGGAACAGGTGCTCGCTGACGGGGCGGCCGATGCGATCTTCGCCGGGCGGGAGTGGCTGCGCGATCCGCATTTCGGTCTGCGTGCCGCGCATGAGCTCGATGACACGGTCGCGTGGCCGCCGCAGTACTTGCGCGCCCGCTGGCGCTGAACCGCGACGGCCCGCTGCTACCTGCCGTGCACCCGTCGGGTGGCGTCCTGCACCTCGCCGACGAGCTCCTCCAAGATGTCCTCGAGGAACAGCACTGCGGTGGTGTCGCCGTCGGCGTTGCGCACCTTGGCGAGATGGCGACCGGCGCGACGCATGACCGCGAGGGCGTCCTCGAGGTCGGTGTCCTCCTGCACAGGAACCATGTGGTGGATGCGCTTCGAGGGGATCGGCTTGGCTGTCGTCGTCGCGGCATCCGCGCCCTCCGAGGCCCGGAGGATGTCTTTCAGATGCACGTAGCCGAGCGGCGCGCGTTCCTGATCCACGATCACGTATCGGGAGAAGCCGTAGCGCGCGACCGCCCGTTCGATGTCGTCCGGTGTGGACGTCTCCGGCAGCGTCACCAGGTCGCTCAGCGCCACGGCGACATCGCGTGCCTTCTTGTCGGTGAACTCGACTGCCTTCGACACCGTGCCCGACGCGTCTGACAGCACTCCTTCACGACGCGACTGATTGACGATCGTGGCGACCTCGTCGATCGTGAAGGTCGATGCCGCCTCGTTCTTGGGCTCGACGCGGAACAGTCGGAGCACGCCGTTGGCTGCGGCATTGAGTACCCAGATGACGGGGTGGAAGACCTTCGAGATCCACACCAACGGCGGCGCGAGAATCAGCACAGCGCGATCCGGAACCGAGAAGGCGAGGTTCTTCGGAACCATCTCGCCGAACACCACGTGCAGGTACGACACCAGCAGCAGGGCGATGACGAATCCGGTGACGTCGACCACAGCGTCCGCCCACCCGAGTGCGTGCATCGGGATGCCGAGAAGGTGGTGGATCGCGGGTTCTGAGACGTTCAGGATCAGCAGCGAGCAGATCGTGATCCCGAGTTGCGAGGTCGCGAGCATCAGCGTCGCGTGCTCCATCGCGAACAGCGCGGTCTTCGCCGATCGGGAGCCCTGCTCCGCGCGCGGCTCGATCTGCGAGCGTCGGGCCGAGATCACCGCGAACTCAGCGCCGACGAAGAAGGCGTTCGCGATGAGCAGGATCACGAGCCAGACGATTCCCATCCAGTCGTTCATCGCTTCACCTCCGCGCTCGCAGCGTCCACCGGTACTGGCGTGTACCGGATGCGATCGACACGGCGGCCATCCATGCGGACGACCTGCAGTACGCCGGAGTCGAGAGTGACTTCGTCACCGTTCGTCGGCACGCGCTCGAGCACGCTCATGATGTAACCGCCCACCGTGTCGTACACGTCGCCCTCCGGCACGAGGACACCGGTGCGGCTGCGGAGTTCATCCGGACGCAGCTCGCCAGGGAAGGTGATGGAGTCGCGGCCGCGCACGACGCCGGCGCGACTGCGGTCGTGCTCATCCGACACTTCGCCGACGATCTCCTCGACGAGGTCTTCGAGCGTGACGATGCCGGCGGTGCCGCCGTACTCGTCGACGACGATCGCGAGCTGGTAGCCCTTGGCCCGAAGCTCCGAGATCAGCACATCGAGGTGCACCGTCTCGGGCACTCGCAGCGGCTCTGTCGCCAGCGCGCCGACCGGAACCTCGGCTCGTCGCTCGCGGGGCACGGAGACGGCGGCCTTCAGATGCACCACTCCGGTGATGTCATCGAGGTCGTCGTCGTAGACCGGGAAGCGGCTGTGCCCGGTGCGGCGCGCGAGCTGAATGACGTCTTCGGCGGAGTCGCCGGCAGAGATGGCGTGCATGCTGGGGCGCGGCGTCATGACGTCGTCGGCCGAGAGCCTGGCGAACGTGAGGCTGCGGTCGAGCAGCGTGGCCGTATCTGCTTCGAGAACACCAGCGCTGGCAGAGCGACGCACGAGTGAGGAGAGCTCTTCGGCCGTGCGTGCACCGGAGAGTTCTTCCTTGGGCTCGATTCCCACCGAGCGCAGGATGCCGTTGGCGCTGCCGTTGAGCACCACGATGGCGGGTTTGAAGACGGTGGTGAACGCCACCTGGAACGGGATGACGAGCTTGGCTGTCGCCCGCGGCAGCGCCAAGGCGAAGTTCTTCGGCACGAGTTCGCCGAGGATCATCGACAGCACAGTCGCGATGAACATGGCGACGACGGTCGCGATCGGCCGCACCGCACCTTCCGCGATGCCCCATCCCGTGAGCACGGGGCTCAACAGGTTCGAGATCGCCGGCTCCATCGTGTAACCGGTCAGGAGCGTGGTCAGCGTGATGCCGAGCTGCGCCGAGGACAGATGGGTGGAGGTGTGCTTGAGTGCGCTGATCGTGAGCGACAGCCGCGACTCTCCGCGCTCCTGTCGCGCCTCGAGTTCAGCGCGGTCCAGATTGACGAGTGCGAACTCGCTGGCGACGAACAGGCCCGTTCCCACCGTGAGCAGGAGCCCCACGCCCAACATGACGTAATCCATCAGTCGTTCCCCTCCTCCTCAAGGAGCCGGGGCGGGCAGTGGGGCGATGTACTACAACTGGGAGGGTCGTCCATGGTGCATCGATTCTACAGAGTGAAAGCTGCGCTCTCGCCTTTTCACAGCATCCGCGTGCGCGGCGGGTGCAGGCCCTACCAGCTGACGGGCAATGCCTTGCCCTCTTCATATCCGGCGGCGGACTGCCGACCGACCAGAGCACGGTCGTGGAACTCCGGTACTGAAGCCGCGCCCGCATAGGTGAACGACGAGCGCACACCGGAGGTGATCATGTCGAGCAGGTCCTCCACGCCCGGTCGCAGCGGATCGAGATAGATCCTCGACGACGAGATGCCCTCGGCGAAGAGCTCCTTGCGTGCCCGCTCGTACGCATCCAGTCGCCCGAAGCGCGCCTGCACTGCCTTCGTCGACGCCATGCCCCAGGACTCCTTGTAGAGGCGGCCATCCGCATCCGTCTGCAGCTGGCCGGGGGCTTCGATCGTGCCGGCGAACCAGGAGCCGATCATGACGGATGCCGCACCGGCGGCGAGAGCGAGCGCGACGTCCCGCGGGTAGCGCACTCCCCCATCCGCCCACACGTGCGCACCCAGTTCGTGGGCGGCCTGCGCCGTCTCCAGTACGGCGGAGAACTGCGGGCGCCCGACAGCCGTCATCATTCGCGTGGTGCACATGGCGCCAGGTCCGACACCGACCTTGAGGATCGAGGCGCCGGCATCCACCAGGTCGTTCGCGCCGTCAGCCGTGACGATGTTGCCTGCGACGAGCGGGATGCCGAGGTTCAGCGCCGCGACTTTCGAGAGCGCGCGCAGCATGCCCTCCTGGTGGCCGTGCGCGGTGTCGATGACGAGCACGTCGACGCCGGCGGCGGCTAGTGCCTTGGCTTTGGCCGCGACGTCACCGTTGATGCCGACAGCGGCGCCGACCGCCAGACGTCCATCCGCGTCCACCGCGGGCGTGTAAAGGGTCGAGCGCAGCGCGCTGCGTGCGCTCAGCGTTCCGATCAGATGGCCGTGACGCAGAACCGTGACGAGCTCGGCACCCGTCTCGGTGATGACGTCGAACGCCGCACGCGGAGTCGTGACGTCCTCCGCGTCCAGCGCGGGAGTGCCGGCGTGCACCAGATCACCCAGCTGCGCATCCGGCAACGCGGTGGCGAGTCTGGTGGCAGGCAGGATGCCCTGGACAGCGGATGCCTCGACCACCGTCCCTGCGATGCCTTCGGCGACCACGATGCCGTGACCGGCAGTAGCGGGCAAGAGGCAGAGCGCCTCGGCGACGGAGGCCGACGGCGGAAGCACCAGCGGCGTGTCCCATTCCACCGGTTGCCGCTTCACCTCACGGATCGCGGCATCCAGATCCTGCAGCGGCATGTCCTGCGGAAGGACTCCCAATCCGCCGCGCCGAGCGAGCACTGCGGCGAGCCGGGGGCCCGTGACCGAGTTCATGTTCGAGGCGACGAGCGGGATGGTCGCGGGGGTGCCGTCTCCAGGCGAGAGATCGACCTCGAGCCGACTGGTGATGTCAGAACGCCGCGGCACCAGGAAGACGTCCGAATAGGTGAGATCTACGGCAGGTTGCGCGCTGACGAACTTCATACCCCCACGGTAGCTTCATCCCTTCAGATCGGGCAGGCGTGCTCGCGTATCCGTGCGCGAGAACACGTTAGGCTAGATGGCAGAGCGCGCTGACCCGGGGGCCTCCCATTCCGCGCGTGGACAGAAGCTTCAGCGATGAAAGAGGGCGATAGCGCGTGGCGAACCAGGTGGCCGGCGTCGGAGGTTCGGACGACGGGGATTTCGGAGCCAACTCGTGGCTCGTCGACGAACTCTACGAACAGTTCAAGATCGATCGCAACTCCGTCGACAAGGAGTGGTGGCCGATCCTGGAGAACTACAAGGCGGATGCCTCGTCCGCACCCGCCGCGTCCGCACCGGCACCGACTTCCGCCGCTGCATCCGCAGCCGCGGCAGAGCATCCGGTGACGGCCCCGATCCCGGTGATCGGTTCGCAGCCCGTCGCTCGAACCACTGCGAAGCCCGCAGCGCCTGCGCCGATTCCCGCTCAGGCGCCGAAGCCGGAGGCGAAGGCGGCCGAGGAGTCCGCCGATGAGGACAAGGTCACTCCCCTTCGCGGCATGACCAAGACCCTCGCCGCGAACATGGACCAGTCGCTGACCGTCCCCACGGCGACCAGCGTCCGGACCATTCCGGCGAAGCTGATGATCGACAACCGCATCGTCATCAACAACCACATGTCGCGTTCGCGCGGCGGCAAGATCAGCTTCACGCACCTCATCGGCTGGGCTCTGATCCAGTCGTTGAAGGAGTTCCCGAGCCAGAACGTGTTCTACGCCGAGATCGACGGCAAGCCTTCCGTCGTCGCGCCGGCCCACGTCAACCTCGGTATCGCGATCGACCTGCCCAAGCCCGACGGCACCCGGGCCCTCATGGTGCCGAGCATCAAGCGCGCCGACACGCTGACCTTCACCGAGTACCTCGCCGCGTACGAGGATCTCGTCACCCGCGCACGGGCCAACAAGCTCACCGCGGGCGACTTCGCCGGCACCACGGTCTCTCTCACCAACCCCGGCGGCATCGGCACAGTGCACTCCGTACCGCGCCTCATGAAGGGCCAGGGCTGCATCATCGGCGCCGGTGCCCTCGAGTATCCGGCGGAGTTCCAGGGCGCGAGCGCGAAGACGCTCGCCGAACTCGGCATCGGCAAGACGATCACCCTCACCAGTACTTACGACCACCGTGTGATCCAGGGCGCGGGTTCCGGCGAGTTCCTCAAGAAGACGCACGAACTGCTTCTCGGCGAGCGTGGCTTCTACGACGACATCTTCGCGGCTCTCCGCATCCCGTACGCGCCGATCCGTTGGAACGCCGACATCGCGGTCGACCTGGCAGAGCGGGTCGACAAGCAGTCCCGTGTGCAGGAACTGATCAATTCCTACCGCGTCCGCGGGCATCTGATGGCCGACATCGATCCGCTCCAGTACGTGCAGCGCTCGCACCCCGATCTGGAGATCGAGAGCCACGGCCTCACTTTCTGGGACCTCGATCGAGAGTTCGTCACCGGCGGTTTCGGCGGCAAGCGCCTGATGAAGCTGCGCGACATCCTCGGGGTGCTCCGCGACTCGTACTGCCGCACGCTCGGCATCGAGTACATGCACATCCAGGACCCGGAGCAGCGACGCTGGTTCCAGGAGCAGGTCGAGGTCAAATATCAGAAGCCCGGTCACGACGAGCAGCTGCGTGTTCTGCGCAAGCTCAACGAAGCCGAAGCGTTCGAGACGTTCCTGCAGACCAAGTTCGTCGGCCAGAAGCGCTTCTCGCTCGAGGGCGGAGAATCACTGATACCGCTGCTCGACGAGATCCTGCAGGGTGCCGCAGCAAGCGGCCTCGAGGGTGCCGCGATCGGAATGGCCCACCGCGGGCGGCTGAATGTGCTGACCAACATCGCCGGCAAGACGTACGGTCAGGTGTTCCGCGAGTTCGAGGGGCTTCAGGCCACAGGGAACAAGCGCGGTTCCGGCGACGTGAAGTACCACCTTGGCACCAAGGGCACGTTCATCGCCGACGACAAGTCGGAGCTGCCGGTCTATCTCGCAGCCAACCCGTCGCATCTCGAGACCGTCGATGGCGTGCTCGAGGGAATCGTGCGCGCCAAGCAGGACCGCAAGCCGATCGGCACGTTCTCGTGGCTGCCGATCCTCGTGCACGGCGATGCGGCCTTCGCCGGCCAGGGAGTCGTCGTCGAGACGCTGCAGATGGCACAACTGCGCGGCTACCGCACGGGTGGCACGATCCACGTCGTCGTCAACAACCAGGTCGGGTTCACCACTACCCCGACAGATGCACGCACCTCGGTGTATGCCACGGACGTCGCCAAGACCACTCAGGCACCGATCTTCCACGTCAACGGCGATGACCCCGAGTCGGTCATCCACGTGGCGCAGCTCGCCTTCGAGTATCGCGAGCGCTTCCACCGCGACGTCGTCATCGATCTCGTCTGCTACCGCCGTCGCGGGCACAATGAGGGCGACGACCCGTCGATGACGCAGCCGCTCATGACCGACCTGATCCAGGAGAAGCGATCGGTGCGCAAGCTGTACACCGAGGCTCTGGTCGGCCGCGGTGATATCACCGAGGAAGAGTACGACCAGGCAAAAGACGACTTCCAAGGCCGACTCGAGGTCGCTTTCGCAGAGACCCACGCGGCGGAGACCGGCGCCACGCCGATCGCTCCGGACCTCGTCCCCGTCGATGAAGTCAGCGGTGAGCCGGACGTCACCGGTGTCTCCGCAGAGGTCGTCGGCCTCATCGGCGAGGCGTTCGCGAACAAGCCCGATGGTTTCACGGTCCATCCCAAGATCCAGCAACTGCTGGACAAGCGGGTCGAGATGACCCGCAGCGGCAACATCGATTGGGGCTTCGGCGAGCTGCTCGCGTTCGGGTCGCTGCTCGTCGAAGGCACGCCGGTGCGCCTCGCCGGCCAGGACTCACGGCGCGGCACGTTCGTGCAGCGTCACGCCGTCATGCACGACCGCTCCAACGGGCAGGAGTGGCTGCCGCTGGCCAACCTCTCGGAGAACCAGGGACGCTTCTTCGTCTACGACTCGCTCCTGAGCGAGTACGCCGCGATGGCGTACGAGTACGGCTACTCGGTCGAGGCGCCGGAAGCGCTGGTCCTGTGGGAGGCGCAGTTCGGTGACTTCGCGAACACGGCGCAGGCGGTCATCGACGAGTACATCTCTTCGGCCGATCAGAAGTGGGGTCAGCAGTCCGGCGTCACCCTGCTTCTCCCGCACGGTTACGAGGGACAGGGGCCGGACCACTCCTCCGCACGCATCGAGCGCTTCCTCCAGCTGTGCGCGCAGGACAACATGACCGTCGCACGCCCGTCCACGCCCGCTTCGTACTTCCACCTGCTGCGCCGCCAGGCGTACGCCCGTCCGCGGCGACCTCTGATCGTGTTCACGCCGAAGGCGATGCTGCGTCTTCGAGGTGCGACGAGCAACGTCGAAGACTTCACCCAGGGCCGCTTCGAACCGGTGATCGATGACCACCGCGACCTGAACCGCGAGAGCGTCAAGCGCGTTCTCGTGCACTCCGGCAAGGTGCACTGGGATCTGCGCAACGAGCTCGACAAGAACCCGAACCCTGAGATCGCGCTGGTACGACTGGAGCAGTTGTACCCGACGCCGATCGATGCGCTCAAGGCGATCACCGACTCGTACCCGAACGCCGAATTGGTGTGGGTCCAGGAGGAGCCGGAGAACCAGGGTGCGTGGCCGTTCCTCGCGCTCGCGTTCACGGATGTGCCGGGCGACCGTCAGTTCCGCACGGTCGCGCGTGCCGCCTCCGCGTCGCCCGCATCAGGGTCTTCGAAGGTGCACGCCGCAGAGCAGGCCGATCTGCTCAAGCGCGCTCTCAGCGTCTGATCCGAATCGCTCCGCTGCTCAGTACCAGATGCCGAGCAGCGGAGCCTCTGCGGCGCGGAACGCATCATCGATCGATGCGGCGACCTGTGCGGTGGCATCCAGAAGTCCGGCAGCGCGCAGCTGCACGGCGCTCACTCCCCCGACGTAGAGCGCTGACAGCGCTGCGACGTCCAGAACGACATCCACTGCGGCATCCGCTTCAGGCACGACCCTGGCGATCGAATCGTCGACAGTGAGACGCCACGAGCCTTCAGCGAAGCCCAGCGAGTCGACCACGCGGAGCACCACGTCGATCGGCGCACGGTACGTGCGCGCCGAGAGCGCAGCGGGAACATCGAGGATGCGCAGCCATCCGTGATCGTGCACCACGACCTCGACGCCTCGTCGGTCGGAGACCAGCCATGGCAGCGGATCATCGATGGGACGCAGGTCGACGCTGATCCTGTCGACCAGATCATGCTGCAGAGCGAAGCCCCAGAGGGCGGTGAGCGCGTCAGAAGTGACGGCGGAGATGTGGAAGATCGTCATCTCGAAGCGGAAGGTATCAGGAATCTCGGCGAGCTTGTAAGCCATCACGCCGCGCACGGCACCGTGCTCGTCCAGGTAGCGGACGCCTCGAACGGATGCTGCAGACGGGTGATCCGGCGTGAGTCCGGCCACGCGATCCCAACGCAGCTTCCAGCCAGCGATCTGACCCGACCGCTGGGTGCGCGCCACATCGTGCAGCGTCGACAGATGATCCCTCAGCGTCTCCTTGTCGATGTACTCCACCCGGCCCGCCGGCGCGGTTGCGGCCCATCCGGCGCGACGCGTGTCGACGGTGATTCGTGCAGCGGGGATCGCCGAGGCGAATCCGTAGCGGCCGTAGATCGTCGCCTCGGAGACGGTGAGACCCGCGATGGGCACACCGGCGGATGCGGCGGCCCGGAGTTCTCCTTCGAGCAGTGCCCGCGCGATCCCCCGCCGACGATGGGTGCCGGAGACCGTCACCGAACTGATCGCCCACATGTCCACTTCGCCGCCCGGCACCGTGAGCGGCGTGACCCAGGAATTGACCGTCGCGACGGGCAGCGCGCCCTCATCGGCACCGACCTCGAACACACCGATGTTACGACGGGCTTCGAGCGCTGCCGTCGTCGCGGTGATCACTTCGGCGCTGGGCTCGGAATCGAGGAATCCACGCGCATCTGCACGGAAGAACGCTTCGGCATCTGCCGGCAAGGACATGTCGATGTTTCGATACGTCAGCTGCTGCCCGGCCAGGCGCTCGAGGGAGGTGGGGTCGACAGGAATACTACGCGCGTCGGTCATCTCTCCACCCTAAAGGCAGGCGCCGACGCGACGTCAGTGCCGGCGTCAGTGAACGGCGGCCTGAGCGTGGCGCAGTTTCGTGAGCACCAGGTCGCGGAGCTCTTCCGGCGCCGTCTCTTTGCACGCTCGCGCCACGACCTCGGTCAAGGTGCTGGCGACGAGTGCCTCGCCCTGGCAGGAGGGGCAGTTCTCGATGTGCTCTCGGATCTCGCTGTGCTCCGTCTTGCACACCTCATTGCGGAGGTATTCCTCCAGATCCTGACGGGCTTTGTCGCAACCGCAGTCGCTCATTTCTTGCTCCTCGTGCTGGCCGTGGCGATCCCTCGCTCAGCGGCATAATCGGACAGCAACTCGCGCAGCATTCGCCTGCCACGATGCAGGCGGCTCATCACGGTGCCGATGGGGGTCTTCATGATGTCGGCGATCTCCTGGTACGCGAAGCCCTCCACGTCAGCCAGGTACACCGCCAGTCGGAAGTCCTCGGGGACCTCCTGCAGCGCATCCTTCACAACAGACGCCGGCATTCTATCGATCGCTTCAGCCTCGGCAGAGCGGCTGTGCGTCGCGGTCGTAGATTCCGCTCCGCCCATCTGCCAGTCCTCAAGCTCGTCGATCGTGCCCTGGAACGGTTCGCGCTGCTTCTTGCGGTAGATGTTGATGTAGGTGTTCGTGAGGATGCGGTAGAGCCACGCCTTCAGGTTGGTGCCCTGAGTGAACGATGCCCATGACGCGAATGCCTTCACGAACGTCTCCTGCACCAGATCAGCAGCGTCGGCGGGGTTGCGTGTCATACGCATCGCCGCCGCATACAGCTGATCCATGAACGGGATCGCCTGTTCCTCGAATTCGCGCCGAGCGTCGCCGGCCGTTTCAGCGGGTGCCATGTCATCCATCACGGGCCAGTCTAGGCCGGTGATGTCTGTGATCCCGCTTTCCAGCGTTGCGAGCATTCGGTCTCCTTCTCGGCGTGTGCCCCGCCGTTCACTAAGGTGGAACCGATGAGTGACACTCGGTATTCCACTTCCCCCGCCCGGGGCGCATACAGCGCGCCCGTAGCCGCCGGCGCTGTGCACTCGACCTTGACCATTCCTGGGTCGAAGTCGCTCACCAACCGCGAGCTGATCATCGCCGCGATCGCAGATGGGCCCGGCCGTCTGATCGCACCACTGCGTTCAGACGACTCCCTGCGCATGATCGACGCACTTCGCACACTCGGCGTCGGCATCGAAGAGATCGACGGCGAAGGCGAGTTCGGCCCCGACCTGCTCGTGACACCAGGCCACCTGCGGGTCGGTGGCACAGTCGATTGCGGTCAGGCCGGCACTGTCATGCGATTCATCGCCCCGATCGCCGGTCTCGCGGCCGAGGATGTTCACCTCACAGCGCATGAGACCGCGTTGCATCGACCGATGGGCGCGATGATCACAGCGCTCCGCGATCTCGGCGTCGACATCGATGACGAGGGCACCTGGTCACTGCCGTTCACGATCCGCGGTCACGGTCGCATCCGTGGCGGCCGGATCGAGATCGACGCATCCGCATCGAGCCAGTTCGTCTCCGGTCTGCTGCTGGCCGCTCCTCGTTTCGATGTCGGCCTGCATCTGGTGCACACCGGAGATCACCTGCCGAGCCTGCCGCACATCGACATGACCATCGAATCGCTGAGCCGCCGCGGCATCCGCATCGAGCGTCCAGCGGTCGGCGAATGGCTCGTGGAGGCCGGTGTTCCGCGGGCGAAAGAGATCGCGATCGAGCCCGACCTCTCCAATGCAGCCCCGTTCCTCGCCGCGGCGATGGTGAGCGGCGGCGAGGTCTCGATCACAGGGTGGCCGCTGCACTCCACGCAGCCCGGTGCGCTGCTGCCGGACATCCTTCAGGCCATGGGTGCGCACGTCGGGCGCCACAGCGGCACGATGACCGTACGCGCCGGCGACAGCATCCGCGGCCTCGACCTTGATCTATCCGCAGCCAGCGAGCTCTCTCCGACGATCGTCGGACTCGCCGCCTTCGCTGACGGCCCGACGACGATCCGCGGAATCGGACATATCCGCATGCACGAGACCGACCGCATCGCGGCGCTCATCGGCAATCTCACCGCTCTCGGCGGCGAGGTCGAGGAGCTCGCGGACGGTCTCAGGATCATCCCTCGCCCGCTGCACGGCGGGGTCTGGTCCGCGCACCACGATCACCGCATCGCGACCACAGGCGCCCTCGTCGGCCTGCGCGTGCCAGATGTGGAGATCGACGACATCGGCACGACGGCCAAGACGCTGCCGGAATTCACGCAGCTCTGGGAACGGATGCTGGGAGGCACCTCCGCGTGAGCTGGCTCGACCCTGAAGATGACCTCGACGGTGACTTCGAGGACTTCGACGAGAGCAGCATCCGCGTGCGCCCGAACCCGAAGGCGAACCGGCCCCGCACCAAGCGCCGACCGGCGCACGACGATGCGCAGATCGGACGAGTGCTCGGCGTCGACCGCGGACGCTACAACGTGATGATCGACGAGGGCACAGACGACGAGAGGACGATCACCACCACACGCGCCAGGGAGCTCAGGCGGGCTCCCATCGTCACCGGCGATCAGGCGCGCGTGGTGGGCGACACATCCGGCGACGAAGGCACCCTGGCGCGCATCGTCGGAATCGTCGAGCGCTCGTCGTTGCTGCGCCGCAGCGCGGACGACACCGATCAGGTGGAGCGGGTGATCGTGGCGAACGCCGACCAGATGCTCATCGTCGTCGCCGCAGCCGATCCGGAGCCGCGCGCCCGCCTTGTCGATCGATACCTGGTGGCAGCGCTGGATGCCGGTGTACGTCCGCTCCTCGTCGTCACCAAGACCGACCTCGCCGACCCGACCCAGTTCCTCTCCTATTTCGACGGCCTCGATCTGCGCGTATTCACCAGTGCGCAGGAGGAGATGCCCATAGACGAGATCGGTGCGGCGCTGCTCGGGCACTCGACGGTCTTCGTCGGCCACTCCGGCGTCGGCAAGTCGACCCTTGTGAACGCGCTCGTACCGTCCGCTGAGCGCGCGACAGGACACGTGAACCAGGTCACGGGGCGCGGACGCCACACCTCGTCATCGACGGTCTCGCTGCGCTATGTGAGCCCGGCGGGTACCGGTTGGGTGATCGACACACCTGGTGTGCGCTCGTTCGGCCTCGGACACGTCAACCCGGCCAACATCCTCGCCTCCTTCACCGAGCTGGCCGAGATCGCCGAGAACTGCCCTCGCGGATGCACGCACCTGACCGATGCGCCGGATTGCGCGCTGATCGAGGCCGCAGAACGCGGTGAACTGAGCGCGGCTGGTCTGTCACGCCTGGACTCACTGCAGCGCCTTCTGCAGACATTTGCGGACAAGGCGGATGCGAATCCCGGATCGCCTGGTCGATAGGCTGGAGTGCGTGACGAACCTGCGCCTGGAACCCGGTACCCCTGCTCCCGATTTCTCCCTGCTCGACCAGGACGGGGCACATGTCGCGCTGTCCGACCTTCGCGGGCAGAAGACCATCCTCTACTTCTACCCGGCGGCCATGACTCCCGGATGCACGACGCAGGCCTGCGACTTCCGAGACAGCATCGCCTCGCTGCAGGGCGCCGGGTACCGTGTGGTCGGCATCTCGCGCGATGAGCCGTCGAAGCTGGCCCAGTTCCGCGAGCGCGACGGCCTCGCCTTCACACTGCTGAGCGACCCCGACCACTCCGTGCATGCCGCCTATGGCGTCTGGGGCGAGAAGATGAACTACGGCAAGATCGTAGAGGGAGTGATCCGGTCGACCTTCGTGCTCGATGAGAACGGCACGATCACTCAGGCTCTGTACAACGTCAAGGCCACCGGACACGTTGCTCGCCTGCGCAAGCTGCTCGGCATCGACGCCTGACACTCCGCCGCTACCGGCACGCTCGGCATCATTCCGATGAGGGCGTGATGCTCTCTCGGCGCGCGCTCGCGATGAGCAGGAAGAATCCGATGAGCGCAGGCGCACCGACCCCGAGCACGAAAGTCCACAGCACCGGCTGGACGGTCAACGAGGCCAGCGCGAGCGCCACCGCGAGCACCTGGAGCACCACACCGCCGGAGCGGGCCCATGTGCGTCCCCGTCGTGTGCCGGCAGCGAATGCGAACAGCGCGACGGCGCCGATGAGCGTGAGCACGATCAGTGCGATCGCAGTGGGAAGCGACGCAGCGTCTCCGGCGCTGAGGCCGAAGAGTTCGACCACTGCGACGACGGTGAGCGCTGCTCCCTCGAGCGCGAGCACGGCCGCGGCGGCTGCGGCCAGACGGGGTGAACGCAAGGTGTCTCCTGAGAAATCAGATCTGTAGGCACAAAATCCTTGATTTCGGGCCCGTGCTGTAACACAATGTTAACAGTCATGTGCTCCCACAGCGGCGTGGGGCGAGCAACCGCTCGCATCACTAACGGTCGACGACACCCCGATTTCGCCGCCCATCACCGAGCCATCGCCCTGCGAATGCTCACGAGAATCCACACCGAGGAGCCCCCATGGACTGGCGCGACAAAGCCGCCTGCCTGACTGTCGACCCTGAGCTGTTCTTCCCCGTGGGGAACACCGGGCCAGCCGTCGATCAGATCGAGAAGGCGAAAACCGTCTGCGCCACCTGCACGGTGACCGAGGTGTGCCTGCAATACGCGCTGGAGACGAGCCAGGACTCCGGTGTATGGGGTGGCCTCTCCGAGGACGAGCGACGCGCACTCAAGCGCCGCGCTGCGCGCGCCCGCCGCGCCTCCTGACCTTCCGTCTGAGAACGGCCGGGCTGCTCTTGCAGCCCGGCCGTTCTCATGTCATTTCTTCAGCCAGCGCATCGGGATGTCGATCAGCACGTCTGTGCCTTCGCCCTCGCTGCCGCGCCACTCGATGCTGCCCCCCAGCTCACCCTGGATGAGGGTGCGGATGATCTGCGTGCCGAGCCCCTGACCGATCCTCCCCTCAGGGAGGCCGTGGCCCGTGTCGTGGACCGAGACGTGCAGCTTCTCGTCCGTGCGCACCGCGTCGATCGTCACAGTGCCTTCCTTGCCCGCCAACCCGTGCTCGACGGCATTCGTGACGACCTCGGTGAGCGCCAACGCGAGCGGCGTCGCGTACTCGCTCGGCAGCACGCCGAAATGACCGGTCGACATCGTGCGCGCGCGTGTGTTGGGCGCGGCGGCGACTTCAGCTACGAGCTTGAGCACGCGGTGGAAGACCTCATCGAAATCGACCGTCTGCGTCAGCCCCTGCGCCAATGTGTCGTGCACGACGGCGATCGCGTCCACGCGTCGCATGGCCTGCGACAGAGCGTCCCGTGCCTCGTCAGAATGGGTGCGGCGCGCCTGGATGCGCAGCAGGGAGGCCACCGTCTGCAGGTTGTTCTTGACCCGGTGGTGGATCTCACGGATCGTGGCGTCCTTGGTGATGAGCTCCTGCTCCTGGTGGCGCAGCTCGCTCACATCGCGGCACAGAATGATCGCACCGATCCGTGTGCCGTGGTCCTTCAACGGAATCGCGCGGAGCGACACCGTCACGCCCCGTGCTTCGATGTCGGTGCGCCACGGCGCCCGCCCGGTGACGACGACGGGGAGCGATTCGTCGACCTGTCTGGTCGAAGGCAGGATGCGCGTGGTCACCTCGGCGAGCGACTCGCCCTCGAGCTCGTCATCGAAGCCCATCCGGTTGAAGGCTGAGAGAGCGTTGGGGCTGGCGAAGGTGGTGATTCCGTCGACGTCGATGCGGATCAGTCCGTCAGATGCGCGCGGAGCACCTCTACGAGGTGATGTGGGAGCGGCCGGATCGGGGAACTCGCTCGACGCGATCATCCTGAACAGATCGTTCGCGCACTCATCGAAGGTGATCTGCTGACGTGACGGCGTGCGCGTTTCGCCGAGATTGCTGTGCCTGGTGAGCACTCCGATCACAGGCGGCGGATTGCCGTCCTTGCCTCGTTCACGCACAATCGGTACGGCGCGCAGCCTCGTCGGCGTCTCCTCGAACCAGTCCGGCGACGAGGAGTCGACGATCTTCCCGGAGTCGAACGCACCGCGCACCTGGGTGTGCCACTGCTGCCTGACGCCCTCTCCCACGATGTCGCGATAGAACAGCGTCGCAGCCCCGCTCGGGCGCGCGTGCGCCACTGCGACGAACGACCCGTCGTTCGTCGCGACCCAGATGACGATGTCTGCCGACGACAGATCGGCGAGCAGCTGCCCGTCACTCGCGAGGCGATGGAGCCATTCGACATCATTATCGGTCAGGCAGCCCTGGGCATGGACGAGATCACTGAGGGTGGACACCCCACAAGCCTAATGGCGCGCGTCCTGCCCCTCAGAGCACCGCGAAGGAGGTGGCTCGCCAACGGCGATCGAGACCTTCAAGCCGGATGGCTACCGCTCTCGTTCGCCCCGGCCCCGCGACGATGACGACGGCCTCCACGACCCCGTCGGCCGGCAGCGTCTCTCGGATGGAGAGGACCTCGAACACCGGTCTCGCCGGAGGCACCCCTCGTGCACTACGCGCTCGAGCAGACAGGTTCGCTCTCGCTCCCAGCTTGCGAAACGCGTCTTCGCTGAACCAGCGTGCGAGTTGATCGAGCTCCCGCACGCCTGCGAACACCTCGAGCACTCCCTGAGTGAGGCTCCGCAGCAGCTGCGTGGGATTCGGCAGGTCTGCTGCCGGAGTCGGCTGCGGGGCGAAGTACTCGTGAAGCGTCATCGTTTTCACCTTCAGTTTCGATGCGTGCCAGTAGACCATGACCCGCAGCGCTTGCGCCAGAGCCGCGATGCAAGTTGTGGATAACTCATGCGTCCTCTGGACGCTCTCCCCTACGCTCGATCGCGTGCAATGGGATCGTCTGTTCGAAGACCTCGAAGGTCAGCTCGCCGCGGAATGGGAGGCTGAACGCGCCGTGCTCGATGCAGAGACGGAGCGGCTGCGCATCGCGAAGCTCAGCATGCGAACCCGGCTGCGCCGGCTCGAGCTCGAAGCCGCGTTGGTCGGTCTGCGGTTGGCGGATGGCGAGCGTCGATCTGTCCGCATACGAGCGGTCGGGACGGATTGGATCGCAGCACAGTCCGCCGATGGCGGCGGCGGCAACAGCAGCGCACTGATCGTACCGCTCGCTGCGGTGACCAGTTTCGAGACGGCGCATGGCGCGCTGCTGGCGACGCTGGAAGATGCGCCGCTTCCGGCCGACGAGGTTCGCGAGCGGATGACGCTCGGATTCCTGATGCGCGACCTCGCCCGCCGCCGCACGCCGCTGCACGTCTCGTTGCGCGATGGCGAGACGCTGCACGGCACCGTGGACCGCGCAGGCGTCGATCATCTTGATCTCGCCGTGCACGACACCGGGCATGCGCGACGCGCCGACGCCGTCAGGGCCTTCCGGATCGTGCCGTTCGACGCGATCGTGTCGGCGCGCGTGGATGGCACGGTCGTATAGGCCCTCGCGCCGATTCCTGGCGGCGGCACGAGCACCTAGTGCGTCGGGCGCTGCGTGCCCCATACTTCGGGGAAGCTCGCGGCGTCGGCCTGACGCCACAGTGCCATGCGCCTGGCCTCCTCGGTCTGCTCGGCGAGGTACTCGGCGATGCTGTCCTCCGCCACCCGCCACCGTGCCGGCGCGCCGAGCTGCGCCCCACGCAGCCTGCCGCTCACAACGAGTGCGATGACCTCGTCGACCTCGAGCGCAAGCAGCTCGGCGACCTGCGCGGGCGCGAGGAAGCGAGGAGCTGATGCGGGCGAATCGGCCATGCCTCCATTGTCCCCCGCTCAGGACGCATGCATGCCCGAGCAGCCTCACGTTGTGGATAACTTTCGACTCCGAGACGGCGATTCTGTGACGATGTGTGCATGACGACCCAACCACGCGCACGGCGTGCCTTCTGGGGTGACATCCGGTTCCTCATCGGCATCGCCCTGGTGATCCTCTCCATCGCCGGTGTCTGGCTGATCGTGTCATCAGCACGTCAGACGACACCGGTGCTGCAAGCGGATCGAACCATAGCGCAGGGCGAAGCACTGATCTCCGACGACTTCCGTGTCGTCGAGGTCAGTCTCGGCAGCGTCATCGACGGCTACCTTGCGCCCCAGGATCTCGAGCCGGGCATGGTCGCCTCACGAACGCTCGCCGACGGAGAACTGCTGCCGGTCACCGCCGCGGCCGATGCGCAGTCGAGTCGCACCACCAGCATCGTGATCGAAAGCAGCGTCGGCATCCCCGCGAGCGTTGCCGTCGGCACTCCCGTCGAACTCTGGTTCGCGCCACCGCTGCCGGAGGCGGACGAGTTCGACGCACCGCGCATTCTCGTAGCCGACGTGGTCGTCGCCTCGATCCCCGAGACCGACGGCATGCTCGCACAGCGAAGCGCGATGATCGAGATCGTGATCGATCGCTCGGATGTCGCCGACGTTCTCGCGGCGATCACCGGGGGTGCGGCACTTTCAGTGGTACCGCTCGGGCACGGCTCATGACATCGGTCGTGGTCGCTCTGGCCGAGCCCCGGGCCTCCGCTCTCGGCGCAGATCTCGAACGTGACGGAGTCCATGTCGTCGGCATCGTCGGACCCGCGAATCTGACGGCCGAGCTTCTCAGCGAGGCGGATACCGTGATCCTGCCCGCCACACGGGCAGCGCTGACAAACGAGTTGGTGCAGGCCTGCGACCGCTCTGGCGTCCGTATCATCACACTCGGAGCAGGCGACTCCCGCCTCCTCGGTCGATACGGTCTGCCGGAAGCACTCCCTGAGGATGCCGACGCCTGGCAGATCGCAGACGCGCTCTCCGACGAAACGCCGGCCACTGTGCCGCCGGCCCGACCATCGCGCCGCCGTGTGATCGCAGTGTGGGGGCCACATGGCGCACCCGGACGCTCGACTGTTGCGATTCAGCTGGCCGTGGAGGTGACCCGATCAGGCCAGACCTGCGCGCTCGTCGATGCGGACACGGTCGCACCCTCGCTGGCGCTGCTGCTCGGGCTCGGCGATGACTCACCTGGGATCGCGGCAGCATGCCGACGTGCAGAACTCGGTGGACTCGATGCCGCAGAACTGGGCCGCCTCGCCACACGGGTCGAGACGAGCGGAGGGAGCCTCGAAGTGCTCGGTGGACTCAATCGCCCCTCCCGCTGGCCGGAGCTGGCTGCGGGACGGCTGAGCGCGACGCTGCAGGTCTGCCGTGAGTGGACCGACGTCACCATCGTCGACGTGGCAGCGGCGTTCGACGCCGACGAAGAGATCACCGACGACCTCGCCGGTCCCCGTCGAAACGCCGCAACGACGACAGCGCTCCGCGAAGCAGATGTCGTCGTGGCGGTCACCGCCGCCGATCCGCTGTCGGTGTCGCGATTTCTTCGGGATCATGCCGAGCTGCGCAGGCTCATAGGTCCCACAGCCCGCATCTCAGTCGTCGCGAATCAGGTACGACCGGGCCCGCTCGGAATCGATGCGCGCGGGCAGATCCGGGGCGCGCTGGAGCGGTTCGCCGGCATCACCGACGTCTCGTTCCTTCCGCTCGATCAGCGCGCAGCGGACGCGGCTCTGCTGCATGCGCGGCCGATGGCCGACGTCACTCCGCGCTCCGCCCTGGTCGCAGCGGTGCGACGTCTCGCCGAGGCTCTGGAGTCGGAGAGGTCAGCCGGACCGAGCGTCACTGCCGATAGTCGGCGAGGAAGTTCCCGAGTCGCTCGATGGCTTCGCCCAGCACACGAGGCTCGGGCAGCGTCACCACTCTGAAGTGATCCGGAGTGGGCCAATTGAACCCGGTGCCCTGCACGAGAAGAATGTGCTCGGAGACGAGCAGGTCGTATACGAACTTCCCGTCGTCGTGAATCTCGTGCACGTTCGGATCCAGTCGGGGGAAGGCATAGAGCGCGCCGAGCGGTTTCACGCATGAGACGCCGGGAATCGACTCCAGCCCTTCCCACGCGACATCGCGCTGTTCGTGCAGACGGCCCGTCGGCGCGATCAGTCCGGCGATGGACTGCACGCCGCTCAGCGCGGCCTGCACCGCATGCTGGGCAGGCACATTCGGGCAGAGGCGGGTCGACGCGAGCAGCGTGATGCCCTCGAGGAACCCCTTCGCGTGATCCTGCGGACCGGTGATGACCAGCCAGCCGGATCGGAAGCCCGCCACCCGGTACGTCTTGGACAGACCGTTGAAGGTCAGACACAGCAGGTCAGGGGCGAGTGTGGCTGTGGGGATGTGCACGGCGTCGTCGAACAGGATCCGGTCGTAGATCTCATCCGAGAGGATCAGCAGCTCGTGCTCACGAGCGATCTGAACGATGCCCTCCAGCACCGCGCGGGAGTAGACCGCACCGGTGGGATTGTTCGGATTGATGATCACGATCGCCTTCGTGGCGGGCGTGACCTTGGAGCGGATGTCTTCCAGATCGGGTTCCCAGCCACTGAGCTCGTCGCACAGGTAGTGCACCGGAGTTCCACCTGCGAGGCTCGTCATAGCCGTCCACAGAGGGTAGTCCGGCGCGGGGATCAGCACCTCATCACCCTGGTCCAGGAGCGCCTGCATCGTCATGGTGATGAGCTCGGAGACGCCGTTGCCGAGGTACACGTCGTCTGGACCGAACGACGGGAAGCCCTCGATCTGCTCATACCTGCTCACCACGGCGCGGCGCGCGGAGACGATGCCGCGGCTGTCGCTGTAGCCGTGCGCGGTCGGCAGGGCGGCGAGCATGTCGTGAACGATCTGATGCGGCGCCTCGAACCCGAAGATCGCCGGGTTCCCCGTGTTGAGCTTGAGGACGTTGTGGCCCTCGGCCTCCAGCCGCGCCGCCTCGACGAGTGCTTTGCCGCGAATCTCGTACAGGACGTTCTTGAGCTTCGACGACTGGTCGAAGTGGCGTGAAGGGGTCATTGAGAAAGCCTACCGGCTCGCGCCGACTGTTCAGCGCCGCCCAGGACGCTGAACTCGGCCGCCGATCACTTCTTCTTCTTGCCCTGCGCGCGACGCTGTTCGCGGTTGCCTGGCGCGGATGCCGGAGCATCCGTCCGCTGGCCGAACGCACCGCGCGCGCCCTGCTCGGGTGCCGCCGGCGTCTCGCCTTCGGATGCTGCGGCCGCAGCCGCTGCCTGCTGAAGACGATCCGTGGCCGACTGCTGCACCTGACCGCGATCGTTGCGGACCTCGACCTCACCGGCATCGTTGGGCGCGGAGTACTCCAGGCGCTGCTCTCCACCGTCGGTGGCGAGCCCCTTGGCTTCGACCTCGGTGGTCTCGGAGTCACCGGCCCGGCGCACCTCGACCTCGAGGTTGTAGAGGTACCCGACCGACTCTTCCTTGATCTGGCCCATCATCGACTGGAACATCGCGAAGCCCTCACGCTGATACTCGATCAGCGGATCGCGCTGCGCCATCGCCCTGAGGCCGATGCCGTCCTTCAGGTAGTCCATCTCGTACAGGTGGTCGCGCCAGCGACGGTCGAGAACCTGCAACACCACACGGCGCTCCAGTTCACGAGTGGCCGCCTCGCCGAGCGTCGCCTCGCGCGTCTCGTACGCGATCTTCGCGTCGGAGAGCAATTCGCGGGTGAGTCCGTCGGCGTCGATGCCGCCCTTGCGGCCGCTCGCCTCCGCGACGACCTCGTCGATCGTCACGCTGACGGGGTAGAGAGTCTTCAGCTCGGTCCAGAGCGCGTCGAAGTCCCAGCTCTCGTTGTGCCCCGAACCGGTGTGATCCGCGACGACTCCGCTGATGGCATCCTCGATGAAGTGCTGCACACGGCCGGCGATGTCATCACCCTGCAGGATGTGCCGACGGTCGGCGTAGATCGCCTCGCGCTGCCGGTTGAGGACGTCGTCGTACTTCAGGACGTTCTTTCGCATCTCGGCATTGCGCGACTCGACCTGAGACTGCGCGCTGCGGATGGCACGGGAGACGAGGCCCGATTCGATCGGAACGTCGTCAGGGAAGTTCGTGCGCGCAAGGATCGCCTCTGCCGCGCCCGACTGGAACAGGCGCATGAGGTCGTCGGTGAGGCTGAGGTAGAAGCGGCTCTCACCCGGGTCGCCTTGACGGCCGGAGCGTCCGCGCAGCTGGTTGTCGATGCGACGAGATTCGTGGCGCTCGGTGCCGAGCACGTAGAGGCCGCCGGCCTCGGTGACCTTCGAGCTCTCCTCGGCCACGACCGCCTTCATGGCCTCATAGGCCTCGTCCCACGCCGCTTCGTACTCCTCGGGCGTCTCGGCGGGGTCGAGCCCCTTGCCCTTGAGTTCCTGCACGGCGAGGAACTCGGCGTTTCCGCCGAGCATGATGTCAGTACCGCGTCCCGCCATGTTCGTGGCGACCGTGACGGCGCCGAGACGGCCGGCGCGCGCCACGATCTCAGCTTCACGCGCGTGGTTCTTCGCGTTCAGGACCTCGTGCTTGATGCCCTTCTTCGCGAGCAGTCGCGAGAGATACTCGCTCTTCTCGACGCTGACCGTACCGACCAGTACCGGCTGTCCGGTCTCGTGACGTTCGACGATGTCTTCCACGACCTGCGCGAACTTCGCCGTCTCGTTCTTGTAGACGAGATCGGCATTGTCCTTGCGGATCATCGGCCTGTTCGTCGGAATCTGCACGACACCGAGCTTGTACGTCGACATGAACTCCGCGGCCTCGGTCTCGGCCGTACCCGTCATGCCTGCGAGCTTGTCGTAGAGGCGGAAGTAGTTCTGGAGCGTCACGGTCGCGAGAGTCTGGTTCTCGGCCTTGACCGGAACGCCCTCCTTGGCCTCGATCGCCTGGTGGATGCCCTCGTTGTAGCGACGACCGACCAGGATACGACCGGTGTGCTCGTCGACGATCATGACCTCGTCGTTCATGACGACGTAGTCGGTGTTCTTCTTGAACAGCGCGAGCGCCTTGATCGAGTTGTTCAGGAACGAGATCAGCGGAGTGTTCGCGGACTCGTAGAGGTTCTCGATGCCGAGATAGTCTTCGACCTTCTCGATGCCGGGCTCGAGAACACCGATGGTGCGCTTCTTCTCGTCGACCTCGTAGTCCTCGCCCGGTTCGAGTGTGCGAGCGATCTTCGCGAACTCGGTGAACCAGCGGTTCGCCTCGCCGGATGACGGGCCCGAGATGATGAGCGGCGTACGCGCTTCGTCGATGAGGATCGAGTCGACCTCGTCGACGATCGCGTAGAAGTGCTCGCGCTGCACGAGATCTTCCTTGCGCCACGCCATGTTGTCGCGCAGATAGTCGAAGCCGAACTCGTTGTTCGTGCCGTAGGTGATGTCTGCGGCATACTGCTCGCGGCGGACGGCAGGCGTCTGCCCTGACACGATGATGCCGGTCTTCATGCCGAGGGCGCGGAACACGCGTCCCATGAGCTCAGCCTGATACGAGGCGAGGAAGTCGTTGACCGTGATGATGTGCACGCCCCGGCCGGCGATCGCATTGAGGTAGGCGGGGAACGTCGCGACGAGGGTCTTGCCCTCACCGGTCTTCATCTCCGCGATGTTGCCGAGGTGCAGGGCTGCGCCACCCATCAACTGCACATCGTAGGCGCGCATTCCCAGCGTGCGCTTGGCCGCTTCGCGGACGGCGGCGAATGCCTCGGGCATCAGCTGATCGAGCGTCTCGCCCTTCTCGAACCGCTCCCGCAGCTCGGTGGTCTCGTTCGAGAGCTCCTCGTCCGTGAGCTTCTCGAAGTCCTCCTCCAGCGCGCCGACGGCCTTCACTACCTGGTTCAGGCGGCGAAGGACGCGGCCCTCGCCTGCACGCAGCAGCTTCTCAAGAGGATTCGCCACTTAAGTCATCTCCCTGTTGTGGGTCAGAACCCCGGCCACCCAGATCGGGCTTCGGTACCGGGCATACCTCGCTATGCTACCGGCCGGTGACCTTTGCATCGTCTGGATATCAGATCCACTCTCACATTGCCGAGTATGCATATGCTGAGAAACCACTTCAGGAAGGGTCGCCATGTCGGTACGTCTGAGCCTGCTCGCCATTCTCGATCAGGGCCCCTGCTACGGCTATCAGCTGCGCAGCGAATTCGATCGCCGCACCGGCTCGACCTGGCCGCTGAACGTCGGCCAGATCTACAACACGCTCGAACGCCTCGAACGCGACGGCCTGGTCGAACGCGGCGACGCCGACGAGAAAGGTCACGTGTACTGGCAGATCACGGATGCGGGATCCGCTGAGGTCGCGTCGTGGCTCTCCTCCCCCGTCATGCGCAGTGGTGCCACACGAGACGAGCTCGCGATCAAACTGGCGGTGGCTGCGACACTGCCCGGCGTGGATGTCGCCGCGGTGATCCAGGCGCAGCGCACGGCCTCCATTCAGCGGATGCAGTCTCTCCGGCGCACGCAGTACTCAGGGGTCGACCCCGACGGACCCCAGGAGCTCGCCTGGTCCCTCGTCGTGGACTCGATGATCTTCGCGGCCGAAGCCGAGGTGCGATGGCTGGATCACACCGAAGAGCGACTGTCGCTGCATCCTCACCATGCGATGGGACTCGGGCTCGCGACCGAACGTCCGAAGCGCGGCCGCCCGACGCTGGTGAAGGATGAGGCGGAGCCCGCGATGACGTGAGCACTGTGGTGTCGGCCGACGCACAGCCCGCTCATGGCGTACGGAAAGTAGGATCGATCCATGGCCGGATTCTGGGGTAAGCGCAAGCGCGAAGAAGAAGCTGCGCAAGCAGCGCAGGACGCCGATCTCGCTCGCAAGGCGGAGCAGGCCCTGGTCGCGGCAGATGAGCGCATTCGTACTGCGGGCGACGAACTCGACTTCGCCGAGGCCGAGTTGGGTCTCTCGCTCACGAAGGATCTGAAGGCTGCGCTGGAGGCTGTGCGCACGCACCTGCGCGAAGCGTTCCAGCTGCACCAGCTCAACCACGACGAGATCCCCGACACCGACGAGGAACTCCGTACGCGCAACGCCCGCATCGTGCAGCTGTGCGACTGGGCCGAAGACCTGCTGGACGAGAAGACGGCGGCATTGGCCGAGTCCATCGCCAAGGTTCGCCGTGCACCACAGGTGCGCGAGAAGGTGATCTCGGACGCAGAGACTCTGACGGCGCGCCTGCCGCAGGCCCGCAGCATCATCGAGCGCCTCGCCACCCGTTACGCCGAGAGCGCCGTCCATCAGATCCGTAACAGCGCTGACGAGGCGGAGCAGCTCATCGCCTTCGCCACGCACGGTGCCGATGTCGCCGAGCGACGTCGCGCCGCCAGGCAGAACGAAGAGGCGAATCTCGCGCTGGAGACCGCGACTGAGGCGATCCGACGCGTCGGCGCTCTGCTGGACGCTGTCGAAGACTTCGAGATCGAAGCGCTGCGCGCAGAGTCCACGCTCGCCGAAGTGGTCGCCGATTCCCGTGGCGACATCATCGCGGCGCGCACCGCACCGAAGGTGCACGCTGTGACCGAGGCCACCACGAACTTGGAGAATGCGCTGGAGGCACTGGCGCCTGCCGGGTCCCGCAACGATCCGTTCGCAGAGCTGACCCAGCTGCGCACAGCCAACACCGCTCTCGACGAGGCGATCGCCCAGGCGCAGTACCGCGTTCAGAATCCGCTGCCCAGCGTCGCTCAAGTGCAGCATTCGCTCGATGACGCCGACCGTCAGCTCGGCGTGGCACGGGGGCTCATCTCCGGACATCGCGGGTGGATCGGGGCCGATGCACGCACCCGCTTCGCCGAGGCGGAGCGGCTGCGCATCGACATCCCCGAGCTCATCGCCGCAGAAGAGACGCGTGAGCAGGCACTCGCCGCGGCACGTCGCGTCGCTCAACTCGCGGCCGAAGCGCTGCAGCTCGCCCAACGCGACATCGACTCCGCGCGGCCGCAGCAGCAGGGCTGGGCCGATGACGGCTGGGGCGGTCAGGGCTGGGGCGGCGGACGCCGTGGCGGCGGTGGCGATGTGATGGGCGGCATCATGGGCGGCCTCGTCATCGGCAGCATCCTGGACGGCATCTTCGACTGAGAACAGACATGGGAATGGCCCGGCATCCACGATGCCGGGCCATTCTTCTCAGGACGCGAGAGCCTCTGCGGGCGGCGCCTGGGCCGTGAGCGAGATCACACCATAGTCCCACCCCTTGCGCCGGTACACGACGCTCGGGTGGTCGGTGCGGACATCGACGAACAGGAAGAAGTCGTGTCCGACCAGTTCCATCCGGTCGACTGCCTCTTCAACCGTCATCCACTCCGCGTCGAAGTTCTTGGTGCGGATGACGACGGGCGAATACTCCGCCTCCTCGTCATTCTGCACTGGCACGGCACCCGTCGCGACGGCGTGCAGGACATCAGCGGACGCAGGTTCGACGTCGATGCCCTCGAGCGAGCCGCTGACTTTCTCAAAATGCGCCCCGCGTGGATGCTGGCGCCCATCAACGCGCTTCTCCTTCGCGCGGCGCAGTTGTTCAGCGAGCTTGTCGATTGCCAGATCGAGCGCGACGAACTTGTCGCCGTCTTCCGCCTCCGCCCGTACGACGGGCCCCTTGCCGACGAGCGTGAGCTCCACGGTCTCGTCGGGAACACGTCCGCCACGATAGGCACGATGCGTGACTTTCACATCCAGTCGCTGCGCCTTCGCGGCAAACGGCTGGACGCGGGCGATCTTCTCCTCGACAACGGTGCGGAAGCGATCGGTGATACCCACCCCGACGCCAACGATGCTTGTTTCCATTGCTGCCTCCTTGTCCCGGTCCTCCCGGCCAAGGGCGGACCGTGGTCGCCTTGTGACCCCCTACCGTAGTCTCCGTTCGGATGGATGTCACCATTCAGTCACGATGCGTTTCCGGGGAATCGGCTGTGCCGTGGCGTTGCGGCGAGCGCGACCGCGCCGCGCACGCGGAATCCTGCAGCTGTCAGGGCGCGTGCGGCTTCGTCGAGAGTGGCGCCGGTGGTCACGACATCGTCGATCAGCAGCGCCTCGTGCGCATCCCGGGCGTGTCGTGCACGGATGCTGCCGGACACGTTGCGCGCGCGCTCGTCGATGCCGAGCCCGCGCTGATCGACTGTGGCACGAGCGTTCGACAGCACTCCGCTCATCTGGAGCCCGGCGCGGCGGATCAGCAGCTCCGGTACCCGATAGCCGCGACGACGGAAGGCCGCCCTCCCCGTCGGTATCGGCACGAGCAGCGGTGCCCGCATATCCCCCGCGACAGCATGGGATACCGCCACGGACAGAGCCAGGCCGAGCGGACGGGCCAGCCTGGTCTCCCCTTCCTCCTTCAGACGACGGATGCATCGTGCCGCGACCCCGTCGTACGCGAGGGCCGCGACGACCGACAAACCTCCCGGTGACTCCCGGCGCACAGGTCGGGCGACCAATGCTCGCTGGCATTCGTCGCACAGCAGGGTGCCGAGCGCATCGCAACCTGCGCAGCATCCGGACATCACTAACGCGGCAAGCTCATCGAAGAGCGAGGACCATCTTTGTACCCACGGCATGCAACCGACTCTGCGCGGTCTGACGCCCCCGTGGCAGCACGGAGCCACGGGTCGTGGAGAATGCGGTCAGGCGCGCGACCGTGCAGGGCTACTGCCCGGCATGCGTGCCGAGCACCAGCACGTCTGTGAGCCCCATCTGCCACGTGGTGCCGCGCTGTGCGAACAGCACGCCATCTGCATCGAGGATGCGCACCGCGGACGAGGTGCTACCGCCTGAGATCGAGATCGATGTCCCGGGGGCAGCAGCGAACAGCCCGGTGCCACCGACGTCCTGGGTCAGCACCACGCGGCTTCCGTCCGAGTCCACCAGCACGCTGAGGTCGTCCTCGGCTACCCAGCTCATCCCGAGGGCCTGGCCGTCGAGTTGAGCGACCATGTGCACAGGTCCGAGTTCGATCGGCACATGATCCTCATCCCTGACGATGGCTGCGACCACGAGCCAGCGTTGCATGCCGATCGTCGCCACGGCTGCAACGCGCACGCCGTCCGGCCCCACACGCAGCTGAGAGATGGACGAGGCGTCCGGGAAGGCGTTCGCGATGTTGAGCGGAGTCACGTCCGGCTGCCAAGCGGTGAGCGCTCGCGGATTCGCCGACGGCACCGTCCATGTGTAGCCGTAGGGGTCCATCGTCGGCTCGAGGAGGCCTGCTCTGGAGTCCAGCTGGTCCACGCGCCCATCCGCCACGGTGTAGACGCCGCCGTCGTCCAGCTGCACGGCGGCCCGAGTGTCATCGGCAGCGACGTCGACCGACACCACGGAGGCTGCGAGTTCGACGAGCTCCTCGGAGATACCGGCATATGGAGCGATCTCGTCACCCAGATAGAGCCCGAACTCGGAATCGGTCAGCACGACCGTGCCGGTCTCCGCACGCGGAGATTCGATAGTCGCTCTGCCGGCATTCAGGTCCCGACCGTTGACCATCAACCGCACCTCGGTGACGCCCGCGGGTCGCAGTGTCTCCTCCAGTTGCGTGCGCATGCGCGAGAGTGCAGTGGCATCCAGAGTCAGTGCCGTCGTCGTCAGTTCGACTGTGGCGACCTTGTCCGTGTCGACCGGAACAGAATCACGAGCGAGCGACACATCACTGGGGAACGCGCTGCGCACCGCCGGCGCCAACCACGCACTGGGAGTCCCGGAGAGCAGGGCCTGCGTCAGTGTCGTGGCGATCTGCCCCCTCCTCGGATACCACCTGACATCCGGCAGCAGGTGCGTCCAGCTCTGGTCGTAGAAGTGCAGCGCATAGCTGCGATACACCTGGGGGAACGCCTCTGCGTCGAGGATGACGCCATCCGAGGCGACCGTGATCCGCCATTCGCCGTCTGCGTTCTTGGCGACTTCGAACGACACGACGGATGTGTCGCCTGAAAGCTCCGTGTAGGCGCCGAACTCATCGACACGAGCGGTCTGATCCAGCAGTACGCGCACGTCGCCCTCTGACGCCGCATCCCCTCCGTCGGTGACGTCGGCGGTGAACTCCCTGGCAGCCGCGCCGGAGTCGATCGTGACGCCGGCGCTGGGTCGCCATGTCTCAGCGAGATCCGGACTCAGGAACTCGCGGGCGGTCTTCCATCCGTCCGCCGGTGTGAGTGCGGCGTCCAGGAATCCCTCCACGATCTCCTCGGGACTAGCACCCTCCAGCGGACCGGCAGCGATCTGACTGATATCCGGCGGCAGATCGACGTCGTCCAGGGCGAGACCCGACTTCACCTCTCCCGTCGTCGGCAGCCCGGAGCACGCCGTGAGCAGCACCGAGAAGGCGGCGATCATGCCGATGACGGTCCTTCGACGCCTGCGAGTCATGAGCGGTCCTCCTCTCCAGTGGGGAAGGAGTCGCTGAAGTAGAGCTCGCGAAGTTCGGTGAGCTGGATCGGCTCAGTGGCGGCGGTGACGTCAGGCACCACATCCTCCGGTTCGAGCGACACCGGCGACGGGCCGCCCAGATCCCCCGGCTGGCGCGGCAGGGTGAGCACGAAGTTCGTGCCGACGGCGAGCTCGGACCAGACCGCGAGCGTGCCCCCGTGCAGCCGCGCATCCCCCAGTGCGATCGACAGGCCGAGCCCGGTGCCGCCGATCGTGCGCTGTCGGGACGGATCCGCCCGCCAGAACCGGTCGAACACGCGCTCGGCATCGTCTGGATCCATGCCGAGACCGAAGTCGCGCACTCCCACTGCCACGGCGTGCTGATTGCTGTCGACGGTGACGACGATCGGTCGGCCCTCGCCGTGCTCGATCGCGTTTCCGATGAGGTTGCGCAGCACCCGACGTACTCGACGGGGGTCGATGTCCACAGGCGTGTATCCGCCCGGTGCGACGAGGCGCAGTTCTGACCCCCGCCCCTCCGCGAGCGGCAGCATCTGCTCGATGACGTCCTCTGCGAGCGTGGCAAGACTCGTCGCCTCCAGCTCCAGCTGCACGGAGCCGGCGTCGTAGCGGCTGATCTCCAGAAGATCCGCGAGCAGTGTCTCGAAGCGCTGCACCTGGGTGTGCAGCAGTTCGGCTGTGCGGTTCATGGTCGGATCGAATTGATCGCGCTGGTCATTGAGCATGTCGGCTGCGAGCCTGATCGTCGTGAGGGGCGTGCGCAACTCGTGCGACACGTCGGAGACGAAGCGCTGCTGCACGAGCGACAGCTCGCCGAGCTCCTTGATCTGGGACTCGATGCTGTCCGCCATGGCGTTGAACGAGCGCGCGAGCGTCGCCAGTTCGTCTTCGCCGTGCACGGGCAGTCGCACCTCCAGATCGCCCGACGCGAGTCGCGCACTGGTCTCGGCCGCCTCGACGATGGGCTTGGACACCGTGCGCAGCACGATCCAGGAGATGCCTGCGATGATCGCGATGAGGATGAGACCGGCTGCCCACAGCGTGCTCTGAACGAACTGCAGCGTCTGCTGCGAGTCCGCGAGGTCGTAGGCGATGTACACCTCGAATGTTCCGGCCTCCGGCACGATCAGCTGCTGCCCGACGACGATCCCCGGGGCGGTCGATCCGTCGGGCATGGGCAGTTCGACTGACTGCCAGGCCTGGCGATTCGGCAGCGAGACCACGCGTTCGCGCAGGCCGGAGCTCAGCAGATCCGCGCTCAGTCCGCCGATCGTGAACCCGCGCACTCCGGTTCCGACCGGCGGTACGTCGATCGGGAAGACTGCGATCAGTGACGACGACGACACCCGCGGGATGGATTCCTGCACGTCCTGCCACAGCGCACGCAGAGCGGACCGGTCGTCCGCGACCTCTGCGGAGTCCAGCGTGCGCTGCGCGGCACCCACCGCGCTCCTGGCATCGCTGAGAACCTCATCGCGACGGGATTCGAAGAGATTGTTCTGGATGACGAGCGCCATGGTGAGGCTCGTCACGAAGATCGAGAACGAGGTCAGCAGCAGGGTGATGGAGATGATGCGGAACCGCAGCGAGCGACGCCAGAGGTTTGCGATCGTCTCCGGCCAACCCCGCCAGTCACGCCACAGCGCGACGGTGGTGGTGGGTGTCGCGCTCGTCGCGGCCAACGCGGGCTCCTAGCCGATGCTCCCGGCCCGGTAGCCGACGCCACGGACCGTCATCACGATCTTCGGCAGATCGGGGTCGAGTTCGACCTTCGCCCTCAGCCGTTGCACGTGCACATTCACCAGGCGGGTGTCCGCCTTGTAGTGATAGCCCCAGACCTGCTCGAGCAGCATCTCTCGGGAGAAGACCTGCTGCGGCTTCGATGCCAGGGCGACGAGCAGCTGGAACTCGAGCGGCGTCAGCGGGATGGGCGTCGTGCCTCGTCGCACCTCGTGCGCGTCGACATCGACGACGAGGTCGCCGATGCGCAGCACTTCGCTGGTCGCCGTGGTGACCGGCCGCAGTCGAGTGCGGATGCGGGCGACGAGCTCCTTCGGGTTGAAGGGCTTGACCATATAGTCGTCTGCGCCGACTTCGAGTCCGCGCACGACGTCTGCCGTGTCGCTGCGCGCAGTGAGCATGATGATCGGGATGCCGGATTCTGCGCGGATCTGCGTGCAGATCTCGATCCCGTCCATTCCGGGCAGCATGAGGTCGAGCAGCACGAGGTCGGGACGCTGAGTGCGCCACTCCTCAACGGCCTTCGCGCCGTCAGCGCAGAACACCGGCTCGAAGCCCTCGGTGCGCAACACGATGCCGATCATCTCGGCGAGTGCGGTGTCATCGTCGACCACGAGGATCCGTGAGGTCATCTGATCCCAGCCTCATCTTTCTACGCATGTGCGCGGCGGCCGCGGGTCGCGGTCGAGCGCAGCACTTCTCAGCGTACTTCATGACAACGTTTCGATCACGGTAGCGCCCCCGAGCGTCCATCGGCGAGAGGCCCGGGTATGACACGATGGTTCCGCACCGTCGGAGGGAGCGCTGTGAGCGCACAGGGTTGGACAAACGCACAGGGTTGGACGCCTGCTCTCAAGCGCGGGCTCATCCCGCTGCATCCGCTGACGTTCGGCGCACTGCTCGGAAAGCCCTTCGCCACTCTCCGCCACAACCCGAAGGTCCTGTTCGGCTTCGCGATCGTCGTCCAGCTCGTCGTGGCCGTCGTGACCGCGCTGGTGGTCGTCGCCGTGGTGTTCGCGACGTTCCTGCGAATGGAGACGCTCTCCCCCAGCTCGCCCGATTTCTTCCCGGTGATGTGGGGCGCCATCGCCATCAACGCGCTGGTCGTGCTCGCGATGAGCTTCGTGAGCCTGGCGTTCACTGCCATCATGCAGGGCGTCGTGGCCGCCGACGTCGGTCATGCAGCCCTGGGTGAGAAGCCCGCGCTCGGCAAGCTCTGGCGACTGATGCGTCCGGCGTTCTGGCGACTTCTGGGCTGGAGCGTGTTGCAAGCCCTTGCCGCGCTCGTGCTCATGGCCGTGATCGGCGGCATCGTCGCCCTCGGCGTCATGGCGGGCGTCGGCGGCTCTGCAGAGGGCGTCGGTCTCACCGTCGTGATCGGCGTCCTGCTCGTGCTCGCGATGATCCCGCTCTGGGTGTGGCTGAGCACCAAGCTGCTGTTGGTGCCTTCGATCCTCGTACTGGAGCGTGCAGGCATCCGCGCAGCGCTCGTGCGCTCGTGGCGGCTGACCCGCGGACGATTCTGGACGGCGTTCGGAGTCGTCTTCCTCGTCAACCTGATCATGGGCACCGCGGTCAGCGTCGTGAGCATGCCGCTGTCGCTGCTGGGCTCGCTGTTCGGAACCGTGATCGCCCCGACCGGCCCGAACGACACGTCGGGCATCGCGCTCTACCTCATCACCGCACTCGCTCCGCAGCTGCTGATCTACGTGCTGCAGGCGATCACCGTCGTCGTGCAGTGCGCCGCGGGCGTCTTCATCTATCTGGATTGCCGGATGCGCTACGAAGGGCTCGATCACAGCCTCATCAGCTATCTGGAGCGTCGCGACCTCGGTGCGAGCGAAGAGGAGCTCGGCGATCCTTTCGCCGTCGACCCCGCGCGAGCAGTGAACAGCACCCCACCGCCGAAGCCGATGCCCTCGTATGCGACGGCACCGGTCGGGTGGGGTCAGTATCCGGCGCAGCCGCCCTATCCAGGACAGCAGCCGTACCCTGCGGCTCCGCAGGCGTATCCGGCGCAGCCGCCCTATCCCGCACAGCAGCAGGCTCACCCACCACAGGCACCGTACCTCGCGCCGCAGCCACCTGCACCGCAACCGCCCGCACCGCAGCGGCCGCAGCAGCCACCGGCGTCCGCTCAGCCGACCCCGCCGGAGAGCGAGAGCCCGTGGGCCCCACCAGGATCAGGCAGTGCATGATCCATCTCGTCATCGATCCCTACGCACCTGATGGCGACGAAGCACGGCGTTGGGCGGAGCAGGAACTCCAGGATCCGCGCTACGCCGACGCCAAGCCGACCTGGTTCGACTACCTGGCCGAAGACGTCGCGGAGTTCATTGCCAGCCTGTTCTCGCCCGACACCGGTCAGCAAGCGGGGAACGTGGCGCTCATCATCGTCACGGTGGTGATCGTCGCCGCACTCATCACTGTGCTGATCCTCTGGGGCCGGCCGCGCGTGTCGCGGCGGGTCAAGCGGCGCGACAACGACCTTCTCGGGGCGCGCGATGACCGCACGGCAGCGCAGCTTAGGGCGGATGCCGCGCGCAGCGCTCGTGACGGCGACTGGGACGCCGCGACGGTGCTGCGCTTCCGCGCGCTCGCGCGCGGACTGCTCGAGCGCGACATCATCGCCCCTGCTCCTGGAGCGACCGCGCAGGCGATCGCCCGCGAAGCCGCCATCGCGTTCAAAGCGCAGAGAGCCGAACTGACCGCGGCTGCCGGAGCCTTCGACGACGTGCGCTATCTTCGCCATCCCGCAACGGAGCAGAGCTATCGCGCGCTCGCCGAGGTCGACGATCGACTGGCCGCACTTCACCCTCCCGTGCTCGAGGCGGTACCGGCGTGACGGTCACTACGGCAGAGGCGGATGCCGCGGCGCCCGGCACGGCTGTGCGCCAGAAGGGACGGGTGCGGTCTGCGCTCGGTTGGCTGGCGATCGCCGCTCTCGTGATCATCTTCGCCCTCTTCATCGGAAGCATCAGCGTGAGCGCGCCCGGCTCGCGCGGCGCGCTCGATCCTGAGAGCGCAGACGAGTCGGGCGCGCTGGCACTCGCAGATCTGCTCCGCGATCAGGGCATCGACATCACGATCACGCGGACGCGCGCCGAAGCCGTCGCCGCGATCGACGCGGAGAGCACGCTCGTGATGGCTGACCCCTTCGCGTTGTCCGATCAGGCGGTCGAGGACCTCGTCGCACCCGCCGAGCGCACCGTCTTCCTCTCCAGTGCGAGCCGCCTGCTTCGGATTCTCGAACTGGGTGAGAACGCCGCCGCCTCATCCGACACCGGTCTGAGCGCGCAGTGCGACCTGCCCGAGTTCGCGAATGTCGGCACGGTGCGGCCCGACCGCTTCTTTACCCCCGCCGCAGGTGTCACCGGCTGCTACGCGGATGCCGATGGCGCCGCTGCCCTGCTTGTCGACGACAGTTCCAGCCGTCGCGTCGCGCTCATCGAGGGCAGCACGCTGTTCAGCAACGAGCACCTCGCCGAGAACGGAAACGCCGCTCTCGGACTCGCTCTGCTCGGTCAGGGCGAAGACGTCGTCTGGTACGTCCCTTCATTCGACGACAGCGACATCGAGCCTCAGACCGCCGACAGTCTCGCCGCCCTCACACCACCGTGGGTGACTCCGGCGATCCTCCTCCTCCTGCTCGCCGGCATCGTCGCCGGCATCTCCCGCGGCCAGCGGTTCGGCCCGCTGATCGCGGAGACGCTGCCGGTGACCGTCAGGGCCTCGGAGACCATGCACGGTCGTGCTCGTCTCTCAGCGAAGGCCGCCGATGCCGCTCACGCCGCAGAAGCCCTGCGAGACGGTTCATTGCGCCGTCTCGCCGCGCGACTCGGCCTCACGGCACGGTCGACGCCGAGCGAGATCGCGGATGCCGCCAGCGACCGGCTCCGCGTTCCGCGCGGCGCGCTCCACCAGCTGCTCGCGGGCCCCCTGCCGACAAGCGACCCCGAACTGATCGACGCCGCACGGCGGCTCGCCGAACTCGAAACAGCGGTCGAGACCGCTGTGCACGTGGAAAGGAACACACCGTGACCGACTCCTCCCCATCCCCCGCGGCATCCACACCTGACGACGCGCAACTGCGCCAGGCGATGCACCGCGTACGTGCCGAGGTCGACAAGGCCGTCATCGGCCAGGCGGGCACCGTCACCGGACTGCTGGTATGCCTGCTGTCCCGCGGACATGTACTGCTGGAGGGCGTGCCGGGCGTCGCCAAGACGCTGGTCGTGCGCTCGTTCGCTCGGGCACTCGGCCTCGACACGAAACGTGTGCAGTTCACTCCCGACCTGATGCCCGGCGACGTGACCGGTTCGCTCGTCTACGACGCCCGCACCGGCGAGTTCGAGTTCCGTCAGGGCCCCGTGTTCACGAACATCCTGCTGGCCGACGAGATCAACCGCACGCCGCCGAAGACGCAGGCAGCACTGCTCGAGGCGATGGAGGAGCGTCAGATCTCCGCGGACGGGACCAGCCGCGATCTGCCAGACCCGTTCCTGGTCGCCGCGACCCAGAACCCCATCGAGCACGAGGGCACCTATTCCCTGCCGGAGGCGCAGCTCGATCGATTCCTGATGAAGCTCGTGGTCGGCATGCCGGAACGCGACGCCGAGGTCACCGTGCTGCGGCTGCACGCCGGCGGATTCTCCCCTCGCGCGCTCACCGGCGTCGAGGCGACTGTCACGGCTGACGAGATCCGCGCTGCGCAGGATGCCGCGGCCAGGGTCGAGGTGACCGACGAGGTGCTCGGTTACGTCGTGGATCTTGCCCGCGCCACCAGGCTGTCCCCGTCGGTGCAGCTGGGCGCGAGCCCGCGCGCCTCGACGGGCCTGCTCGCCGCCGCGAAGGCATGGGCATGGTTGAACGCATCGAGCGCCGTGACCCCCGACCACGTGCAGACGATGCTCGTACCGGTGTGGCGCCACCGACTGCAGCTGCGGCCTGACGCCGAGATGGAAGGCGTGTCGGCCGATGCCGTGCTCGCCAGCGTGATCCAGCAGACACGGGTGCCGATCTAAGGTGTTCATCTCCGGCCGACTCGCCGTGGCTCTCGGGCTCGGCGTCATCCCCCTCGTCGCATTCACCGCGGCGGGGCTGCCGGTGTGGGCAGTGCTCGGCGGCTGGCTGCTGCTCTGCGGCATTCTGCTCGCGGTCGACATTACGATGGCGGCGAGCGCCCGCACCGTCACCGTGACCAGGCAGTTGCCGTCCCGCGCGCGGATGGGCGAACCGGTGTCGACGAGCATCGCCATCCACAACCACGGGGCGCGAGCCATGAGCGCGCTGCTCCGCGATGCATGGCAGCCGACGGCCGGGGCGAGCCCTGCACGCATGCGAGCGACTATTCCGGCAGGTGAGCGACGTCGGGTCGAGGTCCCTCTGCTCCCCCGCCGACGAGGCGAACTGGTGAGCGAGTTCGTGTTCATCCGCTCACGCGGACCGCTCGGACTCGGCGGCCGCCAGGCGAGGCACGATGTGCGCGGCGCGATACGGGTGCTTCCGGCGTTCGCGTCCCGCAAGCACCTGCCGTCGCGCCTCGCGCGCCTGCGCGAACTGGACGGCAACACCAGCATCCAGGTGCGAGGACAGGGCACGGAGTTCGACTCACTGCGCGAGTACGTGCGCGGCGACGACGTGCGCTCGATCGACTGGCGGGCGACGGCCAGGGCGGGCACGACCATGCTGCGCACGTGGCGACCCGAGCGCGACCGCCATGTGGTGATCCTGATAGACACCGGGCGCACGGCCGCAGCCCGCGTGGGCGACGGCACACGGTTGGATGCGGCATTGGAGGCGTCGCTCCTGCTCGCGGCGCTCGCGACCAGGGCAGGCGATCACGTGCACCTGCTGCTCTACGACCGCGTCGTGCGCGCCCGCGTGACCGGCATCGACGGCGCAGGGCTTCTTCCGGCGATGACCGACGCCATGGCACCGGTGCACGCGCGCCTCGTCGACACCGACTGGTCAGGCGCATTCGCAGCGATCCGCACCCTCACCACGCGCCCGTCGCTCGTGGTCGTTCTCACCGCGCAGGACGCCGCGGAGTCCGCTCGTGGATTCCTCGGCGCCTTTCCCACCCCCTCCCGAGCGACGACCGTGCTGGTCGGTTCCGTCACGGACGACGCCGTCGGAGACCTGGCGAAGCGGCGAGGCTCTCGCGAGGAGATCTATCTCGCCGCAGCCGCCGAGCGCACGCTGCGCGATGCCGAGAACGTGGCGGACGCTGTCCGGCGTGCAGGCGGCGAGGCGATCACCGCCGACCCGGACGCCCTGCCGCCGAAGATCGCCGACCGTTATCTGGACCTGAAGGCCGCCGGCCGCCTGTGAGCGCACGTTCGTCGACTGCATATTCCTGAATCATTTCTTTTTGCGAATCATTCAGGAAACTGCGAGACTGGAGTCATGACCACCTCGACCGCAGCCCTCGCTGCACCTGAGCGCCTGCGGGGCGCCGGGCTGCGCGTCACGGTGCAGCGCGTCGCGGTACTCGACGCGCTGAGCGCTCACCCGCACGCGTCGGCCGAGACTGTGCACTCGCACCTGCGTGATGACCTCAGCGGCGTCGCGCTGCCCACCGTCCACGGCATCCTGAACGATCTCACCGGTGCAGGCATCGTCCGTCGCGTGAGCCTTCCCGACGCCGGAAGCGCCCTCTACGAGGTGCAGCACACCTTCGACAACCATCACCATCTTCAGTGCGTGGACTGCGGGCGCGTCGAAGACGTCGCCTGCGCTGTCGGCGAAGCGCCGTGTCTGCATCCGTCCCACGACCACGGGATGCGAATCCTCGAAGCCTCTGTGACCTACCGAGCCATCTGCTCTGATTGCGAAAGGAAGAAGTGAATGACTGACAAGACTTTCACCACAACCCAGACCGGAACGCCCGTCGCCAGCGATGCCCATTCGCTGACGAACGGTGCTGACGGGACCACCGCACTGCACGACCGCTACCTCGTAGAGAAGCTCGCGTCGTTCAACCGCGAGCGCGTGCCGGAGCGCAACCCGCATGCCAAGGGCGGCGGCGCGTTCGGCGAGCTCGTCATCACCGAGGATGTCTCGCAGTACACCCGCGCAGCCGTCTTCCAGAAGGGCGCGAAGAGCGAGACGCTGATCCGCTTCTCGTCGGTCGCCGGCGAGCAGGGCTCCCCTGACACCTGGCGCGACGTCCGGGGCTTCTCGTTGCGGTTCTACACGACCGAGGGCAACCTCGACATCGTCGGCAACAACACCCCGACGTTCTTCCTGCGCGACGGCATCAAGTTCCCCGACTTCATCCACTCGCAGAAGCGCCTCACCGGTTCCGGTCTGCGAGACGCAGACATGCAGTGGGACTTCTGGACGCTCTCCCCCGAGTCCGCGCACCAGGTCACCTACCTCATGGGAGATCGTGGCCTGCCGCGCTCGTGGCGCCACATGAACGGCTACGGCTCGCACACCTACCAGTGGATCAACGCAGCGGGCGAGCGCTTCTGGGTGCAGTACCACTTCATGTCGAAGCAGGGCGTCGAGCCGATGTTCGCCGATGAGGCCGAGCGTCTCGCCGGTCAGGATGCCGACCACTACCGTCGCGACCTGTACGAGGCCATCGAGCGCGGGGAGTTCCCCGAGTGGGACGTCTACGTGCAGGTCATGCCGTACGAAGAGGCGAAGGGCTACCGCTTCAACCCGTTCGACCTCACCAAGACCTGGTCGAAGAAGGACTACCCGCGCATCAAGGTGGGCACCTTCACGTTGAACCGCAACCCGCAGAACTTCTTCGCCGAGATCGAGCAGGCCGCCTTCTCACCGGGCAACCAGGTGCCGGGCACCGGCATTTCGCCGGACAAGATGCTGATGGCTCGCGTCTTCTCGTACCCCGATGCGCAGCGCTACCGCATCGGCACCAACTACAACCAGCTGCCGGTCAACCAGCCGCATGCCGCCCAGGTGAGCAACTACATGCACGAGGGCAACATGCAGTACCACTTCAACACCGCGGAGCACCGCGTCTACACGCCTAACTCGTACGGTGTCGCAGGCGGCCCCGAAGCAGACCCCGCACGCGGTGTCGAGGCCAGCTGGGAAGACGACGGCACGCTCCTTCGCAGCGCGGCGACCCTGCACTCCGAGGATGACGATTTCGGCCAGGCCCGCACGTTGATCAACGACGTGTTCTCCGACGAGGAGCGTGCGCGCTTCATCGAGACCCTGGTCGGCCAGTACAACGGTCTGAGCGTCCCCGCCATCCAGGAGCGCTTCTTCTGGTACTGGGGCCAGGTCGACCAGGCACTCGCCGACAGGGTCCGCGAGCTTGCAGGTCTGCCGATCGGTGAGGCCGAGCCCGTCGGCGTCGGCCAGTAACACCTCGTGATCGAAAGGGTCGGATGCTTCGGCATCCGGCCCTTTCGACGTCCATGCGCATGTGGCCGCTGTGAGAACGCTGAGTGCGCGTCGGCGCGCCTCCCTCGCCACAATCCGCGGACCGTGGATGATATGGCGTGAATTCGGTCGTATCTGACTCGAACTGATGAGAGGGAATCCCATGAGTGAATCACTCGCCGAAGCAGCACCTCCGACCCCGTCGGTCGGCTCCAAACTCACCGCCGAAGCGCTCGGCACCTTCCTGCTGGTGTTCGGCGGCGTCGGCACCGCGCTGTTCGCCTCCAACCATTTCACCGACCCTGGATCGGGATCCGCCGTGTACGTGGCCGTCGCTTTCGCATTCGGTCTCACGGTCGTCGTCGGCGTCTACGCCTTCGGCCCGATCTCCGGCGGGCATTTCAACCCCGCAGTCAGCCTCGGCCTCGCGGCGGCCGGCCGTCTTCCTTGGCGCGAGGTTCCCGGCTACATCATCGCCCAGGTCGTCGGCGGACTCATTGCGAGCACCGCGCTCGTATTGATCGGGCTGTTCGGCCCTGAGGGATGGCTCACGACGGCTCAGGATGCCGGCTTCGCCAGCAACGGCTGGGACGAGTTCTCCCCTGGCGGATTCGGCATGTGGGCGGCGATCATCATCGAGGTGATCCTGACCGCGATCTTCCTGTTCGTGATCCTCGGCACGACGCACAAGCTGCGCCCCACCCCGTTCGCAGGCCTCGCGATCGGCTTCACACTGGCGCTGATCCACCTCATCAGCATCCCCGTCGACAACACCTCGGTGAACCCCGCCCGCTCGATCGCCGCGGCGGTCTACGGCGGCGTCGGCCCGCTGTCGCAGCTGTGGGTGTTCCTGGTGTTCCCGATCGTAGGCGCGCTGATCGCCGGATTCACGTACAAGACACTGCTCGACGGCACGAAGAAGTCCTGACCTCCGCATCCGCAACGACGCACGAAGAAGATCCCGCCTCCGGTTCATCCGGGGCGGGATCTTTCATCCGGCGACGAGTTGAGGCGTCCCCGCCTCGTACTCCAGCAGGTCACCGCGTTCGCCTCGACGATAGGCGCGTCCGCCGACGAGCAGCATGTAGACGAGGAACACGGCGAGAGCGGCGGCGCCGATGCCGATCTTGATCGGCCACGGCAGCGACCAACCGGTGACGAAACCCTCCACGAGACCGGAGAGGAACAGCGCGAACACCAGCCCGATCGCCACGGTCGCCAGGGCGCGGCCCTCCTGCGCGAGCGCGGTCGCGCGGCTGCGCCGTCCCGGTGCCACCCAGGCCCAGAACAGGTGCAGGCCGCCGGCGGCAGCGACGAAGATGCTCGTCATCTCCAGCATCCCGTGCGGAAGGATGTAGAGCACCATCACGTCGAGCCGGTCGTGTGCGGCCATGACCGCCGCAGACACGCCGAGGCCGAAGGCGTTCTGGGCGATGACGTAGACGGGCCAGATCCCGGTGACGCCGAAGAGCACGCACTGCACCGCGATCCATGCGTTGTTCGTCCACACCATGCCGGCGAACACGGCGGCGGGGTTCTCGGTGTAGTACTCGGTGAAGCTCTCCTCTGCGTACTGCTCGAGGAAGTCTGCGGGCCCGAGCGTTGCGACGAGCGCGGGATCGCTGGAGATCCAGGCGGCGACGCCGGCAGTTATCGCGATGAATACCAGCGCGATCACCAGGGTCGTCCATCGCAGCCGGTACAAGGCTGCCGGCAGTTGATCCGAGAAGAATCGCGCGATCTGCGTGAGGATGCTGTCGGAGGTGCCCGTCAGACGCAGCCGCGCCTTCGCCACTATCGATGACACATAGGCGCCCTGGGGCGACTCCCCCACCGAGGTCTTCAGCTCGGCGAGGTCAGCAGATGCCGCGCGGTATCGCACGATGAGTTCGTCGACGCCGGCGCCGTCGAGCCTCTGGCGGCTGAGTTCGTCCAGCCGTTCCCACTCGGCACGGCGGGCATCGCTGAGAGCATCGGCATCCACCTGATTTACTGTACTCATGTCCACGCCGATCGACACCGCCGACGAAGTGCTCTCCGGCGAAGCCGTCGCCATCGATGTGCAGCCGCTCAGCTTCTTCATGCGTGCGCTCGGCGCCCTGATCGACATGATCGTCAGCTGGACGCTCTTCGTGCTCTTCCTGTGGTTGCGCATGTGGCTTCTGGGCAACGGGATCATCGACGGCTCCATCGACGGCATCATGAATGTGACGGCGATGGTCGCGTGCTTCGTAGCGGTGCCGATCGTGATCGAACTCGCCACGCGAGGGCGCAGCCTCGGGCGCCTCGCCGTCGGCGGACGGATCGTGCGACTGGACGGCGGGGCCGCAGGGTTCCGGCATGCCTTCATCCGTGCGCTCATCGGCGTGCTGGAGATCTACATGACCTTCGGCGCCATCGCGATCCTCGCCGGCGCATTCACTGCCCGTTCGCAGCGTCTGGGCGACATGGTGGCGGGAACATACAGTCAGCGCGTGCGCACGCCGAAGCTGGTCCCGCTCACGCCGGTGATGCCGCAGGCGCTGACCGGATGGGCGCAGATCGCGGATGTCGCGAGGATGCCGGATCGCCTTGCCCGACGCATCTCGCAGTTCCTGCAGCATGCGGAGCGGATGTCACCACCAGCCCGGGCACGTATCGCCCAGGAGCTCGTCCTCGAGACGACCCGCTTCGTCTCGCCGCAGCCGGTCGCGCATCCGGAGCAGCTCCTGATCGCGATCACGGTGCTGCGCCGAGAGCGCGAGCGCCGCGCGTTGGCGATCGCTGATGCCAGGGCTGAGAAGCTCACCGGTCGGCACGTCGGGGTCTGACGTCAGAATCGGATCGCGTCGATCACCTTCACTCGCAGCGCGACCAGTGCCGGGATGAATCCGGCGACGGCGCCGACGACGACGGACGCGATGAGCCCGGTGAGCGCAGCCCGCATCGGGAACGGCGGAACGTCCTGCATCCCGGAGAACATCGCCGGGATCACCCAGTCGGAGCGCAGCACGGCGACGACGATCGCGATGCCGATGACGCCGGCCACCGTGGTCGCGACCAGACTCTCCAGCAGCACGGACACGAAGACCCGTCCCGCGGTCGCCCCGAAGGCACGGCGCACGCCGATCTCCCGCACGCGTTGACGCATCGCGACGAGCTGGATGTTGATCAGACTCAGCGCCCCGAGCGCGAGGATGAGCATCGCTATGCCGCCGGTGATCAGTTCGAATGTCTGCATGGAATCCGCCATGCCCGGTGACGCCGCCCAGTCGGACCTGCTCACTGTCACGGCTTGCCCCTCGGGAAGCCCCGCACGCAGATCCATCGCGAGAACGGGCCCGATCTCGGCGGCCTGATCGGCGCCGAGCCAGATCTCGTACTGCGGCCAGGCCCCCTCCGGCAGAACGTCGACCCTGGAACGGTACGAATCGTAGAGCACGTCGACCCGCAGTTCCTCGTCGCCGAAGCCCTGTCGAGGCACGACGCCGATGACCTGGTACGTTCCGCCGGCGTCACCGGAGATCGCGAGTGTCGGATGCTGGTTCAGCGGAGCACGTCCGATGCGATCCCACAGTGCCTCTGTGATGACCACAGGGGGCGCGAGGACTTCGGCGTCACCGTCCCGGAACCAGCGTCCTTCCAGAAGCTGCTCCCGATGGATCTGCGAGTACGCCGGGTCGAGCAACCGACCGTTGACGTCGACAACACCGTCCGACAGCTGAACGGGGAACATCACGCCCTGCGCGACCCGTGCGGTGTGGCTGAATCCGAACCTCTCCGAAACTCGCTCGAATCGTTCGCCGAAGGCGTCGAAGTCGACCGGATCACCGTTCTCCGTGGCGATGCCGACGACGATCGTCGCGCTCCTGCCGCCCCAGCGGTCCGACTGCTCCGTCTGATACTGCTGCTGGTACTCCGAGAACGCGATGACAGCGGTGAGCGCCGCGACCGAGACCGCGATGCCGATCAGGCTGAGCAGCACGCGCAGCTTGTGCACGCGGATCTCGGCCCACGCGTCGGCGAGCGCCCCCAGGAATCCGCTCATGCGACGGTCTCCGGGACCGATTCGGACAACGTGGACGCCTCGAATGCACGGCTGAGGTCGGCCGGCGACAGCTGACCGGCATCCAGTCGGTAATGCCGACGGGCGCGCGCGGCGACATGCAGGTCATGGGTGATCGTCACCAGCGCCGAATCCGTCTCGGTCGCCACTTCGTCCAAAAGCGCCATGACCGATGCTCCGGTGTCGATGTCGAGCGCACCGGTCGGTTCATCGGCGAGGATGAGCACCGGCCGACGCACCAGAGCCCTCGCGATCGCGACGCGCTGCTGCTCGCCTCCCGAGAGACGATCGGCGACCTGGTCGATGCGGTGGCCGAGTCCGACGCGCTCGAGCATGTCTGCAGCGACGGCGCGACGTTGCCAGAACAGCCGCCCCCTGGCGTGTCCCAGCGGCATCATCACGTTCTCCAGGGCGGTGCGCCCCGGAAGGAGGTTGAACTGCTGGAAAACGAATCCCACGTTGTCGCCCCGCAGCCGGTCGAGCTTTCCGCTGCGCATCCTGCGAACCGGCCGACCTTCGAATGCGACCGAACCAGTGGTCGGTGCGTCCAGCATGCCGAGGATGTTCAGCAGCGTTGATTTGCCGGAGCCGGAGCGCCCCACGATCGACACATGGTCGCCGGCACTGACCTCCAAAGTGATGCCGCGGAGGATCTCCAGACGCGAGTCATCAGCCAGAAGCACGCTCTTGGTGACTTCTTCGAGTGCGACCAGAGTCACCAGCTGGTTCCGCTCTCGCACTCTTCGACGCCAGGCTGGATCTCGTAGCAGAACTCCTCTACCGGGGCCATGAAGCCCGGCACGAACTGGCGGATCATGTCGCCTTCTGCGAGCCCGTCGACGACTTCGACCATGTCACCATCGTTCACGCCGAGAGAGACGGCGCGCTCCTCCGGCTCGCTGCCGTCTCCTGCGTCCACCCAGACGTTGCCGCTGCCAGAACCGCCCTGGACAGCTGTGACCGGGATGACGAGCGCGTCGTCGACCTGCCCGAGAGCGAGGTCCATCTGTGCAGGAAGCCCGGCGAACACGACCTGCTCGCCGGGGATGGAGCAGCGGACGCTCGCCGTGCCCTCGGTACTGACCTGCACGCGCACGCCGGTGCACGCGAATGGCGCCGGTCCGCCGGTGATCGTGACGTTCGCCTCCGATGGTGCGCCGACGAGCCGGTACAGCTGCACCGGCTCGACCGTTGCGAGCAGGTGGTACCGGGCCGGAGTGAGCGTGGCGATCTCGGCTCCCACGGCGACGGGTTGACCTTTGACGAGCGCGAGCTCGGAGATGTCGCCCGCCTCTGGCGCGACGATGTCGATGTTCTTCTCCGGGTCGTCCTGTCTGACAGTGAACAGCACCTGTCCTGCGGTGACCGCAGCACCGTCGGCGACATGCACGGCCGTCACTGTGCCGTTCACCTCGCCGCGCAGCGGGAAGGACTCGTCCCTGGCGATGTTCCCGCTCAGAGTGAGAGCGTTGACCACCGACCCGCGCTCGACGGGGATCACCGGATCGGTGAGCGTCGCGTCGGGACTGACGATCGCATCGGCAGTATCAGGGAAGAACGCCAACTTGACGAGCGCCGCCGCGCACAATCCGAAGACGATCACCAGCAGCAGCGGGAAGATCCAACGACGCCAGACGATCACGAAGCCCTTTCCGGTCGCGCCGCCGTGGCGCATCCGGAATCAGCATAGCCAGCCGAGAATCAGGCGCGCATCGCCTCGTGCCGGACGACGATCCAGCCCGTGGGCACCGAGACGCGCTCCGCATGCTGAGCGCAGAGATCATGCGCGTTGGGGTGATCGGTGCCGCCGAGCGGGCCCAGCGCAGCCATCTGGTCCCCGTAGTCGTAAGTGAGCGTCGCCACGGCCTCGCGAGCGCAGGTGACCTTCGAGCAGAGTCTTCCGTCCATCTGTGCCAGCGTATGGCGCTCGGCGGGCACAGGCCGGTTGCCGCGCGGAACACCATAGACTTTCGTCATGCCCCGTCGTCCGTCCGATCGCAGCACTGCAGCACCCCGTCGTGGTGCACGGCACGGCCGTCACGGGCGCCTCGGGCGCAGTGAGGTGGTGCGGCCGCCGCTCCCGCCCCTGGAAGGGCGCGTCGATCGCTTCGATGTCACGATCGGCGCCGCCGTGGAGTTCCTACGCGGTACATGGCCAGAACTGCAGGAGGTGCGCTTCGAGATCGGAGCGCTGCCGCTGAGTCCCGACACGACCGGCATCCCGCGTTGGCAGATCGATCGTGAGGGTCGCCGGATCGTGCTGTTCCGCGTCCCGATCGAACGGCTGCTCCCCCCGGGACACGATGACGCGATGCATCGCCGTATCGCGATCGAGAGCGCCGTCTTCCGCGCCGCCGCCGAGTACGTCGGCAAGGACCCCTGGGAGTTCGGCGCGGATCAGGGGTAGACGGTGACGGCGTCCTGCGCCGCCGCCGCCGGCCAGATCGGCCAGCCGGCCATCGCGTTCGTGCCCGCCAGGACGATCGCAGCGTGCAGCGGCGTGTCCGTCGACAGTGAATAGGTCGCGTCTTCGGACACCTTGACCGCAAGGGATCCGCCGGCGGGAACGACGAGCTCCTCGGCCGTTCCGCCTGCGGTGGGCGTGAGAGTGACGGCTGCCTCGGACTCGGCGGAGTTGACCAGATGGATACGCGGGTTCGGGCCGTCCGGCACGGCAACGGCCACTTCCCCTGACAGCTCGGGCGCTGGTGTCATCCACGCGAAATCAGCACCGATGCCGATGCCCGTGATCTGCCGGACCGCACCGACGACCGGTGCCTCGGCCGCGACCTCCACGCTGTACACGCCGGTCGGCAGGCCGTCCAGGTTCACCTCCACGGGGATCGCCGCTTCGAGCGGGACCGACATCGTCTGCACCTCTTCGCCGTTGGAGCGAATCGTGATGGTCGCCTGTCCCGCCTGATCGGTCGCCATCAGTCGCAGCACGGTGACAGCGGAGTCGGGGCTGGTGGTGAGCACCTGAACGCCGGCGAAAGTGAGGTCAGTCCGCGGAGCCCCGGCCGTGTCCTGCAGGTCGATCCCGGACGGGTCAAGGGTGCGGATCAGCGAGGACTGCAGCACAGCGCGCAGTGGGGCGCCTGCGGCGGTCACGCGCACGACGGGCTGCTGCAGACCGGCGGCGACGGATGACAGCGGAACAGCGAGCTGAGTACCCGCAGGCACGAGTGTCGTCGTCGAGGACTGCTCCGTTCCGAACACCGTGATCGTCGCTGTCGCCGTGACATCGCCGGGATTGGACAGGATGACGAGATCGCTGGTGCCGGTCTCGACCGTTCCGCCGATCAGCCACGACTCCGTGCTCGGCTCGCGGCAGGCACTGGCGGCCAGGCCGGAGAGGTCCTCCGCAGCGAGCGAGATCGATTCGGCGGCGGCGATGGGAGCCGCAGAACCCACGAGTTGGAGTGGGCCGGTCGCCGGACCGCTGAAATCAGCGGTGAACAGGTCCGACGCGGTGAGTTCGGACTCCGCGCTCGCTCCGCTGCGCTCGGCAGTGAGCGCAGACTCACCGGCAGACGACATCTGCCCGGCGTTCTGCGTGTTCCGGCCGATTGCTCGGAAGTCACCGGTGCAAACGAGGGTCGTGTCGCCGGCCGTCGGCGTCACAGAGACCTGGGCCGGTTCGTTCACGATTCCGGGCCACGGCAGCGCAACGGCAGCCGTCACTCCCACCACGCAACCGACCGCGATCACCGCTCCGACCAGCAGCCTGGCGCTGGTCGCGACGACGCGGATCGCTCGATTCGGAGTCATCGCTCCCCCTCCTGGTCGGCAGGCTGCACATGATCAGAACCGTCTGGCGTGTCCTCTCCGGACTGCCGAGCCCCGGATCCCGGCTCCTGCGATGCCTCGCCGTGTGCACCCTCTTCCGAGACGTCGGACACTTCCGAACCGTCGGACTCGTCGAGCCCTCCGTTCTCGGCGTACTCAGCGTCCTCAGCCTTCCCGGGGTCCTCAACGGACTCAGGGTCCTCCCCGGGGTCAGCGTCCTCGGAAGGCTCAGCGTCCTCGCCGGGCTCAGCGTTCCCGGAAGGCTCAGCGTCCTCGGCCGGCGGCTGCGACGCACCAGGCTGCTCATCTTCGATCTGACCGTCCACGCGCTTCGGGAGCACCATCGGCTCCTCGGCCGAGCGCCCGACGATGCGGGACTGCGCGCGGGCGGCGCGTCGGGATGCTCGAGTGGGGATGGAGAGCAGGAGCGCTGCGAACAGGACGATCAGCTGCAGCGCGGTGGCCGCCGTGGCAGTACCGTCTTGGACGTTGCTGAGCGTCGCCCGCTCGGAGGGTGTGGCCTCCAGACGCCACAGCACTCCCTTGTCGGTCTCGCCGACCTTCACGAATCCGGCACGCTGGTCGAGAGCGGTGATCGCCGCCACTCTGAACGCCCGCGCAGCATCCGACTCGTCCGTGGCGACCTGATCGAGCAGCACGAAATGAATGCCGTGCGCGGCGAGTTCGCCCGGGGCATCGAAGGTTCGTGTCGAAAGCAGATCCACCGAGAGCGCGCTGATGTCGGTTCCCTGCGGCTCAGTCGCCGTATTGAGCAGCGTCGTCTGCGCTCCGAGCGTCTCGCTCGCACCCCACACCACGTCTGCAGCCAGGCCACCGTCGTTCTGCGGCGTGAGCACGAGCGTCGCGATCTCGCGGTCGCCCTTCGCCTCGGCGGCGACGAATGCAGGAAGCGTGCTCTCGGGCCCGTCAGTGAGAACGGTGCGGTCGGTGTGCAGGGCCGTGAGCGCCGGTACGGCGCACACCGCGAGGGCGAGACCGGCAACTGTGACGGCGGCCACCCGAAGCCGTGGAAGGGTCACCGCGGTGTCGAGAGTGACGAGCGCCGCACCGACGACACCGACCCAGGCGAGGCTCAGGCCGCTTCCCGGCCAGATCTCCACCGGCACTCCGTGCGCGAAGCTGACAACGACGCCGACGGCCACGAATGCCGTCGCCAGGCCTGTCATGGCGACTCCGAGCAGGGTGATGCCCGCACCCCATCGCGGAGCGACAGCTGCGGCGAGGGCCAGCAGCGCGAGAGGTGCGATGAGCAGCGGCGCCCATGCGGCGATCGCCGGATCGATCACATCAGCCCAGCCGGCGAGGTCCGACGTGGGGAAGCCTGTCGCCAGCAGCATCCGTCCGGCGCTGTCGGCGGCGACCTGCGGACCCGCCCACGCCGAACCAGGGTCGGCGAAGATCGCCCAGAGGTTGCCGTTGCGGATCTGCCAGATCACGAGAGGTGCGAACAGGACCGCGGTGGGCGCAAGAACCCAGAGCAGACGGACGGCACCGTGGAACCATCCGCGGGTCAACACGATCACGAGCGCCGCGGCCCAGAGCAGAGCGAGGCCGGGGGCCAGGGCCGGCGCGCACGCGAGCACTGCGGCGAGCAGGATGGAGGCCGCGCCTGCCGCACCCCACGAACGGTGGGCGACGACGGCAGCGTGGAAGAGCCATGGCAGCAGCAGATGCAGCAGCACAGCCGCCGGGCGCCCTTCGACCAGGGCGGTGAGGAAGGTCGGCGCGAGCGCCCATGCGACGCCGCCGAAGATGCGCAGCCCTCCGCGATCGGTGATGCGCGTCGCCGCGAACCAGCCACCGAGAACTGCGAGCGGCAACGCGAGCAACCAGAGCAGCACCATGGCGAACGAGGGTGCGCCGGCCCACAGCGTGCCGAGCACCGCGACCACTCCCGAGAAGGGGTCCGCCGGGCCGACGACCCCCACACCGAGACCGCGCTGCCCCCACGCTGCGTCTTCCCAGAGCGCAGCGACCGTGTTGCGCAGGGGCAGCAGCGCCCCTCCGCCGATCGCCGGCCACGCCAGAAGCGTGAAGAAGGATGCGACACCGACGACCAGCGCGCCGAGCACAGCCCACGCACCGCCCCCGGAGAAGAAGTTCAGCTCGCTGAGGGCGCCGCCCTCGCTGCCGTGTCCATCGTCGAGACGCCGATGCAGTTGCGAGCGGGTGATGCGCAATGGAGCGATGCTCGACCAGCTCGACGTACGCGAGGAGCGGATGCTCTGCCGCGAACGCGCCACGGCCCCGATGCGGACCATCGCCATGATCGCTGCGCCCCATTCGGGGAACACGGCGGCCGGGCGTTTACCGATCAGATGCACGATGGTGCGCCACAGCGCAAGCGGCAGCAGCGACAGCCAGTGCAGGGGCACAGCCGCCGCCGGCGCGTACGAGAGGCGGCGATGCAATTGCGCGAGTCGCGTGGCGTACGCGCGTTGAGCTGCGTTTCGCGGGAGGGCGGCAGGGCCGTCCGGATGCACTGACACGCGCGCGCTCGGCGCCAGCACCACCCGGGTGCCGGTGAGTCGGGCGCGCACGCCGAGGTCGAGCCCCTCGTCTGCACCGGAGAGCGCAGTGTCAGGTCTCAGCCGATCGCGCATCTCGCCGCGGATCAGGATGCCACGGATGTCGGCACCGAGGGCATCGTCGCCCCTGTCGTGCTGACCCTGGTCGAGTTCGCCGGCCGCGAGCTCGACCGAGCGCCCGAGCGTGGTCATGGTGACGCCGAGCGAGACGAGTTCACGTTCGTTGTCTGCGTTGACGAGTTTGGGAGCCGCGATGGCAGCGGACGGCGAGCGCTCCAGTGCACCGGCGAGCTGCGCGAGCGCCTGCGGATGCGGAGCAGTGTCGTGGGCGAGCAGCCATACGGCAGCGCCTTCGGCCACTCGCGGTCGCGCAAGATCCACGGCCTCCGCGTACGAGGTGCCGCCGCGGGCTTCGATGATGCCCTCCACGACACCTGCGACGACGTCGCTGGAGCGAGCGTCTGAGCCGTCGCCGCATACGACCAGGGTGACGGCGTCGGCGCGGCGGGTCTGGAGGGTCAGAGCGTCAAGTGTTCGCAGCAGCTGCGCACGCGCGGATGAACCGGGGCGCGCGACGATGATGGCATGAACTGGGGTAGGCATGGCCTGGTCAGCCTATGCGCTGAGCTCCCGGGCCACCGTCATCGCGCCCGGCGAGCCTGCCAAGCTGTGAACGATCAGCCGGCGGCGCGCTTGAGCTTACGGCGCTCGCGCTCGCTCAGACCGCCCCAGATGCCGAAGCGTTCGTCGTTGTTCAGCGCATACTCGAGGCATTCGCCTCGTACGTCGCAAGATGAGCAGATCCGCTTCGCGTCACGGGTGGAACCACCCTTCTCCGGGAAGAACGCCTCAGGATCGGTCTGGGAGCACAGCGCGTCTGTCTGCCATGACAAGGTGCTGTCTTCATCAGGCTCGATGCGCCTGACCCCGGGAACCCCGAGATTGACCGGATCAACAAACCAGTTCTCGGGAACGTCGGAACGGTAACCCGTCATGTCGCTCTCCTTGCCCTTCAGAATTGCCCCCCACCGGGCCTTGCTGAACTAATTACACCCGTGTCATTCGCTGCGGTCAAGTCGCGGATACTAAAGCCTCAATCGACGATTGAAGGTTCACGGCGTGTCGACGGCGTGTCGTGTCAGGTGGGACTCAGCGCGGCGGGCACTCGGGCGTGTCGGCATCGGCGTTCGGTGACCGTCCGACCGGGCCACCCGTCAGCTGCCCGGCTGCGCGATGAACGCCTCGCCTGCGCCACTCAGCGTCAACGACCCCTCGTCCTTCGTGGCGAAGACCGCTGATCCGACGGAAACGGCGAGTGCGACCTCGTCCGCACCTGCGACGGCCACCTCTCCCCCGGTCGAGAGCACGATCGCCGGCCCGGCGATGTCCAGTGTCTGCGGCGCACCGGCGAGAACGACACGTCGCAGCGCGAAGTCGGGAACGTCGACCGGATACTCGGTCACTGCCCCGGTTGCGGGGAGTAGCACCGGCACCTTCTCGGGCGTCGTGTCGAGTACCGAGAGCAGCTCGGGCACGTCGATGTGCTTGGGGGTCAGTCCCCCGCGCAGCACGTTGTCGCTCGCCGCCATGATCTCGACGCCCAGACCGGAGACGTAGGCGTGCAGGAGTCCGGCACGCAGGAAGATCGCTTCGCCTCGGTTCAGCACGACGTAGTTCATCAGCAGTGCGACCACGACCCCTGGGTCGCCGGGATATCGTCCGGCGATCGCCCGCACGGCGTCGAGCTCGGCCGCGAATTCCTCCGACGACGCCTCCGCGAGCGCCGCGATGATCTCATCCACCTCTCGCTGCGCGTCGCCGGAGAGGATCCAGCCCACGGCGTCCCTCAGCGCGTCCTCCTCACGGCCGCCCTCGAGACGCTCGCGGAGCGCCCGCACGCCGGACGACTCGCCCAGCGCCGTCAGCAGGCGGAGCGTGTCGGCGACGGGTCGCAGGCCGCCGAGGGCCTCGAAGCGTTCGCTGAGGGCGACGATCAGCTCGGGCTTATGGTTCGCGTCCCGGTAGTTGCGAGCGGGGTCGTCCGCGGCGAGCGCCTGCTCTCTGCCCCATCCTTCTCGTGCCTGCGCGATCGTCGGGTGCACCTGGATCGAGAGCGGAGAGGCTGCGGCGAGCAGCTTCAGCAGATAAGGAAGAGTGCCGCCCGTCACCGCGTCGAGGGTGGAGCCGTCGGCGGTTTCCGCAGGATCGCCGGGGTGGTCGCCGAACCAGACCTCCGCCTCCGGCTCGCCGGTGGATTCGCGGCCCTCCAGCTCGGCGAGGAGGGATGTCGACCCCCAGGCATAGTCACGGGGCGCGTTCGACAGACTCAGCAGCATGGCCCCAGCGTATCGATCCGGCCGTGGCACAGCGATCTGACGGTGCCGGCGCGGTAGCCTGAAGCCGATGGCGCAGTACACGAAGCATCCAGTGACAGCCCCGCCCACCGCGCCGGAGCGCGAGTCGACGGGGCATCTGCTGTTGCGCGGTTATGTCATCCTCGTTTTCGTCGTGGCCTTCGCCCACACCGCTCTGTACAACCTCGTCGGCCAGATCGGCGCGGGCGTCGTGATGATACTGCTCACGCTGGCGGCTCTCGCGATCGCGATTCCGATGATCGCGCGCGGCGAACCGCATCCGTTCCCGTGGCGGCGCCTGCCCTGGTCCGCGCTCGGATATGTGGGGCTCGCACTGGTGTCTGTGGCGTGGTCCCAGTGGCGGCTGCCGACCATCATTACCTGGTTGCTCCTCGCCGCCGTCACCGTGAACGCCTTGCTGATCGCGCACGCGTTCAGCTGGCAGGAGATCGTGCGCGCGCTCGCGTCGGCGTTCAAATGGATCCTCGGCCTGTCCCTTGCGCTCGAGCTCTGGGTTTCCGCTGTGGTGCACGGCCCGCTGCTGCCGAATTTTCTGACTCTCCCCGACGGCGAAGTCGACCCGCACTGGTACTGGGTACGGGACAACCTCTTCGACGGAGGCCGCATCCAGGGGATCGTCGGCAATTCGAATGTGCTCGCGATCATCAGCCTGTTCGCGATCGTGACGTTCGGGGTGCGCTTCGCGTTGCGCGCGCGCTGGCGCACGACGCTCGTGATGTGGATGACCCTGGCCGCGTTCATGATGTTCCGGGCATCCTCGGCGACCACGTACGTCTGCGCACTGGCCGCCGCCGTGGTGCTCATGGTGGCTCTGCTGATCCGGCGTGCGCGCACGCCAGGGGCACGCGCCCGGATCTATGCGATCTGCGGCGGGGCGGTCGTCATCGTCGTCGCAGCCGTGATCGTCTTCCACCGGCCGCTCTTCGAAGCGCTCGGACGCAGCGCCGATCTGACCGGTCGCACCGACGTCATCTGGACGAAGGTGCTCGATCGGGCCGCCACCCACCCGGTCTTCGGCAATGGATTCTCCAGCCCTTGGATTCCCACCGACCCGGCGTTCGACGGCTGGATCACAGACCACGGCATCACGGTGTTCCACGCCCACAACATGTGGCTCGATGTCCTGATGCAGCTCGGCGCGGTCGGCGTTCTGCTGATGGCCGCCGCATACTTCGGCCTGCTGTGGCGCGCATGGTTCTTCGCCGCGGATCGCCCGCGCTGGAATCTCCGCGCCGACCGTCCCTATTCCCCGCTGACGTTGCTGCCGCTGCTCTTCACCGTCATCCTGCTCGTCCAGGGCCTCGCCGAGTCCACCCCGATCATGCTCTGGGGATGGTTGATGCTGGTGCTCTTCTCATTCAAGATCAAATCGGTGCCTTTGGTGGGCGTCGGCCTGAACGAGCAGTCCCGCGTCACGGAGCGTGGCAGCAGGGTCCGGCGCATCCCGTGACCTCGACCCAGGATCGATTGGGCCGACTGCTCGGCTCCGTCGAGATGGCGCGTGCATACACTCTGGCCGCGCTCACGGCCACGTTCGGATCTTTCATGATCGAGCGGATGACATCGGAGACCACGTACGCCACGATCATCGTGCTGCTGTGCGTACTGGGCGTCGCGATCCTGTTCGTGCGGCGCGAAGAGCTCTCGTTGCTGCGGATCGCGCCCTCATCGCTGTTCGCGTTCCTCGCTCTCGCGCTCGCGAGTGTGATCTGGACGACGGATCGCGCCGACACTCTCGTCGGGTGGTTGTGGACGTTCGGCTTCGCGATAATCGCGATCACGATCGGTCATATCCGTGACACCTTGCAGACGGTTCGCGCGATCGGCGACACCCTGCGGGCGCTGCTGCTCGTCTCGCTCGGGGTCGAGATCCTCTCCGGCATCCTCATCGACGTGCCGATCGCTTTCCTTCAGATCGAGGGGAACCTGGCGATCGGCGGGCCGATCCAGGGCGTCTTCGGCACGCGCAACATGCTCGGCTTCGTTGCGGTGATCGCCCTGATCACGTTCTTCATAGAGTGGCGCACCCAGTCGGTCATCGCTCCGATCGCGATTCCATCCATCGCACTCGCCGGCTTCCTCGCGCTGCTGTCCGCATCACCGACCGTGTTGGTGCTGGCCGTCGCCGTCGGGGTGGTGACCGCAGCGCTCACGATCGTGCGCCACACGCCGACAGCGCATCGCAACCTCGTGCAATGGACGCTGGGCGCACTCGCCGTCGCGTCGCTCGTGGTCGCGTTCGTGTTCCGGCATCCGATCATCGCCTGGATGGGCGCGGGCTCCGATTTCTCGATCCGCGCAGATCTGTGGAACCAGATCCTCGACTTCGTGGCGATCAGGCCTCTCCAGGGTTGGGGATGGTTCGGCCCATGGCAACGTGGCGAGTACCCGTTCACCTACATCAACTACCTGCTCGACAACCAGCACCAGACCGCTTTGAACGCCTTCTTCGATGTGCTGCTGCAACTCGGCATCGCCGGCCTCCTGCTGTTCCTGATCTTGGGCGGCGTCGCTCTGATCAGGTCGTGGCTGGTGGCCAGCGTGCGGCACTCGGTCGTGTACGCGTGGACGCCGCTCGTGCTCGTGACCCTCGCCGTCGACTCGATGTTCGAGAGCTTCACGCTCGAGGGGGCGGGGTGGTTCATGCTCGTCCTCTGCGCGCTCCGCGCCGGGCAATCCCGGTCATGGCGCGAGAACATAGATGCGGCGAACACGGGAGTCATCCCTACGCTGCGTGCACAGGGGTGAGAGTCTCAGCTCCGTGAGCGAAGCGCTTCCGACCAGGCCAGAGCGTCGCGCACGCCGTCGTCGACCGAGCGCTCGGCTCTCCAGCCGAGGATGGAAGCGGCACGATCGACGATCGCGTAGGCGCCGGCCTGGTCACCGGCTCGACGGTCCGTCTCCACGATCGGCAGCGCCTGCTTGGTGACGCGCTCGAATGCTGCGACGAGCTCGCGAACGGTGACGCCGTCACCCGTGCCGATGTTGATGACCTGGTACGGCGCGGATGCCGGTGCGACCTCGTCGAAGCGCTGCACGGCGGCCACATGGGCGAGCGCCAGGTCCCACACGTGGATGTAGTCCCGGAGCCCGGAGCCGTCGCGCGTCGGCCAATCGGTCCCCGTGATCGTGAACGGCTCACCCGCCGCGCGCGCCTGCATGATCTTGCCCAGCGCATGCGACGGTGTGGGATTCTGCAGGCCGGAGCGCAGACGCGGGTCCGCGCCGATCGGGTTGAAGTACCGCAGCACGATGGCCCGCAGGTCGCCGGCCTTCGCTGCGTCGGCGAGGATGCTCTCGACCATCGCCTTGGTCATGGCGTAAGGGCTTGACGGCGCGAGAGGCGCGGTCTCGTCGACGCCCTCGCCGCCCTCGCCGAAGTAGACAGCTGCGGACGAGCTGAAAACGATGCGCGTCATACCGCGCTCACGGAGGTGACGGAACAGGACGATGCTCTTGCCGACGTTCGTGTCGTAGTACCCGAGCGGATCGGCGACCGAGTCCGGCACGACGATCCGCGCGGCGCAGTGCACGACGACATCGATGTCGGGGTGGTCGGCGACGATCCGGTCGATGAGCTCAGGATCGGCGATATCACCCACGTAAAGGTTGCGACCTTCGCCGAACTCCTTGCGCCCGGTGGAAAGGTCGTCGAGGATCACTGTCTCGATGCCCGCCTCGAGGCATGCCGTCGCCACGGTCGAACCGATGTATCCGGCACCGCCGGTGATCAGAGCCTTCATCGTGCCCCATCGTACCCGTGGCATCCACCGGTGATCGCGTACCGCTGCGCGCTCTCCAGCGATCCACAACACGTGAAGGTAGGCTGATCTGTGCCCGCTATTCAGGTCTGTGCCCACGCGGCCGGGCGGAACAACTTCGGAGATCCACACGTGGCCCACGTCCTGCAGAACGTCGTCTTCCCCCTCGACCGCGACCCCGACCTCCTCCCGCTGTACGCCGATCCCGAGACGTGGTCCGTGATCGATGAGGAGCCCGTCCGCGTGTCGAATCGCGCACATCTGGGCAACATCCTGAGCCGTCACAGCGCACGCATCGTCGCCGGTCGACGAGTCTCGCTCGGCACTTATTTCAATGCGTTCCCGGCGTCGTACTGGCAGCACTGGACGAGCGTGCGTCAAGTGCGGCTGACCGTGCGCACCAAAGGTCCCGCCACCATCCTGGTCTACCGCTCGAACGGTTCTGGGGTGCGCCAGCGCGTGGACACCCGGGAGGTCACCGGCGACGCCGAGACGTCCTTCGACCTTGCCCTGACGCAGTACAGCGACGGCGGATGGATCTGGTTCGACATCGTCGCCGACGAGAAGGCCGCCATTCTGCAAGGGGCGGAGTGGACGACCGAGCAGGAGCCGCCGCGAACAGGCAAGGCCTCACTCGGCATCACGACCTACAACAAGCCCGATTACTGCGTCGAGACCCTCCAGGCCCTGGCGGCGTCGCCCGACGCGCTCGAGTTCGTCGACCGGATCTTCCTCGTCGATCAGGGCACGCAGCTCGTCGCGGAGCAGGAGGGCTACGCCGACGTCGCCGCCGCCCTCGGCGAGACGCTGCAAGTGATCCGGCAGCCGAATCTCGGCGGCTCAGGCGGCTTCGCCCGTGCCATGCACGAGACGCTGCAGCGACCCGAGAGCGACTTCGTGCAGCTGCTCGACGATGACGTGCGGCTCGAGCCCGAGTCCGTGCGCCGCTCGATCGTGTTCGGCCAGTTCGCGACCAACCCCGTGCTCGTCGGCGGTCACATGTTCGATCTGCTCGATCGCCCGAAGCTCCACGGCTGGGCAGAAGTGCTCGACAAGGTTCCTTTCATGTGGCGCAATCTCTACCAGGAGAAGATGCCGCACGACTTCGGTGCATCGAACCTGCGCCAGTCGAAGCTGCTGCACATGCGCATGGACGCCGACTACAACGGCTGGTGGATGTGCCTCATCCCTCTGGACGCCATCCGCAAGGTGGGTCTCTCCCTGCCGGCATTCATCAAATGGGACGATGCCGAGTTCTGCCTGCGTGCCGGGGAGGCAGGCTTCCCCACGGTCTCGATGCCCGGCGTCGCGCTCTGGCACGTCTCGTGGGTCAACAAGGACGATTCGATCGATTGGCAGGCGTACTTCCATGCCCGCAACCGCATCGTCGCAGGTCTGCTGCACTCCGAAGTCCCCCGTGGCGGCCGTCTGCTGACGCACAGCCGTCGCGTCGACCTCAAGCATCTGATGATGATGCAGTACTACCCCGTCGCCCTGCGCGCGCAGGCGCTGCGCGACATCCTGTCAGGGCCGGCGCATATGCGCGAGAACCTGTCGACGGCGATGCCAGGAGCACGCGCGCTCGCCGCCGATTTCCCGGAGACGGTCGTGCACCGTGATCCTTCAACGGTGCTGCACTCCCGCCACGGACGCCGGGTGTACAAGCAGCAGAAGCAGCACCAATTCGACAGCCCGACCGGGATTCAGCTTCGATGGTTCACCTTGACCACCCTCTTCGCGCACTGGGTGCACAGCCCGAATCCGGCGAACGTCGCGCAGCCGGAGGTCGAGTTCGGCAAAGAGGACGCGCACTGGTGGCGCCTTCCGGTGTTCGACAGCGCGCTGGTGAGCGCCGCTGACGGGTCGGGGAAGAACATCTACACACGCGACCGCAAGAAGTACCGGCGGATGCTGCGCGATACGGTGCGCCTGCATGCCGAACTACGGCGTCGTTGGCCCGAACTGCAGAAGCAGTATCGGGAGGCTCTCCCTGAGCTCGTCTCCCCCGAGTCCTGGCAGCAGATCTTCGAGGAGAAGGCATGACCGCGGCGCCCGCTGCATTCGATCCGGCGACGGCGACGATCGTGATCGTCACGTACAACCGATCGCATCTGCTCACACGGCTGCTCGACAGCATCACCGTGATGGATCCGAAGCCCGGACACGTCGTGATCATCGACAACGCCTCCGTCGACGACACGACAGATGTCGTCGATTCGTTCCGTGAACGCGTCGGCACGGAGATCGTGTACCGCAAGCTCGAGACCAACACCGGCGGGTCGGGCGGTTTCAGCGAGGGCATGCGCACGGCCTACGACTTGGGCTCCGAGTGGATCTGGATGATGGATGACGACGTCGAGGTGATTCCGGACGGCCTTGAACGCATGGGCGCGTGGACACCCCGCTTCAAGAGCATCCAGGGACGTCGATACGACTACGACGGCAGCGAGTTCTACTGGCAGTACCGGATCGCCGAACGAATGGGCATTCCGATCCCCTTCGCTCCTGCGGGCTTCGACGCGTCGAACTTCAAGGAGATGAACAGCGGATGCTTCGAGGGCATGTTCATCCACCGCTCGATCGTCACTCAGATCGGTCTCCCCGACCATCGCTTCTTCATCTACTGGGATGACCAGATGTACGGCTGGCTGGCTTCACGGCTCACCACGGCTGTGATCGTGAACGAATTCGTGCTGCGCCGCACCCGCGAGATCAAGCAGTGGGACATGGGCGTGCGCCACATGAACGCGTCGAGCAACGCATACCGGTACTACATCATGCGCAACCGCGCGTTCATCAAGAAGTACTATCGCGAACACGGCGTCTACAACCCCGTGCTGTTCGGACTGGGCACCACGGCGACGTTCTTCAAGGAACTCATCCGGCTGCTCTTCGTCGAGCGCACTGTTCGAGGCACGAGCAATCTGTTCCGTGGCATCCGAGACGGTGGCAAGATCGGACGCGACCGCACCTGGAAGCCCATGCCGGCGTTGGAGAACTGATGAGCGACGAGCAGCAGCCCCGAGCCGAGTGGATCTTCCCCGAGGAGAAGAAGAGCAACAAGGGTCGCGTCTGGTTGATCGTCGGATTGTCCGTGCTGGCAGTGGCCGTCGTCGGCGCGCTGCTGTTCTTCTTCCTTCCCCGGGGAAGCGACCCTGCACCGACGCCGAGCCCGACCGCGACAAAGACGGCGACGCCTACCCCGAGCCCGACGCCGACGCCGACTGTGATGCCGACACCCGAGCCGACAGCGCCCCCGGAGACCACGCCGCCGCCGGTTCCGGACCCCGACCTCGCGACTTTCGCCGCTCAGGTGCAGCCGCGTCTCGACGATGCCGTGACCGGGCTCTCGATCGCGGCCGGGTCGAGTGGTGAAGAGGCCGCTCAGGTCGTCGATTCGCTTCAGCAGGATGCCGGTCGCCTGTCGGATGCTGCGGCTCCGAGCTCGATCTCATCGACGTGGTACGAGTCCGTCGGACAATACAGTGCACGGCTCGGTGAGCTCCGCGGCGCGATAGAGAGCGGCTCCGACACGCAGGGCGCCATGGACGCGGCCGCCGCCGCACTGCAGGAGCTCCGTACCCTCGTCGGCCTCTGAATCGAACGCCAAGAGTGAAGCCGGCCGGTCACGGCCGCGGACCAGCTCAGGCGGCCGACGCCGAGTCTTCGTTGTAGCGGTCGAGCACCTCGTTGATGCCGGCATCCAGCACGAGTGCGCCCTTGTTGAGATACAGCCCGCGCGTGCAGAAGCGACGCAGGTCGCGTTCGTTGTGGCTGACGAAGAACAGCGTGCGTCCATCCGCGAGCAACTCGTCGATGCGCTTGTAGCACTTGTCGCGAAAAGCCTTGTCGCCGACCGCGAGGACTTCGTCGACCAGCAGGATCGGCTCATCGAGCTGCGATACGACCGAGAACGCGAGACGCACCTTCATGCCGTTCGACAGATGCTTGTACGGCGCATCCTGGAAGTCTTCGAGCTCCGCGAACTGGATGATGTCGTCGTAGCGCCGACTGACCTCCGCCTTGGACATCCCATGCAGCCCAGCGGTGAGCCGCACGTTCTCGCGCACCGTGAGATCGCCGACGAAACCACCGGTGATCTCGATGAGCGGTGCGACGCCGCCATTCACCGCGACCGCCCCCTCATCAGGGAGGAGCACGCCGGCGACCAGACGCAGCAGCGTGGACTTTCCCTGCCCGTTGCGTCCGACGACGCCGATCGACTCGCCCGGTTGCACTGTGAAAGAGACATCCCGCAGAGCCCAGAACTCCCCCGGCCGGTTGCGACGCGATGATCCGGCGAACAGATCCTTGAAGCTCCGGCGTCCCCGACGATTGCGGCGGAACCGAACACCCAGGCCATCGACCTCGATCGCAGCGACCATCACAGCTCCTTCAACACGGAACGTTCGAGGGAACGGAACACCCAGAGCCCCAGGACGAAGATGCAGATCGTCATGACGACGCTGATCAGGATGGTCATCGTGTGCCACTGGTCAGGGAAGAATCCGACCCGATAGAGCGTGAAGATGCCGGAAAGCGGATTGAACGCGCTGATCGTGTCGAAGGGGGCGGGAAGGTCGTTGACACTGTAGATCACCGGGGACGCGTAGAACAGAGCGCGAAGAATCAATGCCGTGGTGCGTTCCAGATCGGCGTAGAGCACGCACAGAGGAGCAACGAGCAGCCCCAGCCCGACGAGCAGCATCATCTGAAGGACGATGGCGACGGGGAACCACAGCAGCGACCAGCCGACGGTGATCTTGTCCGCGTTGAAGATGATGAACATCGCGAGCACAGGGATGGAGAAGAGGAACTCGAGTCCCTTGCTCAGCACGATGCGGTTGACCCAGATCGAACGCGGGATCGACGTCGAACGCACCAGTCTGGCGTCTCTGCGGAACGCGCGCGTGAAATCTGAGACCGAGGTGTTGAACCATACCCACGGCAGCAGAGCGAGGATGAGGAACACGATGTACGGCTGTTCGCCGATCTTGTCCCGGTGGAACACCTGGGTGAAGACGAACCAGTAGATCCCGCTCATGATCAGCGGGTCGAGCACAGACCACAGGTAGCCGAGCCAACTGGTGGCGTAGCGGACCTTCAGGTCGCGGGCGGACAGCAGCCACAGCGAATGCAGGTATCGCCGGGGCGTACCCGGCGCCCCGACAGCAGCGTGACTCACAGTTCCGAGCTTAGGCGAGTGTGTTGTTCCACATGGTCAGCGCCGAGCCGATGGCCATGTGCATGTCAAGGTACTGGTAGGTGCCGAGTCGCCCGCCGAAGTGGACGTCCTTCTCACCCTTCTGCAACTCGCGGTACGCGAGCAGGCCCTCACGGTCTGCAGGCGTGTTGACCGGGTAGTACGGCTCATCGGCCTTCTCCGCGAAACGGGAGAACTCGCGCATGATGACCGTCTTGTCATCCGGATAGATGTCCTTGCGCTCCGGGTGGAAGTGCTTGAACTCGTGGATGCGGGTGAACGGAACGTCCATGTCCGGATAGTTCATGACGGGCGTGCCCTGGAAGTCGCCGATGTTCAGCACCTCGCGCTCGAAGTCGAGCGTGCGCCAGCTGAGCTCGCCCTCGGCGTTGTCGAAGTAACGGTCGACGGGGCCGGTGTAGACGATCGGCACCTGTCCGACGAGCGCGTTGCGGTTCAGGGGCTGCGACTCGTCGAAGAAATCGACGTCGAGTTTGACCTCGATGTTCGGGTGATCAGCCATGCGCTCGAGCCAGGCGGTGTACCCGTCGGTGGGCAGGCCCTCCCAGGTGTCGCTGAAGTAGCGGTTGTCGTAGTTGTAGCGCACAGGGAGGCGGCTGACGATGTCACCGGAGAGCTTGTGCGGATCGGTCTGCCACTGCTTGGCGGTGTAGTCGCGGAAGAAGGCCTCGAACAGCGGTCGCCCGACGAGAGCGATGCCCTTCTCCTCGAAGTTCTGCGCCGACTTGACGTCGTACTCGCCGGCCTGCTCCTTGATGAGTGCGCGAGCCTCGTCAGGAGAGTACGCGGCCTGGAAGAACTGGTTGATGGTGCCCAGGTTCACTGGCATCGGGTACACGACGCTCTTGTGGTTCGTGTAGACGCGGTGCACGTAGTTCGTGAACGTGGTGAAGCGATTGACGTACTCCCACACTGTCGCGTTCGAGGTGTGGAAGAGGTGTGCTCCGTAACGGTGCACCTCGATCCCCGTTTCCGGGTCCGCCTCGCTGTAGGCGTTGCCGCCGATGTGCGGGCGGCGTTCGATGACTGTGACCTTGCGGCCGGCATCCGCGGCGCGCTCAGCGATGGTGAGGCCGAAGAAACCCGAGCCTACGACGAGAAGATCCATGGGATCCATCGTATCGGCGTCTCGCTGATGGATTGATCAGCACCACGAGCGCGGCCGACACGATCACCGCTCGAGCGCGAACAACTCGAAACGGTCGGTCACCCGCACTGAGGTGTATTCGCTGTCCAGCAGGCCCTGCAGCGCAGGGTCTCCGGCACCGGTCGCGGGGATGAGAACCCATTCCGGTCGCGACTGCTCGATATGCGCGACCGTGTCCGTGACGACCCGCGAATCGATGGTCCCCCACCACGGTTGGGTGATGAAGTACTTGTACGTCGGCAGGGTGTCGGTCATCAGGTAGTACGTCGCGGGGAGCGACCAGGGGAAGACCTCAGCACGTCGACTCTCGGGTACGTCGGACAGCACGTCATCGAGTTGCCCCTGATAGGAAGCCTCGACGTCGCGCACAGCGCCGTAGTACCTGATCGCGCTCGGCACCTGGTGCATGATCGTCGCCGACGAAGCGGCGATCATGATGACGGCGATGATGTTCCTCGATCGTGGACCCAGTGCGTGCATCAGCATGACGCCCCCCAGGACGACCAATGGGATGATCAGCGTCAGGTAATGCGCGTACGACGTCGTGGGCGACAGCACCGCGTAGACCGAAGTGACTCCCAGCATCACGCCCAGAACCCAAATCGACCTCCGCGCACCGAATCGCAGCAGTTGCCCGATGACTCCCGCACCCGCCATCGCGACCGTGAGCACGACCGTGAGCACGTAAGCGAGTGCCTTGGAGCGCGAGGAAGCATCGTCGAGGTAGCGCAGGTTGAACCAGAACGTCGCGTTGAGCATGTCGTCCAGGGTTCCCCGTAGAGCGAACCAGCCGACGATCGCTCCGGTCATCAGGATGAAGCCGACCACGGCGATGGCGAAGCGCTTGACGACCGGAGCGCGTCGCAGGATCAGTTGGATGAGAAGGCCGGCGAAAATGCCCGCGATGGGCATGGCGTTGTTCGCCCGAATGAAGAAGGTGAACGCGAAGGCGCAGCCCATCCCTGCGAGCAGGATCATCTCGCGTGCACTGCCCGGCTTCTCGTCGTCGGCGAGCACGCGGACTGCACCATAGAGGACGAAGATGATGAACGGGAGCGAGAACTCCTCCGAGAGGTTGCCGCCTTCGAAGGTGTACGAAAGCACCGCGAGCACGAGTGCCAGGATCCCGGCCGTGCCGAGAACAGACGTGAATCGCCGCGCGATCGACATGATGAGGGCGAGAGACACGGTCAGTGACACGACCTGCAGAGCGAAGATGCCGAGCCGCCCCTCGTGAACCACCTGACCCAGCCATTCGACGAAGAACAAGGTGGGACCCTTGTGATCCCATACGTCGACGTAGAGCTCCTGTCCGCGGTGCATCGCGCTGCCGATCACGCGGAAGATCGCGGAATCACCGCCATAGACGGTGTTGAAGAAGCTCGTCGTCGGTGACATGAACACGAGGAAGACCAGCGCGATCAGTCCCGCGATCGTCCAGCGCAGGAACACGCCCGCCGACCGAGTCACTCGCGGACTCCTCGAGGCTCTGCTGCCGACGGGAACACGAACCATGCGTACAGGAAGTAGTTCCAGATCATCGACACGATCGTCGCGCACCCCTTACCGACGAGAAGGACCAGTGGCTCGGCCATGAGACCGCCCAGGAGCATCGAGACGACTCCGATGATCGCAGGCTGCACGAGCCACAAAGCAGCAAGGGTCACCGCGGCGAACTTCATAATCTGAACTCTCTTGTCTCCCCCTGCCCGGAAGGTGATCGAGCGGTTCGCGAAGAAGCTGAAGACGAGCGCGACGCTGGTCGAGATCATGTTGGCGACGAAGATCCCCACCCCGAGCCGAGTCAGCAGGAACAGGATCGCGAAATCGATCGACGTGTTGAGCAGGCCGACGAGGATGAAACGCGCACTCCTGCTTTCAACCATCGAGATCGGTGCCGCCGGGGACTTCGGATCCACGCTGGTTAATGATCCCCGGGGTGCCCAGCCGAACCTCGCTGGTGAGGTAGACCGGACGCGCCTTCGTCTCGCTGAAGATCCGCGCGATGTACTCGCCGATGACGCCCAACGACATCAGCTGAACGCCGCCGAGAAACAGGATCACCGCCATGAGCGACGGGTAACCCGCAACCGACTCCCCACCCGGAATGAGCGCTCTCACGACGATGACGACAAGGTAGACGAATGCCGCCAGGGACACGATCACGCCGATGATCGAAGACAACCGCAGGGGAAGCGTGGTGAATGACGTGATGCCGTCGACTGCGAGGTTGCTGAGCTTCCAGTAGTTGAACTTCGTGCCTCCTGCCGCGCGTCGATCACGGTCGAACGGAACAGCGATCTTGCGGAAACCCACCAGAGAGAAGAGCGCCTTCATGTTTCGCTCGGATTCGCGATACAGCCGTAGTGCCATCACGCACTCCCGATCGAGGAGACGGAAGTCCCCCGTGTCGGCCTGGATGCTCACCCGGCTCACAGACTGCAGTACCCGGTAGTACCAGCGCGACGTCGATCGCTTGAGCCAGCTCTCGCCAGCACGGGAACTGCGTTGCGCGTAGACGTCCTGCCAGCCCTCTTCCCAGAGAGCGAGCATTCGCGGAATCAGCGAAGGCGGGTCCTGCAGATCCGCGTCGATCACGATCGTTGCGTCTGCCTCGGTGACATCCAGCCCGGCGAGCATCGCTCGTTCCTTGCCGAAGTTCCGGCTGAGCACCACCAAGGAGATACGGGAGTCTCGTCGGGCGAGCTCGCGAACGAAGTCTGCCGAGCCGTCGGTGCTGCCGTCATCCACGAACAGATACCCGAAGCGATATTCAGGTAGTTCCGCGAGAACCTTCTCCACCGTCTCGAAGAAGAGAGGCAGCACTGCGGCCTCATTGAACATCGGAACGAGGATCGAGATCGACTTCAACGGGTGGCTCTTCACGCAACGCCTTTCGCTGGGCGCACGACGGTGAGGCCGACGAAGCCCGAGCACACGACGAGAGGATCCATGGGAACCATCGTATCGGCGGTCGCGCAGCACGAAGTATCTAGACTGGAACCGCCATGACCCTGCAGATCTTCGTGCCCTTCTGGGGCGACCCCGACCTCCTGTTCGCCGCGATCGACTCCGTGCGCGCTCAACGCAGCCCGGACTGGGAGCTGACGATCATCGACGACTGCTACCCCGATGCCTCGGTCGGCGAGCGTCTGCGGGCCGAGCCGGACCCGCGCATCACCTACCTGCGCAACGAGACCAACCTCGGCATAACGGAGAACTACCGCGAGGCGATCCGTCGCGCGTCGGGTTCGTACATCACGATCCTCGGGTGCGATGATCTGCTGCATCCCAACTATGTCGACGTGATCTCGGACGTGATCGAGCGGCATCCGGATGTCGACGTGATCCAGCCTGGTGCGGAGGTCATCGATGAGCACGGCAAGGTGATCCGCCCGCTCGCGGACCGTGTCAAGCGAGGAGTGCTGACGCCGCGTGGCGGCGAAACCGTACTGACCGGCGAGCAGATGGCGACCAGCCTGCTGCGTGGCGACTGGCTGTACTGGCCGTCCCTCACGTTCCGTACCGAGACGCTGCAGCGCATCGACTTCCGTGAGGGTCTGCCGATCATCCAGGACCTCGCGCTGCTGATCGACATCGCGTTCGACGGCGGATCGCTGGTCTACACACCGACGTTGGCGTTCTCATATCGGCGGCACGGCTCGAGTGCCTCGCAGAAGACGCTGATGGATGGCCGACGCTTCCGCGATGAGCGGGAGTACTACCGCACCGCTCGCGAACTCGCCACGGACAGAGGCTGGCGTCGTACCGCCCGAGTGGCGCGTGTGCGGCTGATGGGCCGCCTGCACGCCGTGACCGAGCTGCCCGGCGTTCTGCGGCACGGCGACAGGGCTGGGCTAAAGTCGACTCTGGCTCATATCTTCGCCGTCTGACGCATCCGAGAGGCTCTCCCCCATGACCGAACAGGTACTCATCACCGGCGGCGCGGGCTTCATCGGCTCGCATCTGGCGCGACGCTTCGCGCGCGACGGGCACCGCGTGACGGTCCTGGACACGCTGGCGCCGCAGGTGCACGGTGACGATCCCGCCACCACCTCTCCCCTGCTCCGCGACGTCAGCGAAGTCGCGACCGTGATAGAAGGCAGCGTCACCTCGACCGACGACCTGCGAGGCGCGCTGAAGGATGCCACGATCGTCATCCATCTCGCCGCCGAGACCGGCACGGGCCAGTCGATGTACGAGATCGACCGCTACACGACGACGAATGTCGGGGGCACCTCCAAGCTGCTCGACCTCCTCGCCAACGAGGAGCATTCGGTCCGCCGAATCGTGATCGCATCGTCCCGATCGATATACGGTGAAGGCGCCTACCGCACCGAAGACGGCAAAGTGGTGTACCCGGGCCACCGGGCGGACGCCGACATGGCCTCGGGTGATTTCGATGTTCACGAGCCGGGCGAAGGGACGCTGACGCTGATTCCGACCGACGAGTCGGCACTGTTGCATCCGTCGTCCGTATACGGCATCACCAAGCAGATGCAGGAGTCGCTGATCATGACCGTCGCTCCGACGATCGGGATCGAGTCGACTTCGGTGCGCTACCAGAACGTGTACGGGCCGGGACAATCTCTGAAGAACCCGTACACCGGCATCCTCTCGATCTTCTCGACCCTGATCCGGCAGGGTAAGGAGATCAACATCTTCGAGGATGGCGAAGAGAGTCGTGATTTCGTCTACATCGACGACGTCGTGGAGGCCACTTATCTCGCTGCCACCCACCCGGATGCCGTCGGCGAGGTGTTCAACGTCGGCTCCGGTGTCGGTACCACCGTCAACGAGGTCGTCGACGCGCTGTTCGCCGGGCTCGGACGCGAGGTGCCGACGCGGATCTCCGGCAATTATCGACTCGGCGACATCCGTCACAACATCGCCGACACCACTCGGATGACGCGATTGCTCGGTTTCACGCCCGCAGTGTCCTTCCGCGACGGCGTCGCCGCCTTCGCGCAATGGGTGCTGACCGAACCCGTCGAGCAGGACTCGTACCAGCGTTCGCTCGACGAGATGGCCAAGCGGAACCTGCTCAAGTGACATCCTCGCTGCACGAGTCACGAGAATTCCCGTACCGCACGAACAGCCTCAACCTCTTCCGGTTGTTCTTCGCGGCGCTCGTGCTTGTCGCGCACGCGTTCCATACCGCCGGCTACGACTGGTCGCCCGGCTTCAACGGCGAGAACCTCGGTGGTTGGGCGGTCATCGGGTTCTTCGTGATCAGCGGCTTCCTGATCACGCGCTCGCGCCTGCGCACCGATGCGGGAACATTCCTCGTGCACCGCATCGCGCGCATCATGCCGGCCTTCGTGATCTGCCTGCTGCTCACAGCTCTGGTCTTCGCCCCGATCGCACTGCTCGCCACCCAGGGCTCGCTCGCGGGTTATGCGAGCACTGCCCCCACACCCCTCGAGTACATCTGGGGCAACCTCTTCCTGCACGTGGATCACTACGGCGTCGGTGCATCGCTCAGCACCGTGCCGTATCCGAACACGTGGAACGGCTCGCTGTGGACGCTGTACTTCGAGTTCGTCTGCTACCTGATCGTATGGGTGCTCGGCGCCCTGGCGATCTTCCGCCGCTCGGTGCTGCTGACGGCGGCGATCTGGGCCGCGTCCGTCGTCGTGCGCATCCTCACCGCCACCGGAACCACGGGAGGCCTCGACGGCGATTTCGAGTTGCTGGCGCGGTTGCTGCCGTACTTCCTCGGCGGATCGCTGATCTATCTCATCGTGCAGCGGTGGGGGTATGTGCCGCTGCTCGGCATCGTCTCGCTGCCCGTGGCGGCCGTGCTGATGGTGTTCGTCCCCATCGCCGGCGGGCCACTCGCGGCGCCGTTCCTCTGCTATGCGCTGCTGTATCTGTCGACGGTCGTGCGCCAGCCGGCGTGGGTCGCTCGCAACGACATCTCCTACGGCTTCTACATCTACGCGTGGCCGATGCAGCAGCTCGTGCTGATCTTCGGCGGCGCGCAGTTCGGGATCGTCGTGTACATCCTGATCACGGCCGTCGTGACGACGCTGTTCGCGATGGCGAGTTGGTTCTTCGTCGAGCGCCCTGTGATGCGGCTCGCTCGACGCACCCCAGTCGTGCTCGTAGCACAGAACTGATTCGGTCCAGCGTCAGGGGCGCCGCACGCGCCGACGTGCCTCACGCCACAGTCGCAGCAGCAGCATGCGCGAGCAGAGCGCCTGACGGATACCGCGAGGTCTCTCGGTGGAGGCGTTGTCGTCGTGCAGCCGGCGGCGGAGGGTCGGCTGTTCAAGATGCGCGAGCTCGCCTGCCGTGTTCGCCAGCGTCGCGATCCACAGGTCGTGCGACTCGGTGAGGTATCCGGGGAATGGCATCGCGCTGGCAAGGAACTCTCGCCGGATCGCCATCGTGCAGCCGAAGTACGGCGCATCTCCGATCAGGATCCGCCACTGGTTGCGCCATCGCTTCGAGCCGTCGGCTTCGCGCAGCAGCCAGTCGCGACCTGTCAGTGGGGAGCGCAATGGCGCGTCGTCACCCAGCAGCACGAGATTGGATGCCGCAACGGCGTGATCGGCAGTCGCCTCGATCAGCCGCTCCCGCCTGCCGGCGATCCAGACGTCGTCCTGATCCGACAGCATCAGGACGTCTCCGGTGGCGAGTGAGAGAGCCTGCTCGAACGTGCGCACGTAGCCGCGGTTGTCCGCGCGCGCATGAATCGAGACACGAGGATCAGCGACGGCCTCGAGCAGCGCGACGGTGCCATCGGACGATGCATCATCGACGATGATCACCTCATCCTGCGGTTCGAGCTCGGCGAGGATCGAGTCGAGCTGGGCGGCGAGGTAAGCCGCGCCGTTGTAGGTCGCCATGCATACGCTGACCCGCACGTCGTTCATGCCTTCACCTCTGTGTGGTCCGCTCGCAGCGCCGTTCGCAGTACCGACAGCAGATAGACGGCGACGCACAGCTCGGAGATCGCGACGGCCCAGGCCACCGCAGGCACTGAGCCGAGCACCGCGAACAGGATAATCAGCGGGGCTCCGACGACGGCGCCGATCATGGTCGACACGGCGAGAGCGCGCACGCGGCCCAGGCTCACCAGGCACGCGTAGCCGACCACGGCAGCGATGGCGATACCGACGAAGGCGACGCCGAGCGGCAGCGATACAGAAAGCGGCACCGGGTTCTTTCCGACGGAGAGCAGCGTCGACACCCAAGGACTCAGGAACGCGATACAGGCGCCCCCGATGATGCCGATGCCGATGGCCGACAGCGTCGCGATGCGCATCCGCCGGGGCCGGCCGCCGTCGTCTACAGGCACCCAGCTCTGGAAGAACTGCTGGATGGGCAGCAGCGCGATCGATGCGTATTTGAACAGTTGGTTGGCCATGGCATACATCGGCTGGAGCGCCGGCAGGAACGTCTGCACGGCGATCATCGGCAGTGTGACGTAGAGACTGCTCACCAGCGTTGCGGAGACGGCATGCCGCTGGGTCGCCAGCAGGGTCTTCAGCGGCGTGCGGTCTTCGAAGTCATCATCCTGCGGCGAGCTTCGCACGACGAGCGCGGAGATGCTCACCGCCGCCAGGTAGCCGAGGCCCTGGAGGACCAGGTAAACCCAGAGTTCGCGAGTGAGCCAGACACCGACCAGCCCGAGCACACCGCCGATGACCGTGGGCACCGTGTCGAATAGCAGAAGCCGCTTCGGGCGCCCCTCGCCCGTGAAGTACCAGTTCGCACCCAGATACGGCAACAGATAGACCGCAGCGCCAAGGATTGAGATGAGGATTTCGCCGCGGGTGAGAGCGATCAGTAGCAGCGCAAGGGGCGGGAAGACGCTCGCATAGAGCGCGGCACGCGCCTGCAAAGACCGGCGGTAGAAGGCAGAGCGGCGATCTTCCTGGATACCGGCGACGGTGGCAGCTCCCACGGCTCCCCAGCCGAAGGCGACGAGGATGCCGCCGAACTGGGCGATGGTCTGGATGAGCGCCAGCGTGCCCCAGGTGTCGCGACCAAGGGTGAGGATCAGCAGCGGGATCGCGACGATACCGAGCAGCGTCACGATGATCACCGAAATGGTGAAGCCACTCAGACGACCCGCCACGCTGCGGATACCGGCGGAGCTCATTCCTGCTCCATCTCAAACACCGGGGCGTTCCAGTGGATTGACGCGGCCGTCGGCGCAAGGCCAGCGGGCATCCGCCCCATCCGACCCCGAAGAGCTGCCGAGATAGCCGCCCGGTACACCCGCCAGAGCGCACGGCGTGGGCGCGCCACCCACAGGGCGTTCACGAAGTGGATGACGTCGAGGAGCGTGTCGCGGGTGATCTGCTTCGGCGCCGAACGCAGATACTCGCGGTTGAGGACGATTCGGTTGCGCACACGGTAGAAGTATCGGAAGGGCGTGCTCAGAGTGATCTCCGGGGGGATGCCGGGGAGGCGCACCGGGCGCCCGAAGAGCTCGCGCAGGTACTGCGTGCCGAGCGCGTGCCCCAGTCGAATGCCGCTGGCTGCGAGTACGGCGTAGCCGGCCCGGCGCAGCCGCAGTTCGAATTCGGTGTCGACCAGGTCGATGAAGAAGTCGGCGCGCAACTCACCGACAGCGTCGATCACGGCAACCGGGACCAGCATTCCGGACTGGATCACGTTGGCGGCCGGGCTGTAGATCGCTGCGGCTTCTCCGCGCGCCTGACGCACCGCGGCGAAGTGTTCCGGCACGACGACGCCGACGCGTACGCCGTCCGCCTCCGCCGCTCTGACCGCCGCACGCAGCGTATCGACGAATCCGTCCGGGACGACGGAGTCCTGATCGAACGTGATGATCTGTGCGGCTCCGTGCTCTCTGGCGGCGCGGATGCCGCGGTTCAGTGCCGCGGCGATGCCGACGTTGTCGGCCTCTCGAACGACATTCGCGCCGAGTTCGGCGAGCTGTGCCAGTACCTCGTCGGCATCCGGTCCGGAGCCGTCATCGACCACGATGACGCCGTCGACCTGTCCGACGACCGATGCCACTGCATGCTGGGCGGATGCTCCAGGGCGGAAGGTGGAGAGGACCGCCCAGACGGGCTCGAGATTCGGTTTCATCGCGCACCTAGACTAGCCTCATTCGCTGATGCGAACCTCAGATCAGGAAGGCGCCCGATGACGCCCGCACGCTCACACGGCGCCATCGTGATGGCCGCGTACTCCCCCGACGCCGAACTGTTCGGGATCCAGTTGCGCTCACTGGCGCAGCAGACCGTACGGGACTGGGAGTGCATCATCTCGGTCGATGGCGAGCGTGCTCCCGTCGAGGCGTTGGTCGCCGAGTTCGTCGGAGACGACGACCGTTTCCGCGTGATCGGCGACGGATCACGCCGCGGCTTCTATCTGAACTTCGAGCACGGACTTGCAGCCGTGCCCGCGGATGCCGTCTGGATCGCGCTCGCGGATCAGGATGACCGTTGGAATGATGACAAGCTCGCACGTCTGCTCCCTCACCTCGACGAGGTCTCACTCGTCTCAGGGCAGGCACGACTCGTGCAGCATCCTTCCGGCGAGGTGACCGGCGTCACCGATCGCCAGGACCGCGGACCGATGCACACGCTGCTGTCGAACCAGATCACCGGATCGCTGTGCGTGTTCGATCGCGAGATCTTGAGCATCGCATTGCCGTTCCCCCGCCTCTCGACTCGGGTCGCGACGCATGACCACTGGCTCGGCGTCGTCGCAGGAGCGCTGCGCGGCACGAGGATCGTGGATGATGTCGTGCAGGACTATGTGCAGCACGACGCCAACGTCTTCGGAGACCCGAGCAGACTCGAGTCCGCGGGTATCGCCGCTTCGGTGCGCAATGTGCTCGGACAGGCCGAGCGCTTCGAAGGCTCCCGGTCACCCAAGGCTCTTGCGCGCATGACGTTCTGGACCTACGTCGGCTGGCGGCAGGTCATGCTCGACACGCTGCAGGCGAGACTCGGAACTCCTGATCCGGACCTTGACGCACTGTTCGGCAGGAGTCGTCGCTTCTCGAGGTTGAACAGCCTTCTGCGAGCGGCCAGGACCGACGGATCGATACCGCCACGGTTCGCGCTCGAGTACCGTGCAAGCTGGCTGGCCGGGGCGCTCAGCGGTGGTCGCCGCGCAGCAGCGCGCCTGGCTGATCAGTCCTGAGACGGATCATCCTCAGGGCGCTCACCGGCAGCCTCACGCCTCTCCAGATGTGCCAGTCGCTCATCGAGCCGCTCGAGCTCGGAACGGTGCAGAGCGGATTCTTCGGCAAGGCGACGGATCTCGTCCTCAGCGCTGCTGAGCTCCCAGGACAGGTGGAGAGTGACCCCCATCAGCAGCAGTATCGCCGCAGCGAACAAGAGGTTCGACGGCAACTGCACACCGAGCGCCATGGTGAGCGCTTGCCAGAGACCGGGGAAGATGCCGACGACGAGCACCAACAGGGCGATGACGAGCCAGAGCGCCGCGTACTTCTCACGCAGTCGCCTGGTGAGCAGCATCCAGAGCACGAAGCCGATGATGGCGACAGCGAGAACGATCCCGGCGATGGCGATCATGCGACCCTCTCCTCAGGCTGTATCCGCCGGCGAGGATTGCGCATCACTGCGAGGAGCAGGGCGAACGCCGACCGCAGGAGGTAGACGGCTGCGCCGATCGGATGCTGACTCGGTGTACCGTGCGAGCGCGGGCGCATCGCGACAGGCACCTGGGCGACCGTGAGCCCTGAATGGACAGCGGCCACCAGAGAATCCAGCGTGTCGCCGAGGTACTCGGCCGGGTAGTAGCTCACGTACTGATCGATCGCTCGTCGATTCGCGGCGCGGAAGCCGCTGGTGACATCGGTGAGCCGCGTCTTGGCGATCTTCGATACGACCTTCGCGAGCACCACCATGGCCCAGCGGCGAGGTCCGCGCACCTCATAGTCACCCACCTCAGCGAATCGCGCGCCGATGGAGATGTCGGCATGTTCGAGTCCCGCCAGCACCTTCGCGATGTCGGCGGGATCGTGCTGCCCGTCGGCATCGACCTGGATGGCGCGCCGGTATCCCTGCCGAGCGGCATATGTGAAACCCGTGCGCATCGCACCACCCACCCCCAGATTGAAGGGCAGGCGCAGCACGGTCGCACCGGCGTGAGCCGCGACATCCGCCGTCTCATCCGTCGATCCGTCATCGACGACGACGACGTCATAGCCGGCGGACGCCGCGCGGATCTCACGGACCGTCACGCCGACGCTTCGCGCCTCGTTCCAGGCCGGTACGACGACGAGCACGCGATCGGCCGCAGCTGTCATGCGCTCACTTCCCATTCCGCTCACCCGCGCCCACATGCGGTCACCAGATACAGTCTGGCATCGCCCTCGCTGTCGATCAGGCGCACGGCGGGTGAGTCCTGCAGGTTCTCAATACCCGGGAGGGGATTCAGATCGTCGCCATGCACCTCCTGCGTGCCGAAATCGAGCACGTAGTCGACGTCGAGCGCGTCGATCGCCTCGCAGACCTCCGGCATGGTCAACGCATCCGAGAGATGCTCGTTCACGAGCTCGAGGTCGTCGGAGATATCCATGAGCGCGTGCGGCATGAGCACGTGGCGATCGGCGATCGCATAGGCCAGACCCGCGCCGGTGAAAGCGCTTCCGGCGATCACGGCGTCTGCCGGGACTTCCTCGTCCAACCGCTCGAGCAATGCGAACTCATCCGCAGTGAGCAGATAGGTGCCCGTCTGGTAGCCGTAGACGTCGCTGGCCCAGCCCTGCGCCCGAGGAGTGGCCTGCATGTGGAAAGCGAGGAAGACGACCATGGCCGAGACGATCGCGGCGCTGAGCCGCACCGCTCCGCTTACCCCACGGCGGCGGAGCAGACGAGCCGCGGCGTCCGCCGTCCGTGCGATTCCGAGTGCTGCGAGCGGAACCAGGGCCAGCGCGAGAAGTGCTGCCAGCCTGGGCCAGTTGTTGTACCAGCTGCCCGTGAGTGCGTCGCGGAGCGTCCCCCAAGGCAATGCGATCGCCGTGATGAACAGCACCGCGCCGACCAGCCAGAACGACGCGGCGACGATCAGCTCGGCTTCGCGCTCGCGCACGACCCAGTACAGTCCGACCAGGACGGCGATGCCGACCAGCCAGGCCCCCGCTGGATAGAACAGCGTCACCGACAGCACCCGCCACGCTGCGTCACCGAGTCCGGTCTCGGTCGGCCACTGCCGAGTAGCGAGCGGAGGACGCAGTGCGCGCAGCAGCAGGACACCGACGATGCCGTAGCCGACCGCGCCGACCGCGATCCACACGCGATGCGAAGCCCGCGCGGAGGTCCTCCAGAGTCGCACGCCGAACACGATGACCATGGGCACCGTCAATGCGAGCCAGCCGACGAAGCCGCCGGGGTGGGCCAGAGCGAGTCCTGGCAACGAGCCGACCACCACGAGCGCCCACCAACCGGGAGCGAGTCGCCCGGCCGATCGTCCGATGCCGAGCAGGCCTGCCGTCGCGGCGAGGGCCACGGGCAGCAGCGCGAGAGCGAGCTGGTACGGGTACAGGACGCCGAAGTCCATCGGCAGCAGCGGGAATGCGGGGACGGCTGCCGCAACGATGCCGGTTCCGACCATGACCGACGGGGAGGAGCCGAGCAGCACCCTGCTCAGCACGAGGATGCCCAGAGGCCAGGTCACCGCGGCGGTGGTGAGAGACATGGCGTTGATCGCCAGCGGAATGCCGGACCCGGACACCTGCACGACGAGTGCGACAGTCGCGTGCCATGCCGAGGGGTAGAAAGGCAGTCCCCCGCTCGGGCTCGTCATCTGACCGATCTCGAGCGGCGAGGCGATACCGGTGTCGACGATGTAGCGGATGGCGTTGAGATGGAAGATGTTGTCGAATGACTGCGAGATCGCATCAGGGCTCTGAAGCACTCGCACCACCAGCAGGGCGATCGCGAGCGCGGTGACTGCGAACACTCCGACCGTCCACCACCGCCAGCGCGCCGGGAACCGCACGGTGCTGTGCGTGCGGGTCACCCGTCTGACGATCACGATGCCTGCGGCGATCACGAGCGCTGTGGCGAGGGCCGGCAGAATCGACCAGCCCACGCCGATCCAACCGGCGATCGTGGAGCCGACCCCGATGACGGTGGTGGCGAACACCGGCGCAGTAGCGGCGGCCCAGAGACCGCGCATGCCCACAAGCAGGGCGAGGGGACCAGCCGAGCGCGGCGTAGATGCCAAGAAGGACGAGCGCAGGCCAGATCAAATCAAGAAACTCCACGCGGTGCGCACCCTTCAGGCTGTGATCAGACACTCAGAATAGTCGGTGCGCCTCGGTGAACCCCGCGCGTACGCTGCGAGTCGTGTGGCACGATGGACTCGTGAAGGGCATTATTCTCGCGGGCGGCTCGGGCACTCGGCTGCATCCGATTACTCTCGGTGTTTCGAAGCAGCTGATCCCGGTGTACGACAAGCCGATGGTCTATTACCCGTTGTCGACGTTGATGCTCGCCGGCATCCGGGACATTCTGGTGATCACGACACCGCACGACGCGGAGCACTTCGAGCGTCTGCTCGGTGACGGGTCGCAGTTCGGGATCAGCCTGACGTTCGCGCAGCAGCCGTCTCCGGATGGGCTCGCGCAAGCGTTCACGATCGGCGCGGACTTCATCGGCGACGACAGCGTGGCCCTCGTCCTGGGCGACAATCTGCTGTACGGGCCTGGCCTGGGAAGCAAGTTGCAACGGTTCTCGGACATCGACGGCGGTGCCGTTTTCGCGTACTGGGTCGCGGAGCCTGAGGCGTATGGCGTGGTCGAGTTCGACGGCGAGGGCAAGGCGATCTCGCTGGAGGAGAAGCCAGCGTCGCCGAAGAGCAACTATGCGGTGCCCGGACTCTACTTCTATGACAATGACGTGGTCGAGATCGCCCGCAACCTCGCACCGAGCGCACGCGGAGAGTACGAGATCACCGACATCAACCGCGCGTATCTCGAGCGCGACAAGCTGCAGGTGGAGGTGCTGCCGCGCGGGACCGCGTGGCTGGACACCGGCACGTTCGATCAGATGACGGATGCGGCGGATTACGTCCGCACGATGGAGCGTCGCACGGCGTTGAAGATCGGCGTGCCGGAGGAGATCGCCTGGCGTCAGGGATATCTCACCGACGACGAGCTGCGCGCACGCGCGGAGAAGCTCGTGAAGTCCGGCTACGGAAGTTACCTGCTCGACATGCTCAAGAGAGGACACGCATGAGCCGTCTGCTCGTGACCGGAGGAGCCGGGTTCATCGGGTCGAACTTCGTCCACCACGTGGTCGAGAACACCGATGATCATGTGACCGTTCTCGACGCGCTGACGTATGCCGGCAACCGGGAATCTCTGGCGGGGCTGCCTGAGGACCGGGTCGCCTTCGTGCACGGCGACATCACCGATGCGCCGCTCGTGGACGAGTTGTTCGCGAACGCGGATGCTGTGGTGCACTACGCGGCCGAGTCGCACAACGACAACTCGCTGCATGACCCGCGCCCGTTCCTGGACACGAACATCATCGGGACGTACACCCTGCTCGAGGCCGCGCGTCGCCATGACACCCGTCTCCACCACATCTCCACCGACGAGGTGTACGGCGATCTGGAGCTCGATGATCCCGACCGGTTCACCGAATCCACCCCGTACAACCCGTCGTCGCCGTACTCCTCGACCAAGGCCGGCAGCGACCTGCTCGTGCGTGCGTGGGTGCGCTCGTTCGGCCTGCGGGCCACGATCTCGAACTGCTCGAACAATTACGGTCCGTACCAGCACGTGGAGAAGTTCATCCCCCGCCAGATCACCAACGTGATCCGCGGCATCCGGCCCAAGCTCTACGGTGCTGGCGAGAACGTGCGCGACTGGATCCATGCCGACGACCACTCCTCCGCCGTGCTCACCATCCTCGACAAGGGCGTCAACGGCGAGACGTACCTGATCGGCGCCGACGGAGAGAAGAACAACAAGGACGTCGTCGAGCTGATCCTCACGCTGATGGGACAGCCCGCAGACGCGTACGAGCACGTCACCGACCGCGCCGGACACGACCTGCGTTACGCGATCGACTCGACGAAGTTGCGCACCGAGCTCGGTTGGAGCCCTTCGTACGGCGACTTCGAGTCCGGCCTCTCGGCCACGATCGACTGGTACAGGGCGAACGAGGGCTGGTGGGCGCCCAGCAAGGACGCCACCGAGGCCTTCTATGCAGGAAAAGGGCAATGAGCGACATCTTCGGCAAACAGCTGCAGCCCATCGAAACGCCTATCCCCGGACTCCTCGTGTTCGAGCTGCCGGTGCACGGCGACTCACGCGGATGGTTCAAGGAGAACTGGCAGCGCGAGAAGATGACCGCACTGGGCCTCGAGGACTTCGGCCCCGTGCAGAACAACATCTCCTTCAATGACGCGGTCGGCACCACTCGCGGCATCCACGCAGAGCCGTGGGACAAGTGGGTCTCTGTCGCGACGGGACGCATCTTCGGCGCCTGGGTGGACCTGCGCGAGGGGCCCAGCTTCGGCGCGGTCTTCACCATCGAGATCGACCCGTCGCGGGCGATCTTCGTTCCCCGCGGCGTGGGAAACTCGTATCAGACGCTCGCGCCGGACACGGCGTACGCCTACCTCGTGAACGACCACTGGTCCCCCGCGGCGGAGTACGCCTTCCTGAATCTCGCCGATGAGAGCGCCGCCATCGAGTGGCCCATTCCGCTCAGCGAGGTCGAGATCTCGGAGAAGGACAAGGCGCATCCACGACTCGCCGACGTCACGCCGATCGCACCGCGAAAGACGTTGGTACTCGGCGCCGCCGGACAGCTCGGGCTCGCACTGCGCGCTCGTCTCGGCGATGCCGACCACATCGAGTACGTCACTCGTGCCGAGCTGGACGTCACAGCGCCAGGCATCGCAGATGCACGCCGCTGGCGCGATTACGGCACGATCATCAACGCCGCCGCCTACACGGCGGTCGACACCGCCGAAACCCCAGAGGGGCGTGCATCCGCGTGGCAGGCGAATGCCACAGCGGTGGCCGCCCTCGCTCGGATCGCGAATGACAACGGCATCACGCTCGTGCATGTCTCGAGTGACTACGTCTTCGATGGCACCGGCGACGGTGCGTACGCCGAGGATGCCGCCTTCGCACCGCTCGGCGTGTACGGCCAGTCCAAAGCCGCAGGCGACCTCGCCGCCCAGACCGCGCCGCGGCACTACATCGTGCGCACCTCCTGGGTGATCGGTGAAGGCAAGAACTTCGTCCGCACGATGGCTTCGCTCGCCGAGCGCGGCATCGATCCGAGCGTGGTGAGCGACCAGATCGGCCGGCTGACGTTCACGACCGACATCGCGGATGCCATCGCGCATCTGCTCGTTGTCGGTGCGGCGTACGGCACCTACAACGTCACCAGTGCCGGTGCGGAACTCTCGTGGGCAGACATCGCCCGCGAGGTCTACCGTCTCACCGGCAATGATCCCGCACGCGTCAGCGATGTGACGACGGCAGAGTACTTCGCGAACGCGACCACGCCCGTCTCCCCCCGTCCGCTGAACAGCGTGCTGGATCTGACGAAGATCAGCGCGACCGGATTCGCCCCACGCGACGGTGGTGAAGCCCTCGCTGCGTACCTCCGCAGCTGAGGCCTTTTGCACGAATGAAGCCCTGCCGCGCTATGCGCGGCAGGGCTTCATTGTTGTTGATCGAGTCAGGCGGCGGTTCCGACGACGATGCGGGGTGTGCCGACCCAGCGGGCGGGATCGGTGGCGTTGCGGCCGTCGACGAGGAGCCTCACGCCGGGGAGGCGGTCGGGTCCGAGGTCCCGGTATTCGGCGTGGTCGGTCTGCAGGACAGCCACGTCGACATCACCACCGAGCGCATAGGGTTCGAAGCCGAGCGCGCGCAGCTCGTCGTCGGTATAGATCGGGTCGTGCACGACAACATCCGCGCCCCGCTGCGTGAGTGCCTGCACGGTCGGGAAGACACCCGAGAACGCGGTCTCCTTCACACCACCCCGATACGCCGCCCCCAACACAACCGCCTTCAGCCCCGTAAGGTCCCCGAGGATGCCCTCGGCCTGTGCGACCAGGCGCTCCGGCATCGACGCGTTCAGCTGCCGTGCGACCCGCACGATATCCGCATCAGGGTCCGTGGACAGATACAACCGTGGATACACCGGGATGCAATGCCCACCCACCGCGATACCCGGACGGTGGATGTGACTGTATGGCTGCGAGTTGCACGCCTCGATCACCTTGTACACATCGATCCCGTTCGCGGCCGCGAACAACCCGAACTGATTCGCCAAACCGATGTTCACATCCCGGTACGTCGTCTCGGCAAGCTTCGCCATCTCCGACGCCTCCGTCGTGCCCAGATCCCACACCCCATTCGGACGCGGAAGATCCGGACGCTCATCGAACTGCAGCACCGCCTCATAGAACTCCCGCGCCAACCGGTTGCCCTCATCAGAGAGCGCACCGATCAACTTGGGATACTTCCGCAGATCCGCGAACACACGACCAGTCAGCACCCGCTCCGGCGAATACGCCAAATGGAAGTCCTTACCCTCCACGAGACCGGAGCCCTCCTCCAGCATCGGTTTCCACCGATTACGGGTAGTCCCCACCGGCAAAGTCGTCTCATACGACACGAGCGTCCCCGGCGTCAGATGCTCCGCAAGCGACCTCGTCGCCGCATCCATGTACCTGAAATCCGGCTCCCACGTCTCATCATCCACAAACACCGGCGCAACCAACACCACCGCATCAGCCCCCGGAATTGCCTCGGCATAATCAGAGGTCGCACGCAAGCGACCCGCAGGAATCAGCTCGGCGAGACGTTCTTGCAGCTCCGCCTCACCCGGGAAAGGCTCAACGCCCGAATTGATCGTGTCAACAGCCTTCTGATTGACATCGACACCGATCACATCATGACCGGAAGAAGCGAACTGGACAGCAAGAGGAAGCCCGATCTTTCCCAGGGCGACAACAGCAATACGCATGGGTTCTAGTTTACGGCGGCTCACACGAGCCGTCTCACGAAGGCGGCCGCTGCGGACCGGGGCACTTACACTGGGTCTTCGATGATGAGTTCACTCCCCACGACCAAGGCCACGCGCCTCGACTCCCTCACCGGCCTGCGGTGGTGGGCGGCATTCGCCGTATTCTTCTATCACGTCCGTAATTTCATCCCCGTGCCCGGTTGGTTCGGAGAACTCGCACAGTACGGGTATCTGGGCGTCACGTTCTTCTTCGTACTGTCCGGGTTCGTGCTCACGTGGTCGTGGCGTCCGTCCGTGGGAATCGGCACATTCTATTGGCGTCGGATCGCGCGCATATTCCCGCTCCATCTGGTCACGCTCGCACTCGCGATCCCCGTCTTCTACAGCCTCGCGCCTGATCCGGCCGACACCTGGGTCAAGCCGTTCGACGTGGGTGTCCTGATCCTCAGCCTGTTGCTTCTCCAAGGCTGGTCTCGAGATCCCGCCGTGCTCTTCGCCGGGAACCCGGCCGCCTGGACCTTGACTGCGGAGCTGTTCTTCTACGCGCTCCACCCGTTCATCATGAAAGTGCTTCGCCTGTTCAGCGGTCGCCATGCACTGTGGACGGCGATCGGCATCCTGCTCGTCAGCGTCGGCGCCCGCGTCCTGATCACGCTTCAGCCCGGAGGAATGCTCGCCGGGCTTCCCTGGCCGGTTCTCAGACTGAACGAGTTCGTCATCGGGATGTGCCTGGCCTGGGCGTTTCGTGCCGGCTGGCGCCCTCGTATCCCACTGTGGGTTCCGATCCTTCTCCTGGGCGGCTACCTGGTCGGACTGGGCTTCTTCGACCGCTTCGCCCTCACTCAGCCCCTCCACGTCCTGTTCACCGTGTTCATCAGTGAGATAGTGACGGCTCTGTTCGCCCTCCTCATCTGCGCTTTCGCGGCGAACGATCTCGCAGGTCGCAGCCGCCTATCCCGCGTGCGACCCCTGATCGCCCTTGGCGAGTGGTCCTACGCGTTCTATCTCATCCATGCCACCTTCATCTACGGTGCACTGGAGCTCGTCGGGTTCCAGAATCCCGACCCCATCGGTGCCCTCTGGGTCGTCGTTCTTCTTGCCGTCAGCATCGCCGCGTCCTGGATTCTGCACATCGCAGTCGAGCGGCCAGCGGAACGCGGACTGCGCGCGTGGCAGAACCGGATCGTCGACACCCGCGCGCAGCGTGCAGTCCGTCGGTAGCAGGAACCCCGATCTTGGACGGCACGGCCGAGCGCACGCATGCGGCAGAATCGCTTACATGGGTTCTGTGATCGCACGCGCGCTGCGCTGGATGATCCGACATCGGAACCGGATTCCGCTTCTGGGCGGCTTCATCGCCTCCGCGGAGAACGATCCCCGCGGTCTGGCGTCGCGCATCGTGTATCACTCGCTCGGCGCAGATCGGTCTCGTCCTTCGACGACGTCGACGCCCACCGGGACGATTCGTGTGATCGTCGGACCGACGAATTATGCGGGGCAAGGAAACCTCTGGGCGCTCGCAATGGCGGAGCACGTCCCAGATCTTGGCGCGCGTTCCCTCAGCGTGGCGACGCCGGGAGCCATCGCGTTCGAGGCGGACACGACCGTCGCCCTCCCCGTGTACCGGCATTCCCACCGCTGGCAGGACGCAGAGTACGCCGCGGTCGTCGACGGCTTCACCCACGTCCTCATGGAGTCCATGCGTCCACTGTTCGGGTTGCGGTTCGACGACGTCACTGCAGAGATCGCCGCATTGCGGGAGCATGGGCTCTCCGTCGCGCTCATCGCGCACGGCACCGATGTCAGATCGCCGACTCGACACGCGTCAGCGCATCGCTGGTCGCCGTTCGCCGGTTCCTCGTCCAGCAGGACTCTGGAAGCGACCGCCGAGCTCAACCGCCACATCGCCGAGACGCTTGGGCTGCCGCTTTTCGTGAGCACGTTGGACCTGCTGGACGATCTGCCCGACGCCGCCTGGTGCCCTGTGGTGATCGATCCCCACCGTTGGAGGTCGTCGTCCCCGCCGCTGTCGGACAATGCGGTTCCGGTTGTCGTCCACACGGCGAGTTCAGCGCACGTGAAGGGAAGTGCACTCATCGAGCCGGCACTCCGGCGACTTCACGCCGACGGCCGGATCGTGTACCGACCACTCACTGGAGTGCCCTCTGAGCGCATGCCTGACGAACTCCGTCGAGCGGACATCGTGCTGGACCAGTTCCGCCTCGGAAGCTACGGCGTCGCGGCGTGCGAGGCGATGGCCGCGGGCCGTATCGTGATCGGCCATGTCTCGCACACGGTACGCGAGCGGGTCACGGAGGAGACGTCGTTGGAGCTGCCCATGATCGAATCCTCACCGGATGAGATCGCCGAGGTGCTCCTGCGGGTCCTGGACGATCCGGACGGTGCACGAAAGACCGCCGATCGTGGCGTGCAGTTCGTGGATCAAGTGCACTCCGGGGCCGCCAGCGCCACTGCGCTGCTCGATGGATGGCTGGCGCACTCGAAGCCTGCTGGTGGCTGACGACTCCGGGTGGAGCATGGCGTAGCCCGGCGTGATGATTGCCGTCAGGACCGACGGTTCAGGAGCACGTCCAGCACGCGTTCCGCTGCGCGACCCGTTCCGTAGGGGGCATCATCGGTGTCGGACGGCCGTGGGCGGCTCACCCCGGCGAGAATCTCCTCAGCACTGTTGGCCAAGATGTTCCATCCGAGAGAAACCGTCTCAACCCATTCGGTCTCTGTCCGCACCGTCGTGCATGGCACCCGGAGCAGGAACGCCTCTTTCTGCAGTCCGCCGGAATCCGTGACGACTCCCGCGCTGGACAGCACGGCCGCGATCAGTTCGGGATAGGCGAGCGGCGTATGGGCGATGAGCGCGCCGCGAGTGAGCTGGATGCCGTGGGCGCTCGCCTTCGCGACGACACGTGGATGCGCGAGAAGGATCACTGGTTTGTCAAGCGCCGCGAGCGCGTCGACGACCTCGGCCAGTCGAGCGGGATCATCGGTGTTCTCCGCACGATGAATCGTAGCGACGTAGTAGCCATCCGCCGACAGCCCCAGCTCCGACAGCAGCGCGGACGGCGTCTGCGCGACACGGTCACGCACTTCGAAGAGCACGTCGGTCATGACGTCCCCGACCAGGACGGTGCGCTCAGCCAGTCCCTCGTGAGCGAGATGTTCCACGGCGACGTCGGTCGGTGCAAGCAGGAGATCGGCCGCATGGTCGGTCATCACTCGATTGTGTTCCTCGGGCATTCTGCGGTTGAAGCTCCGCAGCCCCGCCTCCAGATGGGCTACCGGGATGTGCATCTTCACCGCGCTCAGCGCGGCGGCCACCGTCGAGTTCGTGTCGCCGTACACCAGAACCCAATCAGGGCGGTGCTCGTCGAAGACACCGTCCAGGGCAGCGAGCATCGCGCCGGTCTGAACGCCGTGAGAACCGCTGCCGACCCCGAGATGCACATCCGGCGCGGCTATGCCGAGGTCATCGAAGAAGACATCCGAGAGCATCGGATCATAATGCTGACCGGTGTGCACGATGACGTGCTCGACGCCGGCAGCAGTCGCGGCCTTATGGATGGGGGCAAGCTTGACGAACTGCGGGCGTGCGCCCACGACACTGACGATCTTCACGAGAACTCAGTCTAGACACGAGCGGGACACGATCAGCCCCGGCCGGCCAGCAACGTGGCCACGGCGAAGCGGATCGGTGCCTCCCTCGCGAGAAGCGTCCACGGTCTGCGAGTCAGGAGCGCCCCGAGGGTGACGAAGCGACGCCGACGTGCAGAAGCGGCATCCACCGTTTCGTCGGGCGTGGAACGATCCTGCAGAGCTTCGATGAGCCGCCCGTCGGCCACCGAGAGCACGTCGAGTGCGGCCGGCGCGTAGTCGCGAAGCTGTTGCGCTGCGGAGGCAACAGCCCGTCGATCATCGTCACTCCACGACCCGCCCCGATAGTGCGCCGCACCGAACACGGAGATCCGCCACAGCTTGACCGCAAGCGCGACCTTCACCTTCGGTCCCATCCGGCGGATGTCCTCCTGAGCGAGGAGATGCTCGAGTGCCGCGAACTCGTCTCGAAGCGGACGACGTGTGAAGGTCACCCGCATGGCGTCGTCGTGGACGAGGTATTCGGCCCCGGTGCGCACCCGCGCCTTGACAGCGTCTGAGAACCACATTCGCGTGGAATACGCGAGGTCCTCCCCCGTGAGCATTCCCGGTGTGAAACGGAGGCCGGCGAACCGTTCTCGAGAGACGAGCCCCAGCGGCGCTGTCCGGTAGGCGAGCCGATCGCGGACCCCGTCCAGCGACGTCGTCCGCCAGAACCGCGTCGGCGGCGTCGCAACGCGGTGTGCGCCTGCGTATCGCACGACCGGGATCACGACATCCGCCTGATGTCGGACTGCTGTGGCGTACCACCGGTCGATCGCGCCAGAAGTCAGCTCATCATCCGAACCCATGATGGAGACGAATCGGGCTTCCGCGAGGTCCAACCCATGGTTGAACGGGCCCGCCGGACTCCGCACCCCGTCCTGCAGATCAATCAGATGCACCCTGACGTCGTCGGCCAGAGCGCCCAGCCGCTCGGCGATCCCTTCGACCGGCGTGTTATGGCACACGATCAGGACGCGAGCGACTGCCTGCGAGGTGAGCACTGAAGCAACCGCACGATCCACTCTTCGCTCAGGATCATGTGCGGCGATCACCACATCGACGTCAGCGTCCACGATCACCGCTCCGCTGCGTCGAGGGAAGTCCAGTGGGCGGTCCATCGTCAAGCAGTGACCGGATCAGCTGCGCCGCCGACTCGCCAGTGCGGTGGGCGTCGTAGTCGGTGCTCCACAGCCTTCGCGGGTCGAACTGTTCGACGCCTTCGATCACATCGCGCATCCGCTCAGCGAACTCCGCCGGCGTCGCATCCGCCGGCACCAACTCCCCCGTTCCGAGCTCGGGTCCGATGATCTCGGGAGTGCCGCCGACGGCAGTCGCCACCACTGGGATGCTGTGGGCGATCGCTTCCATGATGCTCACCGGGACCCCCTCGCTGATGCTCGCGTTCACGAACAGATCGACTCTCGCTGAACGGTAGAAGTCGAGGACTTCGTCGTTCGACACCGATCCGCGCAGTTCGACGGAGAGCCCAGAAACGCCTTCGACCACCGCTGTCAGCTCCGCCATACGCGGGCCATCGCCGAAGTGCACCCAACGCAATGGAACACTGCTGTCAAGGGCTGCGAGCTCCTGCACCGCAGCCAGGATCAGTTCCACTCGCTTGACGTCGCTGATCGCAGAGCACGAGACTATTGTCCGCTCGGGCTGAGGTGCCGGCCTCTCCGACTCAGCGGGACCGTACACGCCCAACCGGCTGACGATCGTCTTCGAGGCCGCACCGAGGCGGCGATACCGCTCGGCGAGATATCGAGCGCCGTCCGTCGAGATCGCAAGGATCCGGTCGACCCGCGCGAACAGGAATGGTCTCAGCGGAAGGTACCCGGAGGGAGATCGCTCCTCGTAGAGGTCGTATCCATGAACGCGGACCACCCGCGCACGGACGTCTTCCGTCCACGGGAGCACGAGTCCTCCACCCATGCCCCAGAAGCCGTACGCGACGGTCTCAGCGTCGGCGGCGATCGCGGCGCGAACCGCGGGCCGATACGCTCGGCCGAGGCCCAGAACCGCGGCGCGCGCGAAGTCTCCGAGATGTCGCCCTCGTCCGTTCCGCAGCTCCATCCAGAGCGCCCGTGCTACGGCCACGAGCGCCCTCGGCCGCAGAAGCCAGCGGAATTCGCCGGGAGCACGTCCATAGAGGTTCCCGCCGAACGTCGCATTGGCCGGCAGCTGACGAAAAGGCCCTGTATCCGAACTGCTCGCAGAGAACACGACGATCGTGTCGAAAGCCGCGGCGAGAGCGTCGATCTCCTTCTCCACGAACACCGCATCTCCCCGATCGTGCGGATAGTCGTTGGTGAAAAGGATCAGCCTGGTCATCCCGGGCCTCGCATGAGCTGGGATACCGACGCCGCCCAGATCTCGACCTGTTCCTGGCTGGAGAGCTCCGAGGCTGCAGCGTCGGCCGCTGCCTTCCACTCCGACACATCGGCGATGCTCAGCCCATCCAGGACTCGCGTGAGATCCTCGGTGGAGAATCCGTCTGCGACCGCGCCGAACGCGTGGGCTTCGAGTGTCCGCGCCATCTCCGGTGACGGACCGATGACAACACCCAAACGCGCCTGCACGTAGTCGAAGAACTTGTTCGGAAGCGCCCATCGGTTGTTGAAGTTCGTTGGCGGGAGAAGATGCAGTCCGACGTCGTACCCGTTCAGCGTTACCGACAGATCTTCGTACGGGACCGGATCATGCAACGTCACGCGCGCGCTCGCTGCTGCTCTAGCCCGGATCTCCCCGAGGAACCCGGGATCATTCGGTGTGAGATAGAGCGCGAGGCTCACGTCGGAGGACGTCTGTTCGACAGCATCCACAAGAGCCACGATGTTGCGATCCCGGAGTGCTGCCCCGGAGTGAACGAGACGGAGCGGTTCCTCAACGGCGGTCGGCTCCAGGTCGGCATACGGGGCTGCGTTGGTGACGACCTGTGCCACGATGCCGAAGCGCGCAGCGTACTCATCAGCGATGCCCTGGCCGACAGTGCTGACGGAATCCGCCCGCGCGACGAATCCACGACAGAGCCATCGGACGAACGGCGCCACGAAAAAGCGCCAACGAAGCATGTCTTCCTTCTGGCGAGGGGCGTACTCGTGAAGGTCCGCGTGCACGCCGTGCATCGAATCGATCGACAGAGCCAGCCCGACGGCATCGACATCATTGGCGAGGATCAGATCCCAGGCACCACCGCGCACCAGTTCTTGTGCTGCCATGATCGCGGGATTGTGCCAGTAGGCCCAGCGGAACGCGCGAACCATGACCGCCAGACGAGGGTAGCGCCAGATCGCGTGCCGATCTTCTATCGCGAAGTGTTTCGCAACGCCGCGCGGTGCGGGGCCGTACCCGAGCGTATCGATCTCGTAGTCCTGCCCCAGTCGCGTGATCTGCTTGAGCACACGCGCATCAGAAGCGATCGTGGAGAAGGAGATTATGAGAATCCGCTTGCGCGGGGTGGCTTCGGTCATCCCAGCAGCCGCTCCACCGCGCCGACCCACACGTCGACCTGCCGCTCACCAGCGAGCTCTTCCGCGTGCAGATCGCTCTGCTGCTTCCAACGGGTCACCTTTTCAGGGGTGAGAGCTGCCATCGACCGATGGACGCTGTCTTCCGTGAAATCATCCGAGACCGCTCCGATGTCAAGCTCGCGCACATAGCGCTCCATCTCGACGGAGGGCCCGATGAGAATGCCGAGCCGGGCCTGCACGTAGTCGAACAGCTTGTTGGGCAATGCGAGCTGATTGTTGAAGTTCACCGGCGGGAGGACATGCACACCCACGTCGTAGGCGTTCAATGTGGTCGCCAGCTGCGCGTACGGCACCGGATCATGCACGACGACATTCGAGGACGCCGAGGCGATCTCCTTCAGCTCGTCGAGATAACCGGGGTCGTTCGCGGTGAGGTAGAAATCGAGAGTTACATCGTCGGGCAATCTCGCGGCCGCCTGCGCGATGACGTGGAGCTGGCGGTTGCGCAAGCATGCACCGCTGTGGACGAGGCGGATGGGAACTCCCACCGGGCGCGGATGGGAATCCTGATACGGAGCAGCATTCGTGACCAGCTCCGCCCGGAATCCGAAGTTCTTCTCGTACTCGTCCACGATTCCGCGACTGACCGTCGTCCATGCGGAAGCGCGTGTCACGTAGCGTCCGACGACCCAGTTGAACCAGGGGGTGATCCTCCGCGCCCAGGCTTCATTGTCATCATGCAGCCGGGGGCTGTATTCATGGAGATCAGCAAGAACACCCCGCCGCGGACGCAGTTTCACAGCGACGGGAACGGCCTCCACGTCGTTCGCTATCGCTATGTCAAAACGACGACCACGCAACGCCTGACGGCTCCACTCCACCGCGGACAGTCGCCAATAGGCCTTTCGGTAACGCTTCAGCGTTATCAGCTTTCCGTCCAGATCGTTGTAGCGCTTATCCATCGGGATCTCGACGTGCTCGACGACGCCGTCGGGAGCCGGACCATAACCGCAGGTGGTGACGTCGAAGTCCTGTGTGAACCGTCGCACCTGTTTGAGCACCCGTGCGTCCGCCGCAATCGGAGAGAAGGAAAGGATGAGCATCGAGCGCTTGGCCATTTGTTACTTCTTCCGTTCTCTGGCGAACCAATACAGTGCATACCGTCTCAACATCGATTCGCGATGGAACATGTAGAGCGGATTCCGCGTGGCCCAGCGCTCCCAGCGTGTCGCTGTCGCCGATCGTTGGACTTCAGCCGTCACCTTGCTGATCGTCGGCTCGTGAAGGAGTGCGTCCAGCACCCTCCGGTTCTGAAGGTTGAACGGCTCCAACACGCGTGGCGCGAGAGCAAGAAGCCGGCGAAGCGCCGCCGCGAGCTCAATCACCTCATCGTCATCTCGCCAAGCGTTCTGCGCCGACAGCGTGTGAGCAGCACCGAGCACACTGATCCGGACGAGTTTTATGGCCAGAGCCCGACGGTGCGCGGCGGTAAGCACCTGCGGAAGCCCGTCGTCCAGCAGTCGGGTGATCGGCTCGAAACGCTCGTCCAGCGAGAGGGGCGCGTAGGTGGTGCGCTCCTTGGCGTCGGTGCCGATCACGTAACACGGTGCATTCCGGGCGAAGTCCACGCGGTCAGCGAGCGACCAGAGCCGAATGCCGAACTCGAAGTCCTCGCCCACCCGCACCCCCTCTGCCATGGTCAGGCCGAGATCGCGCATCGTCTGCGTGCGCACGATACCGAGGGGCGCCGTCCGGTAGAAGAGCCGATCTCTCGACGCATCGAGGCGTCTCTCTCGAAACAGTCCCACCAGCGGGTTCGGCATCCGAGATTCGCCCTGAAGGCGAATGGGGGCGATCACAGCATCGGCCCCGGACTCATCAGCCTGGGCCAACCATGCCTCCATGGCTCCTGGCTCGAGATAGTCATCCGACCCCATCACGGCGCAGTACTCGGCCCGCACCGCTCGAAGCCCGTGGTTGAACGGGCCCGCAGGGCTGCGCACGCCGTCACTGAACGGGACGACCTGCCAGTCGCCCTCGACATCGGTCAACTGCGCCTCGAGCGCACCTGGGGCGGTACCGTGCGCGACGATCACGGCGCGCACCCGGTCGCGGACGCGCACATCCTGGAACAGAGACGAGACAGCCCGCGCCAACGGACGCGACGGATCGTGACATGCGATGATCACTTCGATCGAAGCGGCGCTCATGCCAACCCGGCCAGCTCGGCCTGCTCGGCGAAGTTCGGCACTGTCGAGACCAACTCGTCGAACGTGCCGCGCGCCGCGATCGTTCCATCCTGCATGAAACACACCACATCGCTGTGCCGGATCGTGGACAGGCGGTGCGCCACGGAAACGATCGTCACTTCGCCCTGAAGCTCGCGGATCGCCTGGGTGACGAGTGACTCCGTCTTGGTGTCCAGAGCGCTGGTCGCTTCATCGAGAACGAGGATCAACGGATCGCTGTAGAGCGCCCGCGCAATGCCCAATCGTTGCCGCTGCCCACCCGAGAGGGAGAGGCCCCTTTCTCCGATGCGGCTGCGGATCTCTCCGTCGCGCGACTCGACGATGTCCCAGATCTGCGCCCGTCGCAGAGCCTGCTCGACCTTGGCGAAATCGATGTCCTCGTCGTCCCAGGACAGCGCCACGTTCTGTGCGATCGTTCCGTCGAAGAGCGACACGTCCTGGGGCACGTAGCCGACACGCGTTCTCCAGGCCGCCAAGACGTCTTGCAGGGGCTTCCCGTCCAACTCGAGAGTGCCCTGTTGAGGCACCAGCAGTCCGAGCAGGATGTCCACGAGCGTGGACTTTCCCGCTCCCGACGAGCCCACCAACGCAAGAGAGCTGCCGATGGGAATGTCCAGGTCGATGCCGTGCACCGCGGGGGTGTCTTCACGGTCCGGGTATCCGAACGCGACGTCGCGAAGGCGGAGCATCCTGGGAACACCCTCGATGGGGTCCCGTCCGAGTTGTTCTGCCTGCGCCACGTAGTTCTCGGACGATTTGATGTCGAAGATGACAGCCTGCACATGCGGGACGTTGGCGGTCGTCGTGGTGATGATCGATTGGAACCCTGTCAGCGACGGAATCAGGCGGAACCCGGCAACGGCGAAGAGCGCGACCGATGCGAGGGCCTGCTCCATGCCGCCGATCGCATAGCCGACGCCTCCCACGATGACGAAACCTCCGACCAGCGCCGTGTTGAGGACGAAGCCGGGAAGCGAGCCGAGGAAGTTCAGGTTCGCACGGGCGCGAGTGCTGAACGCCCGGTTGTACTGAACGACATCCGCTACTTCCCCTGCCTTGTTCCGGAGCGTGATCTCCTTGAGCGCCTGCACCATCTCGGTCATGAGGGCCGCGACTTTGAAGGAGTAATCACGGGATACTCTGCCTGCCTGGACCGACCGGCTCGAGACGACCCAGTAGAGCAGCGCCATGATCCCCCCGAGATAAACGACCGTGATCAAGGCGGTGACCGGCTGCGCCACGACGATGACCGCCAGGATGAGGAGGAAGCTCACGGCCAGAGCCGGCAGCTGCACGATGGGCAGAAGGAATCCGCTGGTCGCGTTCGCGATCCCGACGTCGGCGATGCGCACGATCTGCGCCGTATTCCTCTTCAGCCTGAACGTCCATGGGGCCTTGATGTACGAGTCGAAGAGCAGTCGTCCGATCTCCAACTCGAAGGATGCGAAACGCCGGGTGGCGAACCACTGCTGCCCCATCGACAGGACGGACTTCACGAGAATCAGCAGAGCGACCGACCCGATCAGCCAGATGTACGAATCTTCGCCGATTCGCCCGATGACCGGAAGGTTCATCTCCACTCCCGCGATCATCGGAGCGAGAGTTATCGCGAGCAACATGATCGCGCCGACGTCGAGGACCGCGAGGATGCAGGAAATCGCAACGTAGCGGCGCAAGTAGGCCCGTGCGTCTGCCGGGAGCCATTGCATCAGCTCGCGGAATGTGCGGAGCACGAGCTTCATCCGTTTTCACCTTCCATAGGCCCCAGCGGGCATTCGTCCATTGTCCCATGCCCGTGCTGGGAGCCGCTGTCGTGGGGCACGCCGAGGAAGCTGCCGAGAACCTGAGCGGAGAACCGACCGTCGTGCACGGCGCGAGCGTACTCCCGCCCCCGATCCGCGACGTCACTGAATTGAGCCGGGTCTGCGACGATGGTCCGCAAAGTCGACTCGAGTGTGTCCGCGGTCGACTGAACGATCGGCAGCTGTCGCCCTGTGACGGCCTCGACGACCGCGCGGGTCTGCGGCGACACATGCCCGATGACCAGTCGCCCGGCGGAAAGTGCTTCGGAACTCGCGACGCCGAAACTCCCCAATGCGAACTGATCGAGGACGATGTCGGCAGAGGAGAAGAAGTCCCGCATGCTCGTCGACGGCAGCCCCTCTGCCTCTCGATACTCGAGCAGACCTTCATCATGGAGCTTCCGCAGCAGCGGTCGGACGAGACCGGTGCCCTTCATCGGCCCGTCACTGGGAGCGTGGGCGACAACAGGGCGTTGTCCGCGAAACGGCGGCGCGATTCCCGCGTGTGACCATTCATCGCAGTCGACGACGACCGGCAGCCACGTCGCTTCGGGAGCATCGATGAGCAGATCCGGCGTGGATACGAACTGCGGAATCCGCAGCGCGTTCGCCAGCTCCCTGTTGCGCGAGACTCGATCTGCAATCTCCTCCACTCGAAGAGAGTCAATGACCCTGAACGGTGAGAAGGCCTCTCTCGCCGCGTGCGAGTGGGGGCCCCGGATGTCACTGCCATGCCAGAGGAGGGCGACCTTGATCCCGCGCTTCATCAGTCGACGCACCTGAGCATCGACAGCCGTGCCGTCATCGCCGAAAAGGGGACGGCCCGATTCCAGAATCACATGCGTGAACCTGCCGACAGCCCGCCATTGCGCGCGCTGCCACGGTAGGTGTGCGGCATCGGCAGAGGCGACCACGTGATCAGCCGGGAACTGCCACCGGTCGCCTGCCGACCGGATCATCAGACTCGTCGCCGATTCACCCAGGGCGGACGTGATGGCACGACTCCACGCGTACGCCTGGCCCGCCGAATTCTCGGGACCGATCAATACACGTACGTCGCCGTGGCCGATAGGGGTCGCCCCACCGGCGCGCACGGCACGGCGCCGCCACGGCAGGATCGCGTCGAACGGGAAGCCAGGGAGCGCTCGCTCGATCGAATGCGCGACACTACTGTAGCGACGTGACACGATCTGCCTCAGATCACAGCAGGGAGACCGCTGTGCCGTTCGCTGCGGACTCCAACGCCGCTTCGATCACGGCAAGAGTGCGCAGGCCCTGCTGCATCGTGACGACATCCGATTCGAGTCCTAGCACCGCGTCGCGGAACGCCTCGTGCTCAACGCGCAACGGCTCGCGCTTGGCGAAGGCGTAGCGGGTGACATCGCCCTCGGACACACCGCGGAAGGACGAGACCGATTCCCACTCCAGTGGGATGGTGCCGTTGGCGAAGAAGGTCAGGTCCCCCGTAGAGGTGTCGGCGATGAATGCGCCCCGCTCTCCGGTGACGACGGTAAGGCGTTCTTTCATCGGGCTGAGCCAGTTCACGATGTTGTTCACAATCACACCGGACGCAGTGCGCCCGGTGATCGTGATCATGTCCTCGTGCTCACGCCCACTCTTGAAGGCCGTCTGCGCGAAGACCCGCTCGTAGTCGCTCTGCACGACCCATGCAGTGAGATCGACGTCATGTGATGCGAGGTCCTTCGCCACTCCGACGTCGGCGATGCGAGAGGGGAAAGGGCCCTGCCGACGCGTGACCACCTGGTACACGGCACCCAGTTCATCGGCCTCGATCCGGCGTCGCAGCTCTTGCAGCGCGGGGTTGAACCGCTCGATGTGCCCGACCGCGCCGACAAGTCCGGCCTCCGCGAACGCATCGACCATGCGCCGCCCGGCATCCAGGGTGTTGGCGATGGGCTTCTCCACGAGCGTGTGCACACCGGCGGCAGCCAGCTTGAGTGCTGCATCCTCGTGGAATCGGGTCGGGACCGCGACAACCGCCATGTCGATCCCGGCGCCGATCAAAGCCTCGATGTCGGGGAGGATCTCAAGGTCGCCCGCGACTCCGTGCGGATCTCCGCCGGGGTCTGCGATGGCGACAAGCTCAATGCCTTCCACCTCACGCATCACGCGTGCGTGGTGACGTCCCATCATCCCCACGCCGAGGAGACCAGCGCGCAAGCCCATCACGACCCCGCTTTCGCGAGCGCGTTCACAGCGGTGGCGATGCGCTCGAGATCTGCCTGCGTGAGTGATGGATGCACCGGCAATGACACGACCTCGCTCGCAGCGCGCTCCGTCTCGGGCAGATCGAGGCCAGGCGCGAAAGAAGCGAGCGACGGCAGTCGGTGATTCGGGATCGGGTAGTAGACGCCCGCGCCGACCCCGTACTCGCTCTTGAGCGCAGCCACGAAGCCGTCTCGATCCTCGAGCACGCGGACGGTGTACTGATGATAGACATGTTCGGCGCCGTCGGCGACCGGGGGGATGGAGACGCCCCGGAGGTTCGCGTCGAGGAAAGCCGCGTTCGCCTGGCGCGTCCTGGTCCATTCGCCGACCTTGGTGAGCTGCACGCGGCCGATGGCGGCGTGAATGTCGGTCATGCGCGCATTGAACCCGATGATCTCGTTCTCGTACTGGCGTTCCATACCCTGATTGCGCAGCAGTTTGATACGGCGGGCGATCTCGCCGGTGGCGGTGGAAACCATTCCACCCTCGCCACTGGTCATGTTCTTGGTCGGATAGAGACTGAACATCGCGAAGTCACCGAAAGTTCCGACTGGGCGCCCGTCAAGTGCCGCACCGTGCGCCTGCGCCGCGTCTTCGTAGAGCGCGACGCCGCGGGTGGCTGCGAGGGCCTCCAGTTCGCGCATCCGTGCCGGGTGCCCGTAGAGGTGCACAGGAAGAATGCCCTTGGTCTTCGGTGTGATCGCGGCGGCGACCGCCTCGGGGTCGATGCTGAAGGTCTCAGGCTCGATGTCGACGAAGACGGGAGTCGCACCGGTGAGTGCGACCGAGTTCCCTGTCGCCGCGAAGGTGAATGACGGGACGATGACCTCGTCGCCCGCTCCGACCCCGGCGGCGAGCAGTCCCAGATGCAGTCCCGCTGTTCCGGAGTTCACCGCGACCGCAGGGCGGCCCTGGACGAAATGAGCGGAGAACTCCTGCTCGAAAGCGGCCACCTCCGGCCCCTGCGCCACCATGCCGCTGCGCAGCACCCGGTCGACTGCCTCGCGCTCCTCGTCTCCGATAATGGGCTTCGCCGGGGGGATGAAGTCGCTCACGCGGTCTCCTTGCTCAATGTTCCGTCGATCTCCGAATAGTGCGCACCGGTGCTCGGGCACACCCATGTTCCCTCTGCCTCGCCGCGCACCAGTGGGACGCCAGACTCGCCGACCCAGCCGATGCGGCGCGCGGGGACGCCGGCGACCAGCGCGTACGCCGGGACATCCTTGACGACGACGGCCCCCGCGGCGACGGTGGCCCAGGTCCCGATCGTCACGGGGGCGACGCAGGTGGCACGGGCACCGATCGATGCACCGGTCTCGATCGTGACTCCGACCGGTTCCCAGTCGTGCGCGCTCTTGAGGGATCCGTCAGGTGTGATCGCTCGTGGGTACGTGTCGTTCGTCAGCACAACCGCCGGGCCGATGAAGACTCCATCGCCGAGATGCGCCGGCTCGTATACGAGCGCGTAGTTCTGCACCTTGCAGTTATCGCCCATGATGACGCCGGAGCCGATGTACGCCCCTCGCCCCACGATGCAGTTCTCACCGAGCTGCGCGTTCTCCCGAACCTGGGCGAGGTGCCAGATGGAAGAACCGGAGCCGATCACGGCGTCAGGAGAGACATCGGCGGACGCCACGATCCGAACATCGGTAGACATGGTCACTGAACGCTCCTTGAATGCCAGGCGAAACCGTACATCAGATCAACTTTACTAGGCGGAGGTCCCAGGACCCTGAACCAGGGTTCTCACGGCATCCGCGGCGCGTGCCCCCGCTGCCTCCAGAGAGGCGTTCCGACGAACCCATTCAGCACGCTGCCGCCGCAAACTCTCGGTTGCTCCTGATTCATATTCGGACAGCAGTCGTGCCATACCGTCCCTCACCTCGCTCGTCGCGAAGTCGGCCGTCTCCCCCAGCCCGCCCTCACGTACTACGGCTCCCCCGGTCGATGCTCCGGCGAACAGCACCGGTGTACCGCACGCAGCCGCAGCGTAGGTCTTCGTCGGTCGCGCGAAGTCATACCCGATTCCGGGGACGATGCTCACCAGCGCGCCGATCGCTCCACGGATCCAGCGCGCTGACTCTTCGGGTGGCACCACGCCGCCGAAGTGCACGCGCCCAGGAACCAGTTCCTGAGCCAGCGATCGAAGTTCGGCCTCAGCAGCACCCTGCCCGAAGAACCGCAGTTCGACTTCGGTATCTGCGAGGTCCGCGAGCGCACGGACGAAGATGCTGGGCTCCTGCCACTCCGACATCGTTCCGGTATAGACGAAGTACCGGCGAGCGACAGGAATCGGGAGCACGTCCGGGTGGAACACCCGCGTATCGATCCCGTTGCCGACGACGGTGACGTCTTCAGGCGCAGCGCCGAGGTCCTTGAGACGCTCGGCCACCTCGGGCGACACGGCCAGAACGCGGTCAGCTCCCCGAACGACGCAGGATTCCATCCATTTGATGATCGCCACGACTGCGGTGGGCGCGCCCATCGACTTCACGGCATCCGTCCAGATGTCGCCAGGGTAATAGACCAGTCGCCGTCGTCTGACGAATGCTGCGAGCAGCGCGACGAGCCCTGTGGTCGGAGGGGCCTCCGCGACGATCACGTCACCTCGAGTGACAAGAAGGCGGAAGAACAGCGGAATGTCGAAGGACAGGTATTGCACATAGCCGCGGATCGCTCCGGACCTGTCTCGCAGAACCGGAGCACGCCGGACGACGATCTTCGTCTGGTCCTGTTTCTCGCCGGCATCGCCGCCGGCAGGCGTGCGCGAGGTGAGCACGGTGACCGCCGCGTCTGTAGCGAGTGCTTCCGCAATCAACTGCATACGGAAGCTCGCTGCTGCGACTTCTGGAGGGTAAACCCGTGTGGCGATGATCGCTGCACGATCCCTGCTCATCGCTGCCCATCCTGTCAATGCTCGTCACGGCGCCCGGAAGGACACCTGACACAATGGAAGCATGCCATCCATCGTCCCTGCGCCAACATCCCCGGATCAGCGTGCCTGGGTCGTCATTCCGCTCTACAACGAAGCCTCGGTCATCGGGGACGTCGTCCGCAGCCTGCTCCCCCACTTCCAGAACGTCGTCTGCGTGGATGACGGATCAACCGACGGCTCGGCCGCGGCAGCCCGCGAAGCGGGCGCTCTACTCGTCCAGCACCCGGTGAATCTCGGTCAAGGCGCGGCGCTTCAGACCGGCATCTCCTATGCGTTGGCTCACCGGAGCTGTGACTTCATCGTCACCTTCGATGCAGATGGGCAGCACCGCATCGAGGATGCGCTGGAAATGCTCGCGCTCGCACGTTCGGAGCAACTGGCCATCGTTTTCGGATCACGATTCCTCGATGACCGGACGAATCCAGGACTCGCCAAGAAGGTCATCCTCAAGACCGCGGTGTGGGTGACGAACATGACGACGAGCCTGAAGCTCACAGATGCGCACAACGGACTGCGAGTCATCCGACGCGACGCCGCCGCACGAATCGAGTTGAAGCAGGATCGTATGGCGCACGCGACTGAAATCGTGCTCCAGCTCAGCAGGACGAAGCTTCCGTGGAAAGAGCACCCCGTGGAGCTCATCTACACCGACTACTCGAAAGCAAAGGGCCAGAGCGTTCTCAACTCCGTCAATATCCTCGTAGATCTGGTCGTGAGGTAGCACCGATGTGGATCCAACTGCTTCTCATCGCAGCGATCATCGTCCTCGCTGTCTTCACGATGCGACGGACCGGCGCCGACAGCCACCTCGCGATTCGCCGCCTGCTGATGGGGCTCTTCGTCATCGGCGCCGTCCTGTCGGTGCTCTTCCCGCAGTGGCTGTCCTGGTTGGCACGGATCATCGGCGTCGGTCGAGGCACAGACCTGCTGCTCTACGCCCTGGTGATCGTGTTTCTCGCGTTCGTGTACACCCAGTACCGGCGCAACATCAACCTTCAACGGCAGCTCACGCTGCTCGCCAGAAAGATCGCTCTCATCGAGGCATCGAGTACCGAGGGACGTCCGGCCGACGGCGACGATTGATCACGCGACGCAGGCGGTGATCCTCCAGAGCGTGGAATCGTCCTCCTGGGCGATGAGTTCGAAGCCGTCCTGGCCTTCGAAATCAGTCATGGCAGGTAGTACGTACCGCCCAGGCGTCGCCTCCCCCGGGCCGAAATCGAGGACGTAGGTGGGAGACCCAAGAGTCTCCAGGGCCTCGCACACCTCAGGGTTGGCGGACGCATCGCGCAGACCGTTCGCGACGATGCTCCATGCCGCGGATGTCGGCGGGGCCCAGCTTCGCGGGTAGACGTCGACTCCGCTGAGCGCGTACCCGAATCCGGCACCCGTCGATGGGTTCGCTATGACCCGCTCCCCCTCTCCGACATGCAGAGGGAGCGACTCGAGCAGCTCTCGCTCATCAACGCTGAGGTAGCTGTCGTCTGTGAGGAGGTATCTGGATTCAGGATGGGCTTCCTCCCCGGCGAACGCCGGTACGCCGGTGGGCCGGATGATCAACACGATCAGCGTGAACACGGCGACTCCGGCCAGCCCGACCACACTGCCCAATCCAGGAATCGGATGTCCCCCACGCGACACAGCACGGCCGAGCCGGACCAGAGCATCTGCGCCCATGGCCGCGAGGGGGATCACGAGCAGTGGCGCGAGGGCTGCCAAACGATGAGGATCCGCGTACCAGGGACCGAGCAGCCAAGTGCGGACGAGGGACGAGTCAAACGCCGCAGAGGCGATGTAGAGAACCGAGACCGCGATCCACGCGATCGCGATCCACCAGTGGTCGCGTCGGCGGAAAGCAGCCACGAGGCCGATCAGCATCAGGACACTCACGCCCACCGCTGCCGGAATCACCATCTGGCTGTTGATGATCACGTCCAGGACCGCGCCGAAGCGGTCTCGAAAACTCGGCCAGTGCGATCCCGATGTGCTCCTGGCGAAGAACCACCACAGACCTCCCAGCGCCAGCCATGCGCATGCAGCCAAACCGATACGCAGCGTGATCGATCTGATCCCATCCTGTTGGACGACCCAGCAGGTGAACCACACCGAGCAGACCAGTCCCCATGCCAGAGCGGACGAAGGTTGTGAAAGAAGCAGGGCGACGAACGAAAGTGCGATGAGCACGCCCACGAGCATCGTAGAGCGAATCGGGCGAGCTGCCGCCCGCCAACTCGGCGCTTGAACGACGATCGCGATCGCCGCAGGCAGCAGCGCGATCGACAATGCGTTCGGGTACAGAACACCCCATTGGAACATCATGAGCGGGAACACCTGAAGCGATCCAGACAACACGGCCGCGTAGGCAGCCACTGAGACGCTTCCCGTGGCGGCCCGGGCCAGCCACGCGATCCCCAGCGGCCAGATCACCGCACCGATCACCAGCGTGATGGCATTCACTGCCACGGCGAGGTCTACGCCGGTGATCACGACGAGCATCGACACCAACCCGTGCCACGCGGACGGGTAGAAGCCGGATGAACCAGTGAACGCGCTGACCTGCAGCGACGAGGCGGATCCTGTTTCCAGAATGAAACGCAACGCATTGAAGTGGAACACCGCGTCGTTCGTCTGCGAGATGCCCTCCGGATCGCCGATGTAGGCGATGAGGCTCCACCCGCCGAGCAGTACTCCGACGAGAATCGCCACCGGAAGGAACCAGCGTCGCGGCGCTGTCTCCTTCTGAAGAGGCATGGGCCCGACAGCGCGCCGGAGCAACCACGCGATGAGCGTGACGACCAGGATCACCCCGACGAACGGCAGAGTCGTCCATGGGACGCCGATCCAGCCGAGCAGGATCGCGGAACCGGCGGCGAGGGCCGTCCCGACCACGGGGGCGAGCGCGAACAGAGCGAGTCCTCGGACTCCGATCACCATCAGCGGCAGAATCCCCGGAAGAAATGCGATCAGCGCGCCGACCAGCGCAACCGAGACCGTCTGGAACCAGAGCATCGGGCTATCTGTCCACTAGTGCGATGGCGCCTTCAGCATCTCCGTCGTAGACGACCTCGCCCTTGTTGATCACGATCCCACGGCTGCAGAGCTCTCGGACCATCTCCATGTCGTGGCTGACCACGACCAGCGTCTTGCCCTGTGCGATGAGCTCTTCGAACTTCAGGCGGCACTTCTCGCGGAACGGCGCGTCACCCACGGAGAGAATCTCATCGACGAGCAGCACATCGAGCTCGACGTGGATAGCGACGGAGAACGCCAGGCGCATGAACATGCCGGACGAGTAGTGCTTCACCTCCTGGTCGATGAACTCCTCGATCTCACTGAACGCGACGATCTCGTCGTAGCGCGCCTCGATCTCATGGCGTTTCATACCCAGGATCGCGGCGTTCAGGAAGACGTTCTCGCGACCGGAGAGCTCGGGGTGAAATCCTGCACCCACCTCGATCAGGCCAGCCACACGCCCACGAGTGAGCACCTCTCCGGCATCTGGCTCCATGACGCCGGAGATGAGCTTGAGGAGCGTCGATTTACCCGATCCGTTGAGACCGAGAATCGCGACGGACTCACCCTCGCCGATGATCAGGTCGATGCCCTTGAGCGCTTCGAAAGTGCTGGTCGTCTTCTGCCGGCGTATCCACGACACGACCGTGTCCTTCAGCGAGAACGCATGATTGAGGGTGAAGGTCTTGCGCACCGCGCTGATGATGATGCTGGGCTTGATCGCCGTCTGATCGCTCATAGGTCTTGTGCGAACCTTCCTTCGAGGCGGCGGAACACGAGCTGCCCGATGAGCAGGGTGCCGATGGCGATGAGCAACGTCCACAGCGTGTTCCACGCGAGCCCGGGCGGGATCGCGAACGCTTCGGCGGTGACCGGACGCCAGAACGCGTAGTGGAAGAGCTCCACGCCTTGCGTGATCGGGTTCAGCATGTACACCTCGAGGATCCACTGCGGCCACCCCAAGGTGTCCACGACCGCATCCTGCACCTGCGTCCACGCGTACAGCACCGGCGACGCCCACGTCGCGAGGAGGAGCATGAGTTCGACGATGTTCTCCGCGTCGCGGAAACGGACATTGATCGCGCCGAAGAGCAGCCCGAGCCCCAATGCGAAGACCATCACGATGATCATGGCGGCGAAGACTGCCAGTACCGACACGATCGAGATGTTGACAGCCCATCCCATGATCAGGCAGACGAGCAGGAGGAGCCCGACCTGAGGGAGGAAATGCACGAAGGCGACGATCACCGCGGAGACGGCGAACAGCTGGCGAGGGAGGAATACCTTTCGCACGAGCGCCGCATTGCCGACGATCGACGTCGTCGCGTTCTTGTAAGCCTCGGAGAACAGATTGATGATGACGATTCCGGAGAACAGATACACGGCGTAGTTGGGGATGCCGCGGTCCAGCTTCATGAACAGTCCGAGCACGACCCAGAACACGAGGAACTGCGCGGCCGGTCGAACATAGGACCACGTCCAGCCGAGCACTGAGTTCCGATAGCGTGTCGTCACCCCGGTGCGAACCAGAAGGTTCAGCAGATAGCGCCAACGCACCACGTCGATCAGCCCTCGGCTTGTGCCCGGGGTGTTGAACCTGGAACGTGGGACGGCAGCGAAAGGATCTCGGGTATCAGTCACAGGTCCACTCACTTAACAGCGACGACACTCGCCGTTGCGAACATCATTATTCCATGACGTCACTGGATACCTCCAGAACGCCCCGGCCCCGCGCGTGTTCGAGATCAACCCACGTACGCCATCGACTGCCATCCGTTCCCGATCTGCGTGCGGTCTCCGAAGCGCGACTGACCGTTGCCCGGATAAAGGAACATGGCGCCATCCTTGGCCACGCCGATCAGGTCGTTGGTTCCGTCCCCGTTGAAGTCGCCTGGGCTGAAGATCGACTTCATGACGCCCCAGCCGTTCCCGATCTGCTGGGGCGTCAGGAAGACTCCTCTGCCGTTCGTGGGATAGAGACGGAGCGTACCGTCCGGCAGACGAGCCATGAGATCGACGTACCCGTCGCCGTCGAAGTCGCCTGCGTTGATGATCGTGTCGACGATTCCCCAACCGTTCCCCACTTGAGCGCCGGAACCGCCGGACCAGCCTCCGCTGCCGTTGCCGCGATACAGGATCATCCGTCCATCCGCGGTGACCGCGAGGACGTCCGTAAGGCGGTCTCCGTCGAAATCGATTCCGCCGATGACCCGTGCGAATCCTCCCCAGCCGTTTCCGATCTGCACAGGCCCCGCGAACGCGCCTCCGCTCCTCCCGGCGTAGAGCTGGAACTTCCCTGCCGAGTCGAGTCGCCCGATGTCCCGATGACCGTCGCCCGTGAAGTCACCCATCGAGATCACGTCGTCGGTCGCTGCCCAACCGGAAGCGAAATCGGTCACCTTCGACCAGCCTCCCTTGCCATTGCCCCCGTAGATGCGCACATTGCCTGAGCCCGTGAGAGCAACGACATCATTGCCGGCGACCCCATCGATGTTTCCGAATCCGGCGGCCAGCGGTCGCGGCTTCGATACCTCGGCCCCGGACGGCCCCTTGACGGCCAGTGCCGTCCACCCGTTTCCGACGGAACCCTTCGCTGTGAGGAACCCGCCGCCACGGCCCGCGAACAACATCAGGTTCCCGTCGGCGCCGTGCGCGAGGAGGTCCGCATTGCCGTCGCCGGTGAAATCGCCCGGGCTGAAGATGCTCTTCATGGGCGACCAGCCATTGCCGATCTGCACGCGGGCTCCCCAGCCGCCGGTGCCGCTACCGGGATAGAGATACAGATTTCCGGCCGTGTCTCGGGCAACGAGATCACTCTTGCCATCGCCGTCCATATCGATGCCGCCGATGAGGTGATTCATACCCGACCACCCGACACCGACCCGAACAGCCGGTCGGAATCCACCGCGATTGTCAGCAGATCGAAGATAGAGGTTTCCGCCCGCGTCGGTCGTGAACACGTCTGCGAGTCCGTCGCCGTCAAAATCTCCCGCGGGGACCACCGCCGTCACGTTGGCCCAGTCCCCTGGTGCCGGGGTCGCGGCGGACAACGTCTTCGAACCGTCCCCGCGGAGCAGTGAAACACGTCGATCAGCGCCCATGGCTATGAAATCTCGGTGCCCGTCCCCATCGAGGTCTCCTACGCCGAAGAACGCGGTGAGTGCCCCCAGCCCCTTCGCGAGCTGCACACGGTCACCCCAGAGCGACTGGCCGAAGGGATATCCCCAGACCGTTCCTGAAGCATCTGCCCCCACGACGTAGGCCGAGGTGTCGGATGAGGTGAGCACCGGGCGCGGAGCCGGTGGTGGCGGAGTCGTCTGGGTCGACCCGAACCAGTCGGTGAAGTAGTTGTAGAAGTTGCGGTTTCCGTAACTGGAGCAGGAGTTGTTCGCCTCGCCGTAGCCGGCCGCCAGCGCCGCCGCGTTGGGCTGATAGGGCGTGTAGTAATACATCGCCGAGGTCGCCTTGTTCGCGATGTACACCGGAGATGACCCGCACGACTCATTCGGGTGATAGCGCAGGTTCCAGGTGTTGCCGGGGGCATACCACTGGAACCACTTGCCCTCCATGTAGATCTGCATCTGTCGAGCGGCACCGAAGATCTGGTGGAAGAATCCCACGAAGTTCGGATCGCACGGTGCGGTGTCAGGGCACCCTTGACCGAGGGCCATGTCGTAGCGCCACGAACTCGGCCATGTGTGCGTGATGAGTCCCTGCTCCTTCTGGAGCATCACGATCAGAACCTGAGGATTGATGTTGCACGCCTGCGCGACTCGGTAGATGATGCGGGCGGCCGTCTCGTTCGCTGCGCCCGTGTAGCCGCTGCAGTAGGCGTCAGCAGGCCGATTCACCGAGCTGATTCTGAAGTCCTTCAGGCAGGTGTAGCCCGACTGGCACTGCGAGACCTTGCCGTTGAAGAACGACTGGATCTGCGCCTCGGTCATCGTGCTCTTGTTCGTGAACACTGCATCGCTGATCAGGCTGCCGGGATTGAATCCGGCCAAGGAAGCCTTCGCGATCCCCGTCTGCGCGGCATCGCCCGAAGTGCGCGCCAGATTTGCGGACGTGCTCAGCGAAGCGGATGCTGTGGCCAGAGTCACCGGCGCGACGGTACCGAGCACAACAGCAGTGACGGCAACGAGGACGGTGAGGAATCGGGCGATCCGGAGCACGTTTCGAGAGCGGGGGGCACGTCGAGACATGTGACCAGTGTGGCGGAGGTTAGGTCCAGATCCCTGCTGTGACACAGCTTGCGTACCAAGCGGTCTCAGAGATCCGCGTGCAGCGCCCAGACCCGCTCGGCCGAACTCGCCCATGAGAACGCCCGAGCCCTGTCCCCCGCGAGAACCCGCAGACGTGCGGAACCGGCACCGACGGCATCCGCCAGCGCATCAGAAAGCTCTGCCGGCGAGACCAGCGCACCGCCCTCGGCGATGACGTCCCTGTGGACGCCGCTGTCGATCGAGACGACGGGCACGCTCAACGACATCGCCTCCATCGCCCGCCACGGCCAGGCAGACAGTGCACTGGTCGCGACGAGCGCCTCTGCTCCGGCCGACAGAGCAGCACGATCGTCGGGGGCGAGCTTGCCTCGAATGTGCGCCCTGCGTTCGGGCAGTCCGACAGCGGAGGCGATCTCCGCAAGCCGTGGCTCAGTGCCATCTGCAGCATCGACGACCACCGCGTCGACGTCGGCGGCAGCTGCAGCCCGGAAACCCAGCTCGAGGCTCTCCGCCGAGCCGGTGAGCACGATGTAGCGATCCGGCAGGGAGAGCGCGGCGCGACGCTCGGAGGCATCGGCCGGGACCACGAAACCTTCGGGCGACGCCCCCGCGATCACCCGCACCCGATCTCCGAGTTTCGCGAACGAGCCGATCTTCTCCGCCATCGAATGCGAGGGAACGACCACGACATCTGCATGTCTGGCTGCGCGGCGCAGCATCCCGCGCTGCCAGGCGACGGCGCCTTTCGACAGCAGTTCCGGCGCCTCCCACGCGTGCAGATCCCATACGGTGACTGCGACCTGGTCGTCATCGTGCACGCGATCGTGCTTGACGAGAGGGGCCATCAACGTCGGTGCGTGGATGAGACCGCGGCCCACGCCCGGAACGATCCCCAACTGCCATGAGCCTGCGAGCTCACGACGCGCCAGCGGAAGCACGCGCGTTCCTGAGAGTCCGACCAGGTCGGCCACTCCCCCCGCCGGCACGATGGCTTCAACCGTGCATCCCGACGGCGTCGTGGCGATCAGGCCTCTGGCCAGATCCAGCGACGCTGCGGCCTGATCCGGGTCGATGACCTGAGTGATCTGGTCGAGAACGACACGTAACTGGGCACCCATAACCACAGAGTATCCGTGGCTCCCAGGAAAACCCGCGAGGGACGCCGGTACATGCTTGAATGCAGGGGTGAGCGACGGCCGGCTTCCCGTACAGCGCCGATGGATCCGATGGATCATCGGCGCCGTCGTGACATTGCTCGTGCTCGCCATCGGCTGGGTGGTCATTCGCGGTGCCAGCGTCGTCAGCGAATTGCAGAGCGTCGCAAGCTCGGCCTCGCAGATGCGCACATCCATCGCGAAGGGCGATCTCGCGCGCGCCGAGCTCGTCGCGCCTCGCGTCGCCCAGCACGCCGCCGCCGCGCGCGACCTCACCTCCGATCCCGTCTGGCGCGGTTTCGAAGCCGTTCCGTGGCTGGGTGCCAACTTCACCGCTATGCGCGAGGTCGCCGAGGTCGCCGACAGCGTCGCCAAGGACGCCGTGACCGGCGTGCTCGAAACCGCCGAAGTCTTCGACCTCGCGACCTTGGGGATCAATGGATCGACGATCAAGCTCGCGCCTCTCGGCGGGGTGGCAGCGACGCTCGCCACCACCACGACAACGCTCAGCACCGCCGCGATGCAGGCGCAGCAGATCGATGCCGAGTCCGCACTCCCCCCTGTGGCGGATGCTGTTCGCGATATGCGCGACGTCGTGACAGACGCCGCCACTGTCATCGGTGCGCTTCACGGCGCCGCGGTGCTGCTGCCTCCCATGCTCGGCGCCGATGGGCCTCGCACCTATCTCGTCGCGGTGCAGAACAACGCCCAGCTGCGCTCGAGCGGTGGCGTCATCGATTCCCTGTTCCTCCTGAATGCGGAAGGTGGAACGATCAGCATCGTCCAGCAGCCGTCGATCCGCGACTTCCCCGCTGCGGCCGAACCGCTGCCGCTGAGCGACTCCACGATCGCGCTGTTCGCAGACGCCCCCGGACGGTTCCTGCACGACGTCACGAGCATCCCCGACTTCTCCGAAGCAGGCCCGACACTGGCCCTGCGTGCGGAGCAGGTGCTCGGGCAGAGCGTCGACGGCGTCATCGCGGTCGACGCCGTCGTCGTGCAGCATCTGACCGAGGCGACCGGTGATGTGTCGTTCGGACCATTCACTGCGGATGCCGACAGCATCCTGTCGATTCTCCACTCCGAGATCTACGCGAGCACTCCAGACCCGAACCAACAGGACGACCTCTTCGCCCTGGCCGCCGACGCGGTGTTCAGGGCCGCGCTCCATGACTCCGAGCCGCAGAAGCTCATCGGGGCGCTCGCAGCCTCCGCCGCAGAAGATCGCATCCGCATCTGGAGCGCCCATCCCGAAGAAGAGGCGTTGCTCGCCTCTTCCGCCCTTGGCGGCGTAATTCCTGTCGATGGCGAAGGCGGCCCATACGTCGGCGTGCTCTTCAACGACGCGACCGGCGGCAGGATGAACTTCTACACCGCGAGCTCGATCAGCACCGCCGTGGGCGTGTGCGCAGGAGCGCCGACGACTCAGGTTCGGGTCACCTGGACGAACAACGCTCCGCAGGGTGCTGCGGAGTCGCTGCCCGCATCGGTAACGGGCGACGGCCAGCAGGAGACGGAGCCGGGCGCAGTACGCACGCTCATCGCCGTCTACGGCCCAGAAGACGCCACGCTGCGCTCGATTGCCCGCGACGGCGAGGAAGTGGAGAGCACGCAGACCACGGAACTCGGCGCACGCAGCGTCGTCCAGCAGGACGTGCTGCTGGCAGCGGGCGAGTCAACGACGATCACCGTCTCCTTCACCGGTACGGGTGCAGGAGATCGCCTCACCAGCGTGCAGCACACACCCATGCTCGATGCGAAGACGACCGGTGCGGAGCTCGACTGCTCAGAGTGACCACTGGCTGATCGCGCCGGTGGAGCAGGTCACGGCGTCGGCGTCGGGGTCTCCGTCGGCGGGTGCAGCGTCTGCTGCGCCAGATCTCGAACGAAGGCGTAATCGGGCTCGAACTCGTCGACACCGTTCGCCGGCACCAGCTCGATCGGCGTGACCGGCAGTTCCTTCGCCTTGAGCATCAGATCCAGGAACTCCGACAGCTTGTCCCTGGGCAGATCGGTGTCGACCAGCACTGTGCCCGCCGAGGCGATGTCATTGAACCGCGTCAGCACGTTGTCGGGCGTGAACTGGTCGAGGATCGCGATCTGCAGCTCACGCTGGCGCTGCATGCGATCCCAGTCGCTCGTCGTGTACCGCGAGCGGGCGTACCACTGCGCAGTGTCGCCGTTCATGTGCTGCTGCCCCGGCTCGATCCAGCCGATAGCCCACTCGTTGACGTCTGTACCGGTCCAGCCCTCCGGCGGGCCGCCCTTGGGGAGCCGCTCGGTGACGTTGATGTCCACTCCGCCGAGGGCGTCGATCATGGCGGCGAAGCCGTTCATGTCTATGAAGATGTAATACGGGATCTCGATGCCGAGGATCCCTTCCGCAGCGTCCTTGGTCGCCTCGATGCCGGGCGCGGAGCCGTGCGCGGCCGCATCCGGATAAAGCTCGGCGCCCTCGTCGTCACGACAGACCTCGGCTGCGTAGCGGATGTGGTTCATCCACCCGTTCCACCCGCACGACGATGACGAGTGCCCTTCGAAGCCGTCCGGGTAGAGCGCCTGCATCGGGCTGCCCTCGCTGAAGGGCGCGTTCGGCAGCTCACGCGGGATGCCGAAGATCGTGGTCGCCCCCGTCGTCGCGTTGACCGACACCACCGAGATGCTGTCGAAGCGCATCGAGTCGCGCCCGTCACCGCTGTCGGCGCCCAGCAGCAGAATGTTGTAGTAGCCGTCGACGGGTTCGACGCTCGGACCGCTCTGCCCGAAGATGTCGTTGATCGCACCGCGGCTCGCACCCGCGACGCTCGCCGCGTAACCGGCACCCCCGCCGAGCAGCCCCACGATGATCAGCGCCACTACCGGAATGGCGAGCCGCGACGCCTGCGGCACCTTGACGAGACGCACCATGCGAAGGGTATCGAAGGTCAGCACGATCCACAGCAGCGCGTAGGCGACGAACAGCACCTGCAGCACGGTCAGCACGAACCAGTTCGTCGCCACGGAGACCAGCACCGAGCGCCAGAACAGCGCCGAGACGAACGCGAGCACCACGAGGAACCAGCTCAGCAGCGTCGCGACCAGGCCGATACGACCGAGCCGACGGTTGCCGCCGGCGAGAATCTGCGCGGAACCGGGCACCAGCACGTTCATCACGACGAGCCACCAACCGCGACGGCCCATGAACGCCGGGTCGGCGGCATCGGGATTGCGCAGCGGACGGGTCTCGATCAGCCGGCGCCCGCTCAATCTCGCCGCACTCGGAGCGGCGATCGTCACAGGGAGTCCTTCAACCGTTCGTTCTTCTCCGCGACTTGGGATTCAAGCGTCCTGGCATACTCCTCGATTCGATCGGCGATCATGCCATCCGATGCGCCGAGAATGCGCGCCGCGAGGATGCCGGCGTTGCGAGCCCCGCCGATCGAAACGGTGGCGACCGGGATGCCGGCAGGCATCTGCACGATCGAGAGCAGCGAGTCCATCCCATCGAGAAATGCGAGCGGCACCGGCACGCCGACGACGGGAAGCGGTGTCATCGACGCGAGCATGCCGGGCAGATGCGCTGCTCCGCCGGCTCCGGCGATGATGACGCGGATGCCTCTGCTGCGCGCGTCACGCGCGTACTGCATGAGCTTGTCCGGCGTGCGGTGCGCCGAGACGACCTCGACCTCGTGCGGGATGCCGAACTCGGTGAGGGCCTGAGAGGCGTCGCTCATCACGCGCCAGTCGGAGTCGGATCCCATCACGACGCCGACGACGGGCGCGGCAGAAGAGTGCAGTGGCTCAGTCACCTCCCCAGGGTACGTTCCGCTACCAGGAGTTCTGCTGAACGGCGCGCCCTTTGAAACGCTCAGGAAGTGACTCCCCCTGCTGATCTCCGCGCCTGCCGAGGCGCCGCCACAGCGTGCTGTCTCAGGCGAAGTGCGCCGCTGCGGCACGCGCGGTGTAGACCACGTCGTCGAGGTCGTCTCCGGCGACGTTCACATGACCGACCTTGCGCCCTGGTCGCGCAGCCTTGCCGTAGGTGTGGATCTTCGCGGCCGGATGCTCGGTCATCGCCGCATCGAAGCGGTCCTCGAACGTGCCTTCGGCAGGGCCTCCGAGAATGTTCACCATCACCGCCCATGCAGCCCGCGGTGCGGTGTCGCCCAGCGGGAGATCGGCCACCGCGCGCAGGTGCTGCTCGAACTGCCCGGTGACGGCGCCGTCCTGGCCCCAGTGGCCGCTGTTGTGCGGACGCATCGCGAGCTCGTTGACGAGGATGCGCTCATCGTCGGTCTCGAACAGCTCGACCGCCAGCATCCCGGTCACACCGAGTCCGTCCGCGATCTGTCTTCCGATGTCTTCCGCGACGCGCACCAGGCGCTCATTCGCGCCGGGCGCCGGAGCGAAGACCTCGGCGCAGACGCCGTCTCGCTGCACGGTCTCGACGACCGGGTAGGACACCATCTGTCCGTTCGGTCGACGCGCGACCTGCTGGGCGAGTTCGCGCACGAACGACACGAGTTCCTCGACGAGCAGCGCCTCACCGGCGTCGGACGTCGAGCCCGCCGGGAGAGCATCGAACCAGTCGGCTGCCTCCTCAGCTGCGCGCACGACCCGCACGCCCTTGCCGTCATACCCCCCACGCGGAGTCTTCACGACGGCTCTGCCGCCGTGATCGTCGAGGAACACCTGCAGCTCGTCGACGCTCCGCACGGCGGCCCAGTCCGGTTGCGGCACACCGAGTTCGGTCAGACGGGCACGCATCACGAGCTTGTCCTGCGCGAACTGCAGCGCGTCGGGGCCAGGATGCACGGCGACGCCCTCAGCCACGAGTGCACGGAGAACCTCCTGCGGCACATGCTCATGATCGAACGTCACGACGTCGACGTCTTTCGCGAATGCGCGCACCGTATCGAGATCGCGGTAATCCCCCACCGCCGTGGCCGCCAGCTGCGCCGACATGCCCTCTTCCTCTGCGAGCACCCGAAGGTCGAGGCCCAGCTCGACCGCCGGGGCGATCATCATCCGGGCAAGCTGTCCGCCGCCGATCACGCCCACACGCAACGCCATTGAGATCTCCGTTCGTTCCGTCCATTCTCGCGCATGGCGCGGGACGTTTCGACGCCTGCGGAACTCAGCGCTCGGAGTCGGGATCCGACATCGACTGCGCGTCGCGATGAGCGAGGATCTGGTTCACTTCGATCTGATCGGCCAGAGCCTCATGAACGAGTGTGACGTTGGGCACATTCACGAGCCGCAGGGGCGTGTCGACGCCGTTGGAGAGAGTGATGGTTCCCGCTCCCCACATGCGCTGCACGATGCCTCGGCGCACGCCGATCGTGTAGCCGCGCACATGTGACATCTCGCGGCTCTTGCGCGCACCGAGACCCTCACGCACCACCACACGTCGCGTCGTGACGGCGTAGCTCCGGGATGCCCAGATCACGAAAGGGATTAAGACGCCGAACAGCACCAATGCCGCCGCGGCGGCGAGGAGCATCCAATTCTCGAAGCCGGCCGGCAGATTTCCATAGAAGAAGGCGGTGGCGCCCGACACCGCGATGAGCAGCAGCGCCGACCAGAACAACCCACGGGCGTGCCCGCGGAAACGCGCGATCAGCAGCTCTTCGGCTGGTGCGCCTGGCGGCGGCATCACCGGCCGGCCTCCGAGTGTCACGGGCTGGGTCACCCCTCCATTGTGCCTGGCGCCGAGGACATCGTCCGCCAAGGGGCGGCGTGTCCTCATGCGCACGCCTCAGACCGCTGGGCCGCTCACCTGAGCCGGGCGTGCACCACGTCGCCTGCCGAGATCAGGTGCTCCGTTCCGCTGCTCTGGACGCAGAGCCGCCCGTCGGGTTCGAGTCGCACCGCAGTGCCCTGCAGGATCGTACCGTCCGGCAGCGAGACCTCGACGTCGCGACCGAGACTGGCGCACCGCGCCGATACCGCGGCGTGGACGCCGCTGCGCACAGCATCCCCCCACGTCGAGAGCGACGAGGTGAGACCGTCCAGTCGTCGGACATAGGAAGCGACGAGCAGGTCTGGATCGGCGGTCTCACCGAGCACCGCGAACGATGTGGCCGTGGGAACGGGGAGCTGGTGCTCCACCATCGCGGTGTTGACGCCGGCCCCCACGATGATGGCGGTGCCGGTCGATTCGGCGAGGATGCCGCAGATCTTGAGCCCGTCGACGAGCACGTCGTTCGGCCATTTCACACCGACCTCGCGGCCCGGGAGCTGCTCGGCGACGGCCTGGGCCATCGCCACGCCGGCGATGAGCGGGATCCAACCCATCGCCACCGGCGAGGAGGGCAGCTCACGCAGCAGCACGGAGATCGCCAGCGCAGAACCGGCCGGCGTCGTCCAGGAGCGATCCAGCCGCCCGCGACCGGCGGTCTGATTGTCCGTGAGCAGCACCGACAGGTGCGGCCACGCCTCGGCATCCGCGGAGAGGGCACGCATCGCCGCGTTCGTCGACGCCGACTCGTCGATCGCCTCGAAACGAGATGCGATGGACTCGGCCTGTGGGAAGTGCATGCCGGACAGTCTACGGAGCGGCGCGCCGGCCTTCAGCCGTGGAGTTCGTCGTCCTTGTCCTCTTCGTCGTCGTCGTCTTCATCTGCTTTGATCGTGCCCATCTCCCGGATGCGCCACTCGTCCCACGCGCCCATGAGCTGCGCTATCGCTGCGTGGAACTTGGCGGTGGCGACGCCCGGCGTCGTATCCCCGAAGTAGCGCTGCACCCACATATGAAGCTTCTTGATGGCGTCCGCATCATCACGGACCCGTTCGACCTCCCGTGCGACGTCGGCCGCGGCGTCCGCTGTGAGCCACTCGCAGTCGGAGAGATATCCACCGGTGTCGACCGACGCGCGCTCGTCGACCGGGCGGGTGATCAGGAGCGGCTTGCCCGCTGCGAGACGGTCGTAGACCATCGCCGAGATGTCGACGATCGCGACATCAGCGGCAGCGAGCTGCCAGCCCGAGCTCCGGACCGTCATCGTAGATGTGGTGTGCACCGGGATCCGCGCTGTTCGCGGCCGCGATCGCCGCGATGATGCGTCGATGTGCGGCGCCGTACTCGTCATCCACCACGCCGCTGCGCGGGTGCGGGCGATAGACCACGCGGTGGGTTGCGGTGGCCAGCAGCGCGTTCACGAGGGTTTCGCCATGAGTGGCGATCGAACCGTAATGCGCGCTGGGGCGATCGCCCTCCCACGTCGGCGCGTACAGCACGACAGTGCGTTCATCCGGCGTGTACGGCAATGCGCCGGAGAAATGATCCGCCTGAGGGCGGCCGATCTCGATCGTGCGCGCGTCGACATCGAAGTCCCACAGCGTGCGAGAGAGCCGATCGCGCGCGGCCTGACCGGCCACCAGGGCATAGTCGTACGCCTTGTACTGGTTGGTCGTCATGTACATCTTGTCGGACTCGCCGTGGTTGATGAACACATGCCAGCGGCGACCGTAGCGGAACATCTGGAAGTTGCGCGTGTTCTGGTTGACATACAGGACGATGCGGATGTCCTGATCGCGGATGAACTGCTCGAGGTCGCGCACGGTCGGCACGAAGGCGACAGGAGGCGCATCCTCGGCGATGAGCTTCTCCGCACCGACCGCGTTGCGCGCGAGCACGACGACCGGCCAGAGCTTGTCGAGCTCGGCGAGCGGGCGATACCACTGGCGCATCTGGTACATGTTCACCGCACCGTCGGCGAAGTACACGGCGATCTTGTAGTGCCCCTCCGGATGCGGAGGAATCGTCTCGAGGGTGCGTCTGACGCGCTGCACCGCCGAGCGCGAGCGCATCGCCTTGCGCAGCAGGCGGTACGCCTTCTTGACATCTTTTACAGCACCCACATGTCAAGAGTACGCAGGGGCCACCGCCCCTCCGTGACATGATCGGGGGGTGGTAGAGAACGATTCGGCAACGGCTTCAGACGGAATCTCGTTCGTCATGCCTGTGCTGAACGAACGCGCGTACCTCGAACACGCCGTCGCATCGGTGCTGGAGCAGCCGTTGGACGGCCCCGCCGAGCTCATCCTCGCCCTCGGTCCTTCGACCGACGGGACGACGGAACTGGCTCAGAGCCTCGCTGCGAACGACGACCGGATCCGTGTGGTCGACAACCCCGATGCGCATATCCCCGTAGGCCTCAATGCCGCCATCCGCGCCAGCCGTTACGCGACGATCGTGAGGGTCGACGCGCACTCCGAGCTCTCCCCCGGGTATGCCCGAAGGGCGCTCGCGACGCTGCGGCGCACCGGTGCCGCCAATGTCGGCGGCGTGATGCGCGCCGACGGGCGCACGCCCTTCCAGAAGTCGGTCGCCCGCGCGTACAACTCCCCCATCGGTCTCGGCGGCGGCGCCTACCACGGCACTGCTCACGAGGGCGAGGCCGAATCCGCATATCTGGGTGTGATGCGTCGCGCTGTACTCGATGAGGTCGGACTCTTCGATGAGTCGATCCGTCGCGGTGAGGATTGGGAGCTGAACCTGCGCATCAGGCAGGCCGGGCACAAGGTGTGGCTCGATCCTCAGTTGTCCGTCACCTACTGGCCGCGCGAGAGCTGGTGGCGCCTGGCGCGTCAGTTCCGCGCGACGGGAGCCTGGCGCGGCGAACTCGTGCGGAGATTCGGTCGCAGCAACGGTCTACGGTTCTTCGCGCCGCCGGCGCTGGTGCTGAACGTCGCACTCGCGCTGATCGTGGCGATCCTGCAATTGACCGGCGTACTCGCCGGCGTCGCCTCGGTGGTGGCATCCGTCGTGTATCTGCCGCTCGTCGCCTACGTTCTGCTCGTGATCACGATGGCACTGCGCCCGGGCGGTGACCGGACCGCGCGCGAGCGCATCTGGACTCTCGCCGTGCTGCCGACCATGCATCTGGCATGGGGAGCCGGGTTCCTCGTGGGCGTGATGCGCGGCGCCCGCGGCACGGTCGACGCCTCGCGCCTCGGCACGCAGAACACGCCACTGCCATAGCCTTCGCAAGTCAGGCCGTCGAGGCACAGGGAGTCACCGCACCCGGGTATGCTCCACGCATGACGACTGACTCAGCTCCGCGCCCGTCCCGTCGTGGTCTCGCGATCGCGTCCATCGTGATCGGAGCCGTGGCCGCTCTGATGATCGCCGGCTTCTGGCTGAGCGGCGGCGGCTCGGACGGACAGGGACTCACGAACGCCGTCGTCCTCGCGGTCCTGTCGTTCTACGCTTCCGTCGTCGTCGGCGCCATCGCCGTGCTGCTCGGCATCGTCGCAGTCGTCATCGCACGGCCGAGGCTCCTCGGCATCATCGCGATAGTCCTCGGGCTCATCCCCATCATCGTCGTCGCCTCCTCGTTCACCGCGCAGGCAGGTTGAGCGAACAGCGCGTTCAGCCGATCTCGTTGATCAGCGCGTCCAGTCCCATGCCGTAGTTGATCCGCACCACGGGCAGGGCGAGCTTGTCGGTGCCGATGTGAACGTACCCCGGCTCGATCGTCCTCCCCATCTCGTATCCGGCCATCGCCACTCCCTGTTTGGTCGTGTCGTTGTAATGGCCGAACGGGTAGGCGACGACCTCGCGAACGCCGAGGATGTCCGCCGAGGCATTCAGATCGGCGGCGATCTCCTCCGCCGAAAGGTTGACCATCTGTCCCTGCCCGTTCGCACCGGCCTGGTGCATGGCGTTCGTGTGCGAACGACGAAGCACGAAGGGCGAAGGCGCCGGGTCCTGACGGTCGGCGGTGATCATGAACGACGTCGCGAGCACCTGATACTTGTCCACCACAGGGGCTGCGAGGTCGAACCAGGTCTGATCGGCGTCATCGTCTGTGATGATCACGGAGTGGTTGGGCAGATAGAGCCTGCCGTCGATGAAGGCACTCAGCTCGTCCCACGTCGGCAGGTAGAAGCCAGTGGTGGCGATGTGATTCATATGCGCATCGAAATCTCCGATGTACGCGTAGTTACCGCGAAGCCAGCCGTCCTCGCCCTCGGGCCGCGAGGTGAACTGGTGGTACATGAGGATCGGGATCTGCGCGTCGACGGCGACGTTGTCCTCGGGACTCATCCACGCCCCGTGCAGGACCATGCGCTGATCCGTGCACGCCACCAGGTCTGCCCCGTTCACGCGCGCCTCGATCTGATGCGCGCTCGCCCCCTCGGGCGAGGTGTACCAACCGGCGAACACCAGTCCTTCCTGCGCCGGAATCGGCAGTGCGGCGTACAGTGCGTTCTGCGTCTGAAGCATCGGCTCTTGAGCGACGCCTTCCCCTTCGAAACTCACCGCGCAGGCAAGCGGATCATCGGCGTCGGCGAGAAGCTGCTCTTCGGGGGTCAGTGGCGTCGGCTCCGGCGTCGGTGCGTTCGTCTGTGCTGTCGTGTCCGGCGAATCCGCTGAGACGGCTGCGGTGTTCAGCGACGAGATCAACGCGACAGCGCCGACGCCGAGCACCAGCACGACCACGGCCAGGAGCGCGACGAAGAGGCGTCGGCGTCGGTACATCCGCTTTCTGGATTCCACGTTGGCGCTCCTGCGGGTAGAACCGGAGTGTCTCATATCCTTCATTCCTCACGCATCCTCGGGCGGGCCGAACAAGCCCTTGCCTTTCGAATGCAGCAGGTCGTACGCCTCTCCGAAGGTCTGCGGCTCGTCGCTCTCGGGCAGTCCATGACGCGCCAGCAGCAGCCCCAGCAGCCCGCGAGCGGGCGGCGTGAGCGGCTTGTTCTTGTGCGCATGCGCCGGGTGCAGAGGTGTCTCCTCCGGATTCGTCGGCGTGAAGGACGGGTTCGTCTCCGGCCAATCGGCCGGGTGGCGCGGCTGATCCAGATTGAGGATGTTGAACAGGTCGTTCGCGCCGGCGTCCCGCTTCGTGAGCGGCTTGAGCCCGTGCAGACGGTTCAACGTCGCGATGACAGATCCGTGATGCATCTCGTCGTTGATCACCGTACCGCTGCGCGTGTATGCCGACACGGCTATTGCGGGCACGCGGCATCCGAGCCGATCGAATCCGAATCCCATCTCGCCGGCGCCGGATTCGTCTGGTGGTGTGGCCGCGGGCGGCGGCACGTGGTCGTAGCAGCCGCCGTGCTCGTCGAACGTGATCAGAAGCAGGGTGTTGACGGCATTCGACCCGTCGGGTGTCTTGCTCGTGCGAACAGCCGTGTAGATGTCGTGGATGAGTTCATCACCGGCACGCACGTCGGAGTATGCACTGTTGATGATCTCCGACCCGTCCACGTCGCTCGCGTGGAGGTGTCCGAACGGAGGATGGAAATCGTTGTGGTTGTAGACCATGCGCGGCTCGATGAAGGCATAGGCCGGAAGGTCGCCGTGCTCTGCGTCGGCGTAGAAGTCATCCATCGTCCCGAAGTGCTCCGTGCGCCAGAACTTCTCCAGCACTGGCGCGTGCAGAATGCCCGTGAAAGAGACCATCTGCAGTTCGTCGAAATAGATCTTCCAGCTCAGTCCCTCATCCTCGAGTCTGTTGAAGATCGTCGGCGCCTGCTTCGCGTCCAGCCACTTGTCGTACCCACCGCCATGCTTGTTCGTGACGAACCCGTGCGACGTGGAAGCGTGGAAGAACGAACGGTTGCAGAACGTCTGCGACGGTACAGCGCAGAACCAGTTGTCGAACACGGCGAACTCGCGGGCCAGCATCGACAGGGTGGGCAGCATCTCAGGGGAGAACGAGCCCATGATGTGCCGCGCTTCGTCGATCGTCGGAGGGGTGCCCTTCTTCAGACGTTCGAAGTTGATGATGTAGTCGTTGAGGAACCCGCTCATCGTGGCCTGTTCGCCATGCTGCGGAGTGTTGAACGGTGACTGCATGCTCTCCACGTAGAGCTTGGCGTTCCCCGCCGGCTCTACGGTGTTGAAGATCTGCGTGTTGACGTGCGGGAACTCCTCACCAGGATCCGGATCCGGGTGGGTCATGATCTTGTCAGTGGCTCCCTGATACACGTGCGCGTCGACTCGCGCACCGGCCGCCTCGTTGTAGTACTCGCCGAAGGCCAGCCCGTCGAAGCTCTGACCGTCCGGCAGGTTCTCTTTGGAGTAGAGGTAGCCGAGCAGGTTGTCGAAGGAGCGGTTCTCACCCATGACGACGACCACATGGTCGAAACCGGGTGCGTGGCGTGGCGCGAGCGCACCGTAGTCGTCCTCCGCGGCGAGGAATCCGGAGCGCTCACCTGCGGCGAATCCGATGGCCCCTCCTGCCACGCCACCGAGAAGCGCGCCGGCCGCCGCGGTTCCGCCATAACGGAAGAAGTCACGACGGGAGCGCTTCCGAGACTCGGACTCACCCTCACGCGATGCTGAAGCGTCGGCCTCCTCGGGCGTCGCGATCGGATCCGATCCGCCGCGCTGCCCCGTCTGCTGTTTCGCCATCCGTCTGCGCATACGAGCATCCTATGGTCCGAGGCGTCGTCGTCGCGCTCTCATCCCTCCCCGTGCGCCAGCGCTCGAAAAAACGCATGCTGCCGCTAGCATGTTGAATTAATCGGGCCGTGCATGACCGGCCGGTCTGCGACGGGGGAATCCGAATGGTCTCGATTCGACCAGCTACACGCGCGTGGAAGCGCGGCGCCGCGGCGATCGCCGTCACTGTGATCGTCGGGTCCCTCATCACCGGCTGCATGGGGCAGGATCCGGAGGACGGCCCCTCGCGCGCCGCGGTCGTGCCCGCCCCGCAGTTCCCGGTGAATTCTCTGACCGCGGCACGAAGAACGGAGATCACCGAGCAGCAATGCCCTGCTGCCGTCACGCAGGAGGCACTGCGCGCGCTTCCGGAGGCCGCGGCCAACGCCGTCGATTTCTTCGCTGCGTCCGCACAATGCGTGCTCATCGCTGCGGTTCTGCAGACCCCGGTGCAACCCGAAGCCTTCATCTCACCATTGCAGTACACAGCGCCCTGCGCTTCCCCGGCCATCGTCTCGGTATGGGCACACTATGACGACGATCTGATCTTCGGCAGCCCGACCATCCCGAACGCCATGGCGGCAGGGCAGTGCATCCGCACGCTGTTCATCACCGGATCCGATGCGGGCATGGGCACGGAATACGCGATGGAACGAGAACTCGGGATCCGCGCGGCATACGACGTGATGCGCGGTGTCACCGGCGACTGGGTGGATGCGACTGTGGCGCTGCGCAGCGGCGTGACGATCACCACGACGTCACCGGCGGACAATCCCGGCATCCTGCTGCTGTTCGTCCGTCTGCCGGATGGTGGCCTCGATGCCGGGGGCTTCGGCGCAACAGGCCATCAATCGCTCCCGCAACTCCTGTCGGGTGCCCTTGCGGAGATTACGACGACGGATACCGGTCAGCCGATCACCCTGCCCGCACTGGAGGCCACCATCGCCGAAGTGGTGCAGGCATATGCGCCGCAGTCGGTTCTCGCCCATCTTCCCAAACTCGATCCACGATCGAAGGGCGACCACCCCGATCACTCCGCGACGGGGAATCTCGTGGCGGGGCTCGTCGACAACGGGTTCATCGACGGCACCGTCGTGCAGTACGCGATCGGGTATCCGAGCGCGCAGAACGAGGTGAATCTCGGGGGCGATGAACTCTGGAAGAAACTCGAGGCGTTCGCCGCGTACGCCTCGCACGATTCCGTCCTGCACTGCTCCACCGCGAAGAGCTGTCTCGGGGTGCGCAAGTTCGGCGAGTGGCTCCAACGCCAGTACCTGGTGCCCGACGCGGAGATCCCGACTCCCTGACGCGGGAACCTGGCGCTACGCGTCGACGAACCCCAGATCCAGCAGGCGGGAGACCACTCGCTCAGCAGCGCGGCCGTCGTCTCGAGAGTTGAACTGCTTCCGCCATGCGGCATAGCGCTCGGCGAAGAATCCCGGCAGCGTGTCATCCATCAGTGCATCGGCGAGTTCGTCCTGCGTCGTCACCAGCGGCCCTGGCGCCCGCTCGGCGAGATCGAAGTAGAACCCGCGTAGTTCTCCGCGATAGTGATCCAGGTCGGGCACCATGAAGTACATCGGCTTGCCCGTCACGCTGTAGTCGAACATCACCGAGGAGTAGTCAGTGATGAGCGCATCAGCGGCCGCCAGCAATCGTGCTGTTTCCGGGTACCCGGTGACATCGATCACCCTCGCACCCGACTGATCGCGCCCCGGTCTCAGCGTGCGCGAGTGCCCACGGACCAGCACGACGGCGTCCGTCTGCTCTGCAAGCAGCTGAGGGTCGACGAAATCGACGATCTCGGTGCGGTCATCGCGCCAGGTCGGTGCGTAGAGGAGCACCCGCTCCTCTACGCCGATGCCCAACGCTTTGCGCGTCGTCGACCCGTCATCCGATGTGAGGATGTCGTTGCGCGGATAGCCGTCGGTCCAGATCGGCTTGCCGAAGAACGCGTAGGCCTTCTTCAGAATGCGTTCCGAGTAGGTGTTCTGCGCGAGCAGAACGTCCCAGCGACGCGATTCCTTGACCACCGCCGCCATCCGTCGCGGATCGAACCCAGGGCGATGCAGCGCGAGGCGCTTCAGTGGGGTTCCGTGCCAGGTCTGCAGCACTCTCTGCCCGCTCTTTCGTGCGAAACGCCGGCGCATCCAGTCGTTCACGATGAGCAGTCGGGCAGCGCCACGTGCCCGCCACCACTCCGGACTGCCCTCGATCACGGCGACCGCACCCTCGGGTACGGCGATCGACAGGTCGACCACGCTCCAGTACCTGGTGATGCCCGGCGCGCGCGTCGCGAGTTCACGATCGATCGCGCGCGGATTGCAGCCGATGCTCTGCCCGTAGAAACTCTCGAAGAACACGGCGTTCTCATCGCCGCCGGCCTGGGCGACGTAGCGCTCCTCGAGCGTCGACTGCCCCTCGCTCGTCTCGTAGATGAGCGCAACGGGCGCAGCGATCTCGACGTGTCCGCCGTGCAGTGCGATGCGCATGCTCGCGAGCAGCTCCGGGCCGATCTCGATCTCGTCGAGATCGACACCGTCGATGTTCAGTTCATATGAACCCGAGGGCAGCGGCAGCATCTCGCCCGCCCATCGCACACTGCGAAGCGGAACGACCGCCTTCCAGGTCTTGCCGCCACCGGTGATCTTCCCCGTCACACGCGCCCGAGGACCTTCGAGGGTCGCCGAGGCCGGTTTGGGACCCGTGCCTGCGATGATCAGCGTCTCCGCCTGCTCATCGATCCGGGCAGTCGTCATCGTGCTCCCTTCGGCGCGGGGATCCCTCGCGCGCGGATTGCCTGGTACACGCGCCGGGTGTTGTGTCCGTCGCGGTATGCATGCACCTGTGCGCTGAGCGTACTGGAGCGGGCCGAGCGCGCGGTGAACACGCCGTCGTCCGTGAGCAACGACTCGAGCTGAACGACAAGAGCGGCCCAGCCCTTCGCCACGTCGTCACCTGCGACATCCTCGTATCTTCCGTAGAAGCCGCGAGTGCGCGCGTATTCCTCTGCGTCCGGTGCGAGATACAGCACCGGCATGCCCAGAAGCCCCACGTCGTACGCCAATGATGAGTAGTCGGTGATGAGTGCGTCCATCCCGGGCAGTGCCGGCGTGATGTCGGCGATCAGGTCGGAATTCAGCATCCTCACGCGGCCGCTCGGCAGAGGCGGCTGATACGCACCGGCTCCGAGCGGATGCGACCGCACGAACAGCACCGTGTTCCGGCTCTCGAGAAGAGCGATGATGCGCACCCACTCCGACGCGGACGGCACGGCGACGTCATCGGCGCCATCGCGCCACGTGGGGGCGTAAAGGATGCTGCGTGCACCAGCTGGTAAGGCGCCGGTTGCCTTGGTGAGCAGAGCGGATGCGACCGCCCGCCGCTCTGCATCGTTGCCTGCGGAGAGCACGTCTACACGGGGTTCGCCGGTGACGACCACGCGCGCATCGCCGAGCGCGAATGCGGATTCGAGCCTCCCGCGCGAGCGGTCGGACGCCGCCGGCAGCACGCGGATGCGTTGAGCGGCTCGGCGATACAGCAGACCGATCGCGCGGCGAAGAATCGCCGCTCCCGGGACACTCGGCACCTGCGTGGTCGCAGGCGAATCGAGTCCGATGCGCTTGAGCGGGATGCCGTGCCACAGCTGCACGACGAACCCGCCGGTGACCCCGTAGCGGTTCACATCGCCGAGACCGTGGGTCACGACGAGCGCGCCGGCCCGGGCCGTCGCCCACCAGCCGCGCAGCGAGGACTTCGAGATCGTGCGGATGCCGAGCGCCGCAGCATCCGCTCGCTCACGCGCAGAGGAAGTGAGCCACACGGTGTCGTGCCCTTCGGCCGTTGCGATGCGCCAGAGCGCCAGCGCGCCGTCGCCGATCCCAGCACCGCATCCGAACACCCAACGGTGCGAGCGAGGAACGAACAGGGTGCCTATGCTTCCGACGGCATACAACGGGATGCGAAGGAGCTTGGCCGCATTGCCGGAGCCGAAAGAGAAGGACGCCACCCCGCGAGCCTATCGCGGGGTGGCGTCCTTCACTGAGAATCCGGTGGCTCATGCCGGCGTCGGAGCCAGGTCAGAGGCTGAGCTCCCCCAGTGTCACGTCGATGTCGTACGACTTGCCGTCTCGAACATATGTCAGGCTCGCATCGCTGCCGGCGGCTGCCGCCCGCACCTGTGCGGTGAGGTCGGTGGCGCTCGCGATCGGTGCACCGTTGAACGCCGTGACGACATCGCCCTTTCGCAGACCAGCGGTCTCAGCCGCACCGCCGCTCACGGGAGCATCTGCGATGTACGCACCGGCGACCTCTGATCCTTCGACGGAAGCCGCATCGCTCACCGAAGCGCCGAGCAGACCGTGCGTCGCGGCGCCGTCTTCGATGATCTCCTCGGAGATGCGCTTGGCGACGTTCGACGGAATGGCGAAGCCGACACCGATCGAGCCCGACTCTTCAGCGCTGCCCGCAGTCGCGATGGCGACGTTGATGCCGATGAGCTTGCCCTCGCTGTCGACGAGCGCACCGCCGGAATTGCCGGGGTTGATCGCCGCATCCGTCTGGATCACGGCGATCGAGATCGACTCCGTGGCCGCCTGGGTCTCAGTTCCGGGAAGGTCGAACTGGAACGGACCGCCCTCCTGCTCGGACTCGCCGCCGTCTTCCTTGCTGTCCTGGTCTGCCGAGTCCGGCAGCGCGGAGGACGCGATCTGGATGCTGCGGTTCAGCGCGCTCACGATGCCTGTGGTGACGGAGTTCGAAAGACCGAGCGGTGCGCCGACCGCAACAGCGGTGGAGCCGACGTTGAGGTCGGACGAGTCCGCGAACTCGATCGGGGTCAGGTCTGCCGCACCCTCGAGCTTGATGACCGCGAGATCGTAGATCGGGTCTGTGCCGACGATCGTGGCGTTGTAGATGTGACCGTCGGACGCGGTCACCCTGATCGCCGGATCAGCGGCAGCGCCGCCGAGAGTGACGACGTGCGTGTTCGTGAGCACGTAGCCGTCCTTGCTGAGCACGACACCAGAGCCGCTGCCCGATCCTTCCTGGCCGGCGACCTCGATCGTGACGACCGAGGGCAGCACGGTCGTCGCGATCGCCGTGGTCTCGTTCACCGAGCCAGGATTGTTCACCGTGATCGTGTCAGTACCTGTCGCCGTGGAACCGGCCGGCTGACTCCAGAGGTTGTTGCCGAGGTAGCTGCCGCCGAGACCCGCTGCGCCGCCGACGAGCGATGCCGCGACGATGAGCGCCGCGACCTTGCCTGCGCCGAACGGCTTCTTTTCCTTGGTCTTCGTCTCGATACGCGTGACGGACGCGGTGTGATCGTCACTGGCAGTGCCTGCGCCGAACTCGCCGAAGAGCGGCGTGGTCGGCTGGCTCTGGTCGGCGCTTCGGCCGGGGTGTGTCGGTGCGGGAATGCCGAATGCGGCGCCTTGGGGCGTTGCGCCCTGTGATGCGTCCTGGCTCGATGGCTGCGCCGGGGCCTGATGCGACGCGAACGATGCTGGCATGTCGTGGCCGGCCCCAGTGCCGACCGGCTCCTGCGGCGCAGGCTGCTCGGACGACGCGGACTCGTTGGTGTTCTTGTCTTCGTTCATGGTCTGCTCCTTCAACAAGTTCAGACTGCCGCGTGTAGCTGTGCGTTCGTTATGGTCAGGGTGAGTGTCGGCTATGGCCTTAGCCTGGTTTGCATGAGTGCTATTCCCGGCGCCTGGCGGCGCACTGCAGCAGGGGCAGGCCTGCTTTCTCCTGACGGTGCGGTGGCACCCACCATCTTCGCAGAGATGTCTGCGGCCGCTCTGAGAACAGGGGCGATCAATCTCGGGCAGGGCTTCCCCGATGAGGACGGCCCCGCCGAGGTGCTCGAGGCCGCCCGTGAGGCGATCTCGCACGGTATGAACCAGTACCCACCCGGGCGAGGGTTCGCCGACCTGCTCGAGGCGATCAGCGAACACCAGCGCCGGTTCTACGGGCTGGAGGTCGACCCTCGGACCGAAGTGATCGTGACCGCGGGTGCGACCGAAGCCTTGACGGCGACGCTCCTGGCTTTGATCGACTCGCCGGATGACGAGGTCGTCGTGTTCGAGCCGTATTACGACTCGTACGCGGCGGCGGTGGCTCTCGCCGGAGCGCGACTGCGCACTGTTCCCCTGCGCCTGCCGGATTTCCAACCGGATCTCGAGGTGCTCGCAGCATCCGTCACCGACCGCACGCGGATCATCCTCGTGAACGATCCGCACAACCCGACCGGCGTCGTGTTCTCGCCGGACGTGAAGGCCGAGATCATCCGTCTCGCGGACCGGCACGACGCGGTCATCGTCACCGACGAGGTGTACGAGCACCTCACGTTCACAGCTCCCCATGTGCCGATCGCGACACTGCCCGGCGCAGCAGATCGGACCTTGACGATCTCGTCCGGTGGCAAGACCTTCTCCGCCACCGGGTGGAAGATCGGCTGGATTCACGGCCCCGCCGACCTCATCACCGCGGTGCTGACCGTGAAGCAGTACCTCACGTACGTGAACGGGTCGGCTTTTCAGCCCGCGATAGCCCTGGGCCTCAGATTGCCGGATTCGTTCTTCACGGATGCCGCCGCCGCGCTCGCCCGCAAGCACGAGATCCTCGCTGCCGGGCTGCGTGACGCCGGATTCGAGGTGATCGCGCCACAGGGCGGATATTTCACTGTTGCGGATGCGTCGAACCTCGGTGGAGTGGATGCGGCCGCCTTCTGCCGTGCGCTACCCGAGAGGGCTGGCGTCGTCGCGATCCCGTTGGACGCGTTCGTCAGCGCGGAGCGCCGAGGCGACTACTCCGGCCTCGTGCGCTTCGCAGCATGCAAGCGCGTCGACGTGCTCGAGGAAGCTGCGCGACGGTTGGCGGCCGCGCAGTTCTGAGGAGTCGGCCGGGCGATATCGAGCGCTCAGCGCGGGACGACGCCGTAACGGCGTAGGCGCAGCACCGGATTGATCTCGCGGACCCGGGTGACGGCATCCTTCGTGAGCTGCGCCACGGCGATGCCTTCACCGGTGCCCACCCCCGCGAGCACGACACCCTGCGGATCGACGATCTGCGAGTGCCCGACACCGATCGGCGTCGGATGATCAGCGGAGACCATGTAGACCGTGTTCTCGATCGCCCGCGCGGCGAGCAGCGTCGTCCAGTGCTGCTCCTTGAGCGGTCCGCGCACCCATTCCGCAGGAACGACGATGGCGTCAGCACCTGCATCCACGAGCGTGCGCGCGACCTCGGGAAAACGCAGGTCGTAACAGGTCATCATCGCAATGCGCAGGCCGCCCATCTCGAGCGTCTCCGGAGCTCCGAGCTCCCCCGCCTCGATCCAGTCCGACTCGGTCTGACCGAACGCGTCGTAGAGATGCTGCTTCCGGTATGTCGCACGGACACCTGTGGCGTCCACCGCGACGAGCGTGTTGCGCACCCGCTCCCCTGCCGATTCCACCAGTCCGGCGATGATCGTGACGTCGTGAGCGGATGCTGTGCGCTGCAGCGCCTGCACGAAATCCCCATCGAGCGGTTCGGAGTTCTCGGACAGCGTCGCATCCATCGGGTCGACGAAGTAGCTGGAGTACTCCGGGAACACCACGAGACGTGCTCCCCTCGCTGCGGCATCCGCCGTCAACTGCGCGACACGCGCACGATTGTCGTCACGGGAGGCTGTCGGGCTGAACTGGCAGACGGCGACGGTGAATGCGGCGGTCTCAGACATGTCTCCATCCTCGCGCAGTTTGCCCGTGGTTAACCAGCGCCGAAACCCGTGTTAGGCTAGTAGACGTGCCGCGGGGTGGAGCAGTTCGGTAGCTCGCCGGGCTCATAACCCGGAGGTCGCAGGTTCAAATCCTGTCCCCGCAACGAGAAGCGACACAAGAAAGGCCCCTGATCAGGAGAAATCCGGATCAGGGGCCTTTCGCATTCCCTCTACCCTGCCTCGGCTCTCGCCGCCGGTGGACGCGAAATCGGGCGCCCCGTGAGGGACGCCCGTTTCGTTGTGTGAGGCCTACTCTGCGGCCTCCAGAGCCAGCAGCTCGGTGATCGCGGCGGTGAGGCGCTTGTCGGCCTCGGCGAACGCGGTGAGGTCGCCGGCCTTCAGCGCAGCCTCCCGGTCGGTCAGCGCCTGCTGTGCGGCGGCAAGAGCCGTCTCGCGCGCATCAGTGTCGACCGGCGGTTGGGTCGTGCCCTCGTCAGGATCGGTCGTACCGTCGTCCGGCGGCGTAGTACCGTCACCGGGATCGACAGGCTCCACCTGCTCGTCTCCACCGCTCGCACCGGAGTCTCCACCGAAGATCACGTCGAGCGCGGCGGTGAGGGTGTCTTCGAACGCGATGCTGTCGCCGAATGTGACCAGCACCTTCTGCAGCAGCGGTAGCTGCGTGCCCTCCGACGACTGCACGTACACAGGCTGCACGTAGAGCAGACCGCCACCGACGGGCAGCGTCAGCAGGTTGCCGTACTTGACTTCGGATTTGCCGAGCGTCAGCACGTTGAGCTTGTCGGCGATCGTGGTGTCGGAGTCGAACGTGTTCTGCACCTGCCCTGGACCGGGCACGGTGGTGTCCGCATCGATCTCGAGCATTCGCAGCTGACCGTAGCCGTCCGATTTCTCGCCGGCAGTGGCTCCGGCATCCGAATCGACCGCGAGATAGCCCATCAGCACGTTTCGGCTCGTCGTGCCCTGAGAAGACGCGGGGATGAACGTCGAGAACATCGAGAACCGCGGCGAATCCTGACCCGGCATCTGCATCGACAAGTAGTACGGCGGCTGCAGCTGGTTGTCGTTGCGCGGGTCGTTCGGCGTCTGCCAGCGGTTGTCCTGCTGGGCGAACGACCCAGCGGTGTCGACGTGGTACACGCCGAGGATCTCGCGCTGGACCTTGAACAGGTCGGTCGGATAGCGCACGTGACTCATCAGGTCGGCGGACATCTCGCTGATCGGCTCGACGGTCGCCGGGTACACCTTCTCCCATGCCTTGAGGATCGGGTCTTCGTCATCCCATGCGTAGAGAGTGACCGTGCCGTCGTATGCGTCGACGGTGGCCTTCACCGAGTTGCGGATGTAGTTGATGTCGTCGATCGCGAAGTTCGGCGCTGCCGTGTTCGAATCGGCGATCGCGTCCGAAAGGCTCACACTGGTCGAGTACGGGAAGGTCGAGCTGGTCGTGTACCCATCGACGATCCAGACGACCCTGCCGTCGACGACGCTCGGATACGGGTCGCTGTCGAGCTCGAGATAAGGAGCGACCTTCTGCACACGGGTCACCGGGTCACGGTCGTAGAGGATCTGGGAATCGTCGTTCACGAGGTCGGAGAACAGGATCTCCGCCTCCTGGAACTTCAGCGCGTACAGCAGTTTGTTGAGAGTGCTGCCGACGCTCGGGCCACCGTCGCCCTCGAACGTGTTCTTCGTCTCGTTCGCGCCGTCCTTGCCGCGCGGGTAGTCGATCTCGACCGGGTCGGTCCCCTCCGGCGCCCCCACGATCGAGTACAACGGCGAGTCTTCGCCGAAGTACACGCGCGGCTCGTACTTCTCGCTTTCCGTGAGGAAGCCCGAGGATGGGATGCCGCGTTCGAGGAACACCGGCTCGCCCTCGCTGGTGCGCTGGTTGCCCGCAGCGGCCACGAGGCCGTATCCGTGGGTGTAGACCGCGGTGCGGTTGTTCCAGCTGTTGCTGTCGCCGAGCTTGTCGACGTTGAGCTCGCGCACCGCCACGACGGTGTCCTGCGTCTCGCCGTCGATGTCGTAACGGTCCACGTCCAGGGTCTCCTGGAACTGGTAGTAGTTACGGAACTGCTCGAGCTGCTGCACCGTCGGGCTGATGATGCTGGGATCCAGGATGCGGATGGATGCCGTGGTCTCGGCATCCTCACGGAGCTGTCCTGCCTCGGCGTCTGTGACGGCCTTGAACGGAGTCACTTCGAGATCGGCGATGTCATAGGCGCTCTTGGTGCCGTCGATGTTGCGCTGGTAGTACTCGGCCTGGAAGCTGTTCTGGTTCGGCTTCACCTGGAACGTCTCGACCACCCACGGGTAGCCGATCCCGACGACGAGAGACGCGACGATCAGCAGGCCCGTCGCGACGAGCGGGAAGCGCCAGCGGCCGATGACGGCCGTGACGAAGAACAGGATGGCGACGAGCGCGGCGAGGATCGCGAGGATCGCCATGCCGGGGATCGTGGCGTTGACGCTCGTGTACGCGGCACCGGTGATGCGGTCTTCCTGCGTGACGAGCGTCTTGTAGCGATCCAGCCACAGGCTCGCAGCCTGCACCACGAGATACAGGCCGGCGAGCACGGCCAGCTGTATGCGGGCCGGCTTCGAGATGCGCAGTTCACCCTGACCGATTCGCACCGAACCGTACAGGTACGACACCAGCGCGGTGACGATCAAGGAGAGCAGGATGACGGCCGAGACGAACGCCAGCAGGATCGAGTAGAACGGCATCGCGAACAGGTAGAACCCGGTGTCCATGCCGAACTGCGGGTCGACTTCGCCCGTGGCACCGCCGTTGATCCACAGCCAGACGGTCTCCCAGTTTCCGGCGGCGGCGAAGCCTGCGAACAGACCGAAGAAGATCGGCATGCCCCACATGGCGAGGCGGCGCAGCGGCTCGATGACCTCCTGGTAGCGGTCGAGCTGCGAGCTCAGACGCACGTAGACCGGGCGCAGGCGGTACGCCAGCTGGATCACGATGAACAGCGGCACCGCCATCCCCAGGAACCCCACGACGAACATCACCGCGGTGGCGAGCCACTGCGTGGTGAGAACGTTCGCGAACTGCAACTGGTCGAACCAGAGGAAGTCCGTGTAGAGCGCGGCGAAGACGAAGAAGGCAGCGATGATCGCTGCGATGATCACCAGCGATAACGTGATGATTCGTCGAGAGGTACGGGGCGTGGCCGGATTCGGCGCCGAGGTCGTGGTCACCCGTCCATCCTATGCACGCTGTCGGTGAGCGGGCTGTGCCTGTGGTGACGGTGAGGTCACGGTCCGCTCTCAGCGCAATGTCATTCGGCCGCTGCCGTGCAGGTGGGAAGCGCGTCGACGTCGCCGCCGTTCGCGATGACCTCGAGCGCGTCGATCGATTCCTCGAGTGTCGCCGTGCTGATCACCTGCAGCCCGTCCGGAACGTGACCGACGACCTCATCGCAGTTCGACGCCGGGGCGAGGAAGTAGTCTGCACCCGCATCGACCGCTCCGTACAGCTTCTGCCGGATGCCGCCGATCGGGCCGACTGTGCCCGCGGCGTCGATCGTGCCGGTGCCGGCGATGTCGTTGCCGCCTGTCATCTCGCCCGGCGTGAGTTCGTCGACGATGCCTAGCGCGAACATCATTCCGGCGCTCGGCCCGCCCACGTTGTCGAGCTGGATCGTCACGTCGATCGGGAAGTCGTACTCGGTGGTCAGGGTGATGCCGATGAGCCAGGTGTCGACGTCGCCCTCGGTCTGAAGCTCTGGGGTGAGTTCGACTCCGATCTGCTGGTCGCCGTCACGGAGCACGGTGAGCTCGACGGGGTCGCCCTCGCTCTCCTGTATCGCGGCCCGCAGCTCGGCCGCACTGGTCACCTTCACTCCGTCGATCTCCGTGACGATGTCGTTCTCCTCCAGCACTCCGGCCGCAGGGGAGCCTTCGACGGCCTCGACGACCTTCACTTCTGCGCCGGTGTCGTAGCCCAGCTCGTTCAGCGCCGCCGCAGTCGCCTCGTGCTGCGAATCGACCATCAGTGCCGCGTTGCGCTCGTCGCGATCCTCGCTCGACACTCCCTCGGGGAAGACCGCGTCGATCGGCACGACGGCGCGAGAGGAGTCCATCCAGGCGAGCGCGAGCTCGAACCACGACGGCGTGCGCTCCCGGTTTCCCACGACCTGCACCGTCAGCAGGTTCAGGGTGCCGCTGGTCTCGAATGTCTCGGCACCCTCGATCGCGATGAGCGGCACCTCCTCGCCGTCTTTGCCGGCGGCCGTCCCGAGGGTGTCGTAGACCGGACCGGGACGCTGGATGACGTAGGGCGTGGGGAGGAAGGTGAGCACGACGAGAGCCACGAGTGCGACGATGAGTGCCCATACGCCCAGACCGACTCTGGGTGTGCGCGTGTGTGCCAAGTGGATCCTCCGTCGTTCGCGACCGGCGTACAGCGATCTGCTCGCGTCGGGGTCGCGTGCAGAATCCTGCAACTAGCGTAGATGTCACGGCTAGCGACGTGCTGAGAGGCGACCGACATGGCAGACAACGACCCGACCCCCGAGGACTTCCAAGAGTTCCTGCGGAAGATGATGTCCGGCGCGGGCGGAGGAGACTTCGATCTGAACGCTCTGCAGAACGCCCTCGGCGGCGCGGAGGGCTTCGAGATCGATCCGGCGATGATGGCCGGACTCATGCAACAGCTGCAGGGGGCGTTCGGCGGCGACCCGTGGGAGAACACTCTGCGCCAGGCGCTGCACATCGCCAACCGCGAAGGCCAGGGCATCACCGACGGCTCGCGCCACTCTCTCGTCGATGCCTTCGCGCTTGCGAATCTGTGGCTCGGCGAGGCCACCACCATCTCTGAGCTCGCCGACAGCCCTTTGGCCATGACGCGAGGCGAATGGGTCGAGAAGACCCTGCCGGTGTGGAAGGAGATCGCGGGCCCCGTCTCCACGAGCATCGCGGACGCGCTCACCAGCGCGCTCGACTCGCAGGTGCCCGACGACATGCGCGAGGCCATCCAGGGCGCCGGCCAGCTCATGCGCGGGCTCGGCTCATCGGTGTTCGCCGCCCAGTTCGGCCAGGTGCTCGGCAATCTCTCCCTCGAGGTCGTCTCGGGCGGCGACGTCGGCATCCCGGTGCTCCCCGCGGGCACAGCAGCCCTGATCCCCCAGAACATCACCGCATTCGGTGAAGGTCTCGAGATTCCCGAAGATCAGATCACGCTGTACCTCGCGACCCGCGAACTGGCCTACGCCCGCCTGTACCGGCACGCGAAATGGCTGCACCTTCACGTGATGTCGCAGATCACCGATTTCGCCCGCGGGGTGACCGTCGATGTCGAAGCGCTGGAAGATGTGGCGAGTCGTCTCGATCCGTCGAATCCGGAGGAGCTGCGTGCAGCGATCGAAGGCGGCGCCTTGCTCCCGGCTCAGACCGAAGCGCAGCGCGAGGCCCTCGCCCGCCTGGAGAACATCATCGCCACGATCGACGGCTGGGTGGACGTCGTCACAGCCGAAGCCACGTCGCGCCTGCCCGACAGCGTGCGTCTGGCGGAGGCCGCCCGACGTCGCCGCGCCGTCGGCGGGCCGGCAGAAGACGCGCTCGGTGCGCTCGTGGGCCTCAAGCTGCGTCCGCGCCGGATGCGGGAAGCATCGGCGATGTGGCAGAAGGTGACGGATGCCGTCGGCATCGCCGCCCGCGATTCGCTCTGGGATTACCCCGACCTGCAGCCGACCGCTGCCGACATCGACGACCCGACCGCGCTGATCGAGCGGTTGCAGGCGCGCGCACGAGGCGAGGCGCCTGTTGCGGATGAGTTCGATGAGGCGCTGACGCGTCTGCTGGCCGGCGACGACTTCTCCGACGAAGAGAAGCCGGATGACACCGACGAGGGCGACGACGGCCAGGATGGCGAGGAGCCTGACGACGGGAAGAACCGGGGCGGCGAGACTCCCGTCTGATCATCGATGGGCGGCGCCTCTGGCGGCAGCGCCGACTCGAACTGCACATCGACCGCGAGCAGGGATTTGTCCACTGATACGTCGTCGCCATCCCGCTGAGTGCGACGCGTGGGCAGAATCAGTGCATGTCGCCGATCACACCGCCGACGCTGACGCGTCTCGATCCTGCCTATCCCCTGCTGTGGCGCGACGTCGACACCGTGCAGTTCGGGTTGGAAGGCGCGGTGCGGATCTCGGTTTCCGAGCCGTGGGTGGAACAGTTACTCCAGTCCCTGCGCCTCGGATTCCGCCCCAGCGCCTTCGACGTGATCGCGCACGGGGCCGGCGCTCCGCGTGACGCCGCCCGCGAACTGCTCTCGGCGCTGCAGCCGGTACTGCGCACCGACGCGCCGCCGCTGCCGCACGTGTGGATCGAGAGCCTCAACCTGACCGATTCCCGGATCGCGGCTCGCACCGAGATCGCGCTCGTCGACGAAGGCTTCAGCATGACCGAGCGCGCCACTCCTCATGCCGTGGCGGTCGTACTGGTGGAGGGCGCAGCATCCGCTCGCCAGTTCGCGGCTCACCTGCGCGACGACGTGACGCACCTGCCGATCGCGTTCGAGATGGGCGGTACCACCATCGGTCCGCTCGTCGTCCCCGGCCGCACGCCGTGCCTGACATGCCGCGATGGCCATGAGCGCGACCGCGACCCGGCATGGCCGATGCTGCATGCGCAACTGATCGGCACGGCATCCGGTCGCATCACCGCGGCCCGAACAGCCGAGGCTGCAGCCCTCGCCGCACGGATCCTCTCTGAACCTGGGCGCACGAACGCCCTGAAATCGGTTCGGATCAGCCCCGACGGCCGCCGCGTGTGGCGTTCGGTGAAGTTTCACGCAGAATGCCGGTGCCGCGAGCAGTCGTTCCGATCTCCTGAAGGAACCGGGACGGCTGCCGCTCACCCCGACCAGCGGCATGAGACCACGACAGCGCCAGGGTTCGCGCGGCGCGCGTGATGCCGACGTAGGCGAGACGCCGTTCCTCGTCGATCGCATCGAACCCAGTCGCGTAGGAGATGGGCAGGGCACCTTCCGTCCAGCCCGCGAGATGCACATGCGGCCATTCCAAGCCCTTGGCAGCGTGCAGGGTCGACATCGTCACCGCCTGGATCGTCGGCTCGTGCTGGTCCTTCGCTCTCGCCATCAGCGCCTCGCTGAAGGATCGGAGCGTGGTCTCACTCGGCGCCTCCTCCGCGAGGCGCAGGATGGCACGTCGCGCCTCCCAGCCGTCGCGCTGCGCCCCTCCTGCGGCAGGCGGCTCGTCGCTGAGCCCCAGCTCGCGCAGTACCTTCTGCACGTTCGAGAGGAATCCCCGCTCCGTCGGCGCGACGGAGGCGCCTCGCAGCGCGAGCACCGCCTGGCGCACCTCAGGCATATCGAAGAATCGCTTGCCACCGAGCACCCGCGACGCGATGCCGGCCTCTCCGAGGGCCTGCTGGATCACGCCGGACTGCGAGTGCGCCCGGTACAGCACCGCGATCTCGGACGGGGAAGCGCCGGCGGCGATCCGGGCGGCGATCGACGCGGCGATACCGGCCGCCTCTTCCGTCTCGCTGGCGTACGCAGTGACGGTAGGCGCCTCGGCGGTCAGGGACTCGCGGGCCGCGACGAGCTCGAGCGCACCGGCGCGCCCGTTCATCAGAGCGTTCGCAGCTGCGAGGATCGGCGGCTGCGAGCGGTAATTGGTCTCCAAGCGCACGACAGTGGCGTCTGGGTAACGGCGCCCGAACTCGAGCAGGTACTTCTGGTCGGCACCCGCGAAGGAGTAGATCGTCTGGCTGGCGTCGCCTACGACGCAGATGTCGCGGCGATCGCCCAGCCAGAGCTCCAGCAATCGGTTCTGCAGGGGCGAGACGTCCTGGAACTCGTCGACGGTGAAATGCCGGTATTGCTCGTGCACGGACGCCGAGACGCGCGGCTCCGCCTCCAGCATTCCCGCGCATGCGAGCAGCACGTCTTCGAAGTCGAGCTGCCGACGATCGTCCTTGAGAGCCTCGTAGCCCTGCTGCAACGCGGCGAGCTGCTCCGTGCTCACCCGCCCTACGGACCTTCCGAGCGCTGCATGCTGCTCGATCGAGAGCATCGAGACCTTGCGCCACTCGATCTCACTGGCGATGTCGCGAAGCGTCGCGGTGTCAGGACGCAGGCGCAGCTGCTCGGCGGCCTGGCCGAGCAGCCGCACCTTGTTGTCGATGATGCTCGGCGCAGGAGAGCCGGCGAGAGTCGGCCAGAAGAAGTTCAGCTGCGCGAGGGCGGCCGCGTGGAAGGTGCGGGCGACCACGCCTTCGATGCCGAGGCCGCGGAGGCGTCCGCGAAGCTCGCCCGCGGCCTTCGCCGTGAAGGTGACGGCCATGACGCGGCTCGGCGAGTATGCGCCGGTATCGACGCCGTGCGCGATGCGATGGGTGATGACACGGGTCTTGCCCGTACCGGCACCGGCGAGCACTGCGACGGGTCCGCGCAGCACGGATGCCGCTTCCCGCTGTCGTTCGTCGAGGGCGTCGAGCGCGCTCACGCCCGATCCTCGTACCAGCCCTGGATGAGGGCTCTCGCGATGGATGCCGGCCCGGGCAAGCCGACAGGACCGTCGCCGTTGAGCGCGCTGCCGATCTCGTCGCGTGTGAACCATCGGACGTCGATGATCTCTTCACCGTCGGGACGCGCGCGGCGTTCGTCGGATGCCGTCGCGCGGAAGCCGACCATGAGCGAGCGCGGGTACGGCCATGGCTGCGAGCCGATGTAGCGGACGGAGTCCAGCCGTACGCCGGCCTCCTCCTCGATCTCCCGGTGCACCGTCAGCTCGAGCGATTCGCCCGCTTCGACGAAACCTGCGAAGCAGGAGTACATCCGGCCGTGCCAGTTCGCGTTCGCCCCGAGCAGCAACTTCTCGCCGTCGTCGCTCTCGACGGCGACGATCACCGCGGGGTCGGTGCGAGGGAAGATGTCGTGCTGGCACGCGTGGCATCTCCGCGACCAGCCGCCCTGGCGCAGCTCGGTGTCGGATCCGCACCGCGCGCAGAAGCGCGCATCGCTCAACCAACCGGCCAGCGCGATCGACTCGACGAGGAGTTCGGTGTTCTCCGGATCGAGGAGGCCGCCGGCATCGCGCAGCCCGAGCCAGGCCTCGGCCGGGGCCGCGTCGATGGAATCCTCGGAGACTGCTTCGACGGCGAGAAGGAGCGGACTGCTGTCGCTGTGACGGCCGAGCAGTGCCCACTGCGCCTCTGCCACCTCGTCTGCGGCGACCGTGACGAGCGTGGCATCTTCGATACGCACGCGCCCCTCACGCACGACGATCACCCGGACATCACCCGATGCGCGCAGCGCATCGAGGATCCCCGGCTCGTCGCGCAGGTGCGCGGCACGGTCGAACAAGGCACGGCGGACAGTCATCGACTCCCTCTCTCGCAGGCGTGGCGTAGGCGCAACCGCACCCGGGCGGACCTACTCTGGGGGCATGGCACGGTCTCCCTTTACTCTAGCGGCGGCGGTCACAGCCGCACTGTCCGGGGCGGAGGTCGTCGGCGCACGAACTCTGACGGCTGACGGCGACGGTCGGTTCGATTCTGCGGTCGTGACCCTCGCTGACGGGCGCGAACTCGCGATCCGCGTCGGCGACGACGACGAGACCGCACGAGAACTCGCTGCGGAGTCGCTGGCTCTGCGCGCGCTGACCGCTGGCGCGCGAGCCATGCTCCCCTTCCGCGCGCCGGAATACATCGGAGAGACCCGTCTCGCTGACGGCCGTGCGCTCGTGACGGAGCTGCTGCCCGGTTTCCAGATCGAAGCGGGGCACGTACCAGGTGGTCGCGGCGCAGCCGAGTCGATGGGGGCATCGATCGCAGCGGTGCATGCGCTGCCGGCCTCCGTCGTGCGCGGCGCCGGGCTCCCAGCCCGCAGCGCCGAGGAATCGCGCGAGGAGATCCGCCAGCTCGTCGATCGTGCGGCGGCGACCGGCCGTATTCCCGCTCGGCTCACGGTGCGCTGGCGTGAAGCCGTGGATGACGACGAACTGTGGCGTTTCGAGTCGGCTGTGACGCTCGGCGGCGTGCAGGCCACTTCGTTCCTGTTCGACGACGACCCAGAACGGGGCCCGGCAGTCGTCGGCGTCGTGCACTGGCACGGACTTTCGCTCGGGGATCCTGCCGTGGATCTCGCCTGGCTCTCATCCGCGACGGATGCTGCTGGTGATGTGCACGCGGCCTACGCGGAGGCGTCCGACCGGACACCGGACGGTGCCCTGGCGCTGCGCGCGCGACTGCTGGCGGAACTGGAGTTCGCGCGTTGGCTGGTGCACGGCGATTCACTGCACCGCAAGGACATCATGGACGACGCGGCTGCGCTGCTCGAAGCACTGGCCGAAGGACTGCGCGAGAACGATCTCTCGGTCATCGCTCAGCGCAGCGAGGGCGTCGATTCCGCGCTGGACGCGCTGGGACGAGTTCCCGAGACGGCGGCAACGCGGGTCAACACCGCCATGGAGACCGACGCCTACAACCCGCAGGACCTTCTGCCAGGCGACACCGGGGAGGCGCTCGGAGGCGATCAGACCAGGGGCGGAACGAACGACGAAGATGCGTTCGTGGGCGACTCCACCGAGGACCTCAGCGAGATCACGAAGTCGGACCTGCGTCCGCGGGATGATGCCGCCGACTCCGGATCAGAGGCGCTGTGGACCGACAAGACAGGGACGGACCCGAGTGCGGCCGATCCTGCGGATGAGGCTCAGCGTGCCGCGCGCGCTGCGCTCCAGCGCTGGACGAGTTCCTCCTCCGAGTAGACCCGGTCACCACGGATGACGAGATCGTCCGCGACGTAGTAGAGCGCGACGTCGATCTCCTCCAGAGGTACGCCGAAGCGGCGGTGGTAGGCCAGGCGATACAGCGCGAGCTGCAGCATCCGCTCTTCACGCTCTGCGGCGTTCCGGGGCGCCTTCCCGGTCTTCCAGTCGACGATCTCGATACGTCCGTCACGATCCTCACGGCGGTACACGGCATCCAGCTTGCAGATGACGATGTGGCCTTCGCCCGAGCTGCTCGCGATATCGCCTTCCTCGGTATCAGCACCGAGTTCGTCGGTGTCGGCACCGAGTTCGTCGGCGCTGGCACCGAGGGCGAAGTCGATCTCGATCTCGACGGCGATCGGCTGACGTGCGGCCCATTCGCTCCGCTCGAAGATCTCACGCAGGCGCTCCAGATCGGCCTCGTCAGAGGCAGAGACGCTCCACGGATCCGGCTGTTCCTCGTCCGAGTCCCACAGCGCGCTCTCCGGGCCGGCACCGGCTCCGACGAGGCCCGATCGATGTTCGACCCAGGCGTGGAACAGTGTGCCGAGACGCGTCTGACGGTACGGCCGCTCTGGCATGGGTCTACTGAGCCCTCTCACCGTGGCGTCGAAGTCCGTCACATAGTCCTTGAACTTCGACGCGGGCACGCGAGTGGGCGGGTCGACGCGAATTCCACGCTGACGCTCGGCCCGTTCGGCGAGCAGTCTTTCCAACTGCCTCGTCGGAACGACATCCCCGTCGACATCGCGCACCAGCGCGGCAGCGGACTCGACCACGGCACGTCGACCACCCAGCGGATCCAGCGGCCACACGCTGGTCTTCCCCTCCCCTGCATACGGGTTCTCGTCATCGTCGACCGCGGAGATGGGCTCCAACCCCAGCACCTCGATCGCCTCACGCAGGTACGCGCTGGCTTCGCGAGGATTCTTCTGCCCGGCCCAGTGCGCTCCGGTCAAGAGCAGATCAGTGCGCGCCCGCGTGACCGCGACGTACGCCAGGCGGCGCTCCTCCTGCTGCTGATAGTCACGGTAGGCATCCTTGAACACCGTGAGGGCCCCCGGGGCGGCTTTGCTCCTGCTCGTCAGCGAGGCCACGCCTGCCTTGATCCGCTTCTCCGGATCTGATTCGCCGACCGCCGGCGGTTCCCACTCGAAGCGAGGCAACGCCGCGTTGTCTCCACGCAGTGCGAACGGCAGCACGCCGAACCCGAACCAGCCAGATGTGTCGGTGGGCCGGGAGGGCAGCTCTCCTTCGACGAGACGCACCACGGCGACGGCATCCCACTCGAGGCCCTTGGAACCGTGGATGGTGAGCAGTTGCACGACGCCGGGCTCTGGCGGCTCCGGCCGGGGCATCAGTTCGTCTGTGCTCTCGGCCTTGTCGAGCCAGGCCAGCAGGGATCCGATGGTGCCACGGTCATCGGCAGAGAGGAATGCGCGCACTTCATCGGCGAAAGCGCGAAGTTGAGTCGCGGCCACGCGTGCGGGCCCGCGCGTCTCGTTGGCCGCAAGCTCGATGTCGAGACGGAGCTCCGCCTCGATCAGGCGGATGAGCTCTGGGATCGGCTGACCGGATGCGCGTCGCAAGCGCTCCAGCATCTCCCCCGCCGTGCGTATCCGCGCGCGACCTTCCGCAGTGATGCCCTGGATGAGCCGATAGTCGTCGCGGAGCCCGCGCACGACATCGACGGCGTCCACGATCGACACGGCTTCGTCGGCGCCTCGCGAGGAGCGGATGCGGGCGCGCAGTTCGTCCGGCAGCGGCAGCAGTCCGCTGTCGCGTCTCGACAGCTCGGACGCGAGGTCGTACAGGGCGCCCATATCGGCGAGACCGATGCCGAATCGCGGCCCCACGAGCAGGCGGATGAGTGCGGAGCCCGCGTTCGGATCATGGATGACACGCAGGGCCGATACGACGTCGACGACCTCCGGCGTGGTCAGCAGACCACCGAGGCCGAGAATGCGGTGCGGTATGCCCTTCGCCGCGAGGGCCTCGGCGAACGTCTGCATGTGCCGTTTGGACCGGAACAGGATCGCCCCGGTGTGTGGCGTCCCCCCGGGCGTCGGAACCGCCGCGTGCGCGGCACGGCGCTCGACGAACCACTCCGCGACCTCCGCCGCCTCTTCGTGCACCGTGAGCGGATAGCGGATGCCGACGGCGCCTGTTCCGGCACCGGGGCGCGGCTCCAACGGCGGAACGTCGAGTCCCGGGCGCCTCAGCGGCTCGAGCACACGGTTGGCAATACCCAGAATGGATGTGTCGTTGCGCCAGCTCGTCATGAGACTGAAGTTCTGCGCCGGGGCGTCGTGAGCGAACGTGCGAGAGAACGCGTAAAGGTTGTCTGCGCTGGCGCCACGCCAGCCGTAGATCGACTGATGCGGGTCCCCGACCGCCATGACGGCCGCGTCTCGGAACACCTCGGCGAGGAACTGGGTCTGGATCACCGAGGTGTCCTGATACTCATCCAGCAGGACCACCCGGTGCTGTTCGCGCAGATCGGCCCGCACATCGGGTGACGATTCGACGATGTCATAGGCTCCGCTCACCTGATCGGCGAAGTCGAGCACGCCTCGGCGCTGCTTCTCCGCGATGTACGCACGTACGAGCGCGGCGAGCGTCGGGAACGCGAGCAGATTGCCTGTGACCTTGGCGATGTCGCCGTTGCCGCTGTACGGCTCGAACGCCGTCGCGTATTCGCGGGCGATCCGCTCCGCACTGCTCAGCTCAGCTCGGTGATCGAGCACGTCGCCTGCGAGGCGCTGCACCGCGTCGACGACGGTGCCCACGGCGTACTCGATGCCTTCCAGCTCCGGCAGATCGGCGCGCAGCACGACCTCGCGGGCCAGCATCCAGGATGCCGCCTGGCTGAGCATGGCGGCGTCGGGATCGCGGCCGATCCGTGCCGCATGCTCACGCACGATCGAGTCGGCGAACGCGTTGTACGTCGAGACGCGAGGGCGGATCATCAGATCCTCCGCGCTATGCGGCGATGTCGGCTCCCATCCGGTGTCGAATCGCTCGGCGAGCTTGCCCAGCACGTGGGTGCGCACCAGCGCGCGCTGCGCCCCGGCCGACGCTTCTTCTACACGGCGCAGCAACCCTGAGGCGACGATCTCCGGAAGATGCGGCAGAAGACCACGCCGCCCGTACTCGTCGATCAACGCGAGCCGCGCTGCGATGCGCTCGGCCAGCTCGCCGGCGGCCTTGCGCGTGAACGTCAGCCCGAGGATCTCGTCGCGGCGCACATGCCCGTTCGCCACGAGCCAGACGACGCGGCCCGACATCGTCTCGGTCTTTCCGCTGCCGGCCCCGGCGACGACGAGCGCAGGAGTGGGCGGCGCTTCTATGACGCGCTGCTGCGCAGGAGTGGGCGGGGGCTGACCGAGTGCCGCTGCGACGTCGAGAGCCGAGAGCCGTGGGCCCTGGTCATTCCAAGACGTCATGCACTGACCGCCGGCACGGTATGGATGCGGCACGGATGCACACGCCATTGCACATCGGCGCAGTGCGCTTCGACGTGGGCGGTGAAGCTGTCACCCGACATCCCCCTGGCCGCGGATACGAGCCTGCCCAGGAACCGTGTGCGTGCATCGCCCTGCAGAGTGTGCTGGTGCGCGACTCGGTAGTCGCTTCCGGAAAGCGTGTTGGCGACGAGCAGCAATCTGGCGCCGGCGAGCGCACCGGCATCAGCGCCGTCGATCAATCCCTGTTCCACAGCGATCTGATATGCGGCGAGCTGCGCGTGCTCTTCGACCTTGGCATCCGTCGCCGGCTCGTTCTTGCCGGTCTTCAGGTCGACGACCACGACGCGTTCCCCGTTCAGTCCCTCGGCCATGTCGGCCCAGCCGCGGCCACGAGCGGCCGCATGCTCGCCTGCGCCGGATGGATAGACCTCGACCCGATCGATGAAGCCGTGCACAACGGCCCGATTCGGGCCGTTCACCTCGTCGCCGACGTGCACAGCGGGCGGCACCTCTGCCGCTGTGTCGACGAGGGAGTCATCGGCACCCGGCACTTGTCCGGCAGCCGCGACCTCGACGGCGAAGCGGAACTCCACCTCGCTCGCGAGTACCCGTCCGCGATCACTTGCCGCCTCACCGAGGTACGAATGCAGTCGTTCGATGTAGAGATCGGCGCGGCGTCGCTCCTTTCGCCCGATCCACTCGGTCTCGAAATCGAGCTCCGGCCAATGCTCGGCGACGACGGCGCGCAGCTTCTCAAGATCGCCGTCCGGGACAGTCTCCATCGCCTCGTGGATGATCGTGCCCATTCCGGCGGACGGCGGCAGCACAGTGTCCCCGCCGAGGGCTGAGATCGCCCAGTTGAGTTCGCATTCCTCGAACGACTCCATCTTCGACGGCGAGACCCGCGCGGCCTCGACCGACAGATCGTGCAATGGAGCGGACGTCGACGGCGAGATGATGCCGTACCACTCCTGCGGGTCCGCGCCGGGGACGCTCTCGCGTGCCAACACGGACAGCTGCTCCGCGGCGTCCGCTCGCGCCCCCGGGTCGATCGAACTCGTGAGCGTGCGCCGATGGCGGGCGACGAGACCGCGCAGGGTGAGTGGATGCTCCGCCGCCGGATGCGCGGATGCCGGTGGTGGCTCCGGCAGGAACGCGAAGAACGGGCTCGGGCCTGTGGCGTCGTCATCCACCGCAGTGACGACGATGCGAGAGCGCGCCCGGGACAGCGCCCTCACGAAGAGCCTCAACTCGTCGTGCAGGGCGTCGCGTCGCCGGTCGAGAACGCCGGGCGCCGTCTCGGGCTCGCCCGTGCGGGCTGCGACGACGGCGTCGGCGAGACGCCAGGTCTCCAGCAGTCCTCCGCGCAGCCGCACGTTCGGCCACACTCCGTCTTGCACACCGGCGACGACGACCACGTCGAACTGCGTGCCCAGCGCCGTGGCCGGTGTCAGCAGTGTCACAAGTCCAGGTCGATCAGGCGTGGAGAGCGTGTCTTCCGGTACTTCGCTGTCGAGGATGTCTCGAACGAATGCCTCCGGTCGCTCGTTCGGCGTGCGCTCGACGAAACGCTTCGCCGCATCGAACAGCGCGACTAGCGCATCCAGAGCCCGCGCGGTCTCCCCGCCGCCCGGCTGTTCGGATGCCACGCGCCAGTGATGCTGCAGCTTGCTGCCGTCCAGGGCGCGTGCTCTGTCCCAGACGCGCCAGAGCAGCTCGTGGATCGTCTCCCCCGCCTCGGCCGCCGCGGCAGTCTCGGCGAGCGTCGTGGCGAAACGGGAGGCGACTCTGGCCTCAGGAGCGTCGACGAAGGTGAAGTGCACGGGAAAGGCCATGGCCTGGCGCAGCAACTCGGTGGCAGGAGTCGATCCGCCGTCGCCGAGCTCGACATGTCGCAGGCGCGCGCGCAGACGGCGAAGGCCGACAGCATCCATCCCGCCGAACGGCGAGCGCAGTGCGTCGATGAGCATCTCGGGTTCGCGGTCCTCGACCGGAGTGAGCGCGAGCCGGACGATGCTGACGATGTCGCGTACGACGCCCTCGCTGCCGAGCGGTCGCTGCACCCCGGCTGCCCGCGTCGGCACCTCGCGTGCCGCGAGCTCGGTCTCGAGCGCCGTCACCTGCCTGGTGTCGTGGGCGATCACAGCCATGTCGCTCCAAGGAATGCCGTCGGTGAGATGCCAGTCACGGAGCGTGCCTGCGATGCGGTCGGCTTCTTCGTACGGCGACGGGGCGAGGAACGCCCGCACCGGCGCGGTGAGGGACGCGGGCGATTCGGTGATCTCGGGTGCGGGGCCGGGTGCACGGCGGTGTTCGACACGACCGGCCGCACCGATCGCCTGGGTCACCGTGCGTGTCAGATCGGTGAGAGCGGACTTCTGGCGATGCGGCGTCTCCAGGACGAACACGCGTTCGAGCACCCCGGAGAGCTCATGGAACAGTTGGGGGCTCGCGCCGCGGAACGCACCGGAGGAGATGTCAGGATCACCGAAGGCGAGGACTGCGATGCCTCTCGCACGCAGCGCACGCACGACGGTGATGCCACCGCGCGTGATCTCCTGCGCGTCATCGATCAGCACGACACGCAGCGGTGCGAGCGGGCCGAGTATCGCGGGATCCGCATCGCGAAGGACGGCCGCCGCCTCGCTCAGGAGATCTGCCGCATCTCGGTAAGCGGTGCGCATGCCGGCGAGCACCGCTCGATACTCGTCGATGAAGTCGCCGGCTGCACGCCAGACCGGCCGTTCAGACGCCTGCAGTTCCTGCGGCAGCACTCCCAGTTCGGTGCACTCCGACAGGAAAGCTCGCAGTTCTGATCGGAATCCCTTCGACGCGCGCACGCCGGCGCTCAGAGTCTCGGGCCAGCGCGACGGACGACCCGACGCCTCATCCTCGAGGTCGCCCGAGAGCAGGTCGGCGATGATGCGATCCTGATCGGCCCCGGTGAGAAGCGCCGGCGGCTCGTCGCCCGCGTGGACCATCGCGCCGCGGACGAGCTGGAACGCGAACGAGCCCAACGAACGCGCCAGCGGCCCCGGTGTCGCCTGTCCGATGCGGACGCCGATCCGATCGCGCAGCACGGTCGCCGCCTGACGGTTCGGTGTCAGCACCAGCACCTCTTCGGGGGCGAGCCCGTGCGCGCCGAGGAGCGCGGCCACCCGGTCGATCAGGGTCTGCGTCTTGCCCGTCCCCGGTGCTCCGATGATGACTCCGGATGCCTCGACGGCCGCGCTGACGACAGCGCGCTGCCCGGCATCCTCTGTCATGGCATCCACGCTAGCGGGAGCTCCTGACACTGCAGAACGGCGCCACAGCCGGACCGGGGTCGCGCTTGTGCGCCCAGGGCGAAACCGGCCGGTATGCCCGATCCGGCCCGTCATCGCCGGGGTAGAGTTGGGCGCAGTCCCCGAATCTTCAAGGAGCACGCGTGGAAATCCGCATCGGCATCATCAACACCGGCCGCGAACTGAACTTCGAGACCTCCACCAGCGCGGACGACGTCCGCGCACAGGTGACCGCGGCTCTCGAGCAGAACGCCGCGCAGGTGGGCTTCACCGATGTGAAGGGCAACTCCTACATCGTCCCGACCGCGAACCTCGCATACATCGAGCTGGGTACGGAAGAGTCTCGCCGCGTCGGCTTCGTCGCCTGAGTTCCGATGTACATCGTTCTCGCACTCGTCGCCGCGTGCGCACTGGGAATCGCTGTGCACTACCTGCTGCCGCACCGCGCGCTGCGCGGCGTCGCGGTCATCCCGGCGATCGCTTCGGCGGTCGCGGCCGTCGTCTACACGCTCATGCAGTGGACGGGCATCGGTGAAGACAACGGCTGGCTGTGGCTGGCGAGCATCGGCGGAGGCGTGGTGATCTCAGCCCTCGCCGGCTACGTGATCACATCTTCTCGACACCGCTCGGATGCCGAGAAGAAGGCCGCCCTAGGAATCTGACCGGTGCGATCGCTCCGGCGAAGTTGACCGGTGCGGATGGCTACGCGGCGAGGCCCATCGCATCCATGCGCCGCGCGTGCGCGCCCATGAGCTCGGTGTAGACGGGCTCTACACGGTCCTCCTCCTCGGCGAGGCGCTCCGATCGCAGCGCTTGCCGTGCGACGAGAACGGTGTCGCCGACGAGCCGGCGCGCCCACATCGACAGCAGCGAACGCCACTCGTCGTCGGACTCGATGGTGCGCTTGAGGATCTCGACGATCTCTTCGGTGTCGTCGTCCTCGCGGAGAATGTCGGCGATACGACGTCCGGTCTCCCCATAGCTGGAAGCGAGCGCGAGATAGAAATCATCCAGCATCCCGGCCGTGATGTAGACGGCCAGAAGCGTCTCGCGAGGGCGGGCGCCGATCGTCTTGCGACGGAAGGCGTCGAGGTGCTCGCGGAACGGGAGCATCAGGTCCGTCGAGTCCTCCCCCAGGTCACGGATGACGTCGACGATGCCGCGGTGCTTGCTCAGTGCGGCGCCGGCAGCGCGCGTGATCGCCGCCTTCTCATCGAGCTCAGGAGTCGCCCTGATCAGCCGTGTCAGCGTCTCGAAGTATCCGAGCTGCAGGTATGCGGCCTGGCCGAGGAAGCGGTTCAGCTCTGGCGCGAGTTCGGCGAAGTCGACCCTCATCGCTCCACCGTCGTCTCCGCGAGCGCGGAGCGTCAGCGTGCGTCGAGGGGCATCGCGTTGCCAGAACCACTTCACCACGGATTCAGACTACCCGCGCTGACACCGTGAACACGGGTCTTCTGGCCGTTTCGCCGTGCTCGGGTAGGCTGAAGGAGTCCTGCCGTCGGAGCAGGGCCCCGCGCCTGTGGCACAAGAGACGGCGTGGATCCGTAACGTGGCGCTCTCTTCCATCCCGAAGGTCCGCCGGACAGGCAATAGAACAAGTGACAACTTTCGCTGATCTCGATATCGATCAGGACATAATCGACGCGCTCGCCTCTAAGGGCATCATCGATGCGTTCCCCATCCAGGAGCAGACCATCCCGCTCGGCCTTCCCGGCCAGGACATCATCGGCCAGGCCAAGACCGGTACCGGTAAGACATTCGGCTTCGGCATCCCGGTCGTGCAGCGCCTCGGCAAGGATCCGGAACATGGCGTCAAGGCGCTCATCGTCGTCCCCACCCGCGAGCTCGCAGTGCAGGTGTACGAGGACATCGACCTTCTGACCAGCAATCGCTCCACCAGCGTGGTCGCCATTTACGGCGGCAAGGCGTACGAGGGCCAGATCGACCAGCTCAAGGCGGGGGCGCAGATCGTCGTCGGAACGCCTGGTCGTCTGATCGACCTCGCCGGCCAGCGTCTGCTCGATCTGTCGAACGCGACCGAGGTCGTGCTCGATGAGGCCGACAAGATGCTCGATCTCGGCTTCCTCGCCGACATCGAGAAGATCTTCCAGAAGGTGCCGGCAGTCCGCCACACCCAGCTGTTCTCTGCGACGATGCCCGGCCCGATCGTCGCGCTGGCGCGTCGGTTCATGTCGAACCCGATCCACATCCGCGCCAACGACCCCGATGAGGGCCTGACGCAGGCGAACATCGAACACCTGGTGTACCGGGCGCACTCCCTCGACAAGGACGAGATCATCGCCCGGATCCTGCAGTCCGAGGGTCGTGGCAAGACCGTGGTCTTCACCCGCACGAAGCGAGCGGCCCAGCGGCTCAACGACGAACTCGGCGACCGCGGGTTCAACGTCGGCACGGTGCACGGCGACATGGGTCAGGAGCAGCGCGAGCGCTCGATGGCCGCGTTCAAGGCGGGCAAGCGCGATGTGCTGATCGCCACGGACGTCGCCGCCCGAGGAATCGATGTCAACGACGTCACGCACGTCATCAACCACACGATCCCCGACGACGAGAAGACGTATCTGCACCGCGTCGGTCGCACAGGCCGTGCGGGCAAGACCGGCATCGCCGTGACGTTCGTCGACTGGGAGGACCTGCACAAGTGGGCCCTCATCAACCGCGCCCTCGACTTCGGTAAGCCCGAGCCTGTCGAGACCTACTCGTCGAGCCCGCACCTGTTCGAAGAGCTGAACATCCCCGTGGGCACCAAGGGTCGCCTGACGACGGCTCCGAAGACCCAGTCGGTGAAGACGCAGCGCGCGCCACGTCCGGAGCGTGCCGCGGATGTCGCCGCCGAGCAGGGTTCAGGAGACGGCACCACGCGTCGCCGTCGCCGCCGCCGTGGCGGCTCCGGAGACCAGGTCGGTTCGACGTTCGTCGAGGGCGCGCCTTCCGAAGCTCCCTCGTCGTCGGATGCTGCACCCGCAGTCGAGCGCGACGCAGAAGGCGCCGGCACGCACGACGGCAAGGGCGGCGAGCACCACGACGGCAAGTCCGCTCCTCAGCGTCGACGCCGCCGTCGTCGCTCGGGCGGTGCAGCGCCGGCGGGCGCGTAGGACAGTTCTTTCGAGGGGGCGGATGCTGCGGCATCCGCCCCCTCGCGCGTTCACGGGCGAGACTCAGGCGTACCGCGGATCGGTTCCGGTCGCACGATCGATGATGCGCGCGACCATCGCGTCAGACGTGGTGTTCTCGCCCGGCAGGTTCGGCTTGCCGGCACCGTGGTAGTCGCTGGATCCCGTCACGATGAGGTCGTGTTTCAGGGCCACGTCGCGCAGAATCTTCTTTCCCTGTTCCGTGTTCTCGCGGTGATCGATCTCGAATCCGCCCAGCCCCGCGTCGATGAGACGCTCGATGAACGCGATCGGCATCATCCGGTCGCGGCCTGTTGTGACGGGATGAGCGATCACCGCCACTCCTCCGGCTCGCGTGATGAGGTTCACCGCGCTGAGCGGATCGGGCGCGTAATGCGGTTCGTAGTAGCCCTCCCGCGGATGGAGAATGCCGTCGAAAGCCTCACCGCGGTCGCGGACGATGCCGCGGGCGATGAGGGCATCCGCGATGTGCGGGCGCCCGACCGTGGCATCCCCAGCCGTCTGTGCGACCACGTCATCCCAGACGAGGTCGTAGTCACGGCCGATGTTCCGCACGATCCGCTCGGCGCGACCGATCCGGTCGTTCCGAATCCGATCGGTCTCGGCGCGCAGTGCCTCGTCGTCGGGGGCGAACAGATACCCCAGAACATGCACGCTGCGCCACTCGTACTTCGCCGACAGCTCCATGCCGGGGAGGAAGGTCACGCCGAGGGACGCCGCGGCCTTCGACGCCTCGTCCCATCCTGTGCTGCGGTCGTGGTCGGTGAGGGCGAGCGTTCGGATGCCGTGGGCGTGAGCCTGGCGCACCACTTCGGCCGGGCTCTCGGTGCCATCCGAGTGATTGGAGTGCAGGTGCAGGTCGTTGGGCCCTGAGAACCTGTTCGCACCGGTGCTCGGCACCGCGTCATCCGTCATCCTCCGAGCGTATCGCGGCGCTCCGGGGCAGGTCCGCTGCCGTACAGCCCAGGCGCGGCGCGCGGACCGTCGGGCCAGAGGTTTCACAGTGTTCGCCCGTAGGCTTGGAGGGATGTTTCGACTCCTGGGGATCCTGCTGACGGTACTGTTCGCGATCGCGACGGCGATCATGGTGTGGCCGCAGTTCTTCCACCTGGAGCAGACCTTCCCGTTCGCCCAGGTCGTCGCCGTGCGCGGCGCGGTACTGGCCGGTCTTCTCGCGATCGCAGTGCTCTCGCTGCTGCTGCTGTTCGCACGACCGCTGCGAGGGTTCGCCGCATCCATTCTCATCGTCGCTCTGCTCGGTGGGGCGGCGATCGGTGGGATCGGGGTGATGCGCGGCTTCGGCACGGGTTCGCTCCCGGAGAAGACCGACGAGAGCGTTCGAGTGCTCACCTGGAACACCGCTGGCGAGGCGGTGTCGGCGGAGACCATCGCCGATGCGATCCTGACGCAGGAAGTCGACGTCGTCACGCTCCCCGAGACCGCGGAATCCGTCGGCGAACGCATCGCCGTCATGCTGCGCGAGCAGGGGCATCCGATGTGGGTGCACCATGTGCAGTTCGGTGATGTGCCCAACGGACCGCAGGCGTGGGAGACCACGATCCTCATCTCACCGGACCTGGGCGACTACTCGGTCATCGGATCGTCGGAAGACGGCACGAGCAACACGAGCTCCGTGCCGAGCGCCGTCGTGATGCCGGTGAACGGCTCTGGACCCACGATCGTCGCCGTGCACGCGGTCGCACCGCGCAAAGAAGCGATGTCGCGCTGGCAGTCCGACCTGCGGTGGATCGCCGACCAGTGCCCCGCCGGGGACGTCATCCTCGCCGGCGATTTCAACGCGACGATCGATCACATGGCCGCGCTCGGAGTGAATGGCGGCGATGTGGGCAACTGCCGGGATGCGGCGAGCCGCACCGGTACCGGCTTCACTGGCACGTGGCCGGAATCATTCCCCGAGTTGCTCGGCGCGCCGATCGACCACGTCATGGCCAGCCAGAACTGGCAGCCGACCGGTTCGCTCGTGCTGGATGCGGCCGGCAGCGATCACCGCGCGCTGGTGGTGCAGCTGGAGCCCGCCGGCTGATTCACGATCGGGCGGTATCGCGCACTCGCCGCACCAGCGCCAGAACCGCACGCCAGCCGACCAGGAACAACGCCAACGTCAGGGTCGCAACGATGATGAACGGCACTGCCGTTCCCTGGCCGCTGAGCGAACGCAGCACCAGCCCGACGACGACCGTGATCGCCCAGATCACGACGCCCGGCAGCATCCGATCGGCAGGCGCCCGTCGGATCAGCATCACCGTGTGCGCTGCGAGGACCGCGACGAGGAACGGCCAGATGGTGTTGACGAGTCCGAGGATGTCGCTGAACACCCCCTCGGCGTGCGAAAGGCGTCCGATCACGCAGAACACAGCCACCAGGATCACGTCGATGACGATGGTGAGGGCAACGGGTACGCGAAGCGCGGTCATGTTCCCCAGCCTAGGTCGGAGTGAGAGACTGGATGCATGAACAACGGAGAGAGCGACACGATCGCCGAGGCCCCCGTCACGAACCGCAAGCAGCCCTTCCCCCGCGGTTTCCTGGACACGATCTCGACCGGCTGGGCAGAGCGGCCCGAGTCGATTCCGACTGCCCGCCCCCAGGCGGCATACGCGGCCGCCCGGCGCGCGAAGGTCTCTGAAGCCTTCCCCGGCAAGCGGATCGTCATCGAAGCGGGCTCGCTCAAGCAGCGCAGCAACGACACGGATTACCCGTTCCGCGCGCACTCCGCGTTCGCGCATCTGACCGGGTGGGCCACGGACACCGAGCCGGATTCGATGCTGGTGTTCGAGCCGACGGATGCCGGCCATGACGTCACTCTGTACTTCCGTGAGCGCGCGGATCGCACCACCACCGAGTTCTACGCCGACGCGACCGTCGGCGAGTTCTGGATCGGCCCCCGCCCATCGCTCGCGGGCGTCTCCGCCGATCTGGATGTCGCGACCGATCACCTCGCCGCCTTCGAGGTTGGCGCAGACGATGTCGCACTCGGCGATGCGGATCTCGAACGCGTGGTCTCCGAACTGCGCCTTGTGAAGGACGAGTACGAAATCTCCGAGATGCGTCGTGCAGTGGAGATCACGGCACGCGGATTCGACGACATCATCCACGCGCTGCCGGAGGCTGCCAAGCATGCTCGCGGCGAGCGCGTGGTCGAAGGCGTATTCCACCGTCGCGCGCGCGAGGACGGCAACGGCGAGGGTTACGACACGATCTCGGCATCCGGCCCGCACGCCTGCTATCTGCACTGGACGCGCAACGACGGCGCTGTCGCCCCCGGTGACCTGATCCTCGTCGATGCCGGCGTCGAGGCCGACAGCCTCTACACCGCCGACATCACGCGCACACTGCCGGTGAACGGCAAGTTCTCCGATGTGCAGCGTCGAGTGTACGAGACGGTGCTCGAGGCGGCGGATGCGGCGTTCGCAGTGGCGCGTCCTGGTGCGAAGTTCCGTGACGTGCACGAGGCCGCCATGGCGGTCATCGCCAGGCGCGTGGCCGAGTGGGGTCTGCTCCCGGTGACCGCGGACGAGGCGCTCGATGCGGATGCCGGCGGCCAGCACCGCCGTTACATGGTGCACGGCACCTCGCACCATCTCGGCATCGACGTGCACGACTGCGCACAGGCGCGCCGCGAGATGTACTACGACGGCGTGCTCGAGGCGGGCATGGTCTTCACCATCGAACCCGGGCTGTACTTCCAGATCGATGACCTGACGGTTCCCGCGGAGCTGCGCGGCATCGGAGTGCGCATCGAGGACGACATCCTCATGACCGAGGACGGCGCTGTGAACCTGTCGGCGGACATCCCTCGTGCTGCGGATGACGTCGAGGCGTGGATCGCGCGGGTGCAGCAGCGCTGATGGGCTCCCGCCGGATGCCGGTTCGGCTGCTGCGTCTGAGCGCTGTGTCGTATGCGGCGCTTGCGGTGTGGGCGGAAGTCTCGCATTGGCGATCGAGCAACCGGATGCTGGGCACGCAGGCGAGCGCCGGCACGACCGATGCCGTCGTCGTGCTCGGCTATCGCAACCGCGGCGCGAACGCGAACATGATCAATCGCTACCGAGTGCGTGCCGGCATCCGGTCATTGTCGCTGACGGGTGACAGCACTCTCGTGCTGTGCGGCGGGTCGGTGGCAGGTGACGTTCCGGAGGCCGTGCTGATGGAGCGGTATGCCCATGACGTGCTCGGATACACAGGGCGTATTCTGCTGGATCCCGACAGTCGCTCGACCTGGCAGAACGTCGAGAACGCCATCCCGCTCATCGAGCACGCCGGCGCGATCAAGATCGTCTCCAACTCCCCGCATGCGGAAGTGGCGCGCGAGTACCTGTGGGCCCAGCGCCCCGATCTCGCGCAGCGGCTCGTCCGGGGCGATGAGCATCGCTTCGGTGAGATCGTGCCGATCAAGATCGCCGCGACTTTGCGGGCGGTCTGGTACCGGTGGAGGGGCGAGCGCAGCGCCTGAGAACTCCGAGTTCGATCTAGGCAGCGACACCTCCAGCACTCTACGCTCAAGGGCATGAGCCAGACAGAGACTCACCCCGCACCGGATATGCGCTGCGGATGACCCTGGACACCGGAGCCAAGATCGGTACGGGGATCTCTGTGATCGTCATCGCGGGCCTCATCGCCTTCGCCGTCGCGCCCATGCTGGCAGGCACCTCGACACCTGCCTCGGCACCCACCTCCGCTGCCGTCACGGCGAGCACCGCGGAACCCGAGCCGGCGTCTGCCTCGGCACCGCCCGCCGTGCCGGACACCGCCGATGTCCCGCAGGGATACGTGGACCTCGGTAACGGCACCTTCATCCCCGGCGGCGGGCCGGGCGATTGCACGTCATCGGCGTGGATCGAGATCGCCAGTTACGACGGCAAGGAGATGACGGTCAGCATGCTCGGCGCAGACCTGGTCGACACGGGCCCGCGCGAATTCGCGGTCGGCGAGGTCGCCTTGGACGATGAGGGCCGACCGATGACCTACACCGTCGCTCCGGGCGACGTGCTGACGCGGATCGCCGACCGATTCTGCATCTACAACGGCGGGATGCTCGGCACGATGAACAACTACCTGCCCGGCAACGCGATCCAACCCGGCGACGTACTCGCGCTGCACGCCGACTACGCGACCGACTTCGTCTACCCGTACCCGATGGAGTGAGCTCGCTGAGCTGACGCTTCAGCAGACAGGAACGCGCGGACCCGCCGACCTCAGTAGCGTGCCGAGAACCCACCGTCGGCGTGCAGAAGCTGTCCGGAGACCCAGCGGCCCTCATCCGACAGCAGGAACGACACGAACGCCGCGATGTCGGCGGGCCTGCCGATCCGGCCGAGCGGATGCGCCGGAACGAGTTCTGCCGCAAAACCCTCCCCCATCCATCCGGTGTCGATCGGTCCGGGGTTCAGGACGTTCGCCGAGATTCCGAGCGGTCCGAGCTCGCGCGCTGCGGAGATCACGAGCCGATCCAGAGCCCCCTTGGACGCCCCATAAGGAAGGTTGCCCGTCGTGTGGTCGCTGGTGAGCGCGACCACCGCACCACCACCTGGAGGGACCTGGCGTGCGAAAGCAGCGATGAGCAGTAGGCTCGCACGCGCGTTGACGGCCACGTGTGCGTCGAAGCTCTCTGCGGTCGTGTCGAGGATGCCGGAGTTCACATCGTGCGCATGGCTGAGCACCAGCGCGCTGATCGGTCCACGATCGCGAGTGACTGCGGTGATCAATTCGTCCGGCCCCGCGTGCGTGGAGAGGTCGCAGGGGTAGTCGGCTTCCGAGAGGTCGCTCGTCGCGACCTCCCAGCCATCGGAGACGAGGCGCGGCACGATGCCCGCGGCGATGCTGTTGGCGCGAGCTGCGCCGGTGACGAGAACGAGGGACATCACGCCATGCTACGAGACCTCAGAGCTCGGCGAACTCCGAGACCACCGGCGCCAGCGACGCGCCCACCTCCGCTGGCGGGCGTTTATTGCCCTTCACCTCGAACGAGTGCCCGCCACCGTCGATCCACCGCACATGAGGGTCGACGCACGTCGCGACGACCTGCTCGAACTGCGACAGCGGCTGGATGAAGGGATCGTTCGACCCTTCGACGAACAGCTGCGGCACGGTGATCGCCGGCAGATGCTCGGCGCGGGGCTTCTCGGGCCGTCCCGACGGGTGCAGCGGATAGCCGAGGTAGATGAGTCCATCGACGTGCATGCCCTCGGCGACCGCCATCGATGCCATCCGACCGCCGTACGACTTGCCTGCCGCCCATAAGGGCACGTCCGGAGCGAGCGCGCGTGCGTGCGCGGACGCCGCACGCCACGCCGTGATCGCGTGGGCGGCCGGTCCCGGCATCCGCCTGCCCTGCTCCCGGTACGGGAAGTTGAACCGCAATGTCGAGAAGCCGGCCGCGTTCAGCGCGTCCGTGAATCCGATCAGGAACGGATGATCCATCCCCGCGCCTGCTCCATGAGCCACGACGATCGTTCCGCGCTCAGAAGCCTGTACCCACTGCGCCGAGACGGTCGCAGTGCCGTTCGGCAACTCGACGTCGAACTTCACGACCGGATGTAGGGGATGGCGAACGGCACCTGGAGAACCTTGCCGCCGGACGCTTTCACAGTGCCGACGATGACGAGCACGACGTGCAGGATCGACACCGCGCAGTAGACGGTGAACGGGATGCCGAGGGGGAAGAATCCCGTCATGCCCTCCTCGCCGGCGAACTGCACCAGCACGATCACGTGGATGATGAGCAGCACGATCGACACCGTGAGGTACGTGAGCGCCCAGTTCGCCGCGGAGCGGGCATTCTGCCGTGCGACGTCGCCTTTTCGCGCGACCGAGCCGTACACCGACGCCATCACGACCGCGGACACGATCCCGCTCAGAAACGGTATCCCGATGAAGATCAGGAAGCCGAGCGCCCACGAGAGCGTGCCCGTCGAGGGTTTCGGCTGCGGGTATCCGTAGGCCCCCGGTGCACCATAGGGAGCGCCCTGAGCGTACGGCTGGCCGGTGGGATACGGCTGCGGCACCGCCGGGTACTGCGGCACTGCAGGGTACTGCGGCGCCTGAGCTCCGTAGGGAGACTGAGCCGGAGGCGGCGACACCGGAGCTCCGTAGGGAGGCTGTCCCGGCACACCGTACGCCGGCTGCGGCGGAACACCGTACGCAGGCTGCGCCGGGGCACCGTAGGGCGGCTGCGCGGGTGTAGCGTACGGCGGCTGCGCGGGTGTAGCGTACGGCGGCTGCGCCGGAGCGCCATACTGCGGCTGGCCCTGCGCAGGCGGAATCACTCCGCGCTGCGGGTCGAAGTCGGAGTCATCAGGCGTGCTCATGTGTGTTCCCTCCCGCGGTCCGTCCCGCGACGCCGATCAGGGGCTGTCGCCGGTCGTACCGTGTCGTCCCTCAGGCCTTGTCGTCGTTGTTCCGCTCATCCGCCGGCTCTGCCTCCGGCGCGTCGGTGCCCTTCGGCTCTGCCGCAGATTCCACCGGAGCCGAAGCATCCACCCGTTCTCCGTACCGCGGCGCGGCGTCGGTCGGAGTGGTGACGACGGGTGCGGGATCCGCCGGACGCGGCGGAACCACATGTCCGCCGATGCGCTCGCCCTCGGTCTGGTCGCGTGCAGCGCTCTTGTCATCCGACCCCGGTGTGACGCGCTCACCGTACCGGGGCGGCTCATCGAGATTCGCAGGCGGACGCACAACAGTCGTGCGCTGATCGCCGACGACCTCGCGCGCCTTCGCCAATGACGCCGGCAGCACAGTCACCTCGTAGTGGTCTGCAGCGAGCTGCGTGACGCTCGCGAAATCACGGCGCCGACGAATGATCGCATATGTGATGAGGCTCATGATCATGCCGAGCGCGACGCCGATGAACACGAAGCCGACGAAAAGCTGGATGGGCACGTCGGGGTTGCCGATCACCAGGATCGCCGACAGCAGAAGTCCGATGAGCACGCCGTTCACGGCTCCCGAACGGGCGGCGGCTGCGTAACCGAGCCGGCCGGTGATCCGCTCGATCGTACGCACGCCCTGCCCCACGATCGCGATGTCCCGTGCCGGAACTTCGCCGGAGATCAGCTTCGACACCGTCTTCTGTGCTGCCTCATAGTCGCGGACAGACGCGACGGTCTCTCCCACGGCTGTACCTGCAGCTGGGCGGTTCAACATGCTCATCTGCCCATTGTTCCACGCGGCGCCCTCGCAAGCCCGCGATCCACAGGCCGGAGACTACGCTGGAAGCGTGAGCACACAACGGGTTTTCGTCGCGCGCCTGGCCGGCTGCGCCGTCTTCGACCCCGTGGGCGACCGGCTCGGCAAGGTCCGAGATGTCGTCATCGTCTACCGAAGTACGGGCTCCCCGCGAGTGATCGGGCTCGTCGTAGAGATTCCGGGTCGCCGCCACGTGTTCATGTCCATCGGCCGCGTCACCTCGATCCGGTCAGGGCAGGTCCTCACCACCGGCCTCATCAACGTGCGTCGCTTCCAACCGCGACCAGGTGAGGTGCGGGTGCTGGCCGAGCTTCTCGGTCGCCGTGTCGAACTCACCGACGGCAGCGGAAACGCGGTCATCGAGGACGTCGCCATCGAGCCGAACCGTCTCGGCGAGTGGAGCGTCAGCCAGTTGTTCCTTCGCAAACCGAAGACCAGCGCCTCCCCGTTCGCCAAAGGGCCGACGACCTTCGCCGCCTGGAACGAGGTCGCCGAGAAACGCGCACCAGGCGAGTCTCAGTCCGCCGAGCAGCTCGTCGCGTCGTACTCCGAGCTGCATGCCGCCGACCTCGCGACGACCCTCCTCGACCTGCCGCAGCAGCGCATGATCGAGGTCGCCGGTGAACTCTCGGACGACCGACTCGCGGACGCGCTAGAGGAGATGCCGGAAGACGAACAGGTGCACATCCTCGACGGTCTCGGCGACGAGCGCGCCGCAGACATCCTCGACCAGATGGAGCCCGACGACGCCGCCGACCTGCTCGCGCAGCTGCCGAAGACCCGCCTCGAGCAACTGCTGGGCCTCATGGAACCGGAAGAGGCCGAGGACGTGCGCACGCTGTTGCGTTATGGCCCTGACACCGCCGGTGGCCTGATGACGACCGAGCCCATCATCCTGTCCGCGGATGCCACGGTCGCCGAGGCGCTCGCGCTGATCCGTCGACACGAGCTGCACCCGGCTCTGGCGGCGGCGGTGTTCGTCACCCTCCCCCCGTTCGAGACTCCGACCGGACGCCTGCTGGGCGTCGTGCATTTCCAGCGGATGCTGCGCTATCCGCCTCATGAACGTCTCGGCGCGATCGTCGACGAGACGATGGAGCCGATCTCCGTGACGGCATCCGCCATCGACACGGCTCGGCTGCTGGCCAGTTACGACCTCGTGTCCCTGCCGGTCGTGGACGCCGCGAATCGTCTCGTGGGCGTGGTGAGCATCGATGACGTGCTCGATTACCTGCTGCCGGATGACTGGCGTACGCAGGATGCGGATGCCGACGCCGTGCCAGAGGGAGGTGCGTGATGATGGCCAAGGCCGATCGTTCCGCGCTCGATGCCCCGCTCGGTCGAGGAAGCACGCGCCAGCGCCCCACGTCTCGCGACCGTTTCGGCAGGTTCACCGAGTGGGTCGCTCGCGCCATGGGAACCCCCGCTTTCCTCCTGATCCTCACACTGTTCTGCGTGGCGTGGATCGTCTGGAACACGCTTCTGCCCGAGCAGTTGCGCTTCGATGACGCCGCTCTCGGCTTCACGGCGCTGACCCTGATGCTCTCGCTGCAGGCGTCGTACGCCGCTCCCCTCATCCTGCTCGCGCAGAACCGGCAGGATGACCGTGACAGGGTGCAGATCGAGCAGGACCGTCAGCGCGCCGAGCGCAACCTCGCCGACACCGAGTACCTCGCCCGCGAGATCGTCGCGCTGCGCATGGCGCTGGAGGAGCGCAACAATCAGGCGGTGACGCGCGACGTTCTGCGCCAGGAGCTCAAGTCGATGCTGGCCGATCTCGACGACGAACGCGACGACGACGCCACCGATCCGAGAACCGGTCCCGCCACGACCAGGCCGAACAGCCCGCGCACATGACCCTCGAAGACCGCGTGCGCCAAGCCGTCGGCGCTGTGTCGGATCCCGAGCTGCGCCGTCCGATCGGTGATCTCGACATGCTCCGCGACATCACCGTCGTCGGCGCGCACGCCAACGTCGGGATCGCGCTGACGATCGTCGGATGCCCGGCCTCGGACCGCATCGAGAGCGACGTGCGCCGCGCGGCGGCATCCGTCGCCGGCATCTCCGAGGTCACCGTCGACCTCGGAGTGATGACACCGACCGAGCGCAAGGCGCTCACAGAGAAACTCCGCGACGGCCGGCCGGCGCGACAGATGCCGTTCGGGCCCGGTTCGCTGACGCGCGTCATCCTCGTCTCCAGTGGCAAGGGCGGCGTCGGCAAGTCGACCCTCACTGCCAACCTCGCGGTCGCGCTGGCCGAGCAGGGACTCGCCGTGGGCCTGGTCGACGCCGACGTGCACGGGTTCTCGATCCCCGGCCTGCTCGGAATCCCGGCGGGCACGCAGCCGACGCGCATCGATGATCTGATGCTGCCGCCGGTCGCCCACGGCGTGAAGACCATCTCGATCGGCATGTTCCTTCGAGACGGTGAAGCCGTCGTCGCCTGGCGCGGGCCGATGCTGCATCGCACCGTGCAGCAGTTCCTCACCGATGTGTTCTTCGGCGACCTCGACGTGCTGCTCATCGACATGCCACCGGGCACCGGCGACATCGCGATCTCGATCGGCCAGATCCTCCCCCACGCCGAAGTCCTCGTGGTCACGACGCCTCAGACCGCAGCATCCGATGTCGCGATCCGCAGCGGACTCGTCGCCAGGCAGACCGGCCAGCGAGTGATCGGCGTCGTCGAGAACATGACCGCGTTCACGCTTCCGGACGGCACTGTGGTCGATCTGTTCGGTTCGGGTGGCGGCGCAGAGGTCGCCGCCGCGCTCTCGCAGCCCGCATCCGGTGGGCAGCCGAACTCGGAAGCGGAGCCGGTGACAGAAGTGCCTCTGCTCGCTTCCATCCCGCTCAGCCCCGCGCTGCGCGCAGGCGGTGACATGGGCATCCCCGTCGTCCTCGGCGAGCCGAAGGATGCCGCAGCACAAGCCATCCAGGCGTTGGCCGACACGCTCGCACATCAGGGCCGCGGACTCGCCGGCCGTTCTCTACCGATGTCGCTGTCGTGAGAGAGATGCGTCAACATGAAAGACTTCTGAGGTGACCAGCGATTCCGCTCCCCGCTCGATGCTCGTCGATCCTGAGCTGCTCCGGGGCATGACCGCGGATGCGACCATCTATTCGCTGACCCGCCCCCTCGCCCTGGTCGCTTACACCGCACTGCTCGCAGCCTTCGTGCTCAACGCGATCGTGCTCTCCATCGTCGGCGGAGTGGACGATGAGCAGACGACGACACTGACGTGGACACTCGTGGCGATCGCGGCGTTCGCCGTCGCGTCCATCGTGTTCACACGAGCGCAGGTGCGGCGGGCCATCACCACGGCCATGCCGTCGGGGTCCTCCGTAGGAGTGAGCCTCGGCGAGGAGACGATCAAGCTGTTCGCGAAGAACGGCGTCTCCGACATGGCGTATTCCACGTTCCGCGCCGTCCGTGTGGGGCGGCACGCGGCGATCCTTCAGCTCCGCGGCGCCTCGATCGTCACGGCTGTGCCTCGCGCACTGCTGAGCGATGCCGACATCACCAGGCTCAAGTCGAAGATCTGAGTCAGGTCGCCTCGAGGTCGAATGGCGGTGGAGTGGCGCTGGTGAACTCCGGCCGGACCAGCGGCGAGCGTGGTGGGTCCAGCACCGGCGTCGCAGCGCTGGCAGTCACCGCCGAGGAGGCAGCCGTGGTCGCCGACGGCGCATCGTCCATCAACGCATCGCGGATGATCCTGCGGGGATCGTACTGTCGCGGATCGAGCTTGCGCCAGTCGACGTCGTCGATCTCCGGGCCGATCTCATCACGCATCTTGCTCTTGGTGTCACGGAGGTACTCACCCGCCCGGCGCACGAAGCCGGCGAAAGTCTCTGCCGCCTTCGGGAGGCGCTCTGGACCGATGATGACCGCCGCCAGCACACCGATGAGCAGCAACTTCTCGAAGGTGAGCCCGAAATCCATGTACACAGGCTACCCGCCGCGCCTGCCTCCGTCTTACATCGCTTGCGAATACTCTGAACAGAGCAGCAATTCCACGGGAGCAGGGTCATGAGCGAGAACGACGCGAACGCACGCTATATCCGCGAGGCCATCATCGAGCCCACCGCGATAGCGCGAGCACGATCCCACGCGATCGAGCTCGGCGCGGCGCCCGTCAGCCCTGCGGTCGGTGCGCAGCTGGCCGTGCTCGCCGCGGCATCCAACGCCCGTTCGATCGTCGAGATCGGCACCGGCGCCGGCGTCTCCGGACTCTGGCTGCTGCGCGGTGCACCGCAGGCCGTGCTCACGTCGATCGACAACGAGCCCGAGCACCTCGCCGCCGCACGCCGCAGCTTCAGCGAGGCGAAGGTTCCGCCGACGAAGGCGCGCTTCATCACCGGCCGCGCCTCCGATGTACTGCCGCGTATGAACGAGGCGTCCTACGACATCGTGCTCGTCGATGCCGACCCCGAGAACGTCATCGAGTACGTCGAACACGGGCTGCGGCTCGCCCGTACCGGTGGCATCGTGCTCGTTCCCCGCGTGCTCGCCGGAGGCAAGGCCGCCGACCCAGTGCAGCGCGACGCGGTCACGAGCGCCTATCGCTCTCTCGTGCAGGAGACGCAGGAGTCGCCCGCCGTCCTCGCCGCGATCTCCACGGTCGGCGAGGGACTGCTGCAGCTCGTCAGCATCCACAGGGACTGACACCCGACACACTTCGAAGGGGCGGCGGATCAGAAGATCCGCCGCCCCTTCGAAGTGAATCGTAGGTCAGCTCACAACGCCTGCCAGCACGTCGTGAAGCTCCTTCGCTTCGGCATCGTTCACGGAGACGACCAGACGGCCGCCGCCTTCGAGGGGAACGCGCACGATGATGAGTCGTCCCTCCTTCACGGCCTCCATGGGCCCGTCTCCGGTCCTCGGCTTCATCGCTGCCATCGTGGCTCCTTTTCCTCCGGTGGTATGCATCAAGTTTATCGGTATGCTTCCGCCTCGGTGCGCACGGCGGAAGAATACGTCATGAACGCGGGGTCACGGCACCTGCCAGTAGGCGTTCCCGAGCGCGTACATGTGATAGATCCACGCCCATTGGCCGAGAAGGCAGAACGCCAGCACACCGAGGCGATAGATCCGTGACCGTGGCACGGCGACGGCACCCCACAGCGGCGTGAGCGGCATCAGCAGCCGGAACGTGCTCGACTGCGGGAAGAAGACTGCGAGCAGGTAGAGCAGGTAGCTCGCGCTCCACAGCCGCAGGTCGACACCGATCCTGCGCACCTGCGGTGCGAACGACAGTGCCGCAGCGGCACCTCCCACGAGCAGCAGCAGCACGACCACCCCCCACCAGCCCGGCATTCCCCACTGAGCGAACCAGAACTGCGCGGCCTGCAACCAGCCGTCGAACGGTATGAAGCCGACGGCGTCGATCCCCCAGTTGCGGCGCCAGGAGAGTTCTGTCGCGAGGTAAGCGCCGGGGTCTCCCGTCCCGATGCCTGCGATCACCTGCCACGCGAAGCCCGTCGCCGTCGCCAGCGCACCGAGCGCGACGATGTGCACGACCTCTCGTGCAGGCAGCGGATCCGTGCGCCGACGCGCCCATCGCAGGATGCCGTACAACCCGAGATACAGGGCGAAGGCGAGAACTCCTGGGCGGGTGAACGCCATCAGCACGATGACGAGGTACAACCAGACGAAGCGGCGCCGGGCGACGAGGTCCAAAGCGACCAGCAGCAGCAGCACGAACAGCACTTCGGCGTACCCGACCTGGAACAGCGCCGCGAGCGGCCCCCACGCGAAGAACGTGGCGGCCCACAATGCGGCCGAATCACCGATGCGCCCGCGCAGCAGCCGGTACAGCACCACGCATGCGAAGAATCCCGCGACGAGAGAGATCAGCAGCGCGCCCACACCCCAGGATCCGAACGGGATGCCGATCACCTGCGCTGCGTATGCGTAGAGCGGCATGAACGCCCAGGCGTTCTCGGCCACCTGGCCTGATTCCGTCAACGGCAACGTAGCGGGATACCCCTCCCACGCGACCAGCCAGTACCACTGCGCGTCCCAGCCGAGAATGAAGCTGCCGATGCTCGCATCAGCCCCGAAGCGCGAGCCGGGGCCGGAGAGGTGAGCAGCGAGGGCGAAGAACCCGGTTGTGACCAGCCGTCCGAGGACGTAGATCACCGCGATGCGCGCGGTGACCGGGACGTTCGCCCACCGTCGCGCGGCCGTGATCAGGGTGCGGTGAGCCACGCCCGCAGACCCTGCTCCACCGCGTCGATCTGCGCAAGCGGCACACGCTCTTCGTCATGGTGAGCGAGGTGAGGATCGCCCGGTCCGTAGTTGACCGCGGGGATGCCGAGCGCCGAGAAGCGCGCGACATCCGTCCAGCCGTACTTGGGGCGCGGCTCGGCGCCGACGGCGGCGACGAACTGCTGGGCGATCGGGGCATCCAGACCCGGCCGGGCGCCGTCGGCCGAGTCGGTGATCTCGACCTCGAAACCTTCGAGCACACCGCGCACGTGCGCCTCCGCATCAGCCGCGGTCTTGCTCGGCGCGAAACGGTAGTTGATCTCGACCTCGCAGAGATCAGGGATCACGTTGCCCGCGACGCCGCCGATGATGCGCACCGCGCTGAGGCTCTCGCGGTAGGCAAGGCCTTCCACCTCGACCTCCTTGGCACGGTACTCGGAGAGACGCGAGAGGATGGGCGCTGCACGATGGATCGCGTTCTCGCCGATCCAGGCGCGCGCGCTGTGCGCACGGACGCCGCGAGTGCGCACGATCGCGCGGAGCGTGCCGTTGCATCCGCCCTCGACCTGGCCGTTGGACGGTTCACCGAGAATCGCGAAGTCTGCGGTGAAGAGATCCGGCCGGTCGGCCGCCAGCAGGTTCAGTCCGTTGAGGGATGCGGCGACCTCTTCGTTGTCGTACCACATCCATGTGATGTCGACCACGGGTGCGGTGAGGTCGGCCGCGAGCTTGAGCTGAACCGCGACGCCGCCCTTCATGTCCACCGTGCCGCGTCCCCAGAGGTGCGGCTCGCCGTCGATGTCGACGTCGCGGGTCGGTACGTTGTCGTTGATCGGCACCGTGTCGATGTGGCCGGCGATGACGACCCGCTGACTGCGCCCGAGATTCGTACGTGCGACGATCGTGTTCCCGTGCCGGATCACCTCGAGGTGCGGCTGCTCCTGCACGGCCTCCTCGATTGCATCCGCGAGGGTCGCCTCGTCACCGGAGACGCTGGGGATGTCGCAGATCGCCCTGGTGAGGTCGATGGCGGAAGCAGTCAGATCGAGCAGCATGTTCTCCAGCGTAGCCTTCAGGGCGATGTGCTTTCGGAAGTTCGATAGCGTGGATGCCATGAGCAACGCGCGTACTGCATGGGGTGTCGGACTGTCCACGATCGCGGGAGACGGCACGGTTCTGGATGCATGGTTCCCCGAGGTCATCTCCGGGGAGATCAACGCCGGAGACGCCGCGGCCGCAGTGGCCACCTGGGAGTCGCTGGCAGACGTCGACGACCGGCGAAACGTGCGCACGGAGCTCGTCCAGCTGCAGATCGACCTCGACGAGGCTCCGGCCTCCACAGCGGATGCGTACCTCCGCCTGCACGCCCTGTCGCACCTCGTCGTGCGCCCGAACGACCTGAACCTCGACGGCATCTTCGCGCATCTGCCGAATGTCGCCTGGACGACGGCCGGACCAATGCTCCCCGCCGACGCAGCGCGTCTGCGTCCACTGCTGCAGCGCCACAGCATCCAGGTGCAGGGCATCGACAAGTTCCCGCGTCTCACCGACTACGTGCAGCCCGTCGGCGTCCGCATCGCGGACGCCTCCCGCGTGCGCCTCGGCGCCCACCTCTCCCCCGGGACCACCGTGATGCACGAGGGCTTCGTGAACTTCAATGCCGGCACCCTCGGCGCGTCCATGGTCGAAGGACGCATCTCCCAGGGCGTCGTGGTCGGCGCCGGCAGCGACATCGGCGGTGGCGCCTCGATCATGGGCACGCTGTCGGGCGGCGGCACCGTGCGCGTGTCAATCGGTGAGCGCACGCTGCTGGGTGCGAACGCCGGGCTCGGAATCGCGCTCGGCGACGACTGCATCCTCGAAGCAGGCGTGTACATCACCGCCGGTTCCAAAGTCGTACTCGTCGACGGACCGAACACCGCCGACGGTGGCAAGCGCGTCGTTAAGGCAGCGGAGCTGTCAGGCAAGAACGGACTGCTGTTCTGGCGCAACTCGATCACCGGGGCCATCGAGGCGAAGCAGCGCGCCGGAGTGGGCGTCACGCTGAATGAGGCACTGCACGCCTGATCCGCCGCCTTATCAGCTCACCCGACCAATACCTGCTCCACGACGCATGCCGCAAGCTCCGCGGTGAGCGACTCACGGTCCAGATTCCTGCCGATGAACACGAGCGTCGAGACGGCCGGCTCCGGAAGATCAACAGGAATCACGTCCCACAGCTGATGGATCCCCTGTACGACGTGCGGCAGCTCCGCACCGGCGACGCGGACGATACCCTTCAGTCGGTACAGGTCATCACCGTGCGCGGCGACGTGGGCATCGAGCCAGTCGCGCAGCGCGTCGAGCGAGATCTGGCCTGCCATCTCAACCGACACCGACGACAGCGTCGGCTCGTGCTCGTGCACGTCGTCGTGCAGCCAGTCATTCTCGCCGGGGTTCGCCCCGCTGCGGTTGAAGGCCGAGATGCCGAGGATCTGCGTCAGATCGACCTGTCCATGCTCAGACGTGAGGGTGCCGGCCGACTGGTTGATCCCGCGCAGTCGGTTTTCGATCCGCTCCACGTCGGAGGCACTCACGAGGTCGACCTTGTTGATGACGATCCGGTCGGCAAAAGCGATCTGGTCACTCGCCTGGTTACCGACGCCGTCGACCTGCAGCTCGTCAAGGTGCTGTTCGATGTGCTTCGCGTCGACGAGCGTCACAATCGCGTCGAGCCGGAAGTGCTCGGCGACGTCGTCATCGACGAAGAACGTCTGCGCGACCGGATTCGGGTCGGCCATTCCACTGGTCTCGATGAGGACACGATCGATCTTGTCCTTGCGCTCGACGAGCGTGTTCAGGATGTCGATGAGGTCGGTGCGCGCCGTGCAGCACAGGCAGCAGCCGTTGCTCATCTCGATGATCTTCTCGTCGCCACCGATCACGAGCGCGTTGTCGATCGGGATGTCGCCGAACTCGTTCTCGATCACGGCGATGCGCTCGCCGTGCTCGGCCGTGAGCACGTGATTGACCAGGGTGGTCTTGCCGGATCCGAGGAAACCGGTCAGCACCGTGACCGGGATCTTGGCGGCGTCGGCCGTGGCGCGCGGGACCTTGGGGGTGCTCACATCGATGTTCATCGGGATCCTTCCGTGGAGGTGGAGTCATGGTGCGAGGTCGTGGAGTCGGTCAGGGAATCGAGCAGGATGCGGGCACGGGAGCGGGCCTCGTCGGAGATGACGATGCGCTCCCCGTGGAAGTCGGCGCCCCGGGTTGCATCGAGCGCGAGCCGGGAAGTGGTGCCGTCGCTGCCGGAGGACGGATCCAGCGGCGAACCGGGGAGGCCTCCAACGGTGAACATGTCGCGATGTGGCTGGAAGTGCGTGGCAAGCGCCCACAACACCTCGGAATCGTCGGTGATGTCGATATCCTCGTCGACGGCAATCACCGTCTTGACATACGGATCCCAACCGAGCAGACCCAACATCACCTGCCTGGCGGCACCTGGGCGCTGCTGACGGAGCGACACATAGCAGTGGAAGTGCGTGCCCGACGTCGGATACTGCAGGGCGACGACATCCGGAAAGCGCTCCTTGACCTTTTGCGCCATCTCGGCCTCGCGCGGGATCCGGGCGAGGTTCAGATGCTCAGCGGTGTTGCCACCCTCTACGTCGACGAGGATCGCGTCGCGTCGGCGCAGCACCGTGTCGACACGCAACACATTGTTCGTCGAGCGATTCGAGGAGTAGCCGGAAAACTCCCCAAATGGCCCCTCCTCCGCGTAAGCATCCGCACTGATCGTGCCCTCCAGCACGAACTCTGCCCAGGCAGGCACCTTGATGCCGTGTTTGGGGGTGCGCACGACCTGGAGCGGTTCGCCGAGGAGACCCCCGGCGACTTCTCGCTCATCCTCGTTGTAGCCGATGCGCGACGACGCGGCGAGCATGAACAGAGGATGCCCACCGATCACCATCGCGACTGGCATGGCCTGACCTCGGTCGGAGTAGCGGCGGAGCATTCGCCACAGATCCCCACGGGAATGCAGGCTCGTGGCGAGTTCGTTGCGCGAGTGCACCATAGAGCGGTGATAGCTCATGTTGCCGACGCCGGAGTCGGGGTCTTCGCCGATGATGATCCCGCTGGTGATGTACGGCGCGCGGTCCGAGGCGAAGTGGGTGAGCGCAGGCACCGCGGCCAGATCGACATCGTTGCCAGAGACGATCACGTCGAAGATCGGCCCGTCGTCAAGCAGCTGCATCGGCAGCGGGTTGCTCGCCCGGCGGTGATACTCCTCATGCAGCGCGGTCGGTTCCACGCCGAGCATGCGGGCGATCCGAGTGCGCGAGGCGAAGACGTTGCCGATGACGGGCACGTCCACGCCCGCGACATCGTGGCACCAGAGCATCTCGGCGCGGCGGTCGGCGGCGAGCTCGTAGATGAGACCGGTGACACCTTCGTCGGCGGGTACCTCCGCGGTGATGTCGAGGACGTCTTCAGGATGGGCATCATGATAGGCCGCGAGGAAAGCGTGCGCGTCCTGGTGCGAGGAGAGTACGGGGCTGGATCCCGGGGCCAGTGCGGGGGAGGTCATGCGGTCGCTCCTTGACGGTCGGTAACTGGTGCGCCCTGCCAGCGCGGGAAGAGGTCGTGCTCGATGCCGAACTGATCGAGCACCTTGCCGGTGAGGTGCGCCAGCACGTCGTCGATAGACTGCGGCCGCTGATAGAACGCAGGCATCGGCGGCAGCACGACCGCTCCTGCCTCTGTGACCGCGACCATGTTGCGCAGGTGCACGAGGCTGAGCGGTGTCTCCCTGGCGACGAGCACCAGGCGACGGCGTTCCTTCAGCGTCACGTCAGCGGCGCGGGTGATGAGGTCGCTGGAGAACCCGAGCGCGATGCCGGCGAGCGTCTTCATCGAGCACGGCACGACGACCATGCCGAGCGTGAGAAACGATCCGGAGGCGATGGACGCGGCGATGTCGCTGCGCGAGTGCACGACGTCGGCGAGCGACGCGATGTCGGAGGCCCGCCGGCCGGTCTCGATCTCCAGCGTACGATGCGCAGCTCCGGAGATGATCAGGTGGGTCTGCACGGTTCCGAGATCGCGCAGCGTCTCAAGCAGGTGGATGCCGAGGTGCGGCGCGCTCGCGCCTGTGAGAGCGACGATCAGGCGTCTGGGTGTGCGTTCCACCGGGTGCTCCTCTCGCATCATTGCGGCTTCGAGTCGCGAGTGCGGCTCATTCACTGAATATTGCATGTAATAAACGAAGCGTCAACCCTTATTATTCCGCAGAGAGTGGCAAGTGCCGACGACGAGTCGCCTGATCTGCATGCAACCTTGCGGTCGAAACGACGACGTAGCAAGAGTGGACGTAGCGCGACACTGCAGCCGTAAGCGGCGGCCCTACTGCGTCGGCGTGCGGCGCAACCGGATGCCGAGCTTCACGACGTGGTCGCGTGCGGCCTCCTCGGCGGCTGCCGGATCGCCGGAGAGCATCGCTTCGACAATCCGCCGATGCTCCTCCAGGGCGAGTCGCGCCGGAGCCTCGCCGCCCCATAACGTATGCATCGCCGAGTGAGAACGATCGACGATCGAGTCCAGGATGTCGCTGAGGTGGTGGTTGCCGGCAAGGTCGCGGATCGCGCGGTGGAAACGGGTGTCCAGCTCGATGTGGCGTTGCCCAGCCTCTTCCGACGGCCCACCGTCGGAAGCATCATCATCATCGCGGGCGCCCTCATCAAAGAGGCGCTCGTGCTCAGTGAGAAGGTCCGAAAGAGCATCCAGACCCGGCTGGTCAGCGGCCTCCGTCGCCAGCCGCGCAGCCAGGCCCTCCAGCAGCTCGCGCACAACATACAGGCTGCGCAGGTCCTCGCCGTCGACGCGGCTGACGACGGCACCGCTGTGCAGCACGTGAGTTGCGAGTTGGTCGTGGATGATCCTCTGCACGGCCTCGCGAACGGGACTCCGGCTCACCTCGAGCCGGCGGGCCAGCTCTGGCACGCTGAGCGGCGTGCCAGGAGGCAGATCCCCCGACAGCACGGCAGCACGGATCACCTGATACGTGCGCTCGGCGAGGTGATCGCGCTCCACGAGCGGCCTCAGTGTCGCCAACGCTGCTCTCGACATATGCTGTGCCCTCCCCCCTCTGACGATACCGCCCTCTTCGTCCGAGCCTCCGACTGTTCGCCCGCGTCATCCGCGCGATTGACTCAACCCTCTTCATGCTAAAGCCGCCACGAGGGGGCCACGTCCCGAAGGACGCGACCCCCTCGCCTTCCGGCCGGGCTACGCCAGCGCCCCCGCGCGCGCCTCGATTTCCGCGGGAGACGAATCGTCCGCCCACGAGTCGGGCTCGTAGCCGCGGTAGTGGTCCGCATGACGGTTGTCAGCGGACGCCTGGGGGATCTCGCCGCGCAGGTAAGCCTCAGCCTCAGCGACATCCTTCGGCGGCGGCGTCGGCTGGAGGCCGAGCAACTTCGCCATGTTGTTGCCGAAGTAGCCCTCGAGGTCATCCTCAGAGGTGTTCAGGCCCTGCGGCGGCTTGTGGCCGAGCACCTCGAGCTCACGGGCCCACATTCCGGGCTCGTTCGGCGGCGAGTCCGTACCGAACACGAGCCGGCTCTTGCGCATCTCCTTGGCGAACTCGACGATGCGCGACTGCAGCAGCCAGCCGGACTCGCCGTAGACGTTCGGGGAGTCCTGGATCATCCAGAACGCCTCGAAGCAGTACACGCCGCCGGTTTGCACGCCGAAGTGGCCGATGATGAAGTTCACGTCCGGGAACTCCCGGATGATCGGATAGAACTGCGTCGGGATCGAATACGGCCCGTCGCCAGTGTGAATGAGCACGGTCACGCCGAGTTCGGCGCACTTGCGCATCGCCGGTCGCAGCCAGTCCAGCGCGCGGTCCGGGCGGTACGAGTGCATGTTCGCATGGAGCTTGAGCATCTTGTAACCGTGCTCCTTGACATGGAACTCCAGTTCCGCAGCGCCGTTCTCCGGGCCGAAGCGCGGGTTGTAGATGAACTGACCGACGAAACGGTCCGGGTACTGCTGCGTGAGCTCGGTCACGTAGGACATGTACTCGCGGATGCCCTCGCGACCGGTCTTGTTACCCTCGCGCCAGGCGGTGTTGCCAGGCGGGGGCATGATGCACGAGACGTCGACGCGTCGCGGCTTGCCGTTGACGTAGAACGGGCCGTCCATCATTTCGATGGCGCGCTCGCCCGTGAACGGGGTGCCGGTGTGGCGCCACGCCTCGTCGACCAGGTTGGTCGGGTGGACATGGGTATCGATGATCATTGATCTCTCCTCGATCCGTGGTTGGCATGGTCGTCCCCGGCCGCGCAACACGCACCTTCGGGCCCGAGCATCGATCACGTCGTGTCAGTGACGGACTGCGATGTCCGGTGCTCGGAATCTAACTACAGGAACGATCATCCGTCAAGTATTACATGTAAATACTTGGCGTCACTTGCCTCACTTGTGGCGCTATTGAGAAGGGAGCTGACAAACTGATCCTTGACACACGCGCGTTCGAGTGTAGTTTTGCATGCAATGTGACACCGATGTTGCATGCGACGCGAAGGAGCGATCCGTGACCGAGATGAACCCGTGCGATGTGCTGATACGAGCCAGCTGGTTGGTGACGTCCGGCCAGGACCGCCGCATCATCACCGATGCGGCCGTGGCCATCCGGGGCGACCGTATCGCCGCGGTCGGCACCCGCGATGAACTCTCCAGCTGGCAGTCGGCGAAGGTGATCGATCTGCCAGGGACCGCGCTGATGCCCGGATTCGTCGATGGCCACAACCACCTCTTCCAGGCACTGGCCCGGGGCCTCGGCGAGGGGCAGTCGATCTGGCCGTGGCTGTGCAACTTCATGTGGCCCTACGCGATCGCCATGACGCCGGCGGATGCCCGAGCTGCCGCCCGACTGGGCGCACTAGAGGCCGTGCGCTCCGGCATCACCACCGTCATCGACAATCACTATGCACCCACTGACCTCGACACGACCCTCGCCGTCGCCGCCGCAATCGAAGATGTAGGTCTCCGCGGCGCCGTAGCTCGCGGCGTCCTGGGCAGGCGAAGCAAGATCGGCGTCCGCCGCGGACAGCCCGAACAGCTGTACCGCTATGACACCCAGGACGAGATCGCGATCACTCGGGACGCCGCCGCAGTGCACCCGGCCGGGTCCCGCGTGGAGGTCTGGCCAGGGCCGGTGAACCTCAGCTACCTTGATCAAGACCTGATGGCGGCATCGATAGAGCTCGCCCGCGAGCTCGGCACACGCTGGCACACGCATTGCTCCGAGGGGCCTAAGGACCCGGAGAGTTACCTTGAGGAATACGGCATCCGCCCGGTGCTGTGGCTCGCCAGAGAGGGTTTGCTCGACGAGCGGGCAACCCTGGCGCACGCGATCTGGCTCGACGACGCCGAGCTCGACGCCATCGCCGCATCCGGGGCGTCGGTCGCGCACAATCCGACGTCCAACGCGTACCTCGCATCAGGATCCATCCGGCTTGGGAAAATGCTCGAACGCGGTATCCCGGTCAGCCTCGGTACCGACGGACCCAGCTGCGGACACCGTCAGGATCCTTTCGAGTGCATGAAGCAGGCGATCTTCATCCAGCGCCTGGCCACACTCGATCCAACCACGCTCCGCGCCCACGAGTCGCTCGCGCTCGGCACCCGCGAAGGTGGCAACTACACCGGGTTCGACGTCGGCGAACTAGCCGTGGGGCTCCTCGCCGACATCGTGGCGGTGGACCTCTCCGGGGCGCACCAGCAGCCAGTGCACGACCCGATCTCGACGCTCGTGTATTCGACTCGCGGCTCGGACGTCGTGCTGACCATGGTCGGCGGACGGGTCGTCTTCTCCGATGGCGTGGTGCACACTCTGGATGAGGCCGGGGTGATCGCTGAGGCGAACGAGGCCGCACACCACCTGATCGAGCGCCGCCCGTCGCTCGCCGCCGTACCGGGCTCTGTGCTCACCCCTTGACATCGGTCTCGTGCCGACACAGATCCTTCCAGCTCGCGGTTCCTCCCCCGCACCCGTGGGCATTAACAACTGAAACGCATGACGACCCGATCCAGGGTCACGCTCGCGCTATCCGCGCTCGCTTTCGAATGACTCGATGTGGAGGAACCATGAGGAAGACAAGATCGACAAAGGCAGCATCCGGAAGGCAGGTCGACGAGGTCGACGAATTGCCACCCGTCGCCCGGATGATCCCATTCGCGCTGCAACACGTGCTGATCTGCTACGGCGGCCTGATCACTACCCCACTCGTCGTTGGCCTCGCCCTGGGCCTGACCAACGCCGAGATCGCCGCCCTCGTGGCCGCCAACCTGACCGTAGCCGGGTTCGCGACGATCCTGCAGACCGTAGGCATCTGGAAGGTGGGCGTCCGCTACCCGCTTCTGATGGGCGCCTCGTTCACCTCGATCGGCCCGGCAATCATGATCGGAGAAGCGTACGGCCTGCCCGCGCTGTACGGCGCGACGATGATAGCCGGAGTCGTCACGGTTATCGTGGCGCCGTTCTTCGCGAAGCTGCTGCGCTTCTTCCCGCCGGTCGTCACCGGCACCGTGATCGCGATCATCGGCATCTCGCTGATGCCGAAGTCGGCGGGGCTGATCACAGGGCAAGCGGACGATCCCGATTTCGCCTCTCCGATCGGCTATGTGCTGGCAATCATCGCCATCGCACTGGTGCTCATCATCGACCGGATGGGTCGGGGTTTGTGGAAGCAACTGTCGATCCTTATCGCACTCGTCATCGGCACCGTCATCGCCGCGTTCTTGGGTCGCGTGGATTTCTCCTCCGCCGCCGAGGTGCCTCTGATGCAGGTGCCGCAGCCGCTCATGTTCGGCCCGCCCGAGTTCATCCTCGGCGCGATCATTCCGATCCTCATCGTGCAGTTCGTGTGTCTCGTCGAATCGACCGGAGATGTGCTCGCGATCGGCCAGATCGTGGGTCGCAAGACGGGACCGAAGCAGGTCTCGCGGGCATTGCTTGCGGATGGGTTCGGCACAGCGCTCGGCGCGCTGCTATCGCCGTTCTCGCTGACCGCGTTCGCGAACAACGTCGGACTGGCGCAGGTGACGAGGGTGTACTCACGCTGGGTGGTCGCGCTGGCGGGAGTCTTCCTGATCCTGTTCGGATTCATTGCACCGCTGGGGCAGATCGCTGCGGGCCTCCCCAAGCCTGTGCTCGGCGGCATCACTGTCGTGATGTTCGGTACCATCGCGGCCGTGGGAGTGAGGATGCTGGCAACCGCTGACCTCGGCAGTTACCCGCAACATGTTCATCGTCGGAATCGCATTCGCGTTCGCCATGATCCCGGTTGGCGTCCCGACGTTCTACGACGGCTTCCCTGAGTTCCTGCAGCCAGTGCTGTCGAGCAGCATCGCCGCTGGAGGCATCGCCGCGTTCGTGCTCAACCTGCTTCTCAACGAGCTGGGGTTGAACAAGAAGAAGGAGCCGGCCACAACCGCTGCCACTGCGAGCGCAGAGTGATCGGCTTTTGACGAAGGTGCCCCGCCTGGTGGTGGGGCGCCTTCGTCGTGCTGGCGAGAAGACACGAGCGGACTAACAATCCAACGAAATGCTGGCGCGCGACACGAGAGCCTCGCATGCAGCCTGACGCATGCAACCCCTGGTATGCTTGAACAGTTGTCCAGATCCATCTGAGGCAACTGCGTCGTCGTCACGGGGTCTGTCAAGACCGTAGCGAGCTCAACAGCTCCTCCACCAGTTGGCGTTTCGAACGGCGAACCTCTGCGCACTTCCTGTGCGCGGTCGCCCACCACACGAATCAAGCGCGCTGACGCGTGCTCACGGAGTACTTCTATGCCTACCTTTCTCGAACTCGGCGTGCCTGCGCCCCTCGCCTCTGTCCTTGCTGCCGAAGGCAAGACCGAGGCATTCGCCATTCAGCGCGATACGCTTCCCGACTCACTCGCAGGACGAGACCTGCTCGGTCGTGGCCGCACCGGCAGCGGCAAGACCATCGCCTTCGCCATCCCGCTCGTCGCACGCCTGACGGATTCGGGCCGCAAGAGCCGCCCTGGCCACCCGCGCGGCCTCATCCTCGCACCTACCCGCGAGCTGGCCACGCAGATCGCCGCGGTCGTCGCACCTCTCGCCGCAGCCGTCGGCCTGCGCGTCACCACCGTGTTCGGCGGCGTCAGCCAGCGTCCGCAGGAGCAGGCGCTGCGCAGCGGCGTCGACATCGTCGTCGCGTGCCCTGGCCGGCTCGAAGACCTCATGAAGCAGAAGGTCGTGCACCTCGATTCCGTCGAGGTCGCCGTCCTCGATGAGGCTGACCACATGGCCGACCTCGGGTTCCTCCCCGGCGTCACACGCATTCTCACGGCGACGCCCGCCGGCGGCCAGCGTCTGCTGTTCAGCGCGACGCTCGACCGCGGCATCGATTCGCTCGCCCGTCGCTTCCTCTCGAACCCGATCAGCCACGAGGTCGATGAGGCCAGTGTGCCGGTCGGCGAGATGACGCACCGCGTGCTGGTCACGACCTCCACCGAGCACAAGACCGGCCTCGTCCGCGACCTCGCATCCGGTACCGGCCGCCGTATCCTCTTCACCCGCACCAAGCACCAGGCGAAGAAGCTCGCCAAGCAGCTCACCGCCTCGGGCATCCCCGCTGTCGACCTGCACGGCAACCTCTCGCAGAACGCGCGCGAGCGCAACCTGAGCGCGTTCTCGTCCGATCCCGCTGACGGCGGCGTACGCGTACTCGTCGCCACCGACGTCGCCGCACGCGGCGTGCACGTCGACAACGTCGACCTCGTCGTGCACGTCGACCCGCCCATGGAGCACAAGGCGTACCTGCACCGCTCCGGACGTACCGCGCGCGCAGGCGCCGCGGGCACCGTCGTCACCGTCGTGCTGCCCGAGCAGCGCCGCGATGTGAAGGATCTCCTCCGCAAGGCGCAGATCGCTGCCGCCCTCGAAGATGTCAATGCGAACATCGTGAACGATCTCGTCGGCGAGCGTGCAGCGCACGTGCGTCCGGCACCTGTGCAGCCGCAGCAGCAACAGCAGCCGAGGAAGCCGCGTCAGCCTCAGCAACGCGGCGGTCCTGCGTCCGGCTCGCCTGCCCGTCGTCGTCGCCCTCAGGGCCAGGGACAGTCCGCAGCTCAGGGCTCCGGCGAAGGCGGACGCTCCGGCCAGGGCGAGCGCTCCCGTGGCCTGCAGGTCGGCCAGCGTGTCGACACGCGTGGATCACGTCGTGCACAGGGCGGCGGATTCCAGGGCCGCTGAGCCCCGCACCGACCTCACCGCACACCTAGAAGGCTCCGAACTCCTCCGCAGAGGACTCGGGGCCTTCCGCGCATCCGGATCAGCGCGTCGGGCAACGCCACCGGCACCGCCGAGGGACGCTACTCTGCCCGAGCAGGGCAGCAGCGCCTCACGCGGGCGATGTCATCCTCTTCGTGCTGCGGCCAACACGACCGGGTCGTCGCATCCGCGCGCGAACCCGGAGATGCGGCTGCGGATCTCATGACCGAGCACGAGCACGCCGATCCACTCGGCGATCGGCGCCAGCCATCTCGGCCTGCAGGTGAAGTTGTACTTCCACACGGCGTAGGTCCCGCTGCCGTCTTCTGACGGCGTGTAACGCCAGCCGCCACCCAGCTTCTCGAAGAACCACGGGCCGCTGTCCATCACCATGCCCGCGTTCGTCGGCGGCGCGTAGGAGACGTAGTGGCTGATCATCGAGAAGCCCATTCGCTGGCGCGTGTACGTGCGCACGCCCTTGGCCGGCGCCTCAGCACCGTCCAGAAAATGCTGGTCGCTGATGAAGGGATCCCAGCGTCTGCGGACGGGGCCCGTCAGCTGCGAAACGGCGAAGGCCGTCGCCATGTCGACCGGGACGAAGACTTCAGCAGTGACGACAGGCACGACGCGCTCAGCGCGTCGGGAACTGGCGCTCCGGCGACCCGGTGTACAGCTGCTGCGGGCGGCCGATCTTGGTCTGCGTGTCGAGGCTCAGCTCGCGCCACTGCGCGAGCCAGCCCGGCAGTCGGCCGATCGCGAACAGCACGGTGAACATCCGCGTCGGGAAGCCCATTGCCTTGTAGATCACGCCGGTGTAGAAGTCGACGTTCGGGTAGAGGCGACGTTCCTTGAAGTAGTCGTCCGCAAGCGCGAGCTCTTCCAGTTCCTTGGCGACATCGAGCAGCGGATCCGTGACGCCGAGCTCACGGAGCACCTCATCGGCTGCCTCCTTGACGAGCTTCGCGCGTGGGTCGTAGTTCTTGTAGACCCGGTGTCCGAAGCCCATCAGCTTCACGCCGTCTTCTTTGTTCTTCACGCTTTCGACGAAGCGTGAGACGCTCTGACCCGAATCGCGGATCTGACCGAGCATCGTGAGAACGGCCTCGTTCGCGCCGCCGTGCAGCGGCCCTGAGAGCGCCTGGATACCGGCGGAGATCGACGCGAACTGATTCGCTCCGGTCGAACCGACCAACCGCACGGTCGAGGTGGAGGCGTTCTGCTCGTGGTCTTCGTGCAGGATCAGCAGCAACTCGAGCGCCTTCGACATGACCGGGTTGATCTCATACGGCTCGGAGTTCACGCCGAAGTTCAGCTTGAGGAAGTTGTCGACGAAGCTGAGCGAGTTGTCCGGGTAGAGGAAGGCCTGTCCGACGCTCTTCTTGTGTGCGTATGCCGCGATGACCGGGAGCTTGGCGAGCATGCGGACCATGTTGAGCTCGACGTGCTCGGGGTTGTTCGGGTCGGTCTGGCCCTCGTAGTACGTCGAGAGAGCCGCGACCGCGGAGGAGAGCACCGACATAGGGTGCGCAGTGTGCGGCAGCGCCGAGAAGAAGTGCTTGAGGTCCTCGTGCAGGAGGGTGTGACGACGGATGCGATCGTCGAAGTTCGCCAGCTCGTCGGCCGAGGGAAGCTCTCCGTAGATGAGCAGCCAGGCGACCTCGAGGTAACTGCAGTTCTTCGCGATCTGCTCGATCGGATACCCGCGGTACCGCAGAATGCCCTGATCGCCGTCGATGAAGGTGATGTTCGACTTGGTGGATGCCGTGTTCACGAAGCCGTAGTCGAGGCCCGTGTAGCCGGTCTGCCTGGTCAGCGTCGAGAAGTCGATGCTGTCATTGCCGGCCGTGCCACGAAGTACCGGGAATTCCGCAGTGGTTCCACCGATCGTGAGAGTCGCTTTCGCCTGCTGATCTCCCGCTGCACTCACGCGGTCCTCCTTGTACGTCTTGCTCGACCTGTCGGTCTGATTCGTCGAGGGCGATGCATGGCGCTGAGCGCCTGGTCGGATCTCGACCGAATCGCCTTTACAGCCTAGTCGCCGTATCGGCCTACTGTGACATCCGCCAAGAGATGACGGCCGGTCACCGTGGGAACCTACAGCGCTGCGGCGTGCAACCGTCGCGCCGCAGCGTCGACGCGTTCGAGCGGCGCCGTCAGTGACAGACGCACGTGCTGGCCGGAGTCAGCGCCGTAGAACGGACCTGGCCCAGCCAGGATGCCAAGATCCGCGAGACGCGCCATCGACTCCCAGGCGTCCTTCCCCTCGGTCGACCAGAGGTACAAGCCCGCTTCCGAGCCGTCGATCCGGAACCCTGCCGCCTCCAGCGCCGGTCGAAGCAGATCGCGCCGGGCGCGGTAGAGCTCCTTCTGTGCGGCGACGTGCGCGTCGTCTCCGAGTGCCACCGTCATGGCCTGCTGCACCGGCGCGGGCGGCATCAGACCCAGGTGCTTGCGCGCTGTGAGCAGATCGCCGACGATGCGCGCGCACCCGGCCACGAAGGCGGCACGGTAGCCGGCGAGATTCGACTGCTTGCTGAGCGAATACACGCTGAGCAGGTTCTTGCGCGAACCGTCCGTCACACGGGGATCGAGCACGGACGGCACCGGTTCCTCAGCCCATCGACCGTCCCAGCCGAGCTCGGCGTAGCATTCATCGCTCGCGAGGACGGCGCCCAGTTCACGGGCGCGACGCACAGCGACGGAGAGCTCGTCCACGGTCCAGGTGCGGCCGTCCGGGTTGCCAGGAGTATTGATCCAGATGAGCCGTGCACCCTCGGGCCACTTGGCAGGATCGTCTTCTGCGACGGGCGTCGCACCGGCGACGCGCGCGCCCACCTCGTACGTCGGATAAGCGACGCGCGGGAACACGACGATGTCGCCCTCGCCGAGGCCGAGCAGCGTCGGCAGGAGCGCGACCAGTTCCTTCGATCCGATCGTCGGCAGCACGTTGTCGACCGTCAGATCCGGCACACCGCGACGTCGCGCATACCAGGCGACGATCGCTTCGCGCAGTGCCGGAGTTCCGACGGTCTGCGGGTAGGAGTGCGCATCTGTCGCGTCGGCGAGCGCCTGCCGGATGATGTCAGGCGTCGGATCGACCGGAGACCCGATCGAGAGGTCGACGAGACCTTCGGGATGTCGTGCCGCGCGCTCACGGTAGGGGACGACAGCATCCCACGGATAGTCGGCGAGATCGTGGACACCCACAGCCGTTACTCCCCCTGCGGGGGAAGAGCGGCGATGATCGGGTGATCGTATTTGATGACGCCGACCTTGGCCGCGCCGCCGGGCGAGCCGACCTCATCGAAGAACTCGACGTTCGCCTTGTAGTAGTCCTGCCACTCTTCGGGCAGGTCGTCCTCGTAGTAGATGGCCTCTACCGGGCAGACCGGTTCGCACGCACCGCAGTCGACGCATTCGTCGGGGTGGATGTACAGCGAACGCTCGCCCTCGTAGATACAGTCAACGGGGCACTCGTCGATGCAGGCACGATCCTTGACATCGACGCAGGGAAGAGCGATCACATACGTCACTGCTCCAGTCTACGACCCGTCAGCTGTGGTCTGTCTCGGCAGGCGTTTCAGGTTCGGCCAGGCGATGACCAGCAGCGCGATGCCTGCGACGAGGAAGATCCAGATCTGGCCGATCGGAGTGTTCGGCACGATGATCGAGCCGCCAGGGCCCGGCCCCGAGATGATCATCACCATGCCCAGCATCCCGAGTGCGGTGGCGACCGTCGCGCCACGGTCGTGCGTCAGCGCCCGCACCGCGATGAGCAATGCGGCGCAGGCGATGCCTGCCACGATCAGCCCGAGCGGGAACACACCCCACATGAGGCCGTGGGCAATCGTGCCCGCCGTACCGTAAACCACACCGACGAGAGCGGCTGCAAGCCAGGACAGTCCTCGGGAGATCCAGTTCGGCACTCCCCCACTTTACGCGCTGTGCTCCACGGCCCGGTGCAGTCAGACAGCCCAACCGAACAGGCGCAGGAGCGCCGCGACCGCCGCGGCCGCGATCACGACCACCAGGAACGACTGCCGCAGGTACAGCAGCCCCGCGGCAACCAGCACCGCCGGGATCCGTGCGTCGACCACGACAGCCTGACCGCTTCCGAGCGTCTGGACGGCGACGAGCGCGGCGAGCAGTGCGACCGTCAGCAGGTCCGAGATCCGCGCGGGGCGCGGCGCCTCGAGCAGATGAGCGGGGATCAGGTAGCCGAACGCCTTCAACGCGACGCAGATGCAGGCGGCGAGCAGCACCGCGCTCCACACACTCATGCGTTCGCCTCCGTCGCTGCACCGGTTGATGGGTTCTCGTCGCGGCCGAGCCAGTTGAACCAGCCCACGACGATCGCGACCACAGCGGCCAGCAGCACCGGCAACCCCGGCATGATGACGGGCGTGAGGGATGCTGCGATGACCGCGGCAGCGACGCCGACGGCGATCGCCTGCCGTTGTTTCAGCCTCGGCCAGAGCAGCGCGAGAAAGGCTGCGGCAGCCGCAGCATCCAGACCCCAGGATTTGGGGTCGCCCAGCACATCGCCCAGCATTGCGCCGACCAGGGTCGTGATGTTCCAGCCGATGAAGACGCCGAGCCCGGTGACCCAGAATCCCAGTCGGCTGAGCGCCGGAGAGGGCTGTGAGATCGCGACTGCGGTGGATTCATCGATCGTGATCTGCGCGGCGGCGGTGCGTCGCCAGAAACCGCTGCCGATGATGGGTGACATCCGCATGCCGTAGGCGAGGTTGCGCACGCCCAGCAACGCGGCGGAGGCGATGGCCGAGGGCAGTGCAGTGATCCCGCCGGCACCGAAGACTCCGATGAACGCGAACTGCGATCCGCCAGTGAACATGAGCAGGCTCAGCACGCAGGTCTGCCAGATGTCCAAGCCGGATGCTACGGCGAGCGCGCCGAACGAGACACCGTACGCGCTCGTCGCGATGGCGACGCCGAGCCCCTCGCGCCACACTTCCCGTCGCTGTGACATGACTGCTTCCCGTTCGTTTCAGTGAACACCTGACGACCATTGTGAACGCTCCCCGCCCGGTAGTCAAAGCGAACGAGCGTTTGACATAATGAACACATGGAAGAGTTGGGATCGCGCATCGGACGGGCGCTGCGTCGCGAGAGAGAAGCCGCAGGCATCAGCATCTCCGAGTTGGCGCGGCAGGCCGGCATCTCCAAGGCCACTGTGTCCCAACTGGAGAACGGCACGGGCAACCCCAGCGTTGAAACCCTCTGGGCCCTCGGCGATGCCCTCAGCATCCCGTTCGCCGTCCTGGTGGACCAGCCGTCGAATGCGCCGACGCTGATCCGCGCAGACGAGCTCGATGGTGTGCCTTCGGCCGCCGCACCGTACAGTGCGACGCTGCTCTCGGCGAGCCCGCCCGGCGCTCGACGCGACCTTTACGTGATCCGAGCCGAACCCGGCGAGCCACGACGTTCGATGCCGCATCACAACGGCACGACAGAGCACGTCATCCTCATGACCGGCTCTGCGCGCATCGGGCCGGCAGGATCACCGGTGCAGCTCTCCCCCGGCGACTATCTCTCGTACCCCGGCGACGCACCGCACGTGTTCGAAGCGCTGGAATCCGGCACGAGCGCGGTACTCATCTCCGAACTGCGCTGAGTGCTCGACGCCGCCACTACTCGGCGGCGGCGACCGGAGCGGGATCCGGGATCTCATCCGGCCGGTAACGCGGCAGCCGCGATGCCGGCAGGATCGCGAGCGCACTGACACCTGCGAGGATGAGCAGCCCCAGCCGCAGCGTGCCCAGTCGAGCCTCCTCGTTCAACGTCACCGCCGCCTCTACCTGGTCCGGAGTGGCATCCGTGTCTTCGAGTACAGAGCGCAGCTCGTCGTTGCTGACGAAGTTGATGTTGTCCATGTTCACCTGCGCGACCAGGGACGGCGGAAGTTCAGGGTGTTCCATCACTGCACGACCCACGCCCAGCCCCAACAGCGACACCAGCAGGGCTCCCGCCACGGCGGTCCCGACCGCGCCTGCGAGGTTCTGGGTCGTTCCGCGGAGCGACCCGACGTCGCCGGCGAGCGCTGCCGGAGCGGCCGTGACGAGCACGTTGAAGACAAGGGTGACCAATGCTCCCTGACCGACACCGAAGACGAACAGACCCAGGATCGTCGGGAACGTCTCCCAGTTGTTGTTCACGACGATCGACAACCAGATGAGCGCCACCGTGGTCAGGATGAAGCCGAACACGCCGATGGTCCGCGGCGGATAGCGCTTGTAGAAGCGCACCACCAGGGTCGCCGTGATGAACACCGTGAGGTTGAACGGCATCATCGCCAGCGAAGTGTCGAACGGCGTACGGCCCTGCACGATCTGGATGTACAGCGGAATCGAGAAGTTCACGCACGCCTCGAGGGCGACGACGATGAACATGGCGTAGACCGCTGCACGCTCTCGCGGCGAGTCGACGACGCTCAGGTCGATCAGCGGCACCCTGCCATCGGCCATCCGCCGTCTGGTCCACAGGAAGAAGAACTGTCCGCACACGATGCCCAGCACGATCAGCACGGGCGCCGGAGACAAGCCGAACACGCTGAAGGGCGCAGCCTCCGTCGCGGCTACGGCTCCCCACCCGTTGAGGTTGTTGAAGCCGAGTGTCAGCATCACGATCCCGGCGCCGATCAGCAGTGCGGCGACCAGATCGATCTTGATCGATGCGTTGCCGCGGTCAGAGCGCAACGTGAAGCTCAGCAGGAACACGGCGACGGCGAATGCGAGCACCACGTAGAAGATCGGCCGCCATCCGACGAGCGTTCCGAGCGTGCCGCCGATGAGGAACGCGCTGACTCCGGAGATCGCACGCGCCGAACCGAGCGCACCGATCGCTGTCGCCTGTTGCGCACCGCGGTAGTTCTCGGCGATGAGCGCCACCAGTGAAGGCACGATGATCGCCGCTGCGGCGCCTGCCGTCGCCTGTCCTGCGATCGCCCACTCGACGGTCGGTGCGAAGATCATCAGCAGTGCGGAGCCGGCGAAGAGCACCACGACGACGCGGAAGATCAGGACCCAGCCGATGCGCTGCCCGAGCTTTGCGCCGGTCATCACGAGAGCGGCGACCGAGAGTCCGTAGACGACGATCGTGGAACTCGCGACGGTGGGCGGCACACCGAAGTCCTCCACCATCCCGCCGAGCGAGATCGGGAGCGCTGCGACGTTGAACGACATCAGCACCTGCGCGAGGAATAGGCAGACCATGGGAAGCCACGATGTCTTCTGTGTGGTTCTCTGCGATGCAGCGGTGCTCACGTTCATCCTTCCTCTGCGACGCTGACGCGCGGCGCAGATGCGAACAGGTTGAGTCCGAGCGCCCGCGAGAGGTAGCCGATCGCAAGCTGGGAGCGGACCGAGTTGCCTGCACTGTCGAGCAGCGGCGAGAACGCACCTGCCGCGCCCTTTCCGGGCGACACCGCGACGATCCCGCCGGAGACACCGGACTTGGCCGGGATGCCGATCTCGAAGAGCCACTCGCCAGAGCGCTCGTACAGTCCGGACGCCGCGACGACCGCAAGGGTGTCGCGGCAGACATCGGCTGAGACGACACGCTCCCCCGTGACCGGGTTGACACCGCCATCGGCCAGCGTCGCCCCCATCACAGCGAGGTCATGCGCCGTGACGTTCAGGGCGCACTGGCGCGTGTATATGTCGACGATCGCATCGGAGTCGCCTTCCAGACGGCCATAGCCGCTGAGAAGGCTGCCGAGGCCCTCGTTGCGCTGATTCGTCTCGGACTCCGAGCGGTAGACCTCCTCGTCAAGCGTCAGTTCCCGCCCGGCGAATGCGGACAGCCCCCGGCGAACGCGCTCCCACTTCTCCGCCGACGTGGCACCGGGCATCAGAGCGGTGGTGGCGATCGCTCCGGCGTTGACCATCGGATTCATGGGATGCCCGCCGTTGAGTTCGAGCGCCATCACGGAGTTGAACGGCAGGCCGGTGTTGTTCACCCCGACGATGTCTCGCACGCGTTCATGGCCGTGCTCCTGGATGGCGAGCGCGTAGACGAACATCTTCGAGATCGACTGGATGGAGAACGGATGCGTTGCATCACCGGCATCGTGGACTCCGCCTGCCACATCGACCACGGCAAGTCCGAACAGAGCAGGATCGGCAGCGCCGAGGATCGGGATGTAGCCGGCGACCATGCCCGACTGATCGGCGGCGTGACGACGGTGGGCCTCGTGCACCAGCTCATCGACGCGGTCCCAGCCGGGGAGCGCCCCAGTGGAGACTTCCTGCTCGACCCCGGCAAGATCGGTCGGAATCACCTGGACCTCCTCGCACGTGCTAGTTCTTCGTCATACGGTAGACCCGAATCGCGCTCGCTGTACAGGTGCATGCGCATGTGCGTCGTGCGGCCACACGGGAAAGGGCCCTGCCGTCCCGGTCATCCGGCGGCAGGGCCCTTATCGAGGACTGCTTGTTACGCGTTGGCGTCCTGACGCTTCAGTCGCGAGGCCTCACGGCCGCGGACGGTCGCATCGAGGTTGACCTTGCGGATGCGCACGACCTCAGGAGTGACCTCGACGCATTCGTCATCGCGGGCGAACTCGAGGCTCTCCTCGAGCGTGAGCTGACGCGGCGGGGTCATCGACTCGAACGTGTCGGAGCTCGCTGCACGCATGTTCGTGAGCTTCTTCTCCTTGGTGATGTTCACGTCCATGTCGTCGGCGCGCGAGTTCTCACCGATGACCATGCCCTCGTAGACCTCCTGGGTGGGCTGGACGAAGAACGACATCCGCTCCTGAAGGGCGATCATCGCGAACGGGGTGACGACGCCCTGACGGTCGGCGACGATCGAACCGTTCTGACGCGTGGTGATGTGCCCCGCCCAGGCCTCGTAGCCGTGCGAGATGGCGTTGGCGATGCCGGTGCCGCGCGTCGTGGTGAGGAACTCGGTGCGGAATCCGATCAGGCCGCGGGACGGGACGATGAACTCCATGCGCACCCAGCCGGTGCCGTGGTTGATCATGTTGTCCATGCGCCCCTTGCGAGCTGCCAGCAGCTGCGTGATCGCGCCCAGGTACTCCTCCGGAGCATCGATCGTGAGGTGCTCGAACGGCTCGTGCGTCTTGCCGTCGACCTTCTTCGTGACCACCTGGGGCTTGCCGACGGTGAGCTCGAAGCCCTCGCGGCGCATGTTCTCGACCAGGATGGCAAGGGCCAGCTCGCCGCGGCCCTGAACCTCCCAGGCATCCGGGCGTCCGATGTCGACGACCTTGAGCGAGACGTTGCCGATCAGTTCGCGATCGAGACGGTCCTTCACCATGCGAGCAGTGAGCTTGTGACCCTTGACCTTGCCCATCAGCGGCGACGTGTTCGTGCCGATGGTCATGGAGATCGCCGGGTCATCGACGTGGATCTGCGGGAGCGGACGAACGTCCTCGGGGTCGGCGATCGTCTCGCCGATCGTGATGTCCTCGAAGCCGGCGATGGCGACGATGTCGCCGGGGGCGGCGCTCTCGGCCGGGTACCGCTCAAGGGCGCGGGTCTTCAGCAGCTCGGTGATGCGAGCGTTCTGGTGGGTGCCGTCAGCACGCACCCAGGCGACGGTCTGGCCCTTCTTCAGCGTGCCGTTGAAGACGCGCAGCAGTGCGAGGCGGCCGAGGAAGGGGCTGGAGTCGAGGTTCGTCACCCAGGCCTGCAGCGGTGCTTCGTCGTCGTAGGACGGCGCAGGGATGTGCTCGAGGATCGCACCGAACAGCGGCTCGAGATCGTCGTTGTCCGGAAGCGAGCCGTTGTCGGGGCGGTTGAGCGACGCGGCACCGGCACGACCGGAGGCATAGACGACCGGCACATCGAGCAGTGCGTCGACGTCGAGGTCGGGCACGTCGTCGACCATGTCGGAGGCCAGGCCCAGCAGCAGGTCGTGCGCCTCTTCCTCGACCTCGGCGATGCGCGCGTCAGGGCGATCCGTCTTGTTCACGAGAAGGATGACGGGCAGCTTCGCCTCGAGTGCCTTGCGCAGCACGAAGCGGGTCTGCGGCAGCGGTCCCTCGGAGGCGTCGACGAGCAGCACCACGCCGTCGACCATCGACAGACCTCGCTCGACCTCGCCACCGAAGTCCGCGTGGCCCGGGGTGTCGATCACGTTGATCGTGATGTCCTCGCCCTTGGCGTGCACACCCTTGTAGGTGATCGCGGTGTTCTTCGCGAGGATCGTGATGCCCTTCTCACGCTCGAGATCGTTCGAGTCCATGGCGCGTTCATCCACGTGAGCGTGCTCACCGAAGGAGCCGGTCTGGCGGAGCATGGCATCCACGAGCGTGGTCTTGCCGTGGTCGACGTGCGCGACGATAGCGACATTGCGGAGGTCAGAGCGAAGGGCGTGCGCCATGCAAGATCCTAAGAAGAGGAGGGGAAATGCCGGGATGCCGACGGTCCAGGATATCGCACGCTGGCTGATCGCTCTCTGAGCGCGCATAAGTACGCTCCCGTAGCATCAGGCTGTGCACTCCTCGACGGTCGATTTCAGTCCCGCGCTATCCCGTGCGCGCATCTGGTGGGAGATCGCCATCGTGCTCGCGCTGGGCCTCGGCGAATCCGCCGTCTACTCGGTTGTGCAGCTCGCGTACCGCCTCACCGACTCCACACCGCTCGCCGACCAGACAGCGACCCTGAACCCATCCCGCAGCGATCGCGAGGTCTTCGACCTCATCTACCAGGTGCTCGGGATCGCCTTCTCGATCGTGCCGGTGCTGCTGGTGTGCTTTCTGCTCTGGCAGGCGTCGCGCCCGCACCTGGGCAGACTCGGGCTCGACGGCGCACGCCTGGGTCGCGACACCGGCCACGGCATCCTGCTCGTCGTGGCCATCGGCGTTCCAGGCATTGCGCTCTACCTGGTCGGGCGGATGCTGGGACTCTTCGTAGCCGTGAATCCCGGCAGCCTCGACAACTACTGGTGGACGGTGCCGGTTCTGCTGCTCTCCGCCGCTCGCGCGGCGCTCATGGAAGAGTTCGTGGTGCTGGGCTATCTCTTCGCCCGCCTCAAGCAGCTCGGGTGGGGCATCTGGCCGATCATCATCGCCACCTCAGTGCTGCGCGCGAGCTATCACCTGTATCAGGGGCCAGGCGCGTTCATCGGCAACCTCGCCATGGGACTGCTGTTCGGCTGGCTGTTCGCCCGCACGGGCAGGCTGCTGCCCTTCCTCGTGGCGCACTTCGTGATCGACGCCGCCGCATTCGTCGGCTATCCGTGGGCCGCGGCCACCTTCCCCGCCCTGTTCGGGCTCCCGGGCTGATGCGGTCTCTTGAATCCACGAGACCGCATGCACGCGCGGCGCACAGGGCGGGATGCGAGGGGTGGGGTCAGTCGAAGAGGTCGCTGAGCCAGCTCTCGCGCTTACGTCGCTGGGGGCGCTGACCGCGATCGTCATAACGCTGCTGGTCGTAGCGCGGTTCGTCGTAGCGCGGCTGCTCGTAGCGCGGCTGCTCGAACCCCGGCGGCGCATAGCGCGGGCCATCCGGTTCGCTGCGGGGCGGCTGCGGTGCGGTCACCGAGCGGTCGATGATCTTGTCCAGTTCACCGCGATCGAGCCAGACTCCCCGGCACTGCGGGCAGTAGTCGATCTCGATGCCGCTTCGGTCGCTCATCACCAGGGTCGTGCCATCGGTAGGACATTGCATGTTCCGAGCCAAGCAGCACCGCCTATGAAAACGCTAGGTGCACGGGACGACCGGGCCGCGCGGGCCGATCAGCCGGCGCTGGCGATGAGGATCGAAGCGATCGCCCAGATCACGATCGTCGCCAGGACGATCAGCGCCGGTCCGTCCCACGTCCTTCGGATCGGGCCGGATGCCGCATCGCTCGCCTGCCACTGATCCCGGATGTCGGCGAGAGCGCGCAACCCCGCTGGGGCTTTCGTGTCGTCTTCCGCGCGCATCTTGCTCCGTATCGGCCGTGAATGCGCAGGACCCCCATAACAGGTGACCGTCGTGTCATCATCGAGCGTGAATTCCAGCTGCCAGCGCATGTCGATATCGCGCACGCGGTCCCAGCCGAACGATACGCGACGAAGCATGTTCTGCACGAGGACGCCGTCATCCCGGATGCGCACTGACGAGACGAAGCTGATCTCGTAGACGACCCAGAAGCCCAGAAGCACCCAGGGCGCGAGCAGCAGCGTCTGCGCCCAGCCACCTCTCACGATGGCGTCGCCCAGAAGGAAGAGCGCCAGCAGTACTGCCCCGATCATGATCACCGGGCCTGAGGGCGAACGGAATGTCCGCGCGCCCTCAGGCGAGGAACCTGATTCCACGATCAGTAGCCGCCCAGGGGGATGGACGCACCGGGAATCGCCTCGAGGAGACGTCCTGTGTACTCCTGTTTCGGGTTCGCGAACGTCTCATCGACAGTTCCCTGCTCGACCACTTTCCCTCGCTCCATCACGCAGACGAGGTCGCTGGAGACACGCACCACTGCGAGGTCGTGCGTGATGAAGAGGTACGTCAACCCGAGCTCGGTCTGGAGATCCGCGAGGAGCTTCAAGATCTGCGCCTGCACGAGCACGTCCAGCGCCGAGACCGCCTCGTCGAGCACGACGATGTCCGGTTTGAGGGCAAGCGCCCGTGCGATCGCGACACGCTGACGCTGTCCTCCCGAAAGCTCGCTCGGGTAGCGCGTCGCCAGATCCTGAGGCAGCGAAACCTGGTCGAGCAGCTCTCGCACTCTTTGACGACGTGAAGTCCGATCGCCCACGCCGTGAATCTCGAGCGGCTCCGCGATGGTGTTCTCGAGGTTCCGCAGCGGATCCAGGGATCCGTACGGATCCTGGAACACCGGCTGCATACGACGACGGAGTCCGAAGGACTGTGCCCGGGAGAAGCCCGACACATCCATCCCGTCGATCTCGATCGTCCCCGCGGTGGGATCCTCGAGCTTGAGCACCATCTTCGCCACTGTCGATTTGCCTGACCCGGACTCGCCGACCAGAGCGAGCGTCTTGCCTCGCGGGATCTCGAACGAGACATCGTCGACGGCGCGGAACAGCTCACTGCGGAACCCGCCCTGGCGGATGCGGTAGTCCTTAGTGAGACCGGACACGCGCACCGTCGGCGGTATGCCTGCGAGATCCTCCAGCGTTTCCACCCCGCGGTCCTCTACGACGGCCTGGATTCGCTGCGAAGCCAGGCTCGGCGCCGCGGCGACGAGACGCTTCGTGTACGGATGCTGCGGGTTCTGCAGGATCTCCTTGCTCGGGCCCGACTCGACGATCATGCCGCTCTGCATCACGATCAGGCGCTCGGCGCGTTCCGCCGCCAGCCCCAGGTCGTGGGTGATCAGCAGCACCGAAGTGCCACGATCGCGCGTCAGGCTCGCCATGTGGTCGAGGATGACGCGCTGTACGGTGACGTCGAGCGCGGAGGTCGGCTCATCGGCGATGAGCAGCCGCGGATCCGCCGCCAGTCCGATGCCGATGAGCGCGCGCTGGCGCATCCCACCGGAGAACTGGTGAGGGAATTGACGCAACCGCTTGGCGGCGTCGGCGAGCCCTGCCTGCTGGAGAACCTCGATCGCGCGTGCGCGGACCGCGGCGCGGCCCTGAGCGAGGCCGTTCGCACGAACCGCCTCCTCGACCTGAAAGCCGATGCTCCACACCGGGTTGAGGTTCGACATCGGATCCTGCGGCACGTAGCCGATCTCCCTGCCGCGCAGTCGTTCCATCTCCCGCTCGGAGAGCTTCGTCAACTCCTGCCCGTCCAGGGTGATGCTGCCACCCGTGACGCTCCCTGTTCCGGCGAGCAGCTTGATGATCGCCGTCGCGGCCGTCGACTTGCCCGAGCCGGACTCGCCGACGATGGCGACGGTCTCGCCCGCGGCCACATCGAAACTGATCCCGTGCAGCACCTGTCGTGTACCGCGCTGTGTGTCAAACGCGACCGTGAGGTCTCGAACGCTCAGGAGCGGCGCTGCTGTGAGTGACGCACTCATCGGCGTGCCCTCGCTCTCGGATCGAGAGCGTCTCTGATGAGCTCGCCCAGGAGGATGAACGCGAGCACCGATACGGTGAGCGCGATCGACGGATAGATCAAGGCCATCGGAGCGACACGCAGCGATGGCTGCGCCTGACCGATGTCGTTGCCCCAGGACATGACGTCACTGCCGAGCCCGACGCCGAGGAAGCTCAGCGTCGCCTCTGCGACGATACCGCCGGCAAGCGCCAACGTCGCCAGCACGAGCAGCGGAGCGAAGGCGTTCGGGATGACGTGCGAGAGCAAGGTCCCGAAACGCGACTTGCCCAGCGCAGTCGACGCCATCACGAAGTCGGCCTGTTTGACTCTGAGCACTTCCGCTCGGACGACGCGCGCCGTGGCAGCCCAGGCGAACCCGCCGATCGCGAAAGCGAGGGTGAGGACATTGCGGTACTGCGAGAACACCGTCATCACGACGACTGCCGCGAGGATGTAGGGGATCGAGAAGAAGATGTCGCCGATGCGGGAGAGAACCGCATCGACCCATCCGCCGTAATAGCCGGCCAGTGATCCCATGATCAGCCCGAGAGTGGAGCTGATCAGCGTCGCCAGGAGGCCGACGCTGATCGACGTCCGCGATCCCCAGACGATGCGCGACCAGATGTCGCAACCCTGGAATGTGTATCCCAGGGGATGTCCGGCCGCAGGTCCGGCGTTGGAGTTCGCCAGCTCGCATTGGTTGTTCGGCGGCGTCAGCGTGAAGAGCGTCGGCCACACCGCCATGAGCAGGATGATGAAGGCGATCCCGACCGAGATCCAGAACGATGGGCGCTTGCGAAGGTCACTCCACGCGTCGCGCCACAGGCTCGCGGGCTTGCCCTCGACATGGACTGCGTCGGTCGGCGGCTGTTCTTCCGCGACCGGCGCGACGTAGTGGGCGGGAAGGTTATTTGACATAGCGGATCCTCGGATCGAGCAGCCCGTAGAGCAGATCCACGAGCAGATTGACGAGAACGTAGACGATGACGAACACCGTCACGAAGGAGACGATCGTCGGCCCTTCATGCCTCAACGTCGCCTGGAACAGGGTCTGGCCGACACCTGGGATATTGAAGATGTACTCCGTCACGGTCGCACCGACGAGGAGTACACCGAAGTTGGTCGCAGAGTTCGTGATCACAGGGATCAGCGAGTTGCGCAGCACGTGCACGGGGATCACGCGCTCGCGCGGAAGGCCCTTGCCGTAAGCCGTGCGAACCCAGTCCTGGTTGAGGGTGTCGAGAACCGATCCGCGCATGAGTCGCATGCTCGTCGCGTACAGACTCAGACCGAGCACGATGGCCGGAAGCCACAGATCACCCCAGTCGTTCTGACCGCCGATCGTCGGACGAAACCACCCCAGCTTGATCGCGAGGAAGTACTGCGCGAGGAAGGCGACCACGAAGATCGGCATCGAGAGGAAGACGAGCGACACGATCAGCGACGCGTGATCGAAGAACTTCCCCTTGCGGAGAGCGGAGAGCGTCCCGATGATGATCGCGAGCGTGAACTCGATCGCGATCGCCATGATCGCGAGGCGCCCCGTCACCGGGAGGGTCCGGGCGAGAACCGTGCTCACGGACTGGCCGGAGAAGGTCTGGCCCATGTCGCCTCGGAAGACACCGGTGATGTAGTAGAAGTACTGGACGAGGAAAGGCTCGTCCAGGTGATACTGCGCTCGGATGGTCGCGAGCAGCTGCGGGCTCGGCGGCTTGTCGCCGAAGAGCGCCGCGATCGGGTCGCCCGGCATGAGGAAGACGAGCGCGTAGATGAGCAGCGTGGCACCGAAGAAGACCGGGATCAGCTGCAGGAGTCGCCGCAGGGTATAGGCGAGCATCCTTTACTCCTTTCGTGGAGAGGGAATCAGCCGGAGCGCACGACGCGAGGCGGTGACGTCGTCGCCACCGCCTCGCTGTCGATCACTCCCGGAGCCTACTCGGCCTTCGTGATCTCGTAGTACAGCGGAACAGAGTTCCAGCCGACCGTGACGTTGTCCACGTTCTCGCCGAATCCGCCGATGGAGTTCTGGTACCAGAGCGGGATCACCGGAAGGTCCTTGAACAGGATCTCCTGAACCTTCTGGTACGCCGCGTTGGCGTCAGCCGCGTCGGTCGCCGCAGCGCCCTCGGCCAGCAGCGAGTCCACTTCTTCGTTGGAGTAGTCGCCATCGTTCGACGACGCACCGGTTGCGTACAGCGGGTGCAGGAAGTTGTACACCGCCGGGTAGTCGCCCTGCCATCCGGACCGGTTCGCGGTCTGGATGGTTCGCGCGCCTGCGGCATCACGAGCGTTCACCGCAGCGCGGAGCGTCGCGAGATCGACGTACGGGGCACCGGATGCCTCGATACCGAGCGTGTTCTTCAGGGAGTTAGAGACCGCGTCGACCCAGACCTGGTGTCCGCCGTCGGAGTTGTAAGCGATCTGGAAGGTTCCGGACCACGGCGAGATGGCGTCGGCCTCAGCCCACAGTTCCGCTGCCTTGTCGGGGTCGTATGCGAGAACCTCGGCACCCGGAACGCTGTCGCTCCAGCCGTCGATCACCGGAGTCGTGAAGTCGCTGGCGGGAGTGCGCGTGTCGGCGAAGATCGTCTTGGTGATCTCCTCGCGGTTGATCGCCATCGAGATCGCCTGGCGACGGAGCGCGCCTTCTTCACCGGAGAAGTGAGCAAGCTGTCCACCGATCGTGAACGACTGGAAGATCGCGGCGGGCTGGTTCGTCGCACGCTCACCGAGCTCGTCCTCGAACACGGCAAGCGAGCTCTCCGGGATCTGGTCGATGACGTCGATGTTGCCACCGAGCAGGTCGGCGTAAGCACCGTCCGGAGCGGTATAGAACTTCAGCGTGAGGCCACCGTTCTGCGCGACGCGCTCGCCCTTGTAGTCCTCGTTCTTGACCAGGTCGATCTGGACGTCGTGCTGCCAGGCACCCTCGCTGGCGAGCATGTACGGGCCGTTGCCGATCGGGTTCTCGCCGAACGCATCCATGTCCTCGAACGCGACGTCGGGGAGCGGGTAGAACGCCGAATAACCGAGACGGGTGACGAAGTCGGATGCCACGTCACTGCTCAGGTCGATCGTGAATGTGTAGTCGTCGACCTCGGTCAGGCCGGTGAGCTCGGAATCCGCGTCAGGGTTGAAGCCGACGATGTCGCCGAACCAGGACTGGTTGAGCTGCGCGTTCGAGAGCTGCGCACCGTAGTTCCACGCGTCGATGAAGTTGTGGGCGACGACGTCTTCACCATTGGTGAAGGTGTTGCCTTCCTTCAGCTTGACCGTGACCTTGTTCGGCGCGTCGACTGTGATCTCTTCGGCCATGTCGTTGACGAGAGCACCGTCACCGTCGTAGAAGGCGAGGCCCGCGAAGACGGAGTCGAGGATCTTGCCGCCGTTGACCTCGTTCGTGTTGGTCGGGATCAGCGCGTTCTCCGGCTCGCCGCCGTTCGCCGAGATGATGGCCGACGAGGAGCCCGTCGAGCCTTCGTCACCGGTGTCGGTGCTGCCTCCGGCGCAACCGGCCAGCGCCATGGCGCCGATCGCGAGCAATGCGGCTCCCGTGAGGGCAATCCTGTTTCTTTTCACTTTATGTCCTCCTGTGGACAGTACTGAGACTGCGTGCGCATCGTCGAGCATGCAGGGATAGTTGAGCGTAACCCCCGGTTGCGCTCCGCGAAGCTCTCAGCTAACGAACTGTTACTGAGTGGTGACCATACGTAACTTCCGCGAAACACCGCAAATGATGCGACGAAGCCGCGCTCTACCCTCTGGAAGAACGCGGCTCCATGCGGGCGGACGACATCCGCGTCAGGCGAACGCCTCCACCGGCGGGCACGAGCAGACCAGATTGCGATCGCCATAGGCCTGATCGATCCGACGAACAGGCGGCCAGTACTTCCCTGCGACGAGCGCGGGGACGGGATAGGCGGCATCTTCACGCGAGTAGGCGTGGTTCCACTCCCCCGAGATCAGCGAGACGGCGGTGTGCGGCGCGTGCACGAGCGGGTTGTCCTCTGCGCGGCCAACGAGCGGATGCCACGGCATCCGCCTCATGCTTGATCATGATCATTGCTTCGATGAACCGATCGATCTCGCCGAGGTCCTCCGACTCGGTGGGTTCGACCATCAACGTGCCCGGCACGGGGAACGACATGGTCGGCGCGTGGAAGCCGTAGTCGATCAGCCGCTTGGCGACGTCGTCGACGGTGATGCCGGTGGCCTCCTTCAGCGGACGCAGATCCAGGATGCATTCGTGGGCGACCCGGTCGTTCTCCCCCGTGTACAGCACCGGGAAGTGCTCGCCCAGGCGTGCGGCGATGTAGTTCGCCGACAAGACCGCCGCTGCAGTCGCGTCGCGCAGACCGGAAGCTCCCATCATGCGCACATACGACCATGAGATCGGCAGAATTCCAGCCGATCCGTACGGCGCCGCCGAGACGGGCCCACCGGCGAACTCATATCCGCCGGCATGCACCGCGCGCTGCGCGAGCGGGTGAGAGGGCAGATGCGGCGCGAGGTGCGCCTTGGCCGCCACCGGACCGATGCCTGGTCCACCCCCGCCGTGCGGGATCGCGAACGTCTTGTGCAGGTTGAGGTGCGAGACGTCTCCACCGAGATCGCCGAAGCGGGCGTAGCCGAGCAACGCGTTGAGGTTCGCACCGTCGACGTACACCTGACCCCCGGCGTCGTGCACCGCAGCGGTGACCTCCACGACATCCTGTTCGTACACACCGTGCGTGGAGGGGTATGTGATCATGAGCGCGGCGATCTCGTCGGCATGCGCCGTGATCTTCGCTCGCAGGTCGTCTAGATCGACGTTGCCGAGCTCATCACACGCCACGACGACGACCTTCATGCCCGCGAGCACTGCCGATGCTGCGTTCGTGCCGTGCGCGGACGACGGGATCAGGCACACCGTGCGGTGATCGTCGCCGTTCGCGAGGTGGTAGCCGCGGATCGCGAGGAGTCCGGCGAGCTCACCCTGCGATCCGGCGTTCGGCTGCAGCGAGACCGCGTCGTACCCGGTGACCTCTGCGAGCCAGCTCTCGAGCTGGTCGATCATATCGAGATAACCCTCGACGTCGGATGCCGGTGCGAACGGGTGGATTCCGGCGAACTCCGGCCACGTGATCGAGGCCATCTCGGTCGCGGCGTTGAGCTTCATGGTGCACGAGCCCAGCGGGATCATGCCGCGGTCGAGCGCATAGTCGCGGTCGGCGAGGCTCTTCAGGTACCGCATCATCGCCGTCTCGCTGTGGTGCACGTGGAAGACGGGGTGGGTGAGGTAGTCGTCGGTGCGGTGCAGCGCGTTCGGGATGCGGGCACGCGTGCCGTCGCCGCGTGCGTCGAACACCCGTGCGGGAGCGCCGAACAGCGTGCTGACCGCGGAAAGCTCGGCGAAGGTGGTCGTCTCGTCCACCGCGATGCTGAGAAGATCTGGACCGGCGAGGTGCAGAAGGATGCCAAGTTCATCGTGCGCGCGACGGACGATCTCTGCCGCCTCGCCCGGGACTCGAACCTGAAGCGTGTCGAAGTACGTCTCGTGGACGACTTCGACACCGCGTTCGGCCAGCCAGTCACCCAGTACCGCTGCCTTGGATGCGACGTCTCCGGCGATCTGACGCAGGCCGTCCGGACCGTGATAGACCGCGTACATCGCCGCCATGACGGCGAGGAGCACCTGGGCGGTGCAGATGTTGCTCGTCGCCTTCTCCCGGCGGATGTGCTGCTCGCGCGTCTGCAGCGAGAGTCGATAGGCAGGCTTCCCGTCGGCATCCACCGAGACGCCGACCAGGCGGCCGGGAAGCTGGCGTTCCAGTCCCTGCCGCACTGCCATGTACCCGGCGTGCGGACCACCGAAGCCCATCGGGACGCCGAACCGCTGTGTGGTTCCGACCGCGACGTCGGCGCCGAGTGAACCGGGCGACGAGGTCAACGTCAACGCGAGCAGGTCCGCCGCGACGACCGCGAGGCCGCCGGCGACGTGCGCGGCGTCGATCACTGCGCTCGGGTCCCAGACGCGACCTGACGCTCCCGGGTACTGCACGAGCACGCCGAAGAGTTCATCCGGCAGCGCCTCGCCCCCGGCGAGGTCGCGTTCGACCAGTTCGATCCCCAGCGCAGCGGCACGCGTCTCGAGAATCGCCTTGGTCTGCGGGAACGCGTCGGCGTCGACGACGAACACCTCGGACTTCGCCTTCGACGCACGCCTGGCCAGCAGCATCCCCTCGGCGACCGCCGTGGATTCATCGAGCATCGAGGCGTTCGCCGTCGACAATCCGGTGAGGTCGGCGACCATCGTCTGGAAGTTGATCAGAGCCTCGAGGCGGCCCTGCGAGATCTCCGGCTGATACGGCGTGTATGCCGTGTACCAGGACGGGTTCTCCAGCACGTTGCGCTGGATCACGCTGGGTGTGAGCGTGCCGTAGTAGCCGAGCCCTATCATCGAGCGGTTCACCCGGTTGCGGGATGCGAACGCGCGCAACTCGGCGAGCGCCTCGGCCTCAGTGGCGGCCGGCGGGATGGCCGAAGTCGCGGCGGGTTCGGACAGAATCGATGCCGGCACTGCGCCGCGCATCAGCGTCTCGAGTGACATGGACGGATCGGACGTGTCGACGCCGAGGGCTTCCAGCATCACGCGCTGGGTCTCGGCGGTCGTTCCGATATGACGATCGGAGAAGATGGTCACTGCGGAATCAACCCTCCGTCAGTGCGACGTAGGCCGCGCGATCGAGCAGTCCATCGGCCACGCCGTCCGCGACGGACACCTTGATGAGCCAGCCGCCTTCGAACGGCGCGGCGTTCACCAGCGACGGGTCATCGACCGCGGCGTCGTTGATCTCGACCACCGTGCCGGCAACGGGAGCGAAGAGTTCGCCCACCGACTTGGTCGACTCGATCTCGCCGACCACCGATCCGGCCGTGAGCTCTGTCCCCACCGCAGGCAGCTCGACGAAGACGACGTCGCCGAGCTTCTCTGCTGCGAAGTCCGTGATGCCGATGGTGGCGACACCATCGGCGATGGCGAGCCACTCGTGCTCTTCGGTGTAGGTGAGTTCGTTCAGATCGGTCATTTCGTCCTCCGGTAGAAAGGCAGAGCGGTCACGGTCGCGGGGATCTTCGTGCCCCGCACGTCAAGGAATACGGCAGTTCCCACTTCGGCAGAAGCAGGATCGATGTAGGCCATCGCGATCGGGTGGCCGAGTGTGGGGCTGAGCGCGCCACTGGTGATCTCGCCGAGGGCGGAGCCATCCTCGGCGACCACGGCGTAGCCTGCGCGGCCGGCGCGTTTGCCCTCGGCGACGAGGCCGACGAGCACGCGGGCCTCTTCGCTGGGCGAGACAGCGTCCTTGCCGACGAATGCATCCTTATCGGATGCCACGACCCTGCCCAGCCCGGCCTGCACAGGCTTCGTCGTGAGCGAGAGTTCGTGGCCGTACAGCGGCATGCCGGCTTCGAGGCGCAGCGTGTCGCGAGCGGCGAGACCGGCCGGAACGATGCCGTGCGATTCCCCGGCTGCGAGCACCGCGTCCCACAGCGCAGCGGCGTCTTCGCTACGGACGAGCAGTTCGAAGCCGTCCTCCCCGGTGTAGCCGGTGCGCGCGATGAGCAACGGAGCACCGAGGAAGAAGGCATCCGTCCACGCGTAGTACTTCTGATCGCTCCATCCGATGCCGACCTCGGTGATGCCCTCGATCGCGGCGGCGATCGCCTCCGACGAGGGCCCCTGGACCGCAAGAAGGGCGTAAGCGTCCGAGACGTCCTCCACGGCGACGCCGAAGTCTCCGACCCGATCGCTGAGGGCCGCGCTCACAGCATCCCGATTCCCGGCGTTGGAGATGATCAGATAGCGATCCTCGTCAAGCCGGTAGGCGATGACGTCGTCGATGATGCCGCCGTCTTCGGCAAGCAGCAGCGAGTACTTCGCCTTTCCGACCGCCATCGTCGATAGGCGTCCGGCGAGTGCGTAGTCCAGGAACGCCGCGGCGCCCGTGCCCTCGACAGTGAATTCCGCCATGTGGGAGATGTCGAAGAGCCCGGCGGACTGGCGCACGGCGTGATGTTCGGCGAGGTCTGACGTGTAACGCACCGGCATCTGCCAGCCGCCGAAATCGGTGAAGGACGCGCCGAGCGACTCATGTCGTTCACGCAGCGGGGTGAAGCGGGCCTCAGCCATGGAGTTCTCCCGGATGGATCGGAAGGATGCCGTACGGAATGCACGGTATCCGAGAACTCCCCCTCTGTCATGGGCCTGAGAGTTTCACCCCTCGCTGTGTGCGGGAGGTTTTCACCGTCGGCGGATGCGTGAGCATCACTTTTCAGAGTGGCCTGACCTGCGCGGTACGCGGTACCTGAGAGATTGGCGGGGAGGCGTGCTCCTTCGGTGCCCGGCTGCATTCACCGGGGCTCTCCCGCACGGGTCGTGGGGCCTGTCTTCAGTTATGCAGACAGCTTAGCGTGCAGGCTCCGTCCCGATGCGGCGTTTCTGATCGCGTCATATGACGGTGGCCCGATTGATCTTCGGGTCATCATGACACTAAGATCGTTCCAGGGGGTTAAAGTCATGGTGACCAGAACCAGCGATCAAGAGATCCGCGTCGCAGTGTCGACAGTGATCCTGACGCTGCGTCGCGCGCCCGTCGTCGATCAGCCCTCGCTCGCGCTTCCCCTGGTGCTCCGCACACGAGACCCGTATCAGGGCGACTGGGCACTCCCCGGCGGCTGGCTCGAACCGGACGAGAGCCTCGAAGATGCCGCCGCGCGCACCCTGCACGAGACCACCGGCCTCTCCCCCAGCTACCTTGAGCAGCTCTACGCCTTCGGCGCCGTCGACCGCTCTCCGAGTCGCGTCGTCTCGATCGTGTACTGGGCGCTGCTTCGCTCGGACGAGGTCGACGCGCAGAGCGCCGCGCACGTGGCATCCGGTCTTGCCCCGGAGAACGTGCAGTGGTTCGACGCCGCGGGCTTGCCCTCGTTGGCGTTCGATCACACGCAGATCATCGACTACGCCCTGTGGCGGCTGCGCAACAAGGTCGGCTACAGCCGAGTCGCGCATGGCTTCCTGCCACCGACGTTCACGCTCGCGGATCTGCGCGAGGCATATGAGGCGATCCTCGGCAAGCGCCTGGATCCCGCGAATTTCCGCCGCCAGGTGGAGACGTCCGACACCCTGCTGCCGACAGACGAGTTCCGCACCGGCAGCCACAGACCTGCCCGACTGTACCGATACAACGACGCCGTCGAACTGGCCGATCGTGGCCCGCTCGCCGTCGAGGAGAAGAGGACCCGATGACCCTCCTGCCGTTCCCCCAGCTCACCGACCCGTCCGTCGATCACGCCATTCAGGCGATCGTCGTCGGCGCCTCGACAGATGCCACGTGCAGCACTGACCTCGCCGAGGGGCCGTGGACCTTCGACTCCCGTCCCGGGTACGGACCCGGCTCATCCATGGGCGACGTCATCCCGACCGGCGCTCCACGCCAGGGCGAATTGCCCGTCGAGTACCGCGAGGCCGCCGAGGATGAGCTCGACGAGCGCATTCGCGCAGCCAAAGCGACGCTCGGCGAGCACGTCGTCGTGCTCGGACACTTCTATCAGCGTGAAGAGGTCATCCAGCACGCCGATTACGTGGGCGACTCGTTCCAGCTGGCCAACGCCGCCCTCGAGCGCCCGGAGGCCGAAGCGATCGTGTTCTGCGGCGTGCACTTCATGGCTGAGACCGCCGATCTGCTGTCCCGCCCGGAACAGGCGGTGATCCTTCCGAATCTCGCTGCCGGATGCTCCATGGCCGACATGGCCGACATCGACCAGGTCGAGGACTGCTGGGAGCAGCTCGCCGACGTGCTCGGGCCGCTCGACGCCGCCGACGAGACCGGGCGCGTTCCGGTGATCCCGGTGACGTACATGAACTCCTCCGCCGCGATCAAGGGGTTCGTCGGACGCCACGGCGGCATCGTCTGCACGTCGTCGAACGCCGAGACCGTTCTGGAGTGGGCGTTCGAGCGCGGACACCGGGTGCTGTTCTTCCCCGACCAGCACCTCGGACGCAACACCGCCAAGGCGATGGGCGTGCCCCTGGAGCAGATGCCGATGTGGAACCCGCGACGTCCGTTCGGCGGGTCTTCCGCCGAACAGCTCGTCGATTCGCGAGTCATCCTCTGGCACGGCTTCTGCTCTGTGCACCGCCGATTCACGGTCGATCAGATCGAACAGGCGCGCGCAGAGCACCCCGGCGTGCGGGTGATCGTGCACCCCGAGTGCCCGATGGAGGTGGTCGATGCCGCGGATGAGGCCGGCTCCACCGACTACATCCGCCGCGCGATCGACGGCGCCACACAGCCGACCACGTTCGCGATCGGCACCGAGATCAACTTGGTCAGGCGGCTGGCCGCCCAGTACCCGCAGCACGAGATCTTCTGTCTGGATCCCGTCGTCTGCCCGTGCTCGACGATGTACCGCATCCACCCCGGCTACCTCGCCTGGGTGCTCGAGGAACTGGTCGCCGGGCGCACTCCGAACCGTATCCAGGTCGCGAGCGACGTGGCGGCTCCCGCCCGTGTCGCCCTGGAGCGGATGCTGGCAGCGAAGCCCCGCGCATGAACATCGTCGTCGTCGGATCCGGGATCGCCGGTCTCACCGCGGCGCTGCACGCGTCCGAGGCCGGGCACGCGGTGACGCTGGTGACGAAGAGCATGCTCGGTGACGGCTGCACACCGCTCGCGCAGGGCGGCGTCGCAGGTGTGTACGGACCCGGCGATTCTGCGGTTCGGCACGCCGCCGACACTCTCAGCGCAGGCGCCGGACTCTCGGACCCCGAGGCAGTCGACGTGCTGGTTCGGGACGGTGCGGCACGAATCGCCGAGCTGATCGCGCGCGGGGTCGCCTTCGACCGTGCAGCCGACGGCTCGCTCCTCCTCGGCCGCGAGGCGGCGCACAGCCACGCCCGCATCGTGCATGCCGGCGGCGATGCCACCGGCGCCGAGATCTCCCGTGCCCTGGTCGCCGAGGTGCGACGGGCTCCGATCGAGGTCATCGAGAACGCCTTCCTGATCGACCTCGTCGTCGATCGCGGGTCTGTTCGCGGCATCCGGATGCTGCGCGACGACGCGCTCGCCGACCTCGAATCGGATACCGTGATCCTCGCGACCGGGGGCGCGGGGCAGCTCTACACCCACACCACCAACCCGATCGGCGCGACCGGAGACGGCATCGCTGCGGCACTGCGTGCGGGAGCCGCCGTGGCCGACCTGGAGTTCATGCAGTTTCATCCGACGGTCCTCGCCGCGGGACCGGCATTCCTCATCTCCGAGGCGGTGCGTGGTGAAGGCGCGACGCTGCTCGACGACGAGGGGCGACGGTTCGTGTTCGACAGTCATCCGGACGGCGAACTCGCCCCGCGTGATATCGTCTCCCGCGCGATCGCCAAGCAGGCGGCGCACGGCCGGCCAGTCCTGCTGGATGCGACGATGCTCGGCGCCGATCGGCTCGCCGCGCGGTTCCCCACGATCGACCGTGTCACGCGCGAGCGCGGCTTCGACTGGGCGCACGAGCCCATCCCGGTGACACCGGCCGCGCACTACCTGATGGGCGGGATCATCACGGATCTCGACGGACGCACTTCACTGCCCGGGCTCTTCGCCGTCGGCGAGGTCGCGCGCACAGGTGTGCACGGTGCCAACCGCCTGGCATCGAACTCGCTGCTGGAGGGTGCGGTGTTCGGCGCGCGTGCCGCCGCGGCGCTCGGTGCTTCCGGACGCTTCGACAGGCTCGGCGACCTGATCCCCGAGCCCGAGATTTCGCTCCCTGAGCCTGTCGAAGGATGCGAACCGTTCTCCCGCGCCGCCCTTCAGCGACTGATGTGGGATCAGGTCGGGCTGCTGCGCACTGATGACGGACTCGCCGACGCTCTCGTCACGATTCACTCGTGGCGCACCTCGGCAAGTGCCCCGACCACAGGCGCCGAACATGAAGACGCCAACATCATGCTGCTCGCGGAAGCCACGGCATCTGCCGCGCTTGCTCGCACGGCGTCCGTCGGCGCACACCATCTCACCGCATCCCCCGCCCTGATCGGAGCCTGATGCTCACCGCAGCCACCCTCACCCGTATCGTCGGAGCAGCGCTCGAAGAGGATGCACCGTGGGGCGACCTCACCAGCACGACGCTGCTGCCTGCTGACGCCACCGCGACCGCAGATCTCAGCGCGCGCGAGCACGGCGTGTTCAGCGGCGGCGACGTCTTCACCGCGGCCTTCACCCTGACGGATCCGACCCTCATGATCGACATGCACGTCGGTGAGGGCGATGAGTTCGGCCCCGGCGATGTGCTCGCATCCGTGTCCGGCTCCGCCCGCAGCATCCTCACCGCCGAGCGCGTGGCGCTCAACTTCACGCAGCGGATGAGTGGCATCGCGACGCTGACCGCGCAGTACGTCAAGGCGGTCGAGGGCACCGGCGCGCGCATCGCCGACACCCGCAAGACGACGCCTGGGCTGCGTGCATTCGAACGGCACGCGGTCGTGTCCGGCGGCGGCAGCAATCATCGCTATTCGCTGTCGGATGCTGTGATGGCCAAAGACAATCACCTCGCTGTGCTGCAGCGCTCGGGGGCCGATCTCGCGACGGCGCTGCGCGAGGCCCTGTCGCGCCTGCCGCACACCGCGCATGTCGTGGTCGAGGTGGACCGCCTCGACCAGATCGAGGCTGTGCTCGCCGGTGGTGCGCATACCGTGCTGCTCGACAATTTCTCGCTCGAGGACCTGCGCGCCGGCGTCGCTCTGATCGGCGACCGGGCGACGGTCGAAGCATCCGGGGGTGTGAATCTCGACACCGTGCGGGCCATCGCCCAGACCGGCGTCGACGTCATCTCGGTCGGCGCCCTCACCCACTCGGCGCGCGCACTGGATCTCGGACTGGACGTGCGGATCTCCTGATGCAGGACCTCATCTGATGCTCTATCTCGACCACGCCGCCACATCTCCGGTGCGTCCGGAGGTGCTCGAGGCGATGCGCCCCTATCTGACGGGGGTGTTCGGCAACCCGTCCAGCCATCACACCGCGGGCGAGGCCGCGGCGAGCGCACTGGACGATGCCAGATCGCGGGTCGCCCGCGTGCTGGGCATGCGCACGGGTGACGTCATCTTCACCGCCGGAGGTACGGAGGCCAACAATCTCGCGGTCAAGGGCATCGTGCTCGCAGCCCTCGCGCGTGGCCGCCGCCACCTCGTGACGACGCCCATCGAGCACGAGTCGATCCTCGAGTCCGCAGACTTCCTGCGGCGCTTCCACGACGTCGACGTGACATTGGTTCCCGTCACCGGCGAGGGGCTCGTCAGTGCGGATGCCGTGGCCGAAGCACTGCGCGACGACACGGCGCTCGTCTCGCTCGGCCACGCGAACAACGAGATCGGCACGGTGCAGGATGCCGCGGGCATCGCCGCCGTCACCGCAGGCGGCGACGTGCCGCTGCATCTCGACGCCGTGCAGTCCGCCGGATGGCTGACACTCGCCGGGAATGGTGCCGACGCGATCTCCATCGCCGGGCACAAACTCGGCGCGCCGAAGGGCATCGGAGCGCTGGCGGTGCGCGGTCGGGTTCCCCTCGAGCCGCTGCTGCACGGCGGCGGACAGGAGCGCGGTCGTCGCTCGGGAACCGAGAACGTGGCGGGCGCAGTGGGGCTGGCAGTGGCTCTCGAACTGGCCGAGGCTGAGCGCGAATCGGTCGCCGCTCGTGTCGGCGCGCAGACCGCACGGTTCATCGACGGCGTTCTCGCGGCCGTACCGCAGGCGGCGCTCACCGGGGATCAGGCGAACAGGCTCCCGGGCACGGCGAGCTTCACATTCGCCGGGACGAGTGGCGAGGCGGTCCTGCTTGAACTGGAGCGACGCGGTGTGATCTCCTCCAGCGGCTCTGCGTGCGCAGCCGGCAGCGACGAGCCGTCGCATGTGTTGCTCGCCTGCGGCGTCGCTCCCGAGGTTGCTCAGACCTCGGTGCGCTTCACGTTCGGGCGAGATCCCCTGCCGGACGATGCCCCCGAGCATCTCGCCGCGCTCGTCGCCGCGGCGGTGTCGGCCGTTTCCGGTTCATGACTCCTCACGAACGTCGCCGTTGAGCGACCGCCACAGCGGTCGCGCCGTCGCGACGACGAACACGGCGAACATCGTCTGACTGATCGATCCGAAAGGCGACAGTCCGCCGACGGACGCGAAGACGGTCCAGTTGACCGCGATGTCGACGAGGATGATCGCCGCACCGAGCACGACTCCGGTGCGCCTGTGCAACAGCAGGAGAACGACGACGAGAGGGTCGAGGATAGTGAGCGATACCCAGAAGAGACGGACACCGAGCGGAAACTCCCCGTAGACGCCGAGCCCGCCGAGTGCGAGATCGACGATGTGCGACGTCGTGCCGATGAGGTACCCCAGGATCCACACCGCTCTGATCGCCTGCGAGCCCCTGCTTCGACCGGCCATCTCACCCTTCCCCTGCCATCGGAACGCCCACAGTCTACGAGGGCGCCCGCATGGTCTGACGAGCCATAGAATCGTCCTGATGAGCGCTTCCGACCCGATCGTGACATTGATCGTCCCCGGGCGGGATATCGAAGCGTTCGCCCCAGCCGCGATCGCCTCGCTGCTGACGCAGACCGAGTCGCGCTGGCGAGCAATCCTCATCGATGACGGATCGGCGGATGCCACCGGCGATATCTTCGCGGATGCCGCGGCATCCGACCCGCGATTCACATTCCTCCGCCACGAGGCGTCCCGCGGACTCGGCGCCGCGCGGAACATCGGGCTTGGTCTCGTCGACACCGGGTACCTCGGCTTCCTCGACGGCGACGACGAACTCACGCCCACGGCGCTCGCCCGGCTCACCGGAACGCTCGACGAGACCGGCAGCGATTTCGTCGCCGGAGCGTATGTGCGCTCCCGTCTGCAGGGCGTCGCCTACGTGCCGGGCCGCGTGCAGCCGTGGACGGCCGCCGCAACGGATCCCCAGCGCCTGCGCACGACGATCATCGAGCATCCTCTGGCATCGGCGAACATCGTCGCTTGGTCGAAGGTCAGCCGCACGGATTTCTGGACCGGTCTGCACTTCCCCGAGGGCGTCGCCTATGAAGATCAGATCGTCGCCCAGCAGATGTATACGCGCGCGGCCTCCTTCGACGTGATACCCGACGTCACTGTGCATTGGCGCCTGCGCGCTGACGGCACGTCGCTGTCGCAAGGCAAATCGCAGCTGCCCGTGCTGCGGGACTATCTCGCCGCGCTCCGTGGCGGCATCCGCGTGCTCCACGAGGCGGGAGCCGCGGATGCCGTCACAGCCCGACTCAATCTCATCCTCGCCATGGATCTGCCGCCGCTGCACGAGATCGCCAGCAGCCACCCAGACCCCGCGTACGCCGCAGAGGTGACCGCGTTCCTGAACGAACTGCGCGCACTGCCGGAGTTCTCCGGTGCCCACCCCGATCCCCATCTCGCCGACGCCCTCGCATGGTGAACATGCGGCGCGGCCACTCAGAGAGGCTCTGACCCCGTGACCACTTACCTCCAAGAACTGTTCTCCCTCGAAGGCCGCACTGCTGTGGTCACCGGCGGCAGCTCCGGAATCGGCCGAGGCATCGCGACCGCGCTCGCTCGATCCGGAGCATCCGTAGTCATCGTCGCCCGCGGCAGCGAGCGCATCCATGAGACGGTGAGCGAGTTGCAGGACGCCGGATGCCGCGCCGCCGGGGTCGTCGGAGATCTCAGTACGCGCGAGGGCATCCGCGCCGCCGCCGAAGCAGCTGCAGAGCCGTTCGGTGAACCGGACATCCTGGTGAATTCGGCCGGCATCAACATCCGTCCGCCTTTCGCAGAGATCACCGAAGAGGATTGGGATGCCACGATGACCGTGAATGCGCTGGCGCCGTTCCTGCTCGGACAGCGCTACGCGTCAGGGATGGCCTCCCGCGGCTACGGACGTCTGATCCACATCAGCTCGCAGCAGGCGCACCGCGCGTTCGTCGGCAGCGGCATCTACGGAGCTTCCAAGGGTGCCGTGGAATCGCTCATGCGGTCGGAAGCGGAAGCATGGGGTCCGCACGGAGTGACGAGCAACACGCTCGTGCCCGGGTTCGTGCTCACCCCGCTGAATGCCCGCCTGCAGGAGGATCCGAAGCAGATCGCCGCCCTCGCAGGTCGGACGATGATCGGACGCAACGGTCTGCCCGGCGACTTCGCCGGCGCAGCGGTGTTCCTCGCCGGCGCGGGTTCCGCGTACGTGACCGGCCACTCGCTGTTCGTCGACGGGGGCATGGCCGCGCACTGAGCGCGGCCGCACCACTACCCCTCCGCCGGGTACACCCGCTGATCAGTGCCCGCGCCGTCGAGCAGCGGCACGGGCGAGGTGAGCGCTGCGACGGCATCCGCGCCGGCGGAATCGTCGGGTGCCCGATCGGCACGCCGATTCGCGAACGCCGCCGCGACACCGCCGCCGACCACGCTCTCCACCACGGACTCGGTTTCGAGAACACGGGAAGCCGCGACCTGCTGGGCCGCGAGTTCGGCGTACAGCCCGCCCTGAGCGAGCAGTTCACTGTGCGTGCCGGACTCGACGATCTGGCCTGCTTCGAGCACATGGATGACGTCGGCGCCCATGACAGTCGACAACCGGTGCGCGATGGAGATCGTCGTCCTCCCGCGAGCCGCCTCATCGAGCGCCTCCTGCACGACCCGCTCGGACACCGTGTCGAGCGCCGAGGTCGCCTCGTCGAGCAGCAGCACCGCCGGATCCTTCAGCAGCACGCGCGCGATCGCGATGCGCTGCTTCTCACCGCCGGAGAGCCGGTACCCCCGCTCCCCCACGATCGTGTCGTAGCCGTGCTCGAAACTCGCGATGATGTGGTGGATGTTCGCGGCCGTGCAGGCAGCGATGACTTCCTCTTCCGAGGCATCCGGGCGCGCGTACATGAGGTTGTCGCGGATCGTCGCATGGAAGAGATAGGTCTCCTGCGACACGATGCCGACATTGTCGATGATCGACTCCTGCGTCAGCGTGCGCACATCGGCCCCGGCGAACAGCACCGCACCGCCGTGGGCCTCGTACAGTCGTGGAGCCAGATAGAGGATCGTCGTCTTGCCGGCGCCTGACGGCCCGACGAACGCGACATGCTGGCCCGGCTCCGCGACGAACGAGACGCCCTGAAGGGTCGGACGCGCATCGGGCGCGGCATCCGGGTACCGGAAGACGACCTCGTCGAACTCGACCCGTCCCAGAGGGCCCGGCGCGGCGTCGACGGAGATCGCATCCGCAGCATCCTTGATCTCCGGCACCAGATCGAGGTACTCGAAGATACGCGCGAACAGCGCCTGCGACGTCTGCAGATCGAGCGAGACGCGCATGAGTCCCATCAACGGCTGCAACAACCGTGCCTGCACCGTCGTGAACGCCACCACGGTGCCCGCAGTGATCGCGCCCGCGCCACCGGCGATCAGGTAACCCGATACGAGGTAGATGACCGCGGGCACCGACGCCATCAGCACCTGCACCACCGCGAAGAAGCCCTGACCGCTCATCGCCCGTCGCACCTGCAGTTTCACCTGATTGCTGTTCTCCCGCTGGTAGCGCTGAGATTCGGCGCGCTGGCGATTGAACGACTTCGACAGCAGCATGCCCGAGACGCTCAACGTCTCCTGGGTGATCGAGGTGAGCTCGCTCAGCGACTCCTGCGTCTCGCCGGCGATGCGCGCACGCACCTGGCCGACTTTGCGCTGCACGATGATGAGGAACGGCATGAGCACGATCGCGATGAGTGTGAGACGCCAGTCGATCAGGATCATCGCGACGAGTGAGGCGATCACTGTGACGACATTGCCGAGGATGCTGGTCACGGTGTTCGTGAGCACCCCCGAGACTCCGCCGACGTCGTTCTGCAGGCGGGACTGGATGACGCCGGTCTTGGTGCGGGTGAAGAATCCGAGTTCCATGGCCTGCAGATGCTCGAACAGCCGCACGCGCAGATCACCGGTGACGCTGTTGCCCACGGTCGAGGTGAGCCAGGTCTGGCCGACCCCGAGCACGGCGGAGACCAGGAAGAGCCCGACCATGATCAGAACGAGGCGGATGAGCAGGCCGATCTCAGGGCTGCCGCCGTCGACGGGGAAGAGTGCGTCGTCGAAGATGCGCTGCACGATCAGGGGTGGGATGACTGCGATGCCCGCCCCGATGACGACGAGGATGCCGGTGGCGATGATGCGTCCGAGGTACGGGCGGAACAGACCGACCACGCGTTTCCCGAGCCCGGTGATTCGCGGAGCCTCGGCATTCAGGCGTTTCTGCGCTGCCTCATCCACGCCGCGGAAGCCGCCGCCCCCGCCGCCACGTCCGCCACCCATGCTCATGCGGTCAGCCTATCCCCGAGAAAATCCTCCAGACCGGGAATGCCGGAACGCAGGACTGCGTTACCATGATTCGTTGTCCACGAGTGGGTGCCGCATCTTCGGCTCCGTCGTCGGCCTTCCGCCACCCCCATCCACTGAGGAGACGCTTTGGCCACCACATCCACCGGTTCGGTTCCCACCGTGAAGCCCGTAAAGCCGGAACCGTTCATCCCGCGCTCGGACATGCGCGTCATCTGGCTGCTGCTGGTGGCAGCATTCGTCGCGATCTTGAACGAGACCACGATGGGCATCGCGATTCCGCATCTGAATGCCGATCTGGGTATTCCGCCTGAGCTCGGCCAGTGGCTGACGAGCGCGTTCATGCTCACCATGGCGATCGTGATTCCGACCACGGGCTTCCTGCTGCAGCGTTTCACCACGCGTCAGGTCTTCATCGCCGCGATGACCGCGTTCTCCATCGGCACCTTGGTGTGCCTCATCGCGCCCGGATTCCCGGTCCTGCTGGCCGGCCGCGTCATTCAGGCCGGCGGTACCGGCATCATGATGCCGCTGCTCATGACGACGATGATGAACGTGGTCCCACCCCAGTCGCGCGGTCGGATGATGGGCCGCGTCGGCCTCGTCATCTCCCTCGCGCCCGCCATCGGCCCGACCCTCGCCGGTGCGGTGCTCGAGACGCTGAGCTGGCGGTGGCTGTTCGCGATCATCCTGCCGATCGCGCTCGTCGCGCTCGCCATGGGCGCGAAGTGGATGACGAACCTCGGTGAGACGAAGGATGCTCCAGTCGACGTGCTGTCGATCGTGCTCTCCGCCTTCGGCTTCGGCGGCGTCGTGTACGGCCTCAGCCAGTTCGGCGGCGAAGGCGAGTCGAACGGCGCGACGATCGGTGTGATCGCGCTGGTCGTCGGCGGCATCGCGCTCGGCTTGTTCGTCTGGCGTCAGCTCGTGCTGCAGCGCATCGACGACGCCTTGCTCGACCTCCGGGTCTTCCGCTCCGGCAACTACACGATCGCGGTCATCGTCATGGGCATCCTCGCCCTGTCGATGTTCGGCACTCTCACACTGCTGCCGCAGTACCTGCAGAACGTCGCGGGTCTCGATGCGCTGCAGTCCGGCCTGATCCTGCTCCCCGGTTCGATTCTGATGGGTCTGCTCGGACCGATCATGGGTCGCGTCTACGACGCCCGCGGCACCCGCACGCTGCTCATCCCCGGCACCATCATGGTGTCGGCAGCACTGTTCTTCTACTCGACCGTCGGTGAGCACACCCAGTGGTGGATGCTCGTGATCTCGCAGACTGTCATGTCTGTGGGCCTTGCGATGTCGTTCACACCGCTGTTCTCGGCATCGCTCGGATCTCTGCAGCGCCATCTGTACTCGCACGGCTCCGCAGTGCTGAACACGATCCAGCAGGTCGCCGGCGCTGCCGGTGTCGCGGTGCTGACAGTGACCTACTCGTCGATCCTGCATGCTGGCGAGCACGACGGGCTGTCGACGGCGATCGCCGGTGCGCCCGGTGCGCGCATGGCGTTCCTCATCGCAGCGATCATCTCGCTGGCTGCGGTCGCCCTGAGCGCGTTCATCCGTAAGCCTGCGGATGACGTGGGCGGAGAGTTCCACGGCGGTCACTGACCGCCGTGGGGAGGACTAGCCGGGCAGAGAGCAGGATCCGCCGCAGCAGCTGCCGGCGTTGTCATCACCCAGCAGATTCAGCCCTGCAGAGGTGACGGGAATGTCGACCGCAGCGGTCGATTCCGAGGTCTCGCGAGTAGTCATTGCTCCATGCTACGCCTCGCCGAGCACTGAGGCGTCGGCGCTGCGCTGGACAGTTCGTCACTCGTACCCAAAACTCGGAGTATGAACGACTCTCCTGACGCGAGGAACGGTGCCGAGGCCGACGCGAATGCCGACGCGAAGCGTGACGGCCGCGACGAGACACGGGACGAACGCGCGGATCGCAACTGGGACGAGCTCATGCAGGAGTTGCGTGTGATGCAGACGGGCACGCAGGTGCTCTCGGGCTTCCTGCTCGCAGTGGCGTTCCAACCGCGGTTCACCGAGCTCGACGACCTGCAGCGCACGCTCTACGTCGTGCTCGTCGGCCTCGCCGCACTGGCGACGATACTGGCGCTGGCGCCCGTCGGGATGCATCGGTCGCTGTTCGGGAGGCACCGCAAGCCCGAACTCGTCCGGTTCACCTCGCGCATGGTGCAGGCCGATCTTGTCGTCATCGGCCTGCTGAGTGTCGGCGTGACGACGCTCATCGTGGACTTCACGGTGGACCGCACGACGGCTACGGTCGTGCTGATCGCCTCGGCCGTCATCGTCCTGGCGCTGTGGGTGCTCCTGCCGCGTCTGATCCACAGAGGTGAATGACCTACGGTTGTGAGGTGAAGCGATTCCTCGCCCGTCTCTTCTGGGCACTCAGCCGTTGGACGCTCAAGGGCGATGAGGTGCCGACGCGCCCGACCATCCTCGTCGGAGCGCCGCATACCTCCAACTGGGATTTCGTGCTCATGCTCGCGATCGCCTGGCGACTCGGTATCGACGTGCATTGGCTGGGCAAGAAGAGCCTCTTCGCCGGATGGCGCGGTCCGGTCATGCGCAAGATCGGGGGTGTACCGGTCGACCGAGACGACCCGGCCAGGGTCGTCTCGGATGTGATCGCACAGGTGAACTCGGGTGAGGTGTTCGCTCTCGTCGTGACGCCGGACGGCACCCGCGGCGACAACAAGTATTGGAAGTCGGGTTTCTACCGGATCGCTCGGGAGACCGGGATGCCGGTGACCCTGGGCTACGTCGATCGCACGACGATGACGACGGGCCTCGGTCCGACGTTCGCGTTGACCGGCGATGTCGCGGACGACATGGACCGGATCCGCGCGTTCTACGCCGACAAGTCAGGGGTGCGACCGAGCAGACGCACCGAGCCGCGGTTGAGGGAAGAAGGCGGCGCCAAGAGCTAGGCACGATCGCCCAGGGTAGCGGTGCGCTCGGCTGAACATGTGAGGAGCCTCCGAATCGGTGCGCTCAGCTTGAACCCCTCGCTCCCGTGCGGAATCGTGGCCCGGACATGTTCTGACCGGAGCATGTCCGCAACCGGAAGGAGAGCGCTGTGCTCACCCTGACCGAAAATGCAGATGCAGTCGTCACCACGATCGTCGGCCGCGAGGAACCCAGCGCTGACGCGGGGCTTCGTATACAGACCGCGGAGGGACAGGGTCCGAACGGCGAAGCACGTTTCGCCGTTCATGTCGTTCCTTCACCGGAGCCCGCTGACGTCGTGATCGACGGCGTCGGCAGCCGTGTCTTCCTTGAGGAGAATGCCGCTGAGGCGCTCAATGACAAGGTGCTCGATGCCGGGGTCGATGAAGAAGGCGCCGTCAGTTTCACGATTCTGCCGCAACCGGCCTGAGGCGCGCGACGAGAGTTTCAGGGGTGGGATGCTGTCGCATCCCACCCCTTCCGCGTCCTCTGACGTCTTGTCGCCACCTCCCGTGCTGCCGCGGCGATCGACGACGACCGACATCCTCTTCTCTCCTGATCGGTGAGGGAGTAGCGTGCGTGCATCGACCTGCTCGGCCGAGTCCGTTGGAGAGGAACGCATCATGATCGTCACTCCGCCGTCCGCCGAAGAGGTCACTGGGCACGCCGCGGCCATGTACGACAGCGATACGCAGGATGACGGCTTCGTGTTCGCGCATACGCAGGTCATGGCGATCAACCCGGAGGCGCACGAGGCCTTCGAGCGCCTCATCAAGGCCGTCGTTCCATCGATCGGCATCGGTGTCTATGAAGCTGCGACGCTGGGAGCGGCTCGCGCCATCCGCTCACCGCATTGTCTCCTCGCCCACGGACGCAGGGCGATGCGTGCGGGAGTTCTCGACGATGCCGGGCTACGCGCATTCGCGCGCCACGACGATTCCGGGTTCAGCGAGTCGGAGCAAGCAGTGGTTCGTTTCGCAGAACAGCTGTCAATCGACGCCGCCGCGATGACCGATGCCGATTCCCAGGCTCTGCGCGACGTCGGATTCACGGACCGCCAGATCGTCGACATCACGCTCGCCGCTGCCGCACGCAACTTCTTCAGTCGCGCGCTGCTGGCGCTTGACGTCCCCCTCGACGTCGTCCCTGGCTTGGATCGTACGACGGCCGATGCCCTGACGGCGCGCTGAGGCTGCTCGTCGATGGCGAAAGAGCGGAGATGTCGCAGATCGCGGCAGAGGGCATGGGCGGTCAGGACATCGCTGACATCGACTTCCTCGCCGCGCGCATCGTCGACACTCTGCTGCACAGCGCCGCGCCGTGCGACCCCGCACGCGTACGCTGAATAGCGGCCGCGATTCACGCGGACCAGGAAGGCTCCAGTGAACATCACCCTGCTTCGACGTTTCGTCGCCGTCGCCGAGGAGCTGCACTTCCCGCGAGCTGCTCAGACTCTCGGCATCCCGCTCGCCTCGCTCTACTCGTCGATCGACAAACTCGAGGAAGAAGTCGGCCAGCCGCTCTTCACCCGCGAAGGCGAGACGCGTCTGACAGCCGTCGGACTGCTGCTGCTTCCCGAAGCGCAGCGAGATGTCGCCGCGGCACCGCCCGAAGCCAAGAGACCCGTGAAAGCCGGCGGGAAGGCGAAAGCGTCGAAGGGGCGGGGTCGCGCGCCAGTGGTGAAAGGTCAGCCGAAACCGTACAAGAAGCGTCAGGGGCGCTGAGAGCTCACAGCTCCGTGACCTGACCGGCCTCGACCCGCCACCGCCGGTCCGTCTGCACCGTGTCGAGCATCCGCCTGTCGTGGGTGACCAGCAGCAGCGTTCCTCGGTACGACGTGAGCGCCTGTTCGAGTTGTTCGATGGCGGGGAGGTCGAGGTGGTTGGTCGGCTCATCGAGTACCATCAGGTTGACGCCGCGCGCCTGCAGCAGGGCGAGTGCCGCTCGTGTGCGCTCCCCCGGTGAGAGTTCGTCGACGGGGCGATCGACGTGATCGGCTTTGAGACCGAACTTGGCCAGCAGAGTGCGCACCTCACCTGAAGCCATCTCGGGCACGAGCGCTTCGAACGCCATCGCAAGAGGTCGCGTGCCGGTCAACTGTGAGCGTGCCTGATCGATCTCGCCGATCCGGATGCTGGCGCCGAGACTCGCCGTGCCCTCATCCGGTTGCTGCTGCCCGAGCAGCGCGCGCAGTAGCGTCGACTTCCCCGCACCGTTCGGTCCGGTAATGCCGATACGCTCCCCAGCGTTCACCTGCAGCGACACCGGCCCGAGTGCGAAGCTCCCTTGCCGGATAACCGCGTTGCTGAGCGTCGAGACCACTGAGCTCGATCGCGGCGCCGACCCGATGGTGAACTCGAGCTGCCATTCCTTGCGTGGCTCCTCGACCTCGTCGAGCTGGGCGATCCGGCTTTCCATCTGGCGAACCTTCTGCGCCTGCTTCTCGCTGGACTCGACCGACGCTTTGCGCCTGATCTTGTCGTTGTCCGGCGACTTCTTGATCGCGTTGCGCACGCCCTGGCTCGACCATTCGCGTTGCACGCGAGCACGTGAGACGAGATCGGCCTTCTTGCCGGCGAATTCGTCGTACTTCTCGCGCGCACGGCGGCGCATCGTGGCGCGCTCTTCCAGATACGAGTCGTAGCCGCCGCCATAGATGCGGTTCGAGTTCTGCGCGAGATCGAGCTCCAGCACGCGGGTCACGCTGCGTGCGAGGAACTCTCGGTCATGACTGACGAGCACGACACCACCGCGGAGCCCGCTGACGAATGCCTCGAGCCGTTCCAGCCCGTCGAGGTCGAGATCGTTCGTCGGCTCATCCAGAAGGGCAAGATCGAATCGCGACAGGAGAAGCGCCGCCAGACCGACCCGAGCGGCTTGACCGCCTGAGAGGGACGTCATCAGAACCTCGTCGGTTCGAGCATCCTCGAAGACGAGGCCGAGGTCGGCGAGGACCGCCGGGATGCGCTCATCGAGGTCGGCGGCGCCGCTCGCGAGCCACCGCTCGAGCGCGGACGAGTATGCGTCGGCGGGGTCGACATCACCTGCAACAAGCGAGGGGTCTCCGAGGGCCTGTGCTGCGGCATCCATATCTCTTGTCGCGGCGGTGCAACCGGTGCGGCGACCGATGTAGTCGACGACGGTCTCGCCGACGATGCGTTCATGCTCCTGCGGGAGCCAGCCGACGAACGCATCGGCCGGCGCCAGTGTGATGGAGCCGGCCTGAGGCTCGTCGATGCCGGCGAGCAATCGCAGCAGCGTAGATTTGCCTGCGCCGTTCGCGCCGACGATGCCGACGACGTCTCCGGGTGCGACCGTCAGGTCGAGTTCGGCGAAGAGCGTGCGATGGCCGTAGCCTCCGGCGACGCCTCGAGCCACGAGCGTTGCGGTCATGACACAATCCTCCCATCAGTCCCCCGGCATCACCCACCTCACTGCGGCACACTGGTGGAGTGGATGATCTGCGCGTGCCTCCAGGACCCGGCGCTCCCCGCGGACTCACGATCCCGGCGAGTGAGCTGATCGAGCAGTTCTCGCGCTCCTCAGGGCCCGGTGGACAGGGCGTCAATACTGCGGATTCGCGCGTGCAGCTCAGTCTCGATCTCGGCACCACGACCGCGTTGAGCGAGGTGCAACGTGCGCGCGTCCTCGAACGGCTCGCCTCGAGACTGGTCGGCGCTGTGATCATGATCAGCGCCGCCGAGCACCGTTCCCAACGGCAGAACCGGGTTGCGGCGCGAGAGCGGCTGGCCGCTCTCCTCCGCGACGCTGTCGCACCAACCACCATCCGCCGGCCGACCAGACCGACGAAAGGTTCACGGCGTCGTCGGCTGACGGAGAAGCACCGGCGCTCCGAGACCAAGAGCGGTCGCAGGCGGCCTGGCGATCAGGACTGACGGGGCGTCGCGCTCAGTTCTTCGGGAGCCGCGATCGCAACTTGTCGAGGCTCTGCTGCGCGCCTCGGCGAACTTCGACCTCGGGGTCCTTGAGCAGATCACGGATGCGATCCATGTCCTCCGCAGAGCCGATCTCGCCCAACGCCCTCACCGCGGCAGTCCGCACCCGGGGCACGTCATCGCCGAGCAGGTCGGCGAGCTCTGATGCGGCGTCGAACTCGCGCGCGGCAGCGAGCCTGGCGCCCATCTCGCGCACACGCCACGCTGGATTGCTGAGCGTGCTGATCAGAAGCGACAGGGCGGATGCGTCCACGACCGATTCATCCCAGACGTGCAGCAGTGCACGAGTGCCCCAGAGCTCCGGCCAGTACAGGACAGGAGCACCGTCAATGATCCCACGCGCATGCTCGCCGCCGACGAACAGCAGGAAATCCGCACCCTCGTTGTTGCCGGCGAGCAGCGAGAGCGAGCGCGACACGACAGCCTGTTCGCCATACCGCTCGACGGCCACCGCCAGTCGACGCTCAAGCGGAAGCTCGACGGGAACAGGGGCCGGAGATGCAGGAGAGTTTCGGGGCACACCTCAACCATAGGTGGGATGCGCGGCGATGCGATCCTCAATCCCAGTCGAGGTACTCCTCGATGATCACAGCGGTCTCGATCGGATGTGTGGCCGGGAACAGGTGGTCAGCACCGTCGACGGTCTTGATGCTCGCGCGCTCCGGGGCGGTGGACTGCAGAGCTTGGGCCGTCGACGACGGCGTGACCTCGTCATCGGTCGCCTGCACGATGAGCACCGGAATCGCCGGAGCGAGAGGAATCTCGTCTTCTTCCACACCGAGCAGCAGTAGACCGTTCACGCGGTCGGTGTGCTCTGCGGCGAAGATGCGTGCTGCGGTGCCACCGAACGCGTGCCCGCCGATCCAGGTGTGATCGAGTCCGAGGTGGTCGATCACTGCGAGGGCGTCTTCGACGCGCTCCTGCAGGGTCGCCGCACGATCCTGACCGCCTGAGTTCGCACGCGGGCCGACGCGAACGACATGGAAGCCGGCCTCTTCGGCGAGATAGTGCGCGACCACGCCGAGCCCGTCTCCGCTGAGGGCGCGGCCCGAGATCAACACCAGGGGAACGGGGCCTTCGCCCTCCTCGATGTACGGAACCGCGCGGCCGTCCGCGTCAAGAATGCTCTGCTGCGTCATGTGTCGTCTTCCCTCTGATGCTGGTGGCGGCCGGCTGGGGCCGCATTCGTCACAGACATCCACGATACTGTCCGCAGCCCGCCTCATTGCCGACCAGGCGTCGCGGCCGCAGCTCTTACGATCGATCAGGATTCGAGAAGCGTGAGCACGCCCAGCGTCGTAACTTGTTCATAGATGCACACGGCACCGCAATCGAGAATGGGGCCTGACATGGCTGAGAAGACCGCCGGACTGTCGAAGGATGAACGCGACGCAGTGAAGCAGCGAGCCGCAGAGCTTCGCGCCGAGGAGAAGGCCGGGAAGACCCGCGCTGCGGGCGAGAAGGCGCTCCGAGAGGCCGTCGCAGCGCTGCCGGATGACGATCGCGCGCTTGCGGAGGGAATCGACCGGATCGTCTCCGAGGTCGCCCCGCACCTTGTTCCGAAGACCTGGTACGGTTTCCCCTCGTACGCCGATGCCGATGGAAAGGTCGTGGTGTTCTTCAAGCCGGCATCCAAATTCACCACTCGCTACGCCACGCTCGGTTTCGAGGAAACAGCGCAGCTCGACGATGGTGATCTGTGGGTCACGTCTTTCGCGCTGCTGAAGTTGACTCCCGAGACCGAGAAGACGATCGCCGCGCACATTCGCAAGGCGGCTGGCTGAGCCAGCGGTCAGCCGCGGCGTGCGCGACTCTGCTCATCGGTAGTCGCCAGACGCGTGCAGCATACGCTTCGCTGCCGTTCTCACCCGGCTGCGGAGTTCCGCAGGGTGATCGATCACCACCTCGCAGTCGAGCGCCGCGATGATGGACGGCAGCCAGTCAAGGCTCTCGGCGTGGATCTCGGCTCGGTGCCAAGGAGGCGCGTCTTCGTTCGTGTTCGGCATGCCCTCCAGCCTTTCGAGTCGGGCAACGCCGAGTGGCAGATGTGGCCGGATGCGCTCCTCGGTCTCACGAATGCGCAACACCACCCGCCACCGGTAGTCCGCTTCGACGAAGAGGTCGAGGAGGCGACCTGCCGCATCGGATTGCTGGGGCGCGACGAAAGTGCCCGGCACGGTCCTGGCCGTTCGAATCCGGTCCACCCGGAAGGTTCGTTCGTCCTGTTTCTCCGTGTCGAAGGCGACGAGATACCACCGGTCTGCATGCGCGACCAGCGCATACGGATGGATCGTACGCTTCGATGGGATTCCTTGGCCGCTGAGATAGCGCAGATCGAGGACCCGCCGAAGACCGACGGCCTCGGCCAAGGTCAGCATCACGCCAGGATCGGGAGCAACCGTTGCGTGCTGCGTTGTGCGCGTCATCACGCCGAGCAGGGCGTCGATACGCCTCGCGTCAGCAATCGGCAGCGCTCGCTTGATCTTGGCCAGTGCAGTCTGCGCGGCGATCTCCGGTGCATGCGAATCCGCCTGCGCACGGGCAAGCCCGAGAAAGACCGCGACCACTTCCTCATTGCTGAACATGAGCGGCAGGACGCGCTCGCCGGGAGCGAGCCGGTAACCGCCGTAACGCCCTCGCAGCGTCTCAACGGGCACCTCCAGATCCTGCAATCGCGTCACATCTCTGCGAATGGTCCGCTCGTCGACTCCGAGGCGTTCTGCCAGTTCGGCGGCAGTGCGCAACTGGGCGGATTGCAGCAGTTCGAGCAGCTGCAATGCCCGCGCGGTCGTGTCGGCCATGACACTCATCATCTCTCAGATACCGGGCCGTTTCTGCCCGGTATAACACCTACCGTGGTTGCCGTGGGCCAGATTCGTGGCCAGCACTCACCACCGAAGGAGAAGAAATGCAGTTGGCAGCCACCCGCATCATCACGGACGACGTCGATGCGCTCGTCGCGTTCTACGAAGCAGTCACCGGAATCACCGCCGAGCGGCTTCACCCGATGTTCGCCGAGCTTCGCACGCCATCCGGCACGCTGGCCATCGCCAGCTCTGCCACGGTGCCGTTGCTCGGACACGATGCCGCCGAGGCTCGCGCCAACCGCAGCATCACCTTGGACTTACTCGTCGACGACGTCGACGAGACGTACAAGGCGCTTCAGGATGTGGTCGAGATGTTCGTCAATGAGCCGACGGTCATGCCCTGGGGCAACCGCTCACTCCTCGTCAGGGACCCTGACGGCAACCTGCTCAATTTCTTCACTCCGATCAGCGAGGCCGCCCAGAGCCGATTCACGAACGCGGCTCAGGACTGAGCCGCGGGGCGCGCAAGCCGATCTGCGCCTGGATCTCGCGGATCGTCGTGCCCAAGATGCCGCGCGAGAGAAGGCCGACGCCGAGCGGGCCCGAGGAGTCACTTCCCAACGGTGGAAGCAGCCGAAGCACCGATCGCTCGTGATCGCTCAGGTTCGCCAGCTGCCACTGGATCTCCTCGTGGACCGCTTCCGGTCGCTGCGCATTCGCCAATGAGACCGCCTTCGTCGCGTACGCGGCAGCACCCAGCGCGTGAGCGCCCATGTGCGCGACCGCCGAAGCCTGGGCCACAGCCCTGGCCGCTGCGGCACCGGCCGGAGTGGTCGCGGCATTCGCCGCTTTCACCGCCACAAGGCGCTTGCTGATCTCGTCAGCGGCGGTACTCTCTCCTGCGCTGTATGCGCGGGTGCGCTCAACAGCATCCGTGATCGCATCCCGCGCAGAGTCATCCGCGTCGAACAGCGTGAGAACCCGCTCTGCGCAGGCAAGCGCCCAACGCGCCACCACCCGTCGGTCTGAATCGCTGAGGGTCTGAATCGATGCCACGAACAGATCGTGGCACATCGGAGCCGTGTGCGAGAGGAAAGATCGCACCAGCATTCGCGTCGTCCGATCCGCATGCGCCCTACTGTGCGGTGATGGCTCGATTGCGACCTGCCCTGCGCGCCGCCTTCTTGCGGAGCTTCGCCCGGATCCTCTGTAGTTGCTTCTCCACCGGCACCGGGATCACGATGAGCTCACCCTCCCCTTCGCGGGGCTCGGCGATGAGCATCCACCTATACCGCGTGGTGACGCCGGCGGTCTCGGAAACGGGGAGGTGGAGGATAAAGTAACCGCCCTTCGCCTGCGCGCCGAACAATGTCGCCGACGAGATCGGATCCGAACCCGAGGGCGGTAGCCCCGCCGACGAGAGCCACTGCTCGAACGCGTCATGAATCCTCGACGCTTTCTGGTCGTCGAGCCGGTGGTCCAGAGCGATGTACGTGGGCCAGCCTCCGGCCTCGCCGTCGTCGTAGTCGACGGAGGTTCGATGGAGCGAGTGCGCGGCGCCGTGCTCGTAGGCCCACTCGTTCTCGGACTGCAGGTCTGAGAGCACACTCAACCGCAGAAGAAGAACGCCGATGGCGATGAGCAACCAGATTCCGGCGCCGCCCCAAAACAGCCAGAGGAGCCAAGCGGGCCAGCTGTCCACACTCTCGCCACCGATGGTGATGCTGACATTCGCACCGGTGGGATCGGTGATCGCCTGATGGATCAGGAAACCGATCGCGGCGAGAGGAAGAACCACCCAGAACACGGGAGCGTAGACGAGTTCAGTGCGGCGGAACCCCTGGTGACCCGCCCACCTCGAGACCTCCTCGACTGATTCCGGTCGGGGCACGTCGATCGGGCGCACGCTGTCTCGCGAGTAGGCGCCCGTGGCGCGTTCCCATGTTTCGGGGTAGGTCGGCTCCCCCGACACCCTGGTGTCCTGCGGCGCATCCTCGGTGGTGCGCAAGCCGCCATGCCGCCACACCCAGATGATCCGGATGATGAGCCCGAGCACCAAGGCGCCGGGGAAGAGCCATACCCACCACGGCTCCTCCTGGCCGGCGGTGCAGCACATCACGCTCATGGGATTCATCGCGAGCTCCTCCCTGTTCGTCCTGATGACGCACGATCAGCGTGCGACGCACCGCACCGCTCCCGATCACAGGAAGCGGTCGCCGGCATCAACTCGTTCCTGTGATCGGGAGCACAGTGGTGGTCCAGCGTCGAAAGCGGAGAGATCGACGATGACAGGAGCGTTCTTCTGGATGTCCGCCACGACTTCGGGGGTTAGCACCGCTGCGGTGGGCGCGAATCATGCGTAACGTCGATGGCATGGGAAAGTTCTTCGACTCCATCCGTAAGACCGGTCTTCGACGTGGACCCCGACGCCTCATCGCTGGTATCGGTGGTGGGGTCGCTGAGAAGCTCGGCATCAACGTCTGGGTAGCCCGACTGCTCATCCTCGTATCGTTCTTGCTGCCGGTGCTGGGGATCGGAGCCTATCTCGTCGTCTGGATTCTCACCCCATGGCAGGATGGCCGCATCCCGCTGGAGCGGGTCTTCAGAAGCCGCCGCGACCTGCGTCGTTGACCTGACGCGAGCCAGCGTCGATCTTCTGCTAGCGGCGCGGATGCGCTCGGCCAAGTGCGCTTGCGTCAGCCAGCCGCTGTCGATCACTGCGAGGAGCGCCCATCACGTCAGCGAATGCCCCCGGACACCCGACGGGGCGCGATCTCGCCCGTGCCACGGGGAATGAGAGTCGTCGGAACGTGCATCCTGACCGGCGCACTGTGGTCTCCCTCGAGCCGGGCGAAGATCCGCTCTGCCGCCAACACCCCGATCCGCTGCGGATCCTGCGCGATCACGGTGACACCAGGCTCCACGAGGTCGGCGAGCGGCAGATCGTCGAACCCGACCAGGGCGACTGAGTGCGACAACTGCGCGTCCCGAAGCGCGTGAAGCGCACCGATCGTGATCAGGTTCTGCGCACTGAACACCGCCGTGGGTGGGTCATCCAGAGCGAGCAGCGAGGAGAGCGCCTTCGCGCCTGCCTCCGCATCGGTCAGCTCTGTGATGATGATCTCCTCACTGACGGGGATTCCGGCTGCGGCCAGCGCATCGAGGTATCCGCTGTGACGCTGGTGCGCCGTGATGAGATCGAGACGGTCAGCGAGCAGCGCAATGCGCCGGTGCCCGTGCGCGATGAGGTGGGCGGTCCCGGCCTCAGCCCCGGCACGATTCGAGCTGGCAACAGTGTCTAGATCGGCACCTTCGGGCTCACGGTCGACGTACACGACGGGCACCCCGCGATCACGGATCGTTCCGAGGTACTCGGGGCGACGGACCGCGGTTGTCAGAATCAGCCCATCGACGCGTCGCTGCAGGAGGGTCCTGACAGCATCCGATTCGCGCCGTGCGTCGTCATCCATGCTCGCCGCGAAGACCGCGACCCCCTTCTCCGCAGCGGCGTCCTCGACGGTTCGATGGATGACACCGGCGAACGGGTTGTCAACGCTTCCGACGAGCAGTCCGAGGGTGCGAGTGCGCCCGTCGGCGCGCCGCAGGCTCCCTGCCTGCAGATCGACCTGATAGTCGAGCTCGCGCACCGCATCCCACACGCGCTTCGCCATCGCCGGCGTGACGTTCGGTTCGTTGTTGATCACCCGCGAGACGGTCTTCACTCCCGCGCCTGCCAGCGCGGCGACGTCCTTCATCGTCGCCCGACCGCGCGGGGGTGTCGGTGTTGACATCGATGTCACAGTTCGGTCTCATTCCTCGAAAGTCACCTTGACTCTAGTTCAACCTTCGACTAAAAATGCGTCTTGACATCGTTGTCAATCAGGCGACGAACGCCGAGAGGAATTCAATGAAGAACATCACCCGACGCAGCCGCGTTCTCCTGGCTGCCGTTTCCACATCCGCAGCGCTCGCGATCACCCTGACCGGATGCTCAGGCGCCGGCGGCGCGGCAGGCGACCAGCCGGCCGGCGACACGATCGGCGTCTCGCTGATCGTGAAGACCAACTCCAACCCGTTCTTCATCGCCATGCAGGACGGCGCCGAGGCCGCGGCTGAGAAGGACGGCGTCACGCTGACCCTCGCCGCCGGCAAGGAGGACGGCGACGAGGACACCCAGATCCAGGCCATCGAGGCTGCGATCTCCAAGGGCGACAAGGGCATCCTGATCACCCCGAACGGTCCCGCCGTGCTCGACGCGATCGAGAAGGCCCGCGACGCCGGCATCTTCGTCATCGCGCTGGACACCGTGCCGGACCCCGCCGACGCCGTGGACATCACGTACGCGACCGACAATTACCTCGCCGGCCAGTACATCGGCCAGTGGACCGCCCAGAAGCTCGACGGCGCCGAAGCCGTCATCGGCCTCATCGATCTGTTCGACGACAAGGCCGTGAGCGTCGACTACAACCGCGACCAGGGCTTCCTCGACGGTCTCGGCATCGACCTCGGCGACGACCGGGTCAACGGCGACGAGAAGCCGAGCGGCTCCTACGCCGGCGGCAAGGGCGGCGAGTACACGATCGTGGGCAGCGAGGCGTCGCAGGGCGCTGAGGACGGCGGGCGCACCGCGATGGAGAACCTGCTCGCCAAGAACGCGGACATCAACGTCGTGTACACGATCAATGAGCCGGCTGCCTACGGCGCCTACCAAGCGCTCGAGGCCGCGGGCAAGACCAAGGACGACGTGATCATCGTCTCGATCGACGGCGGCTGCGCCGGCGTCGGCCAGGTCGAAGAGGGCATCATCGACGCGACCAGCCAGCAGTACCCCGTCGCGATGGCCGAGCTCGGGGTGAAGGCGATCGTCGAGCTGGTCAAGGACGACAAGAAGCCCGAGGTCACCGATGGCCTCGACTTCTTCAACACCGGCGTCAAGCTCGTCACCGACCAGCCCGCCGACGGCGTCGAATCGATCGACACCGCCGAAGCCACCAGCATCTGCTGGGGCGGCAAGTAAGCACCCGACCTGCGGATGCCGCGGCCGAGCGTTCTCGCCCGCCCGCGGCATCCCCGGACCGACTGACGGAAGTGAAACCGTGACCCAAACAGCCACATCAAACCTGGACCTCGCTGCCGAGTTCCTCGATCGGCGCACGCCGGTCGACCGCCTCCGCGGGGTGCTCCACCGCTACCCCGCCATCAGCCCCGCCGTCGTGCTCGTGATCGCCGTCATAGTGTTCGGCGTCATCAACCCGCGCTTCTTCGCTGCGGCGAACCTGTCGCTCGTGCTCGACCAGGTGTCCGTCGTCGGCACCGTCGCGATCGCTCAGACACTGATCATCCTCACCGCGGGAATCGACCTCTCGGTCGGCGCGCTGATGATCGGCACCTCGATGGTGATGGCGCAGACGGCTGCGAGCAACGGCCTGCCGGCACCGGTCGCCCTCTTCCTCGGGCTCGTCGCCGCACTCGCCGCCGGCGCGCTCAATGGCCTACTGGTCACACGGGTCAAGCTCCCGCCGTTCATCGCGACGCTCGGAACCTTCAACGTCTTCATCGCGCTGACCCTGCTGTACAGCGGCGGTCAGACGATCCGCAAGACGGACATGCCTGAACTCATGACCTGGACGGCGACCGCCCTCCCGCTCGGCGACGTCCGCCTGACCGTCGGGGTCATCATCATGCTCGTGCTCTACGCGCTCGTCGCCTACATTCTCGGACGCACCGCCTGGGGCCGCCACGTCTACGCCGTCGGCGACGACGAGGATGCCGCACGTCTGGCCGGCATCTCGACCAAGAAGGTGCTTCTGAGCGTCTACATCGCCGCCGGAGCCATCCTCGCGATCGCCGCATGGATCCAGATCGGACGCTCGGGCGCTGCCAGTCCGAACGCGGGCGCCGATCTGAACCTCGACTCCATCACCGCCGTCGTGATCGGCGGCACGTCGCTCTTCGGCGGCCGCGGGATCATCTGGGGAACGCTGCTCGGCGCGATCATCGTCGGTGTCTTCCGCAACGGCTTGTTCCTCGCCGGCGTCGACGGTCTCTACCAGACCCTCGCCATCGGCATCCTCGTCATCGTCGCGGTCGCCATCGACCAGTGGATCAGAAAGGTACGGAAATGACCCAGACCGCTCAGGAAACAGTCCAGGCTCCGGCCCCCACCCGGGTGCCGGTGCTCGAGGCGAAGCGTCTCGTGAAGACCTTCGGCCGCGTGGTCGGCCTCGACGGCGTCAGCCTCCAGCTGCACGCCGGCGAGGTGCTCGCGGTGATCGGCGACAACGGCGCCGGCAAGTCGACGCTCATCAAGTGCCTGACCGGCGCGTACATCCCCGACGACGGGCAGCTGTTCCTCGACGGGCAGGAAGTGCACTTCAAGGGTCCGCAGGACGCGCGAAACGCCGGTATCGAGACCGTGTACCAGAACCTCGCCGTCTCCCCGGCGCTCGACGTCGCATCGAATCTGTTCCTCGGACGCGAGCGTCGCAAGCCCGGCATCCTGGGCTCGGTGTTCCGCGCCCTCGACACCTCCGGGATGCGGAAGGAAGCGCGCGATCAGGTGCTGAAGCTCGGCATCTCCACGCTGCAGGACGTCACCGTCTCCGTGGAGAACCTGTCCGGCGGACAACGCCAGGCCGTGGCAGTGGCACGAGCCGCAGCATTCGGCTCGAAGGTGGTCGTGCTCGACGAGCCGACGGCCGCACTCGGCGTGCGCGAGTCCAACCAGGTGCTCGAGCTGATCGAGAATCTGCGCGGAAACGGCGTGCCCGTCATCCTCATCTCGCACAACATGCCGCACGTGTTCCAGGTCGCGGACCGCATCCACGTGCAGCGCCTGGGCAAGCGCGCCGCCACCATCACCCCGCAGTCGCACAACATGACGGATGCGGTGGCGATCATGACCGGAGCGGCGCAGGCGTGAGCGCCGGCCAGGTGACGCTGTACGCGGAGTTCACCGCGGTTCCGGGCTCGGCGGACGAGATCGAATCGCTCATCCAGGCCTACGCGCAGGTCGTTCGCACCGAGCCCGGCAACGTTGCGTTCGACGTCTACCGTCGGATCGAAGCGCCGGAGCGGTTCTTCGTATTCGAGGTGTATTGCGATCGGGACGCCTTCAACGCGCACCTCGGCGCGGAGGCGGCGAGCGCGTTCAACGCGAAGCTGATGCCGAGGATCGTCGAACCGCAGAGCGCGCTGTCGTTCCTGACACAGGCCACCGGGTCGTGAGCCGCGCGCACGTCCTCGTCATCGGTGAGGCTCTCGTCGACATCGTCCACCGTGCGGGTGGACGGGTCGATGAGGCTCCCGGCGGGAGTCCTGCGAACGTAGCTCTGGCGCTGGGCAGGCTGGGGGATTCCCCGCGGCTGCTGACGCAACTCGGCGATGACGCTCACGGCCGGCGGATTCGGGAATGGCTGGCGGAATCCGACGTCGAGGTTCTCTCTGCACCGGCTCCCCGCACGGCAACGGCGACCGCCCGTCTCGATGCCGATGGTTCCGCACGCTACGAGTTCGACATCACATGGACCCTCGATGGAACAGACACCACGAAGATCGCCGCGTCCGGCGCATCGATCGTGCATACGGGTTCGATCGCGGCGCTCCTCGATCCTGGTGCCGACGCCGTACGCAGCATCCTGACCGCCCTTCGAACGTCATCGCTGATCACCTATGACCCCAATGTCCGGCCGGCCATGCTGCCAGACCGCGATCGAGCGAGGCACGAGGTGGAGTCTTTCGTCGGCCTCGCCGATCTGGTCAAGGCCAGCGACGAGGATCTGGCCTGGTTGTACCCCGGCACCGACCCCCTCGAGATGGCATGGGCATGGTTGAATACGGGGCCGGCCGTGGTCGTCGTGACGACGGGCGCCGGTGGAGCATTCGCTGTGTCGCGGGCCGGTGTGGTGCGCGTTCGGGGCGTCCGCGCCGACGTCGTCGACACCGTCGGCGCCGGCGACACGTTCATGAGCGCCCTGATCCACGGCCTCATCGAGACCGGGTTCTCGGGCCTCGCCGCGCGAGAACGCCTTCGCCGCATCGACACGAACGCCGTGGCCGGTCTGCTCGCCCTCGGGGCGCGCGCCGCGACGATAACCGTCTCACGGCCGGGTGCCGACCCGCCGCGTCTGGCCGAACTGCTCGCGGCGCCGTTCTCGCACTGAGCGACGCCACGCGCCACCCCGGGGTCAGGGGCAGTGGTTTGCTTTGCCCCATTGGCTCCAGGCGCGGTTCAAAGTGAACTCGAACGCCATCTTGTTGGTCGTGACGGCCTCGACCGGTGCGTGTGTACTGCCACTCCGACCACTCCGACCACTCCGACTACTCCGACTGCAGACCGCGCCAGAGAAGCTCGCTCGTTGTGGCGACGAGGTCGCCGGCGGGAACTCCTTCGAGGAGGTCGCCGGACACGAGCATTGCGACGCCGTGGAAAGCCGCGAATGTGGCGAGGGCGATGCGACTGGCGTCCCCTGCTCCGATCGCGCCGTTCGCCTGAGCGGCTTCCACGACGCGCATCGTGATGTCCATCGATGCGCGTCCGGCGGCGATGAGCTCCGCACGAGCGTCCGGTGCATGCTTCATGGCGAACATGAGGGAGAGCAGAGCCGGATGCTCGACGGCGAAGCCGACGTACGCCCGGCCGAGCGCCTCGAACTGCGCACGCGCCGCCGCTTTCGAGCGGGAATCACCCTGCGCCGCCGCTGCGAGCGAGGCGCCCAGGCGGTGGAAGCCGTCCTCGGCGAGCGCGTCGAGGAGCGCCTGCTTGTCTCGGAAGTGACGGCTCGGCGCGGCGTGGCTGACGCCGGCGTCTCGTGCGAGTTGCCGAAGGGACAGGGACTCCACCCCGTCGGTCTCGATGTGCGCGGCCGCCGCATGGAGCAGCGTGCGACGAAGATCGCCGTGGTGATAGGGCTGTGCGGACACAAGACAGATCCTACCCCGAATGTAGACATTGACAACACCAGGTCGCAGCGTGCACAATGATGTCACTGACAACATTGCAGCTGATCGAAAGGCGACATCATGACACTCGACCTCCGCGGCGGGACCGCACTCATCACCGGCGCAAGCTCCGGGATCGGGGCGGAGTTCGCTCGACGATTCGCCGGGAGGGGTTCCGACCTCGTGCTGGTCGCGCGGAGAGCCGACCGGCTCGAGGAACTCGCCAGCGAACTCCGCACCACCGCGGGAGTGCGAGTCGACGTCGTGTCGGCCGATCTGGCCGTTTCGGGCGCGGCCGACGCGTTGCACGCAGAACTCACGCAGCGCGGGATCCGCGTGACGTCGCTCGTGAACAACGCGGGTTTCGGAACGCACGGTGCTTTCGACCACTCCGACCCCGCGCGCGCCACGAGTGAGATTCAGTTGAACGTGGGAACCCTGGTCGAGCTGTCACGGGCATTCATCCCCCAACTGCTCGCCGGGAACGGCGCGCTCGTGACGGTCGCGAGCACGGCCGCGTACCAGCCGATCCCTGGCATGGCAGTCTATGGCGCGACCAAGGCCTTCGTCCTGAGCTTCACGGAGGCGCTCTGGGCAGAGGCACAGGGAACGGGACTGCGCGTTCTCGCTGTGAGCCCAGGGTCGACTCGCACAGAATTCTTCGACGTCGTCGGTACCGATGACGCCTCCGTCGGCCGCCAGCAGACGGCCGGTGACGTGGTCGATACGGCATTCCGTGAACTCGACCGAAACCGCAGCCGCCCCAGCGTCATCTCGGGCCGCGTCAACCACCTCATGGCGGTCGGTACGCGGCTGCTCTCTCGCCGGGCGGCCGCTCTCACCAGCGCACGGGTCCTGGGCGACGTCCGGATGGGCGGACAAAGGGCAGTCGACACGTCAGCACGGGCGTCCGCTAAGTAGAGAGGGGCCGCGGGGAAGGCTGCGCTCATCGGATCTGAATTGGTTTCGTATTTATGCGTCACGTCTGAGGATGTGGTGTCGTGAGGTGAGTGTTGCGGCGATGATGCACCCGATGATCACGATGAGTGCGGCCAGTGCAGGCAACGCGAGCATGCCCATCGGCGCGCTGGGTGCGCTGAGCAGGGTGGTCGGAGACCAGGTTCCGGCACCGGGGAGTTGGCTCAAGACCGGAAGGATCAGGCTGAGGACGGTCGCCATTGCGATTGCAGCGGCGGTTCGTCGAATCACTGCCATGGTGAAGTATCCGATACTCATCGACATGGCGAGGTAGATGCTCGATGTGGCCCAGACCTGAACGCCGAATCGGAGATCGACGGGGCCGATCATCGTGGCAGTGAGAGCCACGGCGAGGAGCAGGCCGAGCGTGTATGCGGCGACTGCGAAGCTCCAGCCGACGATGAGCCGGGGCAGCATCAGCGCGGTGAGGCGTTGGACTCGAGTGCGGTAGAAGACTGATGATCCCGGCCGCGCGTCCCAACCGAGCGAGCTGATTGCGACGGCGATCGCGAGGATCAGACCGAGTTGCATGGCGCTCTGGTTGTACAGCATGATCGCGGCCTGAGGTGTTGCTGCAGCGGCTTCGATGGTGAGCTGACCGTTGCCGGTTGCTGCGCTGAGAATCTCGGGCATGTACAGCGCGAGAGCCGGGCCTGAAAGTCCGAAGAATGCGAACACGGCAATCAATCCGAGGAGTAGGCCTGATCGGGCGAGACGTCGGATCTCGACACGACTGGAAGCAAGTGCGATGTTCATCGGGATCCCTGGTTCTGAATGATTCGTGCGAAGGACGCGTCGAGGTCGCGGTCTTGAAGTGTCACTTCGAGCACAGGCGCGCGAAGCGCGTTTAACACGGGCACGAGATCCTCTGCCGCCGCTTCGAAACTGGGGAACCCGAGGGTGCAGAGCGCCTCGGTCGGATACTCGATCTCAAGGCTGGGGAAGGCGATGCGAAGCTCGTCGAGACTGGTGGTGGATGCCGCCCCGAGCCGGACACTCCATGCCGGAGCGCGACCGGCGGCGAGGATGTCGTTGGTCGTCCCCGAAACGACGAGCCGGCCGTCGGCGATCACCACGAGGTCGTCAGCGAGCTGCTCGACTTCGCTGAGCACATGACTCGAGAGGAGAATGCAACGGTGTTGCCGTTGTTCTGCGATCAGCCGGCGAACGTCGGCCCGACCGATCGGGTCCAGCGCACTGTTGGGTTCGTCCAGTATCAGCACTTCGGGGTCGAGGACGAGTGCGGCGGCGATTCCGAGGCGTTGGAGCATTCCTCGGGAAAAGTCCGCAACACGCCGGTCGGCGACTTTGCTGAGTCCGCACTGTTCGAGTGCCTCACGCGCGTTCATTGCGTTCGAGCGGGGTGCGGCGACAGCGAGTGAGGTTTCGACGACCTCGCGGGCCGTGAGCCAGGACTCGAACTGGGGCACGTCCGGGCAGTAGGCGATGCGGGCACCTGGCGGAGATTCGATGCGTCCCGAGTCAGCCGGCTGCAACCCGGCGATCACGCTGAACAGCACCGTCTTGCCTGCTCCGTTGGGGCCGATCACAGCCGTGACCGTTCGGTCCTGAACATCGAACGTGATGTCGTGAATCCCGGTGCCGTTCCGGAACGTTCGAGAAATTCTCTCAACCCGGACAAGGGGTTCGGCAGCAGCACTCATCGGAGGTCCTCATCGCGGAGAGCGACCTGGCTGCCGCGTCCGAGCACGAGATAGAGCACGGCCCCGAGAGGAACGACGAAGAGCACGATGACGACCCACACCGGTTTCGGCAGATGCTGGACCCGCGGTCTGCGGGCAAGGTCGACGAAGCAGTAGATCATCAGGGCGATCACGAGGATACCGACGGGGATCAGCGCGACCAGCGCTGCGGGGTCGAAGTCGGGTAGACCAAAGTTCATGCGAATTCCATTCGGCGAGGTTGACCGGTACCGAGTGCGCGAACAACTCGGATTCCGTCGGATGCGAGGTCAAAAGGCCGCGGTGCTCCGGCAGTTCGAGCATCCGACGACTCCTGCGAAGCGCAGTGCGCGTACCGCGGATGGGGCGAGTTCAATGCTCGACAGGACCCCGTGTGGGCCCATCCCCCACCTGAGGGTGAGGGATCAAGACCGTGGTGAGCTTGCGCTGGCGGCGACCGTCTCCAGGTTCGTTGGCCATCAGTGGCCTCAGCGCCTGCATCAGGGCGGCAAGGAACGCATCGACCTCTTCATTCGTCGCCCAGAACTCAGCCTGCGCGAAGTTCACCCTGTCCTCCGCAAGATCCGCCGTCTCGTCCACCAGATACGACTCGAAGTCCTTCGCGAGACCCGAGCTGAACACCGTGAACATCGTGAGCAGTTCGCCCTTGCCTGCGGAACGCAGCTCCTGCGCAGTTGGATTCGCAAACCCCGGCGCGATCCGATAGGTCCTCTCGCTCGCACCGCGAGCTTGCCGTTCGCCGACGACTTCGATCAGTCGATGCTCCACGAGGTGGGAAACGTGCCGGTACAGCGTCGCGATCGGCACATCCGTCAACCGCTCATACATCTGCTGGGTCGTTAGCCCGTCCGGTACGCCGAGGAGCGACTGTACGATCCGAAGCCGAACGGGATGCATGAGCGAACTCGAGGAGGTCATGCGTGCAATGTTATCAGTATTGGTACTGATAATGGTGCACGCATGACGCGATCGGAGTGCGACCACGACGCGACCGGTCGGCCACGTCGCCGCGGTCAGCTCCCCACGCACCTCACTCCGCGGGTGAGACCGAGCGAAAAGCGGCGATGTCTCTCACGCGATGCACTCAGTCCTCGGCGCGGCTGATCTCATCGAGCAGCTCGTCCAGGCTGTCGAACTCGACTGTCTCGGTGCTGTCGATCTCGCGCACTTCGACTCCGTCGACCTCGAGCTCCTCGTCCAGTTGCACGAGGATCCGCGAGTCGGGGAACTGCTTCGGGGCGAGGAACGCGAGCAACACGGCATCCGCGAAGACGACCACCGACGTCGCTTCGAGGTCGTCACGCAGGTCGATCTGCTCGATGACGGGCTCGCCGTCGACAGCGTCTTCGATGTCGGTGACAACCTCCTCGATCACCGCCCGCCATTTGGATTCCCCGATCGAGAGGATGCGCGAGACCGCGGCGATCAACGCCTCAGGATCTACATCCTCACCGTGCTCATCGAGCTCCGGGTCGACGTTCACGTTCACCACGGTGCCCGCCGCGTCGATGCTCGCACGTCCGTAAACGAGACCGTTCCCGGCGACCGGGTCCTCGAGCAGCCCGCTCTCGACGATACGGACGATGAGGAGGTCGAGCACAGCCGAAGTCATACGCTCAGTCTTTCGCATTCGCCGTCGGATCGACGTCGAGGAGGCGTCTGCCCCGCTTTCCCGGACGCCTGAGTTGAGGCGACGATCGTCTCGGGGAGGAGTCCGTGATGTCTGCTGTTCATCCGCCGGAGTTCCGCCGCAGAGCCCTAAAACGAAACTCGACTACACGTTGAAACGGAACTCCACCACGTCGCCGTCCTGCATGACGTAGTCCTTGCCTTCAAGGCGGGCCTTGCCCTTCGAGCGCGCCTCGGCGACCGACCCGGTTGCGACGAGGTCATCGAAGGAGATGACCTCGGCCTTGATGAAGCCCTTTTCGAAGTCGGTGTGGATCACACCCGCGGCCTGCGGAGCTTTGGACCCCTTGGGGATCGTCCAGGCACGAGCCTCTTTGGGACCGGCGGTCAGGTATGTCTGCAGGCCCAGCGTGTCGAAGCCGATACGCGCGAGCTGGTCGAGACCTGACTCGTCCTGACCTGTCGATGCGAGCAGCTCGGCGGCGTCCTCGGGATCGAGGTCGATGAGCTCGGACTCGATCTTCGCGTCGAGGAAGATCGCCTTCGCCGGCGCAACCAGAGCTTCGAGCTCGGCCTTGCGCGCAGCATCCGTCAGCACAGCCTCATCGACGTTGAAGACGAAGATGACGGGCTTCGAGGTGAGAAGGCCGAGCTCCTTGATCGGGGCGAGGTCGATGCCGCTCACCGAGAGCAGGATGCCGCGTTCCAGAGCGTCCTTCGCCGCGTTCGCCGCTTCGAGGACGGCAGGATCGGCCTTCTTCCCCCGCACTTCCTTCTCGAGGCGGGGAATCGCCTTCTCGACGGTCTGCAGGTCTGCGAGCATGAGCTCGGCGTTGATCGTCTCCAGGTCGCCCTTGGGGTTGATCGCGCCCTCGACGTGCACGACGTCGTCGTCGGCGAAGCCGCGAACGACCTGAGCGATCGCATCCGCTTCACGGATGTTCGCGAGGAACTGGTTGCCCAGGCCCTCGCCCTCGCTCGCGCCACGCACGATGCCGGCGATGTCGACGAAAGACACGGCTGCCGGGAGGATGCGCTCGCTGCCGAAGATCTCGGAAAGCACATTGAGTCGCGAATCGGGCAGGTTCACCACACCGACGTTCGGCTCGATCGTCGCGAACGGATAGTTCGCCGCAAGCACGTCGTTCTTGGTGAGGGCATTGAAAAGAGTCGACTTGCCGACGTTGGGCAAGCCCACGATCCCGATAGTTAGAGCCACGGGATACGAGTCTACCCGGCGCGGATGCCGCGATCCTGCGGGACGGGAGCTCAGAAGCCAGGCGGATCAGGCCCGCACAGCGCGATACGCCACGGTCACGTACGGCAGGTCGATCGTCGCTTCGAGATCGTCGAGTCCGAGCTCGTCGAAAAGCCCGTCCATCGCACGTGCGATGTCCGCGCGCTCCTCGGCAGGTGCGGTGATGAGGTAACTGCGCGACAAAGCCATCTGATGCAGCTGCATCCTGTTAATCTGACGCTTCCACTCCCAGCGGCTGATCTCGACCTCACCGAACGGATCCGAGACCCGCGGTCCCTGCGAACCAGGACCGTTCACCATGTTCTCCGCAGGACTGCTGTGCATGATCTCCGTCAGGCGCCGCACCCATTCTTCGCCCTCGTCGCGGATGTTCCAGATCAGGCCGAGCGCTCCCCCGCTGCGCACGACGCGCCCGATCTCAGCGGATGCCGCCACCGGGTCGACCCAGTGCCATGCCTGCCCGAGCACCACGGCGTCGAGGCCCGAATCCGGTAGCGGCAGGCGTTCGGCAGTGCCGGTGAAGGTCGGTACGCCCGGCACGCTCTCCCGCAGCTTCGCGAGCATCGAGGGATCGGGGTCGACCGCGACGATCTCCGCCTCGGGTGCCGCAGCGAGCACGCGCGTGAGCTTGCCCGTTCCCGCACCCACGTCGGCGATCCGTCGCGACCCGTGCGGCGGCTTCTCGAGCATCCACGCCACTGCCTCGAACGGGTAGTCCGGCCGCGCCGCCTCATAATGGTCGGCTGCAGCGCCGAAGGAAGTCGCCCGCGCATCGCTCATGTCGCCAGCCTACGGCGAGTCTGCGACATCACCCAGGCCACCGGAGAGAAGGTGGTGAGGTGCCCTTGGACTTCACCGCAATCGACTTCGAGACGGCGAATTCCAGCCCCGCCTCAGCATGCTCCGTCGGACTCGTCCGCGTTCGCGGCGGCGAGGTCGTCGCCACTGCCGGGTGGTTGATCCGTCCACCGGCAGGGCACGACGAGTTCCAGCATTGGAACATCAAGATCCACGGCATCCACCCGGAGGACGTGAGTGGCGCCGCAACATGGGAAGAGCAGTTCGATCGGCTGTGCTCGTTCGCCGGCGCCGACGTTCTCGTCGCGCACAACGCCGGTTTCGACACGAAGGTGCTGCGCAGCACGTCCGAGGTCACGGGGCTCGAGTGCCCTCCGTATCGCTCGCTCTGCAGCCTGCAGGTGGCACGAAGGACGTACGAACTCGACTCGTATCGCCTGCCCGTAGCTGCAGCCGCAGCCGGGTTCGCTGAGTTCTCGCACCACGACGCGCTGGCGGATGCTCGCGCCTGCGCCCAGATCGTCATCGACGCCGCCGCACGTGCGGGCGCCGCCGACGTGGACGAACTCGCGTCGGCGCTGAGTCTGCGCGTGGTGGACGCCCCTGCGCGTGTGCTGGAGCGGGCCGTCGCCTGACCCAGGCCCACTCGACCGCTGACGCGCTGTCGTCGTCACGCGCGGCTCCGCCGGACAGTGCACAATGATGGCATGACGATTCCCACCGGCGACTCCCCCGTCAGTCTCGAAGTCATCGAGGGCACCTTCGAACTCGCCCGCCAGGGTCGCACCGGGCCGCTGGGCGAGATGATCGATGCCGGTGTGCCGATCGACGTGCGCAATCCGCGGGGCGACACCGTGCTGATCGTCGCGACGTACGCCGAGCAGGAGCACACCGTTGCGGACCTCGTGCGACGCGGTGCTGACCTGGACGCGTTGAATGCCGCGGGGCAGACGGCGATCTCCTGTGCGGTGTTCCGCAAGAACGAGACGTTGCTGCGCATGCTGCTCGACGCGGGTGCCGATCCGGACGCCGGCCCGCTCTCCGCCATCGCGATCACCGAACAGTTCGCACTCCCCGAGATGCGCGCAATCCTCGACGAGTACGCGAACCGCTGAGCTGCTCCGACCGCTGAGCGGAGCGGCATCCGGCCGATGTCCGTGGCCGGGTGCACGTTGGATCCATGGATGCCCCACTGATCGCTCTCATCGCCGTCACCGCGCTCGCGGTCGGCCTTGCCCTGGGCTGGTTCGCGCGCGCGGCGCGCGACGCCGCCGAGCACAGCCGCAGCACCACCGACCTCGCCCGCGCACAAGCCGAGCTCATCGCCGCGCGCGATGATCGCGATCGGCAGTACGACCTCTATCGGGATGCCGTGGAGCACGCACGTACCGAGCAGCGCGCCGAGGCGCAGCGGGTGCAGCAGCAGAATGCCGTTCTGACTGCGCTCGCTCCCGTACGCGAGTCGCTGCAGCAGATGCAGAACAAGGTGGCGTCCCTCGAGCAGGAACGGCATGCGCAGTTCGGCTCCCTCGCCGAGCAGCTGCGACGAGCGCAGGAGTCCGACGAGGCGCTGCGCGCGACCACAGAGTCCCTCGCAGGAGCGCTGCGTTCGACGTCGACGCGCGGGGTGTGGGGAGAAACGCAGCTGCGCCGCGTCGTCGAGGCCGCCGGCCTCACTCGTCATGTCGACTTCGATCTGCAGTCAACGATCTCGTCGGATCGCGGTCAGGGCCGACCCGATATGGTCATCCGCCTCGCAGGGGGCACATCGATCGCTGTCGACGCGAAGGTGCCGCTCGACGCCTATCTCGAGGCGAGTGCGCTCGGCGGAGGAGACGCGCAAGAGGCGCAGCGCCGCCAGTTCATGCAGAAGCACGTCAAGGCCGTCCGTGCACACATTGATGCGCTCGCCAAGAAGGCGTACTGGGCGGGGCTCGATGCCAGCCCGGAGTTCGTCATCTGCTTCCTGCCCAGTGAATCGTTGCTCGCCGCTGCGATCGACGAAGACCCGACGCTGCTCGACTACGCCTTCGGCAAGCGCGTCGCACTCGCCTCTCCGGTGAACCTGTGGGCCGTGCTGAAGACGGTCGCGTTCACCTGGACGCAGCAGGAGGTGTCGACCGAGGCCCGAACTCTGCTCAATCTCGGCACGCAGCTCTTCGACCGTCTCGGAGTTCTCGCCGGGCACGCCGATGACATGCGGCGGGCATTGGAGCGCACTGTCGAGAGCTACAACCGCTTCGCCGGTTCGCTCGAGACCCGGGTACTGGTCACCGCTCGTCAGTTTCCAGGAATCGACGCCTCGGCGCTGGAGGCAGCGCCACAGCCGATCACGACCTCACCCCGCCGGTTCACCGCACCAGAGCTGGTGGAGAGCACCACGATGGACACTGCAGAAGCGGGGACGATGCACCTGAACGAGATCCAGGCCGATCTCGATGCCGTGCGGCTGCGGATGGAAGAACGCTAGGCGCTGTACGGCACCCAGCTGAGCAGGGCGATCACGAGGCCGGAAGTCACGACGAACGCGCCGATCATCCACCACGAGCTGAGCTCGTGCCCTTCGGGTCGGCGCACGCGGAAGAGCACATCAGCGCGACGCGCAGGATCGACGTTCGCGGGAGGCACGGTCGCGGCTGCTGCAGCGGCGACGCGATCGGCCTCATCCTCGGGAGTGATCCGAAGGATGCGGCCGGTATTGGTGGTGACCATAGCTGTCGCTCGTGACTTCGCGTCTCGCGTCTGCTCCGTGGTCATCTCACCCTCCTGGATGCCGTCGTGAACTGTGACGGCGACGAACCCAGGGCCTATTGTGCCAGCAAAGGCTGAACGTCACAGGATGCACGCGCGCGCTGGTATACCGGGTCGGTAACGATCCGGTGCGGCGAGAGACGGGGTTACAGGCCTTTGAGCCCTAGAGCCACTTGGAAACGAGGTGCTCCGACGCGATGCGACGGAGCGTTCCCGATGCACCACGCAACACGACAGATTCGGTGTACACGTAGTTGCCCTCGCGGCGAACACCTGCGACCAGCTGCCCATCAGTGACGCCGGTCGCAACGAAGATCGTATTGTCACCTTTCACGAGTTCATCGGCTTCATAGACATAGTCCATCTGCAGGCCTGCGTCGATGCCTCGCTGACGCTCGTCGTCGTCGCGCGGCCAAAGACGCCCCTGAATGTGGCCGCCGAGCGCCTTGATCGCACATGCAGTGACGATGCCTTCCGGGCTGCCGCCGACGCCGATGCACATGTCGGTACGGGCACCGTGACGGGCGGCGTTGATACCGCCGGCGACGTCGCCGTCGCTCATCAGGCGTGTGCCGGCACCGGCCGCACGGATCTCCTCGATGAGCTTCTCGTGGCGGGGGCGGTTCAGCACCGAGACGACGAGTTCGTCGACCGGCTTGCCGAGCGCCTTGGAGAGCAGGCGGATGTTCTCGCCGACTGGCAGTCGGATGTCGACGACGCCGACACCGGCCGGCCCTGTGACGAGCTTGTCCATGTAGAAGACGCTCGACGCGTCGAGCATCGTATCCCGGTCCGAGACGGCGATGACGGAGAGGGCGTTCTGACGACCAGCCGCGGTGAGCGAGGTTCCATCGATCGGATCGACAGCGATATCGCACTCCGGGCCGCGGCCCGAGCCCACCGTCTCGCCGTTGAACAGCATCGGGGCGTTGTCCTTCTCGCCCTCGCCGATGACGACACGGCCCTGGAAGTTCACGGTGCCGAGGAAGGCGCGCATCGCATCGACCGCCGCGCCATCTGCGGCTTCCTTGTCACCACGACCGATGAACGGCACCGCCCGGATCGAGGCGGCCTCGGTCGCACGCACCAGTTCCAGCGCGAGGTTTCGATCGGGACGCAGGGGGCTCATATCGGCCGTCAGACTCACCATGTGGTCAGCCTAGCCAGCTGACTGCGCGGAACCGCTGGTGTTTCATGCGAATTCATGTGAAGGAATCGCCCTTCTTAACACTGGGGAAGAGTGCGGGGACACAGCGAGCTCTTCGGCCCACGGCATCCGCTCGCCCGCACCGATAGAGTGAAAGCTGTCCCGGCTTCATCTATCGCAGGAGTTTTCATGCCCGTCGCCACTCCGGATCAGTACGCAGAAATGCTCGACCGCGCGAAGGCCGGTGGCTTCGCGTATCCCGCATTCAACGTCTCCAGCTCGCAGACCATCAACTCCGTCCTCCAGGGGCTGACCGAGGCCGGCTCCGACGGCATCATCCAGGTCACCACGGGCGGTGCCGACTACTTCGCCGGCCACACGGTCAAGGCTCGCGCCACGGGTGCTCTCGCGTTCGCGCGGTACGCCACCGAGGTCGCCAAGAACTACCCGATCACCGTAGCCCTGCACACCGACCACTGCCCGAAGGATGCCCTCGCCGGCTTCGTCGAGCCGCTGATCGCCGCTTCTGAGGAAGAGGTAAAGGCCGGGCGCAACCCGATCTTCCAGTCCCACATGTGGGACGGCTCGGCTGTTCCCCTCGCCGAGAACATCGAGATCGCAAAGGACCTGCTCCCCCGCATGAAGGCGATCAACGCCATTCTCGAGGTCGAGATCGGCGTCGTCGGCGGTGAAGAGGACGGCGTGCAGCACGAAGGCTCGAACGAGGCGCTATATACGACGATCGCCGACGTCACTCAGGCCGTCGAGGCACTCGGACTCGGTGAGCAGGGGCGCTACATCGCCGCGCTCACCTTCGGCAACGTGCACGGCGTCTACAAGCCGGGCGGCGTGAAGCTGCGCCCCGAGCTGCTCGGAGAGATCCAGGAAGGCATCGCTGCGAAGTTCGGCACCGGCGCCAAGCCGCTCGACCTCGTATTCCACGGCGGCTCCGGCTCGACCGACGAGGAGATCGCGCTTGCTGTCGCCAACGGCGTCATCAAGATGAACATCGACACCGACACGCAGTACGCATACACGCGTGCGATCGCCGACTACATGTTCAAGAACTACGACGGCGTCCTCAAAGTCGACGGCGAGGTCGGCAACAAGAAGGTCTACGACCCTCGCGCCTGGGGCAAGGTGGCGGAGACGGCCATGGCCGCTCGCGTCATCGAATCGACCCGCCAGCTCGGCTCGTACGGCCAGTCCAAGAGCTGACGCACGACGCAGATCACGACGATGCCTCGGCCCGGTTTCGGGTCGGGGCATCGTCATCTCCGGAATGCCCGGCGCGTCGTAAGCCCTTGCCAGCGGAGGCCACAGGGAGCATCGTTGAAGCATCCGATCCGCGAGGAAGGGTGTGATGGCGATGCATGCAAAAGCAGGTGACCGGTTGATCGTCGAGGGGCGCACCGATACGGCGCACAGGCGCGAAGGCGAGATCCTCGAGGTGCACGGCGACGATGGCTCACCGCCCTATATGGTGCGGTGGGACGACGGGCACCAAGGTACGGTCTACCCCGGACCCGATGCTCACGTCGTGGAGAGCTGAGGCACGTTCACGAGCCCAAGCGGTGTGAGTGGGTCGCGAGCAGGCCCTAACGCGCCCGATACACCTCGAGAATCGTCGGAGCGGCATCCGGCCGATCCAGAACGGTGATCTCGTCACCAGCCTCGATGCGGCCCGTCGTGATGACGCGCAGATAGGCACCGAGCCTTCCGGCCTGGGCGAAACGCTTGACCCAGCCGCGCTCATCGTCACCGCCGACCCAGCGTGCGAACGTCTGACACGGGTTGCGCGACGTCGTCACTTCGACGATCACGCTCTTGCCGATCTGCCACCGCTCGCCGACCTTCGCCGTGTTGACGTCCATGCCGTCCACCCGCAGGTTCTCACCGAACCACCCCGCTGGCAGTTCCCGCCCGAGTTCGCCTGCCCAGTACGTGGCATCGTCCTGCGAATACGCGTACACGGCCTGGTCGAGCCCGCCGTGATTCTTGCGGTCCGCCTGCACATCGGCATAGACCCCGTAGGCACCGACACGCACCGGACCCATCACCGGTCGCTTGTCGATCGCGGTCGTGCCGACGGTGCCGGCGTCCGGACGCAACTCATGCACCACGCAGACGGCGAGCACGTTCGCGCTCAACGACCCGCCATCCCGTCGACGTACGCCATGAAAGCGGGGTCGCCCATCATCGGCACCATGATGCAGATCGACACGATCAGCATGGTCACGGCCGCCCCGACCAGCGGCACCCACCAGGTGAGCTTGCCGGTGCGCAGTCGTCGCAGCGATAGCCAGGCCGTGATCACCCAGCCCACGACGAGGAGGACGGCTGCGATCGTGCCCCACAGCTTGCCCTGAGCGAAGTTGGTGAACTCACCATCGATTCCGAGAATGTCCATGCTCTGATTCATCACGGTCGGCAGGTCGAGATACGACATCCCCGTCATGACCACGTTCACGATGCCGTAGGCCAGCAACGCGATCGTGACGATCCTGTCCCATGGCCGCGCCTTCGTGATCGATCGGGCGGTCGCCTCCGGTGCCGGCTGTTCGGTCACCGGGGCAGCAGCGGGCGAGGCGTCGAGCGGTGGCAGGCCCGCCAGCCGTCGCTGCTCATCCGGAGTCGCATATTCGCCGTACTGGGGCCGCTGGTCGGTCATTCCGACATGCTAACCGGCCGGGCTTTGAACCGACGCGCAGGGAGGCGGGCAGCGCAAGGACGCGCGCGCAGGGAGGCGGGCAGCGCAAGGACGCGCGCGCAGGGAGGCGGGCCATGGAACAGCGGCGGCCCCAGAGAAGTGGGGACTCCTCGGGGGCCGTTGAAGTGGAGCGCTGGGGACGCTCACACCTCGAGATGAAGGGGCGCTGGGGACGCGTCCTGCATCTGCAGCGCCGTGATACAGGCGACTGCACTCTTAAGACTAGGCAACTGTCCCACCGAGCGCGAGTGGTCGTTCTTCAGATAGTGAACTCATCGCCCGGACCGCGTCCGGCGTCACCGGCATCCATCGCGTCCGCTCCCAGTTGCAGCGCGAGTCGCCGCGCCGCGCGCTGAAGCGTGCGGACGAGACCGCGATCGACGACAGCGCGGTCGGAGGGCAACGAGATCGCCAGTGACGCCGTCAGATTCGGCGCGATGACAGGTACCGCGACGCACGTGCTGCCGACCGAGTACTCCTCGTCATCTATCACCCACCCCGGCGACTGCTCCAACTGCGTGAGCAGTGTGCGCCTGTCACTGATCGTGTTCGGCGTGAGTTCTTCGAGCCGATGTCTGGAGAGATAGTCCAGCCGATCCTCCTCGTCGAGGTCAGCGAGGATCTGCTTCCCGAGCGCGGTGGCGTGTGCGCTGGAGTGCAGGCCCACCCACAACTCGACGCGCGGATTATGCGTGGCATCCACGATGTCGACCAGATGCACCTCGCCGTCATCGAAACGCGAGAGATATGCAGTGGCCCCGACTTCATCGGTGACCTGCCGTAACGCGGCGCGAACCCGTGCGAGGAAGACGCCGCGCGCACCGATCTGTCCCTGGAAGGACGGGAATCTCGTGCCCAGCACCAGCCCATCCGGCTCTGCGGCGAGATATCCCTCATGTATCAGGGTGCGCACCAGGTTGTATGTGGTGCCGGGAGTGAGTCCCGTGGCTGATGCCAGCATCTTCGTCGGCAACGGGCGAGGGGCGTTCGCGACGATGTCGACGAGACGGAGCGCGCGCTGAACCGATCCGATCAGTGTGGGCTCCGACTCCTGGAGGTTCACCTGGGCGTATCAGGACCCGCTGCACGGCCGCCGAGCGCACGAGCGTCGCGCTGGCCGGAGGCATCCTGCCTCAGTTCCTTGGGAAGGGAGAACATCAGATCCTCCTCGGCGGTGCGGATTTCTTCCACGTCGCCGTAGCCGGCGGCGTCCAGCGCCTCGAGGACTTCCCTCACGAGCACCTCCGGAACAGAGGCTCCGCTCGTCACTCCCACGGTGGCGACACCGTCGAGCCATTCCTGCTTGATCTCTTCGGCGTAGTCCACACGGTACGCCGCCTTGGCCCCATACTCCAGAGCCACTTCCACCAGTCTCACGCTGTTCGACGAGTTGGACGAGCCGACGACGATCACGAGGTCAGCGTCGACGGCGACCTTCTTGATCGCGACCTGACGGTTCTGGGTGGCGTAGCAGATGTCGTCGGACGGCGGCGCCTGCAGATCCGGGAAGCGCAGACGCAGCCGGTTGACTGTCTCCATCGTCTCGTCGACCGAAAGCGTGGTCTGCGACAGCCAGACGACCTTCGACGGGTCCTTGACCACAACGGTGTCAGCCTCGTCCGGCGAGTTGACGATGGTCACTCGATCTGGCGCGTGGCCGGCTGTGCCCTCGACCTCTTCGTGACCCTCATGGCCGATGAGCAGGATCTCGAAGTCATCGCGGGCGAAGCGCACGGCCTCGCGGTGCACCTTGGTCACCAGTGGGCAGGTCGCGTCGATCGCATGCAGCCCCCGATCGGATGCCGCATCCACGACCGCCGGAGAGACTCCGTGCGCGCTGAACACGACGTGCGCGCCGGTGGGCACCTCATCGACCTCCTCGACGAAGATCGCGCCCTTCTCTTCGAGCTCGGTGACGACATGGATGTTGTGCACGATCTGCTTGCGCACGTAGACAGGGGCGCCGTAGCGCTCGAGCGCCTTCTCGACGGCGACGACGGCGCGATCGACACCGGCGCAGTAGCCGCGCGGAGCGGCGAGCAGAACCCGCTTGTGTCCGTCCACCGGGTTATTCTGAAGCCGCGCCGCCCGCGAACGTGGGATGCGGGGAACGGGAAGATGTACGGTGGCCTGACTCACGCTTCGATCCTACCTTCGAACGGTCATGGCGGGCCTGGACGGACGCTCAGGCGCACAACCACGGAAGGGGCCAGATGACGGTCTTCGAAGCGACACCGGCGAAGGGCGAGGCTCCCCCGGCGGACGCCGTGGCTCCACGCGATTCGACGGCGGATGCTCCGACCTCGGTCGCCCGCTTGAACGGCACGATCCGCGACTTCATCGCACGCTGGAATGTCGTCTGGGTCGAGGGCGAGATCACCTCGTGGAACGTGCGCGGCGGCAACGTGTTCGGTCGCCTGAAGGACACTCAGTCCGATGCGCAGATCTCGATCCGCCTCTGGTCGAGCGTGCGCGGACGCATCCCCGCCGATCTGGGTATCGGCGACCACGTCGTCGCTGCGGTGAAGGCCGACTACTTCGTCAAGGCCGGCGACTTCAGCTTCACCGTCTCGAACATGAAGCACGTCGGCCTCGGAGACCAGCTGGAGCGTCTCGAGAAACTGCGCGCCCAACTGCGCCAGGAGGGCCTGTTCGACTCTTCGCGCAAGAAGCCGCTGCCGTTCCTCCCCCACGTGATCGGGCTCATCACCGGTGAGAGATCGGATGCTGAGAAGGATGTGCATCGCAACTCCGAACTGCGCTGGCCGCAGGTGCGTTTTCGCACCGAGTATGCCGCGGTGCAGGGCGATCGCTGCGTGCCGGAGACACTGGCCGCGCTCGCGAAGCTCGACGCCGATCCTGACGTCGACGTCATCATCATCGCGCGAGGCGGAGGCGACCCGCAGACGCTGCTCGGATTCAGCGACGAGCGCCTCGTGCGGGCGGTGGCCGCGGCATCCACGCCCGTCGTCTCGGCGATCGGACACGAGAACGACCACCCGCTTCTCGATGATGTCGCCGACCTGCGCGCCTCGACGCCGACGGACGCCGCCAAACGCGTCGTCCCCGACGTCGGAGAGCAGCGGGCGCTGATCGGTCAGCTGCGCTCACGCGCGACCACCCGGCTCACGCAGCGCATCTCCCACGATATCCAGCAACTCGAGCAGCTGCGCACGCGCCCCGTGCTGCGCTCCCCTGACCCGATCATCGAATCACGCGCGCAGGAGATCTGGCTGCAGGTGTCGCGCGGACGCGACACGATCACACGACGCCTCGACACGGCAGCGCGCAAGACCACCGAGCTGCGTGCCTCACTGCGCGCCCTCTCGCCGGCCGCGACGCTGGCGCGCGGCTATGCGATCGCCCACCTCGACGGCGGTGTGATTCTGCGCGATGCCGCCGATGCTCCGGCCGGTGCCTCGTTGACCATCACGGTCGACCGCGGATCCGTCGCCGCCCGCTCGGAGGGCGAGATCGCGGAAGCGGAGTGAAACGCCTACGGGACGTAGGATGGAAACCGTGACTGCGCCGACCGACTCCCCCGTCGAGACTCTGTCGTTCGAGGCCGCTCGCGACGAACTCGTGCGTGTGGTGGCCGAGCTCGAACAGGGTGCGCCGACCCTCGAGCATTCGCTCGCGCTCTGGGAGCGCGGCGAAGCCCTTGCGGCACGTTGCGAGGAGTGGCTGCTGGGCGCGAAGCGCCGTCTCGATGAGGCTCGGGCCGCGGCATCCGGTACTTCCGCGGATTCCGGCACGTCCGCAGACGGGGCCGAGTCGTGAGCAAGAGCGCTCCGATCGTCGCCGAGCTCGGCCGCCCCGAGACGCCTGAGGAGACCGCAGCGCGCAAGGCGGAGTTCAGCAAGAGATATCGCGCGAGTCAGAATTTCCGCAACCTCATCGCTGCGCTTCTCGTCACCCTGGCAGTGGTCGCCGTCGTCATCTTCGCCGTCCCGCGGGGAGAGCGTGCTTCTGAGACAACGGTCGACGTCGCCGCAATCGCGCAGGATGTCGAATCGACCATGGACAGGCCCGCGATCGTCCCCGAGTTGGATGACTTCTGGCGTGTGAACGCCGCAGAACTGCAGAGTGGCGCGACCGTCGTCTGGAACATCACGCTGGCACCGGCCGCCGAAGACGAGCGCGGCTTCATCCGCATCGCGCAGGCGTTCGACGACGACGCGTCCTGGGCGCCGCAGATGCTGGGCGGCACGGCCGCCACAGACACCACCCGCATCGGCGGACTCGAATGGGACGTCTATGAGCTGGGCGGCGACACGGACGACAACGTGTCGTACGCCATCGGCACGCAGGCGGGCGACGATTACGTCCTGCTCTACGGATCACGCTCTGCCGAGTCGACGGCCGAACTGGCCGAATTGCTCGTTCCCCAGATCAACGACATCGCGGAGGCCTCATGACGACGCTCACGCCCACAGAAGCATGGCAGCAGATGCTCGACGGCAACCGTCGATTCGTGAACGGGGACCCCCGGCATCCGAACCAGGACGTTGAGCGGCGGCACGACCTCGCCCACCAGCAGAACCCGGTCGCGACGCTGTTCGGATGCTCGGACTCCCGCCTGGCGGCCGAGATCATCTTCGACCTCGGGCTCGGTGACCTCTTCGTGGTTCGCAACGCCGGGCAGGTGATCGGCGAGTCGATCGTCGGGAGCCTGGAGTACGCCGTCGAGATCCTCAAGGTCCCGTTGATCGTCGTCCTCGCCCACGACGAATGCGGTGCTGTGCGCGCGGCGATCGACGGCACGGCAATCGATGCCGCCCCGCTTCCGCCGCACATCTGGAAGCTCATCGCCCCGATCATCCCTGCTGCCCGCAAGGTGCTGGCGGAGAACGGCGGATCATCGCCCGCAGACATCGACGCCGAGCAGGTCGGGCGCGAGCACCTGCGCAACACGGTCGCGAACCTGCTGCAGTCGTCAGAGCTGATCAGCGACGCCGTCGCCGAAGGCCGACTGGGCATCGTCGGCGCCAACTACCGACTTGCCGAAGGAACGGCCGTGCCGGCCATCGCAGTGGGAATCGACACCAAGGGGATCGAAGAGGTCCCCGCAACCGAGGAGGGATCGCAGTGACCGATACACACCAGCGCAGCGGCGAAGAGTCGCAGGGCTACCGCATCGAGCACGACACCATGGGCGAGGTCCGCGTGCCCGTGAACGCACTGTACGGTGCGCAGACGCAGCGCGCAGTGGAGAACTTCCCGATCTCGGGCAAGGGGCTGGAATCGGCGCAGATCGCCGCCCTCGCGCGCATCAAGAAGGCCGCAGCGCTGGCGAACAAGGAACTCGGCACGCTCGACGGTGCCATCGCGGATGCGATCGCCGCCGCCGCCGATCGCGTGGCATCCGGTGCACACGATGGCGAATTCCCAGTGGACACGTACCAGACAGGGTCCGGTACTTCCTCGAACATGAACATGAACGAGGTGCTGGCGTCCATCGCCTCCAGCATCCTCGGCTCCGCCGTGCACCCGAACGACCATGTGAACGCATCGCAGTCGTCGAACGACGTGTTCCCGACCTCGGTGCACATCGCTGTCACCCAGGCGCTCATCGACACGCTCATCCCCTCGCTCGATCACCTCGCCGTCGCCCTCGAGGCGAAGGCGGTGCTGTGGAAGGATGCCGTCAAGTCCGGCCGCACGCACCTCATGGATGCGACGCCCGTCACCCTCGGCCAGGAGTTCGGCGGCTACGCCCGCCAGATCCGCCTCGGTATCGAGCGTGTGCAGTCCGCGCTCCCCCGCGTCGCCGAGGTGCCGCTCGGCGGCACGGCCGTCGGCACCGGCATCAACACTCCACTCGGCTTCCCGCAGAAGGTCATCGCCCTGCTCGCGGAAGAGACCGAGCTGCCGATCACCGAGGCGAAGGACCACTTCGAGGCTCAGGCGAATCGTGATGGCCTGGTCGAGGCATCCGGCGCTCTGCGCACCATCGCCGTGTCGCTGACGAAGATCAACAACGACCTGCGCTGGATGGGTTCCGGCCCGAACACGGGTCTCGGCGAGCTGCACATCCCCGACCTGCAGCCCGGATCGTCGATCATGCCGGGCAAGGTCAACCCTGTCGTGCCGGAGGCCGTGCTGATGGTCTGCGCCCGCGTGATCGGCAACGACGCGACCGTGGCATGGGCGGGAGCATCCGGTGCCTTCGAACTGAACGTCGCCATCCCTGTCATGGGAACGGCGCTGCTCGAGTCGATCCGCCTGCTCGCGAACGCCTCGCGCGTCCTCGCGGACAAGACCATCGACGGGCTCGTCGCCAACACGGAGCGTGCCGCTGCGTTCGCGGGCATGAGCCCGTCGATCGTGACGCCGCTGAACAAGCTCATCGGCTACGAGGCCGCGGCGAAGATCGCCAAGCACGCCGTCGCTGCCGGAATCACCGTGCGCGACGCTGTGATCGACCTCGGCTACGTCGAGCGCGGCGAGCTGACACTGGATCAGCTGGACGAGAAGCTCGACCTGCTGAGCATGACCCACCCGGGCTGAGGCCCGGGCCGGCCGCCGACACTTCGGGGGCTGAATACACGAATGTCGGACGGTTCTCGGGAATCGATCCGACATTCGTGCATTCGGCCCCCGTTCCGTGGGATCGACCCGGCCTGCACAGGATGCCGCGCACCCGGAGTTGTCCACGAACATGGGTTTCCGACACCGGATGACGCAGCCGATCCGTCACGGTGGGGTGATGTTCGATCCAGCCTCACTCATCTCGCACCTCGGCGGAATCGCCCGTGGAGTGCAGCTCCAGCAGTTCGGCGTCACCAGACACCGTCTGGCGGCCGCCGTCTCTTCCGGTGAGATCCAACGCCTGCGTCCTGGTACCTTCGCCTCATTCGATGCGAACGCTGCAGATCTGGCCGCGGTCCGTCACGGCGGCGCGCTCACCTGTTCGGCGGCACTGCGCAGACACGGGGTATGGGTACTCTCCGCAGAGGGTCCGCCGCATGTGTGGGTCGGTCGGCGTGGACGCGTGCATCAGCATCCCGGCTGCGCATGCGTGAGTCACTTCTTCCGCGGCATCCCGCCCCTCAGTCTCGCTGAGGTCGAGCACGCACTTCTCCACCTGCACAGATGCGAGGGCGCCGAATCGTTCTTCGCCTCCTTCGAATCCGCCTGGCGCCTCGGCCTCCTGTCACGCCCTGCTCGGAATCGCATCAGAGCTGCGCTTCCCGCTTCCGATCGTTGGCTCGTCGATTTCGCTCGTCACGACGCCGACAGCGGACTCGAATCGCTGCTCCGCCTCCGACTGCATCTGCTCGGCATCGCTGTGGAGTGCCAGGTCACCATTCCGACGGTCGGGAGGGTGGATTTCGTCGTGGGTGGCCGACTGATCATTGAGGCGGACGGCAAGGAGAATCACGATGGGCCGTCGATGCGTCATAAGGACCTGACACGGGATGCCGCGGCATCCGCTCTCGGCTACGAGACGCTCCACTTCGACTACGCACAGGTCATCTACGACTGGCCGACCGTCCAGCAGGCGATCCTCGGGGCTCTCACCCGACTGCGCGACCACGCGTGAGCGACGGTCTGGGGGCCGGGGCGACGGATGTCGGACCAACTTCCCCGATCGGTCCGACATCCGTGCTCCGGTCCCCCAAAGTGTCGCGTCGCAGCCCGCCAAGCCGGCAGCAACCCGGCCCAACCCGGCTCCGACCTAGTTGAGTTCCCCGCCCTCCAGCAGCTCCGTGACCAGCGCGGCGATCGCCGAACGCTCCGAACGCATCAGGGTCACGTGGGCGAACAGATCGTGCCCCTTCAGCGTCTCGATCACCGAGGCGATGCCGTCGTGACGTCCGACGCGCAGGTTGTCGCGCTGTCCGACGTCGTGGGTGAGCACGACGCGGGAGTTCTGGCCCATCCGGCTCAGCACCGTCAGCAGCACGTTGCGCTCCAGCGACTGAGCCTCATCCACGATCACGAACGCGTCGTGCAGCGAGCGTCCGCGGATGTGCGTCAGCGGAAGCACCTCGAGGATGCCGCGCTCGACGACCTCCTCCATCACGTTGCCCGAGACCACCGATCCGAGAGTGTCGAAGACCGCCTGACCCCAGGGCCCCATCTTCTCGCCCTGATCTCCGGGAAGGTATCCGAGCTCCTGCCCGCCGACGGCGAACAGCGGCCGGAACACGATGATCTTCTTCTGCTGCTGCCGCTCGAGCACTGCCTCCAGCCCTGCGCAGAGCGCGAGCGCCGACTTGCCGGTGCCGGCACGACCGCCGAGTGAGACGATCCCGACGTCCGGGTCGGTGAGCAGGTCGATCGCGATGCGCTGTTCCGCCGACCGACCGTGCATTCCGAACACCTCGCGGTCCCCGCGCACCAGCCGGTATTCGCCGTCGCCGGAGATCCTGCCGAGCGCCGATCCACGCTCGGAGTGGATGATGAGACCCGTGTTGACCGGAAGTCCGCGGGCCTCCTCACTGATGCCGACCTCGCTCTCGTACAGGTCGCTGATCTCATCGCCGGAGAGGTCGAGATTCGCGATGCCGGTCCAGCCGGAGTCGACGGCCTGCTCTGCGAGGTATTCCTCGGCGGAGATGCCGAGGGATGCCGCCTTGACCCGCATCGGCAGGTCCTTGGAGACGATCGTGACGTCCTGTCCGTCCTCCGCCAGGTGCATCGCGACCGCGAGGATACGGCTGTCGTTGTCACCGAGACGGATGCCGCTGGGCAGCACCGATCCGTCGGTGTTGTTCAGCTCGACACGGAGGGTGCCTCCCTCGCCGATGGGCACCGGAAAGTCGAGTCGCCCGTGCTCGATACGCAGCTCGTCCAGGTGCCGCAGCGTCTGCCGTGCGAAGTAGCCGATCTCCGGATCGTGCCGTTTGCCCTCCAGTTCCGTGATCACGACGACCGGAAGCACGATCGAGTGCTCGGCGAAGCGGAAGAACGCCTGCGGATCCGACAGCAGCACCGAGGTGTCGAGCACGTAGGTGCGAAGGTCCTGATCCGGCTTCCCTGAGGATGCCCGACGCGAGGACTGACGGGTGGACTGCTGTGCTGTACGTGTGGTCACGACCCACTCCCGACCCGGGATGTATCCCGGCTATGCCACGAGTCGACCAGGGGGCCACGAGTCGCGATCCGGAAGGCCGACTCGAACGGGCACCGTGCCCGATGCCTAGAACGTACGACCGGGCCGACGGCTCGCGCACGCGACACGCCCTGCGGGCATGTTAAGCGCAGGTGAACTCTCTGCGGATGCTCTAAACGCCGAGCGTGCCGATTGCGTCGTCGAGCATACGCAGCGTCTCGTCGCTCGTGCCGGCGTGCGCCGCGAGACGCACGGTCGTGCCGCGCGTCGTGGCCACGATTCCCGCGTTCGTGAGGGCTGCGGACAGCGCGGCCGGCTCCTCCGGCGCGAGCGTGACGATGCCGGCGCGCCTGTTCCTCTCGCGCGGAGTCAGCACCGCGATGCCATGACGATCTGCGATCTCGAGAATGCGATCGACGTGGTCACCGATGGCCGCGTCGATCGCCGGCACTCCGGCGTCGTGCACGTCGCGCAGGCCGACAGCCAGGCGCGCGACCGCGAGCTGGTCGGGGTTGCCCACGGCATAGGCGCGAGCGGATGCTGCGGGTCCGGGCAACTCGTCGACGGGAAGCCCACCCTCCACACCTGCGAAGCCCGACAGTACGGGCGCGATGCGTTCCCTGGCCTTCGCGGAGAACGAGGTGAAGCCGGTACCTCGCGCGGCGCGCAGCCACTTGTAGCCGTGCCCCGTCACGACATCCGCCACGGAATAGTCGTCGTCCACGACGCCGAACGACTGCACGGCATCGACGATGAGCAGGCGGTCCGGACCCAGCACTTCGCGAAGCGCGGCGAGATCCACCCGGTAACCGGTGCGGAAATCGACGTGGCTGACGGCGAGCGCGGTCACGTCATCGTCCAGAGCCTCGGCGACCGCATCCGGAGTCACGAAGGTGTGCTGCGGTTCGATCCAGCGCGGGGCGAGTTCGCCCGCCGACGCCTGCGAGGCCCGCTCGAGCGTCATGGCGATGCTGGGGAACTCCGCCGAGGATGCGATGACCGTTCCCTTGAGCCCGTAGAAGGCGTGCATGAGGCCGTACGTCGCCGAGGGCTGCAGGGTCACCGTGTCGGCATCGACGTCGAGCAGCTCGGCGGCGAGCTCACGTGCTTCGCCGTACCGCTCGCTGACCAGTGCCAGCGACGATGGGCGGCCGCTGCCCAGCAGGTCCGCATCGGCGAAGACCTCGGCGCGGACCGTCGGCGAGATCGGGCCGAATGCCGCCCAGTTCAAATAGCCGGGGTCGCCGTCGAACGTCGCGACATAGTCATCGAAAGTGCTCACCCGAGAATTCTCCCATGCGACTGCATGAAGTGCCGCGTCGGGTCAGCGGCCGAAACGCCGATCCCGGTCGACGAAGTCGCGGATCGCGCGCAGGAAGTCGACCTGACGAAGGTCGGGGCCGAGCGCCTCGACGAAGTAGAACTCGCTGTGCGCACTCTGCCAGAGGAGGAAGTCACTGAGTCGCTGCTCTCCGCTCGTGCGGATGACGAGATCCGGGTCGGGCTGGCCGCCGGTGTAGAGGTGCTCGCCGATCATCTCAGGGGTGAGGTGGGCCGCTAGATCCTCCATCGTGCCACCCGACGCGTCGTGTTCGGCGATGATCGAGCGCACGGCGTCGACGATCTCATTGCGTCCGCCGTAGCCGACCGCGAGGTTCACGTGCAGCCCCGAATGGCCGGTGGTGCGCTCCTCCGCGTCTCGCAGCACACGCGCCAACTCATCGGGCAGGATGTCGGAGCGGCCGACGTGCTTGACCCGCCAGTCGCCGTTCTGCGCGAGAGACTCCGCGAGTTCGGCGATGATCTCGATGAGGTCGGCGATCTCCTGCGAGTCCCGCTTTCGCAGATTGTCACTGGAGAGCAGATACAACGAGACGACACGAACCCCGATGTCATCGCACCAACCGAGGAACTCCCGCATCTTGGCCGCGCCCGCCCGATGCCCGTCGGCAGGGGAATCAAGACCCAGCTGACGCGCCCAGCGCCGATTCCCATCGATCATCATGGCGACGTGATGCGGGACGGATGCCGGATCCAGCTGTCGGCGGAGCCGCTTGCCGTACAGCCGGTACAGCGGCCCCCGACCTTCGCTCGAACGTGCATTCACCTGCCTACGTTATCGCGCCGACGAGTGTCTGCCCTGTGAGCACGCGGGTTCGTCCGCATGTACATCTAATGGCATGGAGCGCGGCCTAGAGTGAGCACGTGAGCACTTCAGATGCCGACGCCGACTCCGTTCCCGAGCTCCCGTTGCTGGAGGACGCACGGGCAGACGCCGAAGTCGAGATCAAGCCGACCTGGCGCGGCTGGCTGCATGCCGGCACCTTCCCGGTGGCGATCGTGGCGGGCATCGTGCTCATCGTGCTCGCCGACGGTGCCGCCGCGAAATGGGCCGCCGCCGTCTTCATGGCGAGCTCGCTGCTGCTGTTCGGCAACTCCGCGCTGTATCACCGCATCAATTGGAGCCCGAAGACGAAACTGGTGCTCAAACGGATCGATCATGCGAACATCCTGCTGCTGATATCCGGCACCTACACTCCCCTCGCAGTCAACGCCCTGGTGCCGGAGAAAGGCACCCTCCTGCTCATCCTGGTCTGGAGCGGCGCTCTCCTCGGCATCCTGTTCCGGGTGTTCTGGATCAATGCGCCGCGCTGGCTGTACGTCGCCCTCTACCTCGTGCTGGGTTGGGCAGCGGTGATGTACATGGTCGACCTGCTGAACGCGAACGTCGCGATGATGGTGCTGGTCTGCGTAGGCGGTGTGCTCTACACCGGCGGCGCCGTCGTGTACGCGATGAAGAAGCCGAACCCGTGGCCTGGCCACTTCGGATTCCACGAGATCTTCCATCTCTGCACGGTGCTCGCTTTCCTGTGCCACTGGACTGCATGCCTGCTGATCTCAATGGCGCCGTACTCCCCGTCGCTTGGGCTGCCGGGCTGATCGCGGGCAACAGTTCGCAACAGGATGTGATCTCGGCGGCATCCGCAGATAGGTTCGCTGTGCACCCTCGAGCACTGTGCACCCCAGAACGACGAAGGAGAACACCATGGCTGATGTCGAGAGCTTCACCCTCGATCACACCGCTGTCCACGCGCCCTATGTCCGTCTCATCCAGACCGAGCACGGACCCAAGGGCGACGCGATCTCGAACTTCGACGTGCGCTTCGTGCAGCCGAACGAGGGCGAGATCCCGACGGCCGGGCTGCACACGATCGAACATGTGCTCGCCGGCCTGCTCCGCGACCACCTCGAGGGCGTCATCGACATCTCTCCGTTCGGCTGCCGTACCGGCTTCCACCTGATCACCTGGGGAGAGCCGGGTGTCGCGGAGGTCGTCGCGGCCGTCCGCGTGGGCCTCACCGCGATCGCGGAGGACATCACCTGGGACGACGTGCCGGGGGTCGACGCGATCAGCTGCGGGAACTACCGTGATCACAGCCTTCACAGCGCACGGGAATGGTCGAAGCGCATCCTCGAACAGGGCATCAGTCTCGACGCGTTCGAGCGCGTCGGAGTGTGATGTTCGACGAGCTCGCATCCCGGGTCGTCCTCGTCACCGGTGGTGGCAGCGGCATCGGCGCCGGCGTGGTGGACGCGTTCCTCGCCGAGGGCGCAACAGTCGTCAGCGCCGATCTGAGCGCGCCTGAGGGCCTGAATCAGACCGGCGACCGTGCGTGGTCCGTGCGACTCGACGTCAGCGACGAGTCTGCGGTGGAGCACGTCCTGGATGCCGTCACCGACGCCGTCGGCACTGTCGATGTCGTCGTGACAGCGGCAGGCACATCGACCATGGTCTACGCGACAGAGACGACGAGCGCCGAGTGGGACCTCAACCTCGACGTCAACGCGAAGGGGTCCTTCCTCGTCGCACGCGGCGTCGCACGCAGGCTCGTCGCCGCGGAGCGCACCGGACGCATCATCTTCATCTCATCGCAGGCCGGCAAGAACGGCTACCGAGGAATGACCGCGTACGTCGCCTCCAAGCACGCTGTACTCGGCGTCACGAAGACTATGGCCGTCGAACTCGCCCAGCGCGGCATCACGGTGAACGCGATCTGCCCCGGCATCATCGAGACCCCCATGAAGCACCGGGAGCGCATCGAGGGCGGCGCGATCCGCGGAATGACGGCCGACGAGGTCGCCGCCGAAGACCGCTCACAGGTGCCGTTGGGCCGAACCGGCACGACTCAGGACGTCGCCGGTGTCGCGCTCTTCCTCGCCAGCGACCTGGCGAGCTACATGACCGGACAGGGGCTCAACGTCACCGGCGGCATGACCATGCACTGAGCCGGACTCAGCGCCCTGGATCGTCTTTCTCGGATGCTGCGTCGCCGTTCGTTCCCGGCGCCGCGCCGTCCTGGCCAGAATCCTCGGCGGAGCCGGCATCCGGGGCCTGCGTATCCCTGCCCGCTGCTTCCTCGGCGTCGAGCTCTTCACGCACCTCTTCGCGGTATCGCACGCGGCGGATACGACGATTCATGTCCCAGATCAGCAGCACGACGGCGATCACGACGACCACGATCACGATGAATCCGGCGGGGCCGGGTGTGACGGACTCCGGCTCGACGGTCATCGTCGGCGTCGGAATCGGGGTCTCAGTTCCGAACAGCACGAGCATGTGTCCGCCTTTCCTGCGCAGGTCGCATAACCTGGAACCACAAGCCTAACGACCGAAAGCCCCGCCCCGTGACGACAGCACTCGAGCTCGATGAACGATACGGTCGCGGACGCCGCAAGCGCACGTCGTGGATCGTCGGCGGCGCGATCGCTCTGGTCGTGATCGTCATCGCTTCCTGGATGACCGTCTCCCAGTCGATCAACGCGGTCGATGCCGATGATCTGAGCTACGAACTCGTCGACGAGCACACTGTCACGGTGCGTTTCCAGGTCATCGCGCCCCAGGGAAAAGACCTCGCCTGCGCGATCGAAGCACTCGATGAGGAGTTCGGCGTCGTGGGCTGGAAGATCGTCGAGATCCCCGCCGGGGACAGCCACATGCAGCAGTTGACGGCGACTGTGCCGACCGTCGCAGAAGCCACGACAGGTTTGGTGAACTCCTGCTGGGTCGCATAGACTCCCCTGAGAAACCGACGCCCTGGCCACTTGCCGGGGCGTCTTGGCATATCCCCACCGCCCTGAAGGGCGTTCGACAAAGGAGCACGCTGTGTCCACAGACGCTCAGGTACCGTTCCTCACTCAAGACGCCTACGATCGGCTGGTCGCTGAGCTCGAGAACCTCTCCACCACGGGTCGCGACGAGATCGCGAAGCGCATCGAGGCCGCCCGCGAAGAGGGCGACCTCAAGGAGAACGGCGGATACCACGCCGCGAAGGACGAGCAGGGCAAGCAGGAGGCGCGCATCCGCACGCTCGAGCAGCTCCTGAAGACCGCGAAGGTCGGCGAGGCTCCGGCCAGCCGCGGAATCGTCGAGCCCGGCACCGTCGTCACGGCGCTCGTCGCCGGTGGCGAAGAGATCTTCCTCCTCGGCAGTCGCGAGATCGCGGCATCCGGAAGCGACGTGGACGTCTACAGCGAGGCCAGCCCGCTCGGGCAGGCGATCCTCGGCCTGAAGGTCGGCGAGAAGACCAGCTACGAGGCGCCGAACGGCAAGTCGATCTCCGTCGAGGTCACGAACGTCGAGACCTACGCCGGCTAGTCCGGAACGACGACCGGGTCGTAGCCTGCCTGGCGGAGCGTGTCGAGCGTCAGTTCGGTGTGCTCCGCCCCTCTGGTCTCGATGCTCATCTGCAGGATGACCTCGCTGATCTGCAAGCCCTGGCCGTGGCGGGTGTGCATGACTTCCATGACGTTCGCGCCTGCCTGGGAGACGAGCTCGGAGACCCTGGCGAGCTGGCCAGGACGGTCGGGCAACGGAATGCGGATGGTCAGGTAGCGACCGGATGCCGCGAGCCCGTGCGACACGACGCGCTGCAGCAGCAGCGGGTCGATGTTGCCGCCCGACAGCACGGCCATGGTCTTTCCGGTGCCGGAGATCTTGCCTGCGAGGATCGCGGCCACGCCGACGGCACCTGCGGGCTCGACGACGACCTTCGCCTGTTCCAGCAGTATGAGGATCGCGCGGGCGATGTCATCGTCAGTCACAGTGACGACATCGTCGACGAGATCCTTGATGATCTCGAATGGCACCGCTCCCGGCTTCGCGACCAGGATGCCGTCTGCGATGGTCGGCAGCGTCACGATCTCGACCGGATGACCGTCCGCCAGCGAGGGCAGCATCGCGGCGGCGTTCTCCGCTTGCACGCCGATCACGCGCACCGTCCGACCTGCTTGCGCCGCCGCCGCCTTCGCCGCCGCCGCCACGCCGGCGATGAGTCCCCCGCCGCCGATCCCCACCAGTATCGTGTCGACGTCCGGAGCATCCGCGATCAACTCCAGACCCAGCGTCCCCTGACCGATCACCACGTCGCGGTGGTCGAAGGGGTGGATCATCACCGCACCGGTGCGCTCTGCGAACTCGGCGGCGAGCCGCAACGACGTGGCGACGGTCTCACCTTCCAACACGACCTCGGCGCCGTACCCACGAGTTGCGAGGAGTTTGGGCACAGGCACCCCGAGCGGCATGAAGATGGTTGCCGGAATCCCGAGCGCCTGGGCTGCCAGGGCGACCCCCTGCGCATGGTTGCCGGCGGATGCCGCCACCACTCCTCGCCCGCGTTCCTCGGCCGTGAGACGGGACAACCGGTACGCGGCGCCGCGGATCTTGAACGATCCGGTGCGCTGGAGATTCTCCATCTTCAGCACGACGGGTTCGCCGAGGATGTCTGAGAGCGCCCTGGACGGCAGCGTCGGCGTGTGCGAGATCACTCGCTCCAGCCCCCGTGCGGCTTCCTCGAACTCGGCCAGGCTGGGGACTTCACTCATGTATTCCTCCGACGCCGCTCGCGCGGCACTGTACTCCAGATCAGATCACCGGCTGGTTGTCTGCCGGTCCGCCACGAACCGCTGCTGAGCGTCACGGCGACGACGTTCGCGAACGCCGCCAGCGGCACCGCGAACAGCGCACCGGGAATACCGGCGATCATCGATCCTCCGGCGACCACCAGAACGACGGCGAGCGGATGCACCTTGACAGCGGACCCCATCAGGATCGGCTGCAGAATGTGACCCTCCAGCTGCTGGACGCCGATCACGACGACCAGCATCCAGAACGCGTTCCACGGATCGTTGTAGACGAGCGCGAGGAACACGGCCACCGCTCCTGTTGCGACAGCACCGACGATCGGGATGAACGCACCGAGGAACACGAGCACGGCGACCGGAATCGCCAGCGGGACGCCGAGCAGGAAGGCTCCGAGGCCGATGCCGATCGAGTCGATCGTCGCGACCAGCAACTGGGTCTTCGCGTAACTGACGACCGTTCGCCAGCCGTTGCGAGCCGCCGCATCGACGGCAGGACGAGCGGCGCGCGGGAAGAGCTTCGTCGTCCAGCGCCAGATGCCGGCACCATCAGCGAGCAGGCAGATCAGCACGAACAACGTCAGCAGTGTGCCGACGAGGACATGACCGGCGGTCGAGCCGATGGCGAGCGCACCGGACCAGAGCAGTTGCGCCTGCTCCTGGATGAGCTCGAAACCCTGGTTCAGGTAATCCTGGATCTCCTTCTCGGAGAGATGCAACGGCCCGTCGATGAGGTACTGGCGGAACTGCTCGACCGCCGCCATCGACTTGGCCTGCACGTCGTCCCATTGCTGAGAGACCTGCCAGCTGACGAGCCAGACCAGCCCGGCCACGATCGCGAGTGTGCCCAGCAGAGCGATAAGGATCGCGAGCCATCGTGGGAAGCGACTTCGCAGCATCAGCTCGAAGGCCGGCCAGAGCAGCGCAGTGATGAGGATCCCGATCAGCAGCGGGATCACGAGCAGTTTCAGCTGGATCACCAGCCAGATGATGACACCGGCGGCTGCGGCGATCAGCAGCAGTCGCCAGGCGTATCCCGCCGCGACGCGCAGCGACAGAGGCACCGCGTTGTCGGCTTCGGTCGTGACCGTGCGATCAGTCGGCATGCGACCCCACAGGAGATCGCGCTTGCGAGGGCGCTGCTCATCCGTCATGTCGTCAGTCTAGTTGCGGGGCTGGGGGATGCTGCGACGTGCGCGGTGTCCATGTCCGGAGCTGGCGATACGCTGACGACGTGACCGAGACTCTCAGCGCCGCGCAGGCTCGACGTATCGCCCTGGCTGCTCAGGGGTTCACCCGGCGCCGCCCGACAGCAGCCGTCTCTGCGCGTCATGTGCATCGCGCCATGGAGCGTCTCGGCGTGCTGCAGATCGACTCAGTGAACGTATTCGCACGCAGTCATTACCTGCCATTGTTCTCGCGGTTGGGCTCCTACGATCCCGCGCTTCTCGATCGGGTCTTCCTGTCGCGTACCACGCACTACGTCGAGTACCTCGCGCACGAGGCGACGTTCGTGCCGGTCGCCGACTGGTCGCTGTGGCGATTCCGCATGGAGGCGTTCCGCAAGAGGTGGGAGTCCGATCCCGAATCGTGGTTGAGTCAGAACACGCGCACGGTCTCCTGGGTGAAAGACGAACTGCGCACTCGAGGGCCGTTGAGGCCGGCGCAGTTGCGGGCGGACGCGCCACGTGAGCGCGGAACCTGGTGGGACTGGGACGACGTGAAGCTCGCCCTCGAGCATCTCTGGCGCACCGGCGACGTGGCGATCAGCGGTCGTCGCGGGTTCGAGCGGCACTATGCGCTGGAGGAGCAGGTGATCCCCGCCCAGGTGCGCGAACGCGTGGTGCCCAGAGAAGAGGCGATACGCGAGCTCGTGCACCGTGCAGCGCGTTCTTCCGGTGTGGCGACGGAGTCCGATCTGGCCGACTACTACCGCATCAAGGATCGCAAGGCCGTGCGCGCGGCCATCGACGACCTCGTCGACAACGGTGATCTTCAGCCTGTCCGAGTACGCGGGTGGGAACGCGGCGGTCGTCAGGTGCCCGCATGGCTGCATCGCGATTCCGTGCTCCCCCGGCGGGTGGACGCGGCGGCGATCCTCACGCCGTTCGACCCTGTCGTCTGGTTCAGGGAGCGAGCGCTGCGGGCATTCGACCTGGACTACCGCATCGAGATCTATGTTCCGGCCCACAAACGGCGCTACGGCTACTACTCGTTGCCCGTGCTCGTGGGAGACAGGATCGTGGCGCGTGTCGATCTGAAGGCCGATCGGGCATCGTCGACTCTGCAGGTGCAATCAGCCTGGTGGGAGCCCCAGGCTCGTACGGCAGACGCCGAGCCGATCGCCCGCGAGCTCGCACTGGCGGCGACCTGGCAGGGGTTGGAGCATGTGTCGGTTTCAGGTTGGGGCGACGCCGCGGACGCCGTTGCCGGCGCACTGCACGTCGAACGCGGCGGCGTACGACGACACGTGCACACCCGTCAGGAGTCGGCGTGAGGCGGCACAGCTCGTGAACGCGCAGGCGGCGAAGCGACGTGCGCCGTGGATCATCGGCGGCGCGATCGCGGCCGCGCTGCTGATCGCGGCCGCGATCGTCTGGTTCCTCATCCCGCGCGGCAGTCCTGAAGACCAGGCGCTGGCCTATCTGCAGGCGCTGGCCGACGGCGACGTCGCCGCGGTGGAGGCCACGGGTGTCGACATCCCGGCGGCGACGGCATCGGCGTTCGCGGCCGCGAGCGATCACCTCACACAGGGCACCGTCGAGTCTTCGACGGCCGATGACGACGCTGCGGCTGTCGTGGTGTCGTTCGAACTCGCGGGTGCACGGCACGAGAGCACGCTGAGCCTGTCGCGCCTCGAGGGACGCTGGGTGCCGGAGGCCGCCGCCGCGCTCGGTTCGGTTCAGTTCTCCGTTCCGGTCAGCGTCGACGACACGATGCTTCCATCAGACGAGAAGGCTCTGCTGCTTCCCGCGGTGTACGACGTGAACGCCGTGCCGACGTCGTTCCTCGACGGGAGCGCAACCGTCGAGGTGATTCCCGGCGGGTCCCAGGAGGTCGACGTCGACGCGATCCTTCGTCCCGAGGCGACCGTCACCGCGCAGACGCAGCTCGACGAGTACCTCGCGACGTGCACAGCACCTGCACCAGCGCCCCCGTCGTCCTGCGGAATCGTGATCCCCTGGGCGGCGGACTTCACCGCAGTGAGCGAGATTCGCTACCGCATCGACCAGACGCCGACCGTCGCTCTGACGCCGACCGCGTTCCGGGCAGACGGTGGCGCGCTCACCGCGACGGTGACCGGCACCGCGCCCGACGGAGCAGCCAAGACTCTCACCTATCGCACGGCGAGCTGGAGCGTGCGCGGCGAGGTGACGTTCACCGACGACGACGTCGTTCTGAGCGTCTGGTGAGGTCGCGAACCCCTCGCTCGCTCAGACATGACATGCAGAAGGCTCGACGCGCCTGCGGCGCATCGAGCCTTCGCTTGTCAGAACTGCACGCGTGGAGGCTCTGAGATCGCGGCATTGTCCGCGACCTCGAAGAACTCCCGCTCGGTGAACCCGAGCCCGCGGGCGAACAGGTTGTTCGGGAACACCTTGATCTTGGTGTTCAGCTCACGCACGCCGCCGTTGTAGAAGCGACGGGCCGCTTGGATCTTGTCCTCGGTGTCGACGAGCGCATGCTGAACCTGAAGGAAGTTCTGACTCGCCTGCAGCTGCGGATACGCCTCAGCGACCGCGAACAAGCTCTTCAACGCCTGCTGCAGGTGGCCTTCCGCGATTCCCGCCTCACCGGGGCTCGTCGCCGAGAGCGTCTCCGCACGGGCGCGTGTGACGTTCTCGAACACGGCCTTCTCATGCGAGGCGTAGCCCTTGACCGTCTCGATGAGATTGGGGATCAGGTCGGCTCGCCTCTTGAGCTGCACAGTGATGCCGCTCCAGGCCTCGTCGACACGGACGTTCAGTTGCACGAGGGAGTTGTAGGTCGCCCAGAAGTAGATGCCGATGAGCACCAGCACGGCGACGACAATCAGAACTGGAATGAGCCATTCCATGGCACATGACCCCCTTCATGAGTTTTATTCATACTAACCACGGTGCCTGCGCGTGAACTGGGCGACGCGTCATTCTCCGAGCACTCGATCAAGATACCGATTCGCGAATCGCCGTTCGGGGTCAAGCCGGTCGCGCAGTGCCACGAAGTCGCCGAACCGCGGGTAGCTTTCCCGCAACTGCTCGGCGTTCAGCGTGTGGATCTTGCCCCAGTGCGGGCGCCCGCCGTGTTCGAGGCAGATGCGTTCGACGGCCTCGAAGTATGCCGTGGGGTCGGCGCGCCAGTAGCGGTGCACCGCGATGTAACCGCTCTCACGGCCGTGCGCGGTGGAGAGCCAGCGATCGTCCGCCGCAGCGAAGCGCACCTCGACCGGGAACTCGATCCGCCATCCGCGTTCTGCGATGAGGTTCCGGATCGCCTGAAAGGCAGGGATCACTTTCTCGGACGGCAGGGCGTACTCCATCTCGCGGAACCGCACGTTCCGGCTCTGCGTGAGCACTCGATGCGACAGGTCGGTGTACTCGCGGTCTCCGGTGAGCTTCACGGCGAGTCGGCTGAACGGTGGTGTGACGGCAGGAACGATCTGCCCCGCGGCGCACACCATCCGGTACACGCCGTTGGAGAGCAGCGTCTCATCGATCCACTTCCCCGCCGCGGGCAGCGGTCGCCGTGGTGTCGACTCCGGCAAACGCGCCTGTCGCTTCGTCAGCGCCACGTCAGTGTGCGGGAACCAGTAGAACTCGAAATGGTCAGACGCTGCGACGCGCTCCCCCAACGTCTCCAGCACCTCGTCGAGCGGCACCGGCTCGTCTATCGCGTGCATCACGTACGCGGGTACGCACTGCAGCGTCACATCGACGAGGATGCCCAACGCCCCCAGCCCCAGCGCGATGGCCGGCAGCAGGTCTGCGTTCTCGGTGTCACTCACCCGGAGGAATTCTCCGTCCGCCGCAATGAGTGTCGCTCCGACGACCTGCGTCGCCAGCCCGCCGAACCGTACCCCTGTTCCGTGAGTGCCGGAGGAGATCGCACCGGCGATCGATTGGCGATCGATGTCGCCGAGATTCTCCATCGCGAGCCCGTACGGGGCGAGCAGACGGGGGATGCGGTGCAGCCTGGTGCCCGCGAGGAGTGTCACGCGTGCGCGGTCGATATCGACGGACACCAGCCCCTGCATGTCATCGAGTTCGAGCAGCACACCGGGAGCGACGGCGATGCCGGTGAAGCTGTGGCCAGCGCCGACGGCCTTGATCTGCAGATTGTGAGCGATGGCCGCGTGCACGGATCGCTGCACGCCCTCAGGTGTACGGGGCCGTTCCACGCTGGCGGGCCTGATCGAGGCCGTTCGTGCCCAGTTCTGCCACGTGCCTCCGGGTCGAGTCACAGGAACGCCCTTCCCTCGCCCCGATACGTGGGCACCTCGTCGATCACCTCAGTGCCGGACACCAGGTGATACGCGTCGATCCGCTCGGCGGGCTCCCCGCTCTTCGCATGACGGAACCAGACGCGGTCGCCGATCTGCAGCGCTCGCGCTGTCGCACCCTGCAAGGGCGTCTGCACCTCGCCCGCCGCCTCGCGCGGCATCGTTCTCAGCCCCTGAGGCCAGACTGGGAGAGGCTGACGCGAGCCGACGGCGGGTCCTGAGGCGATCCAGCCGCCACCGAGCACGGTGGCGATGTCATGGGCAGGACGACGTACGACATCGAACGCGAAGGCGGTGGCGGGCGCCGGCCGGAAGGAGCGGTAGCCGTCGAACAGGTGCCCGCCGAACAGTCCGCTGCCCGCCGATGCCTCGGTGACAGATTCGTCGCTCCCAGTGAACTCCAACGAGCCCGTACCACCGCCATTGAGAAACTCCAGCGGCGCGATATCCGTGAGTGCGTCAGCGATCGCAGCCCGACGGCCGCGAAGTTCGGCTCGCGATCGCGCCTGCATCATGCGGCGGATCACCGGCGCATCCGCGCCGTTGTCTCCCTGACCCGCGATCTGCGCCTCATACATCTGCAGGCCGACCAGTCGGAACCCGGGTCTCCGCACGATCGCACGAGCGAACCTGACAGCATCCGCGGCGGTGAAAAGCGGAGAGCGGCGCACGCCGATGTGCCCAAGGGCCGCAGACCGCCATGAGGCGTCGACGTCGATCGCGACCCGTATTTTCTCGCGTCGATCAGGCGCCGCGATGGCGTCGATGAGGTCGAGGTGCGCGAGGTCGTCGACCATGAGTGTGATCCGGGATGCCGCGACCTCGTCGTGCACCAGCCTCTCGATGCCCGCTCTGTCGACGGTCGGATACCCGAGCACGATGTCTCCATGCGTCTCGGCGAGCCAGAGCGCTTCGGAGAGCGAGTAGGAGAGGATGCCGCGATAACCGGGAATGCGCAACACGGCGTCGAGCACAGCGCGCACGCGTACAGATTTCGTCGCGACGCGGATCGGGATCCCGCCGGCACGTACCAGCAGATCCATCGCGTTATGTCGCAGTGCATCGACGTCGATCACGGCGACGGGCGCCGGAAGATGAGCGGTGGCATCCGACAGCCTCGGCCACCAGAGCGCAGGGTTCTCCCATTCTCGCGGGCGGGCGGCAGTACGGCTCAGGTCAGCGGTGAGGTCGAGCACTCCCCCACCCTACGACGTCGGCTCGCCGACGACCGCGAAGCTAGGCTGAGAGGGCACGCCCCCATAGCCCAATGGCAGAGGCAGGCGACTTAAAATCGCTTCAGTCTGGGTTCGAGTCCCAGTGGGGGCACTCCCTTTGCGCTGCTCTTCGCGCGACACCCGTTGACAGCCGGATCATCCGGTGCACATAATGAGTCATCTCATTAATTAAGGGTGTGATTAAATGGCTGCGAGCGATCCTCTGAGTCTTGTGTTCGGGGCCCTCGCAGACCCGACGCGACGCGATATCCTCACGACGCTCTCCCGCGGTCCCGCGACCGTCGGCGAGGTCGCCGCACCGTTCGCTGTGAGCGCCCCGGCCATCTCGCAACACCTGAAGGTGCTCGAGCGCGCCGGACTCGTCACCCGCACCACCCAGGCGCAATGGCGCACTCTGTCGATACAGGCCGAGCCCCTCGACGAGGCTTCCGCCTGGGTGGAGAAGCACCGGCGCGAGTGGAACCTCAACCTCGACGCTCTCGCGACTCACCTCGAAACCATGAAGACCAGGACAAGAACCCCAGACGAGCAGGAGAAGGACACATGAACACGACCGCTGCATCAGACTCAGATGCCCCTGAATTCTCGATCACCCGTGTGTTCCCGGCGCCACGAGAGCTCGTGTGGCGGGCCTGGACAGAAGCGGAAGAGCTGGCGCAGTGGTTGCATCCGTTCGGAGTCTCCGCCGACAGCGTCTCGTTCGACGTCCAGGTCGGAGGTCGGTACCGCTACACGATGACGAACGACGAGACCGGCGAGAAGTTCCCCACCGGAGGCGAGTACATCGAGGTGGAACCGTTCGACCGCCTCGTCTTCACCTGGGGCGAGCCCGACGCGCCCGCTGATGCCGCGCCCGTCATCACGCTCACGTTCGCGGAGCATGATGAGCGCACGGAGCTCGTGTTCCACCTCCGAGGACTTGAGGGCAAGCCGGGCGACGGATTCGTCTACGACGGCTGGGACGAGGCTCTCACCAACTTCGGTCGGCACCTCGCCGGCGAGACGCTGGGCTGAGCACATGACCATTCGAATAGATAACATCGGCATCGTCGTCGAGGACCTCGGCCCCGTGATCGAGTTCTTCACCGAGCTCGGTCTCGAACTCGAGGGACGCGCGATGGCAGAGGGCGAGTGGGCCGGACGTGTCACCGGTCTCGGCGATCAACAGGTCGAAGTCGCGATGATGCGCACGCCCGACGGCCACGGACGCGTGGAACTCTCGCGATTCCTCAAGCCGGAAGTGATCGCGGACAACCGCAGGGCTCCCGTGAACGCGCTGGGCTACCTCCGTGTGATGTTCGAGGTCGACGACCTCGACGACGCTCTCACCCGACTCGCTCGGCGTGGCGCGGAACTCGTCAGCGACGAAGTGGTGCAGTACGAGAACATTTACCGGCTCTGCTACATCCGCGGCCCGGAGGGAATCCTCATCGGGCTTGCTCAGAGCGTCCGCCAGTAGCACCATGAACGCAGAAACCGTCCAGCCCCATCATCGGGCCGGACGGCTTCTGCGTTTTTGTGCGGTTACTTCGCCGCCGGAGCCTTCTTCGCCGCCGGCTTGCGCACCGGGGCAGCCTTCTCGGCCGTGTCAGCCGCGGCGTTGTCAGCCGCAGCCTTCTTCGCTGGAGCCTTCTTCACCGGGGCCTTCTTCTCTTCGGCCTTGACCTCAGCGGGCTTTGCAGCGGCAGCCGGCGCAGCATCCGCCGCCGGACGCGGACGCGCAGCGAACTCCTCGAAGACGTAACGGGGGTTCTGGACGGTCTGCAGGTTCACGAGGTCGCGACCGAGCCACAGGTTGTTCCACCAGTCCCACAGAACACGCCACTTGCGCTCCCACGTCGGCATCGCGAGCCCGTGGTAGCCACGGTGCGCGATCCAGGCGACGAAGCCCTTGAGGGCGAGGTTGCCGGACTGGAAGACGCCGTTGTAGAGGCCGAGACCGGCGACCGCACCGAGGTTCTTGTGGAAGTAGTCCTTGGTTCCCTCGCCGCGGATCACGGCGACCAGGTTCTTCGCGAGAAGCTTCGCCTGGCGCACGGCGTGCTGGGCGTTCGGCACGCAATTGCCGCCGACGCCACCGCCCGAGAGGTCAGGGACAGCCGAGACGTCGCCTGCCGCCCATGCGCCTTCGATGAACTCCTCAGCCGTACCGACGCGCAGGTCGGCACGAGTCTGGATGCGCCCGCGCTCTTCCACGGGAAGGTCGCCGCCGCGCACGACGGTCGGGTTCGCCATGACACCGGCGGTCCAGACGATCAGGTCGGTCGGGATGATCTCGCCGGTGGAGAGTGCGACGTTGCCGTCGATGGCGCCCTGCACCTGAGTGTCGAGGTGCACGCTGGCGCCGCGCTTGGCGAGGTCCTTCAGAACCCACTCGCTGGTCTTCTGCGAGACCTCGGGCATGATGCGGCCCATTGCCTCGATGAGGTGGAAGTGCGTGTCTTCGAAACGCAGCTGCGGGTACTTCGACAGCAGCGAGGATGCGAGTGAACGCAGTTCTGCGAAGACCTCGATGCCCGCGAAGCCACCGCCGACGACGACGGTGGTGAGCAGACGGTCTCGAGCGGGGCCGGCAGGCAGCGAGGCCGCCTTGTCGAAGTTCGACATCAGCTTGTCGCGCACGGCGACCGCCTCTTCGATGGTCTTCAGCCCGATCGCATTGTCTGCGATCCCGGGGATCGGGAACGTGCGGGACACGGCGCCGGCAGTGACGACGATCTGGTCGTACTCGAGCTCGTACGGGTCCCCCACCGGAGGCGTGATGGTCGCGACCTTGTTCGCGTGGTTGATGCCGGTGACCTTCGCGGTGACGACGTGCGTCCGCTTCAGGTGACGGCGATGCGCGACCACTGCGTGTCGCGCCTCGATCGAGCCGGCCGCGACCTCCGGGAGGAACGGCTGGTAGGTCATGTACGGCAGCGGGTCGACCATGGTCACGTCGGCTTCGTGCTTTCGGAGGTGCTTCTCGAGCTTCCAAGCCGTGTAGAAGCCCGCGTAGCCGCCACCGACGATCAGAATCTTGGGCACAGTGCTGTTCTCAGGCACAGAAGGGACAACTCCTCGTCAGGGTGCTGGCGTGCTTTGCTTGCGCGCCGATCGGATGCGCCGGGCAGCAGCGGTGACGCCTAGCGCGATAAGAATACCAGGCGCAGTGAGTGCGATGAGCGGAAGCGTGCCGTAGCGCAGCGAATCCGCGCTCGGAAGCAACGGAGAACCGGGCTCGGTGGGCGGATCGGCCGCAGGCAGAGGCTCGATCTCCACGGGTGTGACCTCGGGATCGGGCGCCGGCTGCGCTTGGGCCCGACGATACAGCCGCACCCATTCCTCGAGATCACCCATGGGGTTCTCGTCGACGAGCGGAACGGATGCCGTCACCGCCGCTGACGCGTCGAGGAGACCGTACCCGTACAGCGGATCTGGCACCTCGGTCACCCCCGGCACCGGCAGTGCCGTCTTCACGATGCGATTGATGACATTCGCCGCATCCAGGTCGGGATGGGCCGATCGGATCAGCGCCGCGACACCGGCGACGATCGGCGACGCTCCACTGGTGCCGCGCCACATGCTCAGCTCTCCGTCTGCCGAGACGCCGAGCAGTCCTTCGCTCGGCGCCGAGATGCCGATCGTGATGCCCTGCGTCGAAGCCTCGACGCTGGCGGTGCCGGTCTGGTCGACGCCGCCGACCGTGAGCACGCCGGGGATCGTGGCCGGCGCGCCGATGACGTCGGTGCCGCTGCCTCGGTTTCCCGCCGCGACGACGACCACCACATCGTGCTCGTAGGCGTAGAGGAACGCATCGTCCCAGCTCTCGTCCCAATCCAGCGTGTTGGTCGTGAACGACATGTTGATGATGTCAGCGCCGTGATCGACCGCCCAGCGGATGCCGGTGGCCACCTGCTCGACGAAAGGCACAGCGGCGGCGGCGCCGAATCCGACCGAGACCGAGAGCAGCTTCGCCTCCGGCGCCACACCGATCATTCCGGTGCCATCGGCTTTACCCCGACCGGCAGCGAGCGAGGCGACCCACGAGCCATGATCGCCGTCGACCGCGCCGACCGGAGTGCGTCCGTCCGATGATCCGTTGCCGGACACGTCGGTTCCGTCGACGACGGCGTTGCCGAACACCGACGGCACTTTGCCGATGCCGGTATCGATGATCGCGATCGTCACGCCCTCACCGCGCGTGGTCTTCCATGCCTCACGGATACCGGCTCCGTCGAGCCAGTATTCCGACGCTCGGACCGGATCGGTCGGGTTGTCGGGAACGGGGCCAGGAGTCGGCGTCGGCGTGGCAGTGGCGCCGGTGAGCAGAACGGATGCCGCCACCGCCGCCGCTGCGACGGTGCTGCGCAGCATCGCCTTCAGCTTCATTCGGTCGCCGCTCCCGGCTCTTCGCACTGGCAGCGCTGGGGGGACCAGGAAGATCGCGCCAACGCGGCATCGCCGATGGGGTTGACGCCTGGCCCGGCGGCGAGGGCGTGTCCGGCGAGGGCGTGCAGGCACTTCACACGCGTCGGCATGCCACCGGCGGAGATCCCATCGATCTCCGGCACGTCGCCGAACTGCGCGCGATCGGCGATGTACGAATCATGCGCCGCCCGATACGCCTCGGCGACGGCCTCGTCCTCTTCCAGCATCGCCGCGAGTTCGGGCATCACCAGAGTCGCCTCGAGAGTCGACATCGCGGCGGTCGCCGCCGGATGCGTCAAGTAGTAGAACGTCGGAAACGGTGAGCCATCGGGCAGACGAGGGCTGGTCGCCACCACGGTCGGGTTGCCGCAGACGCAGCGCGCCGCGATGCCGATGACACCGCGCGCCGAACGACCCAGCTGCGCGGAGACGACGTCGATCTCGGCGGACGTGGGCGGGGCGAAAGGCGGGGTCGTCACGCGTTCAGCCTACGGGAGTGAACCCTGAGGAATCCCTCAGTGACTGCGTCTGCGGTCGTGCGCCTACTCCCCCGCGCTGGCGTTCTGGGCGAGTCCGGCTCCGGCGATGGTGCGCAGCAGCTGCGGCATCCAGTCCGCCGGTGTCTTCGTGAGCTCATCACTCACCGGTACCTGCTCCTGCGGGAGCGACGCCGGGTCGAGGTCGTTGTCGATCAGATAGACGACTTCACCCGGTTTCACGTAATAGAGCCGTTCACGCGCCTGGGTGGTGATGTAGGCCGGATCCTCCCAGCGATCCTGCTCCTGCTCGAGCGATTCGATCTCATCGGCGCTCACCTGCACCGATGCTTCGAGAGCGGCGATCTTCTGCCGCTGGTCGATGTACGTGCCCAGCGTCGGCACCAGAACCCACGCCCCCAGTACGACGAGCGAGAGCATGATGACCATGAATCCCGAGAGCCGGATGCCGGAGGCCCATTCGCGTACGTCGACCTCTCGTGCGACCGCGCGGGATGAGCGCGGCTTCGCCGCGCGCGAGGTCGGCTGAGTGCTCGAACGGGATGCGGAAGGGGGAGTCGGACGTCTCGCCATGACTCCCCCTTCCGTGGTTCTCTCTCAGGTGCGCTCGACCCGATGAATGCTCAGCCCTGGAGGCGGGGGAACGCCGAGCGACCCGCGAACACCGCGGCGTCGCCGAGCTCCTCTTCGATGCGCAGAAGCTGATTGTACTTCGCGACGCGCTCGCTGCGAGCAGGCGCACCAGCCTTGATCTGACCGGAGTTCGTCGCGACCACGAGGTCGGCGATCGTCGTGTCCTCGGTCTCACCCGAGCGGTGCGAGAGCATCGCCGTGTAACCCGAGCGATGGGCGAGGCTGACCGCGTCGAACGTCTCCGTCAGCGTGCCGATCTGGTTGACCTTGACGAGCAGCGAGTTCGCGACGCCGCGCTTGATGCCCTCAGCGAGGCGAGCCGGGTTGGTGACGAACAGGTCGTCGCCGACGAGCTGCACCTTCGAGCCGAGCGCATCGGTGAGCGCCTTCCAGCCGTCCCAGTCGTCCTCGGCGAGGCCGTCCTCGATCGTGATGATCGGGAAGTCGTTCACGAGGCCCACGTAGTACTCGGTGAGCGCGGCTGCGTCCCAGTCCTTGTTGTCGAGGCGGTAGACGCCATCGTTGTAGAACTCGGTGGCGGCGGCATCCAGGCCGAGGGCGATGTCGGTGCCCGGGGTGAATCCGGCCTTCTCGATCGCCTTGATCAGGAACTCGAGGCCGTCGCGGTTGCTGGGCAGGTCGGGGGCGAAGCCGCCCTCGTCGCCGAGGCCGGTGGCGAAGCCGGCGGCCTTGAGCTCGCCCTTGAGGACGTGGTAGGTCTCGACGCCCCAGCGAAGCGCCTCGCTGTACGTCTCCGCACCGATCGGCGCGAGGAAGAACTCCTGCATGTCGATGCCGTTGTCGGCGTGCGAGCCACCATTGATGACGTTGAACAGCGGGACGGGCAGCACGTGCGCGTTCGCGCCGCCGAGGTAGCGGAACAGCGGCAGGTCTGCACTGTCGGCAGCTGCCTTCGCGACGGCCAGGCTGACGCCGAGGATGGCGTTCGCGCCGGTGCGCTGCTTGTTCTCGGTGCCGTCGGTCTCGTTGAGGATCTCGTCGACGATGCGCTGCTCGCTCGCCTCGACTCCTTCGAGTGCCGGGCCGAGTTCGTCGATGATGGCGTCGACGGCCTTGAGGACGCCCTTGCCGCCATAACGGCTCTTGTCGCCGTCACGCAGCTCGTACGCTTCGAATGCGCCGGTGGATGCGCCAGAGGGGACGGCTGCACGCTGGACGATCCCGTCGTCGAGGAGCACCTCCACCTCGACGGTCGGGTTGCCGCGTGAATCCAGAATCTCGCGTGCGCCTACAGCCTCGATGAGTGCCACGTATGTGCTCCTTGCTCAGGGAAAGGGTTGTGGTGGAGCGTCGTCGATCCATGGCCAGTCTAGTGCGCGGCATCCGCCGTCCACATGCCGAGTCAGTCCTGAAGAGCGAGCTGCGCGGAGCGCACATCCGTGATGATCACATCCGCCATACCGGAGCGCAGTACCGCACTGACCGCCCGCTCCTTGCCCTCGCCTCCGCCGATCGCGATCCGCAGGTCGATGCGTCGCAGTTGCTCTTCCGAGATGCCGACGAAGCGATCTCCCAAGCCGGGCACGGTGCGGCCGTTCGCATCGAGCAGCGACGTGCCGTACTCGGCGATGACGCCCTGCTCGGCGAAGCCTTCCAGCTCACCGGTCTCGATCAAGTGATCTGCAAGCAGTGACGCACCGGGCCAGCCGCCGATCGTGAGAAAAGCCTTGGTCACGTGATCGAAGCGTGTGAGCGTGTGCTGGATCGCAGGGTGCTTCAGGATCACCCGCGCCTCTGGTTCGATCACCAGGGGCGCGTACAACGGGTACGTCGCCCCTCCGGCTGCACGCCCGATGTTGGAGATCACTTCGATGCCGTCCTCGAGTCGCGGCCAACCGATGCCGGTGAGCTGCACGACGTCCGCACTCGGCAGCTGAGTGATGGCACGGGATGCCAGCACCAGGGTCCGTCCAGGTGTGAATCCGACGACGTCGTCCTCCTCGATCGTCTCGACGATCACTCGAGCCGTGACCGAGGCGATCGCCTCGCGCACCTTCAGCTCGTCGGTGCCATAGGTCGCGACGACGAGTGCCGACTGCAGGCCGAAACGCTGCGCCAGGCGGGCCGACAGCTCCACGTCGACCGGATCGGCGACTGTGGCCCTCACCTCGACGAGCCCGAGCTCGCGCGCCCTGCGAACCATGCGGGCGGTCGCGAATCGGGAACGACCGATCTCCTCGGCTATGTCGTTCACAGCACGTCCGTGCGCAAGGTTCTGCAACGCGACGTAGACGTGAAGAACCTGTTGGTCCAGCGGCAACGTTTTGCTCATACGAGCACTATATGGGGACTTATGAGCGGTTCGCCATAGCCTTGGAGGGATCGCCGGCACGTCTGTCGGAAGCCACAGGAACGGATGCCGGATGAATAGCCTCGCCACTCTCGCTGCCGCACTGCGACGGGGACAGTCGATCACCATCGCCGGCGCGCTCTTCGACATGGACGGCACCATCGTCGACTCGATCCCCGCCGTTGAGGACGCATGGCGGATCTGGGCCAGCGAGCACGGCATCCCCGCACCACCGGCGACCATGCACGGCAAGACCGCCAGGGCCGTCGTGACAGCGTCCGGACTGGCCGTCGGCGATCACGAGCGGGCAGAGAGCCGGCTCGCGGAGATCGAGGCACGACCGGGCCAGCAGCTCAATTCCCTGCCCGGCGCGCGACAACTGCTGGAAGCGTTGCCGCACGATCAATGGGGTGTCGTGACCTCCGCCGCACGGCCCGTGGCCGTCGCACGATTCAGCGCGACCGATCTCCCGGAGCCGGCCTTCCGGATCACCGGAGGTGACGTCGTCCACGGCAAGCCTGCGGCCGAGCCCTTCCTTGCCGGCGTCCAGCACCTCGCCGATCGCGGTCACGTCGGCGTGGTCATCGCATTCGAAGACACCGTGGCCGGGGCGACATCGGCGACATCGGCGGGATGCCTGGTCGTCGGCGTGCTCGGTACGGATTCACGCCGACTGCTGGAGAGCCGCGCCCACATCGTTCTCGACTCACTCGAGTCGGTCCGCGTCGAACGCAGCGACGGCCGGCTGCTGATTCGCCTCACCTGAAAGAAGTTCCCGTGTTCATCGAGCTGTACTCAGAGACGACCCTCACCGAGATAGCCCTGCTCGCGATTGCGTTCGTGCTCTCGGCGATCATCGGCGTCGAACGGCAGCGCAAGCTCAAGAGCGCGGGCCTGCGCACGCACACCCTGGTCGGACTCGGCTCGGCCGTGTTCACGCTGGTGTCGGCCTATGGATTCAGCAACGTCGTCGGCACGGATGTGGTCCTCGATCCCTCGCGCATCGCCGCACAGATCGTGTCGGGCATCGGCTTCCTGGGCGCCGGCGTCATCTTCGTGCGCAAGGGCGCCGTCAGCGGTCTCACGACCGCAGCGTCCATCTGGGTGACCGCGGCGATCGGCATGGCGTGCGGCGCGGGCATGCCGATCATCGCGGTGGCCGCGACCGTGCTGCACCTGGTGACGGTCGGCGTGCTCACGTTCGTGGGGCGACTCATCAGTCCAGAAGTTCCCGATCCTGTGCTCACCATCCGCTACCGCCGAGGCAACAACGTACTGCGGCAGGTGCTGGAGATGTCGGCGCAGCAGGGCTACCACTCCGCCTTGGAGGAGGCGACGAGCGATGATGATTCGAAGCTGCGCGAGCTGACACTGCGCTTCACCGGCGACTTCACCGAGTTCCCCGCACTGGTGGGCCAGCTCTCGGAGATCGACGGCGTGGAGTCGGTGGTCTCAGCCGGGGACGACGACGACTGAATCACAGGGGGAAGGCGGGGACCGCTCGCGGCCCCCGCCTTCCCCATCACTCAACGGACGGTCACGCCGTTCTCCGCGAGGATCTGGTCCCGCCACTGGATGGCCTGCGCCGGATCGTCCGAGGTCGCACCGTCGACGCCGAGGCGGAGCGCCTCGCGCGTCTGCTCCATCGTGCGCAACGGCCACACGTGCACCTCGATGTCGCGAGCATGAAGCTGATCGACCAACTCGGCAGTGAGGCCCGAGAATCCGCTGGCGAAGCGCGTCACCTTGGCGTGATCCATGAGCGCCCAGAGGCCGCCCTCGAAATCCTCGGCCTTGCTGATCTCGGTGACGATGACCTGTCGCCCGATCTGCGGCATCATCTCAGCGGCATGCCGTACGGCATCCGCATCGAATCCCGTGAGCACGGTGCGCGCGGCATCATCCGGGCGCTCTTCGAAGAAGCGAGCGAGATGCGGGACGACGGCCGGGTCCTTGATCTCGAGCTGGATGAACGTATGCGTCGCGTCGTACATCTCCGCGAGCGTGACCACTCCCCTGCCCGAGTCCAGCGTCGCCGCCTGCAGCTGGGCGAGCGTGAGCTCTGCTGCCGGTCCGAGGTCGCGTGCCGAATCATCACCGGCGGTGCGGTCCAGCGTCGCGTCATGAAGCAGGAACAGCTGCTCGTCCTTGCTGAGGCGCACGTCGAGTTCGATCTCATCGACGCCGACCTCCTCGGCGAGCGCGTACGAGGCCAGACTGTTCTCGGGCAAATGGGCCATGGCACCGCGATGCCCCACGATGAGCAGACTCATCATGCACCCACCTTCGCGTCGTACTTCGCACGGACCTTCTCGAGCGCCGGCTCGAGGTTGGCCTGCACCGTCTTGAGCGTCTTCTCCGCATCCGCGTTGCCCGAATAGACCGCCTGGATGGCGCCCTTCATCTCCGGCACGGCCTCCGGAACGAACTTGCGCACGACATCCGGCCCCTGCGCGATCTCGAGCTGGTCGATCGCGACCTGGTAGTTGGGATTCTCGCTGGCCTTCGCCTTGACCTTGTCCGACTCCAACGCCGCCTTCGTGGTCGGCATGTAACCGGTGCCGAGGGTCCACTCGATCGCCGCATCCCCGGACGAGAGGAACTTCAGCACCTCCCACGCCGCCTTCTTGCGGTCATCCGAGGCATAGCCCAGGATCGACAGTCCGCCGCCACCGGTGGGAACGCCAGTGCCGTCCTCCTTTGGGAGGAAACCGCAGCCGAACTCGAACTCTGCAGACGCGGCGATGCCCGTCAGCGCCCCGGTCGACTCGGTGATCGACGCAGTGGCGCCGGCGATGAAGTCACCACCGGGATCGGCCGAGAGATAGCCGGATTTGTCATCGTGGATGAACGCCCGATCGAACTCCAGCGCCTTGATCGTCCCTTCAGACGTGAATCTCATGTCCAGGCCGTCCGAGTAGCCGCCGCCGAATGCCCACGACGACCCCTGGAAGTACCAGTCGTCGTTGCCGGTGTAGCCCCGCATCGCGACCTTCGTGCCGTTGCGCGAGTACCCCGCCAGCGCTTTGCCCCACTCGCGATATTCGGAGTACGTCTTCGGAGAACGGTCGGGCAGACCGACCTCGGCGAAGATGTCGCGGTTGTAGTAGAACAGTGGCGTCGAGCGACCGAACGGCACCCACCAGATCTTGTCCTTGAGAGTGCCCTCCTTGAGGAACTGCTCGTGGAACGAATCCGTGCCGAACGAATCGTCGAAGTAGCCCGAGAGCGGCTCGAGGGCGTCGTTCAGATAGAAGCGGTTCCAGACGATGTCGCTCATCACCGACAGATCAGGGACCTGCTTGGCCTGAAGGCTCGCCGCGAGCTTCGACTCGACCTTGTCGTAGCCCTCGAAGATCTGGACCTCGCAGAAGATCGCATCCTGCGACTCGTTGAACGCATCGATGTTCGCCTGCAGGATCTCGGCGTTGTGCGCGGTGAAGGGACTCCACATCACGACGCGCTGGCGGTCCTTGTACTGCTTGGGCGTGTCACCGCTGGGCTGTCCGTAGACCGTTCCCGAGCTGCCACCGCCGCCGAAGCAACCGGCCAGCAGAGGCGCGCTGGCAAGGAGCAGGCCTCCGGCGAGCGCCTGGCGGCGAGTGATGTTGAGGGAGGCGAGTCTGCTCTGCGGCGAAGACGGCCGATCGAACAAGTGCATGATTCTCCTTTAGATGGGGGTGGAGGGTGGGGACGGAGGAAGTTTCAGCGCCCGCTGCCGGCAGCGGCGCCGGTGAGACCGGTGACGATGAAGCGCTGGGCGAACAGGAAGACGATGAGCATCGGCAGCACGACGACGAGCGTGCCCGACATCAGCACGCCCCAGGACGTGAGTCCGTCGTTCGCCTTCAGATACATCAGGCCGATCGGAAGTGTGCGCATGTTCACGGAGTTCGTGATGATCAGCGGCCACACGAAGTTGTTCCACTCGTCGATCACCGCGATCAGGCCGACCGTGGCGACGGCCGGGATCGACATCGGCAGCGCGAATGAGAACAGCTTTCGCAGATGCCCCGCACCGTCGACCTCTGCCGCTTCGAACACCTCTTTCGGCAGCGACAGGAAGTGCTGTCGCAGTAGAAAGGTGCCGAACGCCGAGGCGACTCCCGGCAGGATGAGGCCGGCATAGGTGTTGATCAGCCCCATGTTCCCGATCGTGATGTAGTTCACCAGAAGCGTCACGTGACCGGGCACCATCAGCGCACCCAGCATGACGAGGAACAGCACGTTCTTGCCGGGGAACGGCAGGTATGCGAACGCATACGCAGTGAAGACGGCGAGCACGATCTTCGCTGTCGCGCCGATCACCGTGACGATCACGGAGTTCGTGATGAAGGCATCGAACGGCGCGAGCTCCCACGCGGCGACGAGATTGTCCCAGGTGAATTCCGACGGCAGCCACTTCATGGGCCAGGTGTAGATCTCACCATTGGTCTTGAACGCGGTCGTGACGAGGATGTAGAGCGGCAGCACGAATGCCAGACCTGCAGCGATCAGCAGCAGGTATCCCCACCAGTTCCGCGCCAGGTTCGCCTTGCGGCGATGCCGTTTGCGGTCGCCGGTCGTGACGCCTCTGGTGCTCGCGGTGTCGTCGGTGGCCGGCTCAACCTGAAGCGCAGTCATGATCGCGGCCATCAGTAGTGCACCTTCTTCTCGATGAACTTGAACTGCAGCGCGGTGATCACCATGAGGATGACGAACATGACCGTTCCGGCCGCCGCGGAGTACCCGACGTTCGAGCGTTGGAACGCCTGGTCGTAGATGAACCAGCTCAGTGTGGTCGTGGCGGATGCCGGGCCACCGCCGGTCATCACCGCGATGATGTCGAACGCCTGGAACGCGCTGATCGTCTGCGTGATCAACAGGAAGAATGTCGTCGGCGACAGCAGCGGCAGTGTGATCCGGGAGAACGTCTGCCACCTGTTCGCACCGTCGATCCGTGCGGCTTCCAGAACTTCAGACGGAAGCCCCTGCATCGCGGCCAGGTAGACGATCGCGACGAAGCCGACGCCTTTCCAGATCGAGACGATCAGCAGCGCGGCGAGCGCCCAGTTCGCATCGGTCGTCCACGCCGGCGAATCCAGCCCGAACATGTTGAACGCGACTCTGGCGAGGCCGTAGTTCTGATCGAAGATGAACAGCCACACCGCAGCGATGGCGGCACCGGAGATCACGTGCGGCGCGAAGACGACGCCGGTGACCGCTGTCGTTCCTGGCAGCTTCATCGAGAACAGCGCGGCCAGGGCGAGGCCGAGCACCAGGCTCACGCCGACGACGACCACCACCCACACGACGGTGATCCACAGCACGTTCTGAAAGGACTCCGAGGCGAACAGCGCCGTGTAGTTCGAGAAGCCGACGAAGAACGGCTCCGGTGAGATGAAGTCCCAACTGGTGAGGCTCAGATAGAGGTTCTCGATGATCGGCCAGTACGCGAAGACCGCGATGAGGGCGAGATTGGGGAACGCGAACAGCACGAAGAGGGCGTATCCGCGTCGGCGACGGCGACGAAAGGCAGGAGAACTCCGCTTCGAGGAAACGCGGGGCGAAGTCTCTGGGGAGGCGATGGTTGCGGAGGACATCAGCGAGTGGGGATGCCGTTCGGGTAGACGACCGCTTTCAGCGAGTCGGGTACGTCTGCGGCAAGGGTGAGGGCTGATTCCGTGTCGGCGAGCTCGAAACGGTGGGTGACGAGGGACTCGACGTCGACCCGTCCACTCGAGACGAACGCGATGGCGGTCGGCCAGGTGTGCGCATAGCGGTTCACGAGCGAGATCGAGATCTCCTTGACGTTGAGCCTCGACAGCGCGAGGGTGACGTCCTGCTTGGGCAGGCCGACCATTGCGGCCCTGCCCGCATTGCGCAGACGCCAGAGCCCCTGAGCGAGCGCGCCGGGCGCACCGGAGCATTCCAGAAGCACGTCGGCGTCCTCATGACCGGGCCCCTCGGGGACCTCTCCTGCTTTCTCGGTGCGGAAGCCGAGCTTCGCGGCGACGCCGAGGCGGAAATCGGAGATATCGGAGACGACGACGTCTGCGGCGCCCTCCGCGCGGGCGACCTGCGCGGCGAGAATGCCGACGGGGCCCGCGCCGGTCACGCGCACTCGGTCGCCGGGGAGGAGGCCGGCACGACGGCACGCCCACAGGCCGACGGAGAGGGGCTCGCACAGCGCCGCCGCCTCGAACGACATCGAGTCGGGGATCGCGAACAGGTTGCGTGCGTCGATCGCGAGGTTCTGCACCAGCGCACCGTCGTACGGCGGGGTTGCGAGGAAGATGAAATCCGGACACAGGTGGTAGCGCCCGGCCAGGCACTCCTCGCAGTTCCGACACGGTGTTCCTGGTTCGATCGCGACTCGATCGCCGACCGACACGTTCGTGACGCCGTCACCGGTCGCGACGACCGTGCCGGATGCCTCATGCCCAAGGATGATCGGCCCATCGACCTTCCAGTCGCCGATGTATCCCACCCGGTAGTACGCGGTGTCCGACCCGCAGATCCCGACGGCTTCGACCCGAACGACCGCCTGACCGGGGAGCGGATCCGGGAGCGGCACCTCCTGCACTTCGATCGCTCCGAGAGCGGGCATGACCGCTGCGAGATTCGCCATCGTTGGTGTCCTTCCGTGCGGCGCCGGGGCGCCCGTTCGTGATCAGAAGTCACGCTAACGGGGGAACACGCACGGGAACCAAGCTCGCTCATAGGAGCACTGCCTGATCACATAGGAGCAAGATTTCACGCGAAATCAAGCATCAGGACATCTGTCGTTCAGACAATCACTGCAAGAGCCACGCCATCCCAGCCCTTGATTCCGACGGTCTGCAGCGCAGTGGCGTCGAAGCGAGGGTCCTCGCCGAGCATGCGGAGCGCATCACGCGTTCCGATCACGCGCGGGTCGGTCGTGTCGTCGCGCACGATCTCGCCTTCTCGACCGATGTTGTCGAGAATGATCACCGTGCCACTGCGGCCGAGTCGCGCGGCCCAGTCGAGGTAGACAGTGTTCGACTCCTTGTCGGCGTCGATGAACACGAGGTCGAACGGCTCTGAACCCTCGAGCGTCGGCAGCACGTCGGCGCCGCGACCGATACGGATCGCGACCCGCTCCCCCACCCCCGCAGCGTCGATGCTTGCGCGGGCGATCGCGGCATTGGCCGGTTCGGCCTCGATGGTCGTGACCGTTCCGTCTTCGCCGACCGCGCGTGCCAGCCAGATCGTGGAATAGCCGCCGAGCGTGCCGATCTCGAGCACGCGGCGCGCACCGCTGATCCGGGCGATGAGGCTCAGGAGTTTTCCGCTGACCGGGGCCACTTCGATGTCGGGCAGGCCCGCAGCGCGCTGAGCGGCGAGCGCCGCCTCCAGTGCGGAGTCATGCCCGACGAGGGTCTCGGCGAGGTACTCGTCGGCACGGCGCCAGTTCTCAGCGGTCGATTCAGCCATGGCTCCAGACAACTCCCCCGGCACGGCGGCGTCAATAGCCGGACGTTCCCGGTACGCGTCATTGCTGGCCGATGACGAGAGCCGCCTCCTGGCCAGCCGGCGATCGCTACGCGTCAGTCACGGGCCTGACGAGGCGCGGACAGCATCCTCCCCACAGCACCATCCAGTTCGGGCTGCCGACGGAACTGCCTGGTCAGCACCAGCATGACCACGACGACCGCACATGTGATCCATCCGGCCGCGCCCAGCATTCCCGCGAGTGCCAGATCGACCTTCGTCCCGGCGGCGTAGAACCAGAGGACCATCCCGCCTCCGGCATTCATCGCTCCGTGCGCGAACACCGCCGGCCACAGCGACGCGGAGCGCAGCCGCAGCCAGCCGAGCAGCACACCCCATGCCACGCATCCTGCCGTCATCAGCAGCACCCCGGTGATGTCGGTGATGCCGAAGTTGTAACCGAGCAGGATGAGCGGCGAGTGCCAGAGGCCCCAGACCACGCCGCTGATGAGCAGGGCGGGCCAGGTGCCGTACTGGCGCAGCGCCGGTACGAGGAAACCTCGCCAGCCGAGTTCCTCGCCGAACGCGAGCACCGCGTTGATCGTCACAGCCGCGAACGGGATCAGCGCCAGTTGGGAGAGGATCACGACTATCGCGGGCGGCGCCGGCACGCCGGCCGGCATCGAGGATTCGAGCTGGTCCGCGAAGCCCGAGAAGTGGACGAGGTCCAACGTCACCCAACCGCACAGCGCAGCCACGCCGATCGACAGCGCGATGAGCACGATCGGGCCGAAGAGCCCGAGCACCGTCATCCAGATCACGCGCTTCGCCGGCCGCAGCGGCCAGATTCCGAGGAAACGGAGCCGCTCCCCCTTCGGCACCGGGCGCAGGACGAGCATGACGACCAGAACCGCAACGGCCGGTGTGAACATCATCACCGGGATGAGAGTGCCGGTGAGCGGATTGCCGAGTCCGCTGCTCAACCAGAGAGGCAGGGCCACGATCCAGGCCAGGCCGCAGGCGAGCAGGACGAAAGCGACCGTGGTGGTAGGGCGGATGCGGATCATGAGCTGCTCTCCTTCGCTGCGGTGATCAGAACTGAAGCTGCTGTACGAGCATCATCGATGGTCACGACGAACACGCGCCCGGTGTTGCGCGTCACCTGCAGCGCTTCACCGGTGCGAAGAACGATGCCAGTGCGCCCGTCGACGGCGAACCGCAGGCCGCATCCGCCGAACTCGGCCATGGGGACGACCTGCACGACCTTCACATCCGCGATCTCCGATGCGGCGATGTTCCAGCGGGGCCAGCCGATAGCGGATCGCACGCGCAAGCCCACCGAACTGACTCGGACGCGGAAGACCAGAGTCGTCGCGATGAGCGCGACCACCAGCAGTGTGACGAGTGCGAGGATCCACCAGGAACCGTCGCCGATCATGAACACCCACACCGTGGTGGCGCACAGGATGAGCACGGACACGGCGAGACTGATGATCCCGGGGCGTCCCATCGCCGCTGTCCCGAACCAGGCGACCTTCTCGCCAGGCGCCAGCCTGAGGTGCGGCGACGCCTCGTCCGAGATCCGCGCGGTCGACGTCGTCACGTTCGGCTGCACGAACCAGCCGATGAGCCCGAGCAGAATGAGCGCTCCGAAGCCGAGCGCGAGCACTGGGCCGATGCCCCACGCTGCGCTGACCGACTCGCGCTGCATCGCCACGGAGCCGACGAATGCGACGCACAGCAGCGCCGATGTACCCAACGAGACGGCGGCGAGCAACCGGCATGTGACACCCCATGAGTTCTTCATCAGAACGAGGATCGGCAACGTCAGGAGCAGCGGGATCGCCAACCCCAATACGGCCTGGACCCAGACGAAGACCGTGGGGCTCGAGTATCCGTTAGGACCCTCTGGACCCCAGTGAGTGGTGATCTGATCCGGCAGATCCGGTAGCCACGCGGCGATCAACGCGGTGGCGACCGCCGTGATCACAATGGGCACGACCAGTCCGACGACCAGGAACGCCCGCCGAGCGCGACGCACATCGGGGGTGGAGGCGCTGACGGTTGCATTCATGATTCGATCTCCGTGACGAGGGCGGCAAGGGTGGCGGATGAGATGCCGAGCGAGGCGGCGCGGTGCACGAGGGCGGTGACATCGCTGGCCAGTTCGGCGAGGGGTGCGGCCGACGCCGATACCATCGCTCCCCGCCCTCGACGCAGGTCGATGAGTGCCTCTTCGCGCAACTGCTGGTAGGCACGCAGCACGGTGTGCAGGTTGATGTCAAGCGCCTCCGCGACCTCGCGGGCCGATGGCAGCCGGTCGCCAGGGACGAGGCGCCCCGCGAGGATGTCTCCGCGTACGGAAGACGCGACCTGCTCGAACAGCGGTCGCGCACTCTCCGCATCGATTCTGATCAGCACTTCGCACCATTTTCGTATTTAAGGTAATTCTAGTTAAACTAGAACAGTTGTCGCAACTCTCCAGTCGGCTTTGTGGGCATGAAGGGCTGGACGAAACTGGCGTCATGCGCATCACGCCCCGTCGCCTCGCCATCGGTATGAGCCTGTGGGCTCCGAATCTGTTCAGCGGCATCCGCATCCGTCGATTCAGCGAGGACTGGACGCACGCGACCGTCGAGCTGCACGTGAACTTCATCACCCGCAATTACGTGAAGACCGCGTTCGGCGGCTCGATGTCGGCTATGACCGACCCGTACTTCTTCATGCTCGTGATGCATCAGCTCGGCCGCGACTACGTCGTGTGGGACACCCGTGGCGAGATCGAATTCATCAAACCCGGTCGCGGGGTGCTCACCGCGGAGTTCCGCGTCTCACCCGAGAAGGCGGTCGAGCTCCGCGAGCGCGCGAAAGGCGGGGCCAAAGTACTCGAGTGGTTCGAGACCGTGATCACAGACCGCGACGGCGACATCGTCGCGAAGGTGCGACGCGAGGTGTACATCCGCGAGAAGAAGCGCGTCACCACGGCGCGCCAGGCGTGAGCACCATCCGTTCACCGTTGCGTGTCACGATGACCGAGTGGAACTCGTACGCCGACTGACCCTCACGGATGCCGTCGCGATCGGCCTGGGATCGATGATCGGCGCCGGCGTCTTCTCGGTGTGGGGCCCGGCCACCGAGGTGGCGGGCTCCGGGCTGCTGATAGCACTCGCCATCGCCGCGGTCGTGGCGTTCTGCAACGCCACCTCATCCGCACAGCTCGCCGCAGTGCATCCGGTCTCCGGCGGCACCTACGCGTATGCGCGCGCCGAGATCGGGCCATGGTGGGGGTTCATCGCCGGGTGGTGCTTCGTGATCGGCAAGATCGCCAGTTGCGCCGCGATGGCACTGACGTTCGCCGCCTACGCCGCACCGGAGGGCTGGCAGGTGCCGGTCGCGATCATCGCCGTCGCCGCCCTCGCCACGGTGAACTGCTTCGGTGTGACGCGGACGGCGCTTCTCACCCGCATCCTCGTGGTCGTCTCGCTGATCGGACTGGCCGTGGGTGGTGGCCGGAGGTTTCACTGCGTCCTCGGCCGCCACTCCTGCTCCCCTCCCCGATCTCACCGCATACGGCGTGCTGCAGGGCGCAGGGCTCCTGTTCTTCGCGTTCGCCGGCTACGCGCGCATCGCGACGATGGGCGAGGAGGTCGTCGACCCCGCACGCACGATCCCCAGGGCCATCGCGCTTGCACTCAGCGGCGCGGTCGTCGTCTACGCGCTGGTCGCCGTCATCGTGCTGCTCACACTGGGAGGGGATGCCGCGTCCACGACCGCGCCGCTCGCCGCCGTGGTCGATGTCGCCGGGTGGTCGGCGCTCGCGCCTGTCGTGCGGGTGGCGGCGGCTGCAGCATCCCTCGGAGCACTACTGGCCCTTCTCACCGGAATCGGCCGCACGACGCTCGCGATGGCGCGGGAGTCCGACCTGCCGACGTTCCTCGCCGCCGTTCATCCCCGCTGGAAGGTGCCGCATCGAGCCGAGATCGCGATCGCGCTGATCGTCATCGTCATCGTGCTGTTCGCGGATCTGCGCAACGCGATCGGGTTCTCGTCGTTCGGAGTGCTGCTGTACTACCTGATCGCGAACGCCGCGGCGTTCCGGCAGTCCGGCGACGCTCGGCGCTACCCGCGCGCCCTGCAGGTGCTCGGCGCGCTCGGCTGTCTGGTGCTGGTGAACACGTTGCCCATCCTCGCCACGCTGATCGGCACCGGCGTCGTGCTCATCGGAGTGGCGTACCGGATGCTGCGGCTGCGCGCGCTTCGTCGCTGAGATGACGCTGCACACCTGCAGGGTCGGAACACGGATGCAGGGCGACACGCCGTCGGATGGACCTGCATCCGTACGATCGCCCTGCATGTGTGCGGGCAAAGAAGGTCGACGTGCGGGCCCACCGGTCGACGGGTCAGGACGGCAGGCGTCAGGACGCCCGATAGGTGCTCGGCGCGATGCCCAATACCGTGCGGAAGTCGTTCGTGAGATGGGAGTGGTCGGCGTAGCCGAGGTCGGCGGCAAGCGTCGACAGGTCGACATCGGGCTGCTCCCGAACTCGCTGGGCCGCCTCCTGCAGCCGTCGACGCCTGATCATCGCGGCAGGCGGCAGGCCCACGTGCCGATGTGCCAGACGCTGCAGCGTGCGCACTGACATGGACAGGCGCACCGCCGCATCCTCCGCGCGCGTGATCGCGGCATCCGCCATCAGCAGTGTCGCCATCTCGTTGGCCTGCCGCGCTGCCGGCCCCACCAGTCCGACCTTCTCGATGAGCCACTCTGAGAACACCAGCGCCGCACGTTCGCGACGCGAGTCGTCACCGGATTCCATCGCCTGTCTCACAGCGGCGAGCAGATCAGGAGCGTCGAACGGCGTCGAGTCGTCGCGGAGCACCGAAGGATCATCGACGAGCACCGCCACGGATGCGGGCTTCAGCAGCGCGCCGACCGCCCACCCTCGACCGACCAGATCTCGATGCGTCGCCGTGGTGGAAGCGCCGACGAGCTCGACGCCTCCAGGATCGACGACGAGGTTGAGCGCGGGATAGGCGACGACATGCTGACGTGATGTGCGACCGGGTTCGATGCTCCACTCCGGGACCCAGAACCATTCGACGAGCTCCCCGGCCTGAGTCGGCGGTGGCAATCGGTGAAAATCCGGCATCCGGGCCGGGTACAGGATCCCCCGCTGAGCGTCGATCATGCTCTGACGATAGTCACGGCATCCGACATCTTGTCGTGAATCTCCAAGCACCACCCTGCGCGCGCTTCGTAGCGTGAAGGCATGAACACGACATCAGCCCTCACCGGCATCCACACCACGAACGGCCGCCCGAACAACGCGACCTCTCTCACCCCGTTCCTCGCGATCGTCGGGGCGGCCGACGCGATCGGGTTCTACCGAGACGTCTTCGGCGCGACGGTCATCGACGTCACGGAGATGGGCGGAGTCGTCGTGCATGCGGATCTCGACTTCGGATTCGGACTGCTCCAGCTCGGTGAGCCCAGCCCGGACTACCACCTGGTTCCCCCACCAGCCGGCGAGAGCGACTGCTACTCACTGGGCCTTTACGTGCCCGACGTCGACGCGGTCTGTGCGCGCGCAGAGGCTGCCGGAGCGACCGTGCGCGAAGCGCCGTCCGACTTCGTCTCGGGAGATCGCTTCGCAAGCATCCGCGATCCCTTCGGCGTGCGCTGGTCGCTGATGAGCCGCGTCGAGGACCTGTCTCCGGCTGAGAGCGCCGAGCGCGTGGAGGCGTGGGCGGCCTCGTTCAGCGGGAATCAGCCAGAGGGGTGAGTGCGGCGCGCGACTCGAGTGCTGTGAGCACCGCCGGCAGCAGGGCGTCGGCTGTGGCGCGATAGCCGGCAGCGCTGGGGTGGAACCGGTCGAGGCTGAACATGTCTTCGGGTTGATCGTGAAATGTCGGGCCGAGAACCTGTCGCAGGTCGACAGGAACGGCCCCTGTGCGCCACGCGACCTTCGTCTGCTCCAGGGCGAGCCGCCGCGACATCCGCGACAGCAGGGCCCGCAGCGGCTGCGGCACCGGCTGCAGCGTGCCGAGGTCCGGGCAGGTGCCGATGACGACCGCGGCGCCCGTGGCGCGGAGCCGGATGATCGCCTGTTCCAATCGTTCGGCCGCCGCGGACGGCGAGATCGTATGGGTCACGTCATTCCCACCGACCACGATCACTGCAACGTCGGCCCGATAGTCATCAGGGAGCGCGTCGAGCTGACCGGCGAGCGCGGACGACTCAGAACCGACGACCGCCGCGGTCCGCAGCCGCACAGGAGACTGCATCCGTTTCGCCAAGCCCTTGGCAACCCGCCCGCCGAGCGTCTCTTTGCGGTGCTCTGCGCCGAGGCCCGCCGCGAGGGAGTCCCCCATCAGCAGCAATTCGATCGGCCGCCCCTCGAGTGAGCGCTTCCACACGCGGTCGGCGACCAGAGATTGTTCTCCGAGCGGTTTTCCGATGCGCCGCCGCGCGATCGCGGCCTGATGGGCGAGCAGCGAACGCCCTCCCAGCACGATCGCCGATGCGACCGCCGTCGCCACGGCGATCGAGGTGCGCACCCGGGCCATGAGCACCATTCCACCGCGCGAGCATGAACGCGGCGTGAACGCCACCCGCCGGCTCGGAAACGCGGACAGATGGCTGGAGGAAAGCACGGATGCATGGCGAAACGCCGTAGTTTCGCCATGCATCCGTGCTTCTGACGTGCAGGTGTGCCGAGAGGACCAGCTCAGGTGAGCGGCTTGATCTCCAACGACCCGAGTTCGGCCCCGGCGGAGACCGTCGCGAACGCGGTGTACCCGTCGGCGGCAGAGCGCTCGAGCAGCGCCTTGAAGTTCTTCACCCTGCGCTCCAGTCGCACGCGTGAGCCCGAACGGATCAGCCCAGCCTTGTGCGCGACGAGCTCTGACACCGGCACATCGGCGTCATGCACGAGCACGACGGCCTGAGCATCAGCATCCGCTCCGAGGTCGACGAGGTCGACGAGGCGTTCGAACCCGAGCGAGAAGCCGACTGCAGGCACCTGCTGGCCGAGGAACCGACCGATCATGCCGTCGTATCGCCCGCCGCCGCCCAGTGAATACGGCACTGACGGATGCGCGAGTTCGAAGATCGTGCCGGTGTAGTAGCCCATCCCCCGCACCAGGAACGGGTCGAAGACGAGGGGGATGTCCCCCTCGATGCCGCGTCCGGCCGCCACCGCCTCGCCGATCCCGACGAGGTGTCCGACGATCTCATCCGGAGCGTTCTCCGGCAGCGCCTTGCGGATCTGGCGTTCGCCGAACGGATTGAGTTCCATGGTCTGCGGGCGGCGCAGGAACGTCTCGAAGGCGTCGACCGCGGATGCTGTGGCACCGCGATCTCGCAGTTCCTGGACGATCCCGTCCGGGCCGATCTTGTCGAGCTTGTCGATCGTGATCAGCACGCCGGGTCGCTCGTCGGCGGTGAACCCGAAGGCATCCAGCATCCAATCGAGCACGCGACGGTCGTTGATGCGCACATTCGCGCCCTCGAGACCGAGCGCGTCGACGGCGTCGAGCGAGGCGACCATCAGCTCGGCTTCGGCGCGCGAGGAATCGTCGCCCATGATGTCGATGTCGCACTGCACGAACTGGCGGTATCGACCCTTCTGCGGACGCTCAGCCCGCCACACAGGGCCGATCTGGATGGAGCGGAAGACACCGGGAAGCTGTCCGCGGTTGCTCACGAAGAACCGGGCGAGCGGCACCGTGAGGTCATAACGCAGGCCGAGGTCGCTGAGCGCGGCTGCGTCTTCTGCGCCCTCGCGGATCGCGTCGGCATCCAGTCCTCTGCGCAGCACGTTGTAGGCGAGCTTCTCGTTGTCGCCCCCCATGCCGGAATGCAGACGCGAGTACTCCTCGAGCGCCGGGGTCTCGATCTCGTCGAACCCATGAGCGAGGTAGCGCTCGCGGATGCCGGAGAGCACACGTTCACGGCGCGCCTTGTCGGCGGGGAGGATGTCGCGCATACCGCGCGGCGCATTCACAGTAGCCACGCGTCTATCTTTCCAGGTCTTGCAGGCTTTCCAGATCGGCAACGTCGCCGATGCGCCTCATGACGCACCAGTGGGGAAAACCCAGACCGTGTGGCGTGTCGGTGGCGTGTCAGCGCGCGACGCGCCACCGACACGCCGGATCATCCCGGTTTCCCGATGGATAGGCGTGTTCAGCCGCCCTCAGCCGTGCGGACGTCGTCCTCGAGCAGGCGCAGGCGCTCACGCAGTGCGCGTTCGGCATCCCAGCCGTTCTCCCGGGCCGTGGCTGCGAGCATCAGCAGCAGGTCACCGAGCTCCTCCTCGGATTCCGGTGCTGCCCCGACCTCGGCGGCATCGTGAGCGGCGAGCGCGACGTCGTCGCCGGCCCCGACCCGCGCCGCCCGACCAAGCACTTTCTGTGCGAGCGCGAGCGCCGGCATCCCCCGGGGCACGCCGTCGAGCACGCTGGTGCGAGTGCGCTTCTCTGCGGCCTTCGCGGCATTCCAGTGCACGAGCACCTCTTCGGGAGTGTTCGCCACCTCGTCGCCGAAGACATGCGGATGCCGACGCACCATCTTCTCCGTCAGCGTCTCGGCGACATCGTCGATGTCGAAGGGGTCATCCGGGTCCTGGGCCGCGATCGCCGCATGGAACAGCACCTGCCAGAGCAGGTCTCCCAGCTCCTCGCGAAGATCCGCGCGGGAGCCGTCCTCGACGGCGTCGATCACCTCATGCGACTCCTCGATCAGGTACGGCACGAGATCACGATGAGTGATCTGCTGCGACCACACGCATCTCTCCCGAACGGCGCGCATCGTCTCGACCGCCGCCCTCAGCGGATCAGGATGCTCTGTCATGGTGCTCCCTCGTCGATTCAGAGATCAGGTGCCGACGGCCGCCGCGCGGCGGTGCCACGCGGCCCGCCACGAGACGACGATTCCGGACAGGACAACGGCGATCAACGACCCCACGAGCACACCGAGAATGGCCTGATCTCGGATGCCGGCATCGTCAGTGAAGGCGAGGTTGGCCAGGAGCAGCGACACCGTGAACCCGATACCACCCAGCGTCCCGGCCGCGAGGAGGTCGACGATGGTCAACGCCGGCTTCTTCCCCCGTGACCCGAGCCGGATAGCGAGCCAACCGAACGTCATGATCCCGATGATCTTCCCGACGGGCAGCGCGATCGCGATGCCGAAGAACGCCGGCGACAGCTCCGAAGCTGAGACAGCGGGAATGACGACGAATGCGGCCGTGAAGGCGAAGATCGGCAGGATCGCGCCGTTCACCCACGGCTCCAGCGCATACCGCGTCTGCATCGCGGGCGACTGCGTCATGGCCAGGCCCAGCATCACGCCGGCGATGGTGGCGTGGATCCCCGACAGAAGGACCAGACCCCACACGAGCGCGCCCACGACGATCATCGCGGTGACGATCGGCCAGGAGCGCTCGGTCGGCAGCTGGCGCGCCAGCGCGCCGAACACGACCACGCCGACCAGCGCGATCACCAGGTAGAGCCAGTTCAGGTCGTGCGCGAAGAGCACCGCTATGAAGATGATGCCGATAATGTCGTCGAGGATCGCCAGCGCGAGGAGGAAGACCCGCACGGCGGCCGGCAGGCCCTTGCCGAACACCGCGAGCACTCCGAGCGCGAAGGCGATGTCGGTCGCGGTCGGGATCGGCCAGCCCGATGCGGTCTGCTCTCCCCCGGCGATCATCAGGTAGATGACGATCGGGACGATCACCCCGCCGGCGGCGGCGATCGCGGGCTGCACCGCCTTGCGGAAGGAATTCAGTTCCCCCCTGGTCAGTTCGTACTGCAGTTCCATCGCGACCACGAAGAAGAAGATCGCGAGGAGGCCGTCCGAGATCCAGTGCGCGACAGACAAGTCGATTCCGACGCCGGGTACCGCGATGTGGAATCCGAGCGCCGCGTCGATCGGTCCGTACGTCGGCAGATTCGCCAGCAGCAGGCCCAGCGCCGCCGCCAGGAGCAGGAGCACTGCGGGGAACTGCTGGCTGCGCAGAAGGTTCTTGGAATCAGACATCGCTCCCATGCTATGCCTGCGATCCGCGTCGTCTCGGGCCGTCACGTGGTCAGGAGCGCCCCTCGCCCGCGGCTAACCTCGAATGGTGACTCCTGAGCCCACCAACACAGAGGCCATCCGCGTCATCGGTCGTTTCGAAGCCGGACGCGGGATCCCAGACGAGATGCGTGCCGATGTCCGCATGCTCGGCGCCCTGCTCGGTCAGGTGCTGCGCGAATGCGGCAGCGCCGGACTGTTCGAAGACGTCGAGCGGCTGCGGCTGGCCACCATCCAGGCGTACGAACACGAGAGCGTCTACGCATTCGAGCGCGCCAGCGAGATCGCTGATTCGTTCACCGTCGAGCGGGCCGACGAGGTCGCGCGCGCCTTCACGTGCTATTTCCATCTGGTGAATCTCGCCGAGGAGCACCAGCGCGTGCGCATCCTGCGCGAGCGCGCAGGCCACCCTGGACGCGAGGATGCGGTGGACACGGTCGCCACCGCATACGCGCAGCTGCGCCGGGAGATCGGCGATGAAGAGGCCACCCGGCGCCTGAAGGACCTGCGTTTCCATCCGGTGTTCACGGCTCACCCCACCGAGGCTCGACGTCGCGCGGTCTCCGCCAGCATCCGTCGGCTCTCCGAGCTCCTCACGCAGCACGACGGCGCGAGCGACGGCGGCGCAGAACAGCACCGCGCGCACCGGCGCATGCTCGAGGAGGTCGATACGCTCTGGCGCACCGCGCCGCTGCGCGCGCAGAAGCCTTCGCCCACCGACGAAGTGCGCACGGTCATGTCGGTGTTCGACGAGACCCTGTTCACCACGGTTCCGCACGTCTACCGCCGCATCGATGATGCTCTGCGCGGCGAGGACTCCGGGGCGAGCGCCCCTGTCGTTCCCGCGTTCGTGAGGGTCGGTTCGTGGGTCGGTGGCGACCGCGACGGCAACCCCTTCGTCACGGCATCCGTCACACGCGAAGCGGCGCAGATCGCGTCCGACCATGTGCTTCGCGGCCTCGAACGTGCGATCGAGCGCATCGGCCGCGGTCTCACGCTCGATGCCGAGGGCACTCCGCCCAGCACCGCTGTCGTGGCTCTGTGGGAGGCGTTCGTCGACACGGATGAGGCCACTGCGGCGGATATCGCGGCCCGGTCGCCGGAAGAACCGCACCGCCGCGTTCTGCTGGCTTTCGCGAACAGAGTCGCGCAGACGAGACTGGGCGGCCCCGGCGCCTACAACGACCCGGAGCACCTGCTCGCCGACCTGCGTGCCGTGCAGGACTCGCTGGCCGCGTCCGGCGCGAACCGGCACGCGTTCGGCGGCATCCAGCATCTGATCTGGCAGGTCGAGACCTACGGCTTCCATCTCACCGAACTCGAGGTGCGTCAGCACTCGCAGGTGCACCGCGAGGCATTGGCCGAGCTCGATGCCGGTGCAGAGCTCAGCGAGAAGACGCTCGAGGTGCTCGAGGTCTTCCGTGCGATCGCCGACATCCAGCGCACCTACGGACCCCGCGCGGCCGGCCGCTACGTCGTGTCGTTCACGCAGTCTGCCGAAGATCTCGCGAACGTGCACCGCCTCGCGCGCCATGCACTGGGCGATGACGTGCCGGTGCTCGACGTCGTGCCGCTGTTCGAGACCTTCGCCGATCTGCAGGCCGCGCCGGAGATCCTCGCGGAAGTCGTCGATTACCCGGAGTTCCGGGCACGCATGGCTGCCACCGGCAATCGGCTCGAGGTCATGCTCGGATACTCCGATTCGTCGAAGGACGTCGGCCCTGTCGCCGCGAACCTCGCGCTGTACGAAGCGCAGGCCAAGATCGCCCTCTGGGCGAAGGATGCCGGTATCGCGCTGACGCTCTTCCACGGTCGGGGCGGCGCGCTCGGACGAGGCGGAGGCCCGGCGAACTCCGCGATCCTCGCGCAGCCGCCGCATTCCGTCGACGGACGTTTCAAGCTCACAGAGCAGGGCGAGACGATCTTCGCGCGGTACGGGGAGCCGGCCATCGCGATGCGACACATCGATCAGGTCGCCGCCGCTACTCTGCTGGCGTCTTCGCCGGGTGTCGAACAGCGGACCAGCAGTGCAGCGACGCGCTTCGCAGAGGTCGCACGGGTGATGGACGCGACCTCACGCGAGAAGTTCTTCACCCTCGTCAAGGCCGAGGGCTTCGCACCATGGTTCGCCACCGTCACGCCTCTCGAAGAGATCGGACTGCTCGCGCTGGGCTCGCGCCCCGCACGCCGCGGCCTCTCGGTGGAATCGCTGGAAGACCTCCGCGCCATCCCCTGGGTCTTCGCCTGGACGCAGGCGCGCATCAACCTCGCCGGCTGGTTCGGACTCGGAACGGCTCTCGAGAGCGTCGGAGACGAAGCACTCCTCAAGGACGCCTATCGCGACTGGCCGCTGCTCCAGACGATGGTCGACAACGTCGCGATGAGCCTGGCCAAGACCGACGAGCGCATCGCACGTCGATACCTCGCTCTCGGCGACCGCGACGATCTCGCGCAACTGGTGCTCGACGAGCTCACCCTGACGAAGGAATGGGTCATCCGTCTCACCGGCGGCAGCGGACTGCTCGAGAACAAGCCGATCCTGCAGCGAGCCGTCGCATTGCGTAGCCCGTATGTGGACGCGCTGTCGTTGCTGCAACTGCGTGCCCTGCGCGAGCTTCGCTCGACGGCATCCGGCTCAGGGGCAGACGACGAACAGCGTCGACTGCTGCTGCTTTCGGTCAGCGGGGTCGCCGCCGGCCTGCAGAACACCGGGTGACCCCGGGCGAATTCGCATGACGTCGCTCGTGTCAGGCCTCACAAACGCTGCGAGGTAAAGTGAGAACTCGTGCCCGACCCGGCACGCCCTCTCACGCGACACGATCGCCGCCTCAGCCACACTCTTCAGAAAGCCGTCCCGCGTGACCGCAACTCACACTGATTTCCACCCGCTCACCGCGTCGGTACAGCCCGTGTTCGACACGGTACTGGCCCGCAGCCCGCACGAACCTGAATTCCAGCAGGCAGTGCACGAGGTGCTCGGCACGATCTCCCCCGTTCTCGAGCAGCACCCGGAGTACGTCGAGGCCGGCATCCTGGATCGCATCGTCGAGCCGGAACGCCAGATCATGTTCCGTGTTCCGTGGGTGGACGACGCAGGGAAGATGCAGGTCAACCGCGGCTACCGCATCCAGTTCTCGTCGGTGCTCGGCCCCTACAAGGGTGGACTGCGTTTCCACCCTTCGGTGAACCTGTCGATCATCAAGTTCCTCGGCTTCGAGCAGATCTTCAAGAACGCGCTCACCGGCCAGGGCATCGGCGGCGCCAAGGGCGGGTCGGACTTCGATCCGCATGGCCGCTCGGATGCAGAGGTCATGCGCTTCTGCCAGTCGTTCATGAGCGAGCTGTACCGGCACCTCGGTGAGCACACCGACGTGCCTGCGGGCGACATCGGCGTCGGCGGCCGCGAGATCGGGTATCTGTTCGGCTCGTACCGCAAGATCACCAACCGCCACGAGTCCGGCATGTTCACCGGCAAGGGCACCGGCTGGGGTGGCGCAGAGGTGCGCACCGAGGCCACCGGGTACGGTGCGGTGTTCTTCGCGCAGGAGATGCTCGCCGTGCACAACGAGTCGCTCGACGGAAAGCGGGTCGGCATCTCCGGCTCCGGCAACGTCGCGATCTACGCCATCCAGAAGGCCACCCAGCTCGGTGCGACGGCGGTCACGGCATCCGATTCCTCCGGGTACGTCGTCGACGACGCCGGTATCGACCTCGATCTGCTGCGACAGATCAAGGAGGTCGAGCGCGGCCGCATCGTCGAATACGCGAACCGACGCGCGAGTGCGCGCTTCGTCGAGAGCGGAAGCGTGTGGGAGGTTCCGGTCGACATCGCGGTTCCCTCCGCCACCCAGAACGAAGTCAGCCTCGCCGACGCCGAGGCCCTCATCGCGAACGGCGTGCGCGCCGTCTCCGAAGGCGCCAACATGCCCTGCGTGCCGGACGCGGTCGCCGCGTTCCAGCAGGCGGGCGTGCTGTTCGCGCCGGGTAAGGCGGCAAACGCCGGCGGCGTCGCCACGTCTGCGCTCGAGATGAGCCAGAACGCGTCGCGCCAGCGTTGGAGCTTCGGCGACAGCGAGAACAAGCTGCGCGAGATCATGGCCGACATCCACGACGCCGCGTTCCAGGCCGCCGAGAAGTATGAGGTGCCGGGCGACTATGTCACCGGCGCCAACATCGCCGGCTTCCAGCGGGTCGCGACGGCGATGCTCGCTCAGGGCGTCATCTGAGCTTCGTCCCCGTGCGTTCAACCGCAGTTGTGCGCTTCGTTCGCAGGTTTTCGACGAATTCCTGCGAATGACGCGCACAACTGCGAATGTGCGAGCGGCTGCGGCTGGGGGCAGTTCTCAAGCAGGCCGATCGTCAGCGTGCCGTGCCAGTGAACGACCGTAGCGCTCCGTGAGCTGCACCATGACGTCAGGGGTATCGCGATCCACCCCGAACACGTAGCCGGGGAAGTCGAGCTCCCGCTGCGCGGCGGCGATCTCCTCATGCCTGTCGGGTGGGAGGACGAGCAACGGATCACCGACGGCGACCCACCCGATCGGCACGATGGCGTCCTCCGGCAGAGTGGTACGCAAATGCACGACGGCGTTGATCCGCACCTCGGCGCGATCGCCGATGTGCGCACCGTTGAATACGCGCGTTCCTGTGGCGAGAAACACCTCGTTCCCGATCACGGCGCCGGAGATGGATGCCCCTGGGCCGATCAGCACGTGGTCGCCGACGTGCACGGGGTTCGCAGAACTGGCGCGCACGATCGCATTCTCCATCACGATGACGTTCTCACCCAGTGTGATCGGACCGCCCTCCGCAGTGATCACGGCGCCGTGAAGCACTTGGCAGTCCGCACCGATCTCCACGTCGCCGGAGACGACGGCAGTGGGAGCGATGACAGCGGTCTCATGGATCCGGGGCCGGGCCCCGAGGTGCTCGTACAGCATGCGGCCAGCGTAGCCCCACGCCCGGCTGCGCTGCTCGGCAATCTCACCCGGATCGGCGCGCCTCGATCAGGTGCCTCGTGGAGTGCGTGACGAACGCCCCGTCCGCGACGATCAGCTCATGCAGCTCCGCGAGCCGTTCGCGGTACCGCTCGACCGTGAAACCCGGCACCCACCAGACCAGCTTCCGCAGCAGGTAGACCACGGCGGCGATGTCGAAGATCTCGATCCGCAGCGTTGCCTCGCGCAGATCGACGACTTCGAGTCCCGCCGCCTCCGCGGCGGCGACCTCATCGTCAGGGTGACGCCCTCGCCGCGCCTCCGGCTGTGGGCCGAGGAAGAACTCGATGAGCTCGAACCCGCTCGCAGGTCCGACGTGCTGGGCGAAGTACGATCCCCCTGTCTGCAGTACCCGCGCGATCTCCGCCCAGCGCGGAGCGACCGGATGCCGACTCGTCACGAGGTCGAACGCCCCGTCGGCGAACGGCAGCGGACCATCCTGCTCGGCGCGCACGACGACGACCCCGCGGGGATACAGCAGCGCAGTCGCCCGCGCAGCGTTCGGCGCCCAGGACTCGGTGGCGACAGCCACCGGCGGGAACGTGTCCGCCTCCGCCAGCACCTCGCCGCCGCCGGTGTCGAGGTCGAGTGCGGCCGACGCGGTCCTCAGCCGTTCGGCGAGCAGCCTGGCGTATCCCCACGGCGGACGCTCCTCGGTCGCACGATCCGCGACCCAGTCGAAACCCCATCCCGTGACGTCGGCAGCGGAACCCAGCTCGATGAGTTCTTCGAATTCAGCCATACCGCACAGTCTCTCAGTCCGCTCCGCAACACATCAGCCGACGCGGTGACCGTGCACGACTTCGGACGCGCGAGCCGACGCGCCGCAGCACCCGTCCGCATCCCGGCGTGTCGGATGCGAGATCCGAGGCTGTGCTCAGGCGATCAGGAGGCGGCGGGCGCCGATCCGGCCTTGACCGGTTCGGGAAACAGCGCGGTGAACAGCTGCGCGACCCACTCCAGCAGACCCGCATCCGTCGGCGCTTCGCCGCTCGGGCGGGGCAGCGGCACGACCAGCGCCTCTCCCCCGCCGACGAGCTTCGCCGCGGGGTACAGGCGCTGCAGACGCACCTTCATCGAATCCTCGAGGCGGGCCGGCGCCACCCGGAGATTCGAACCCATCGCCACGACATCCTTGAGTCCCGCCTTCGCGGCACGTCGACGCAGGCGCGCGATCGCGAACAGACCGTCGACCTCCTCAGGCGGCGTTCCGTAACGGTCGGTGAGCTCCTCGATCACGAGGTCGATCGCGTCGTCCTTCGCCGTCGCGGCGGCCGCGGCCGACAGTTTCTGGTAGGCCTCGAGGCGCAGCCTTTCGCTGTCGATGTAGGTTTCAGGGATGCGCGCGTCGACCGGCAGTTCCATCCGGAGCTCGTCGCCTGTCTCGACGTCCTCGCCGCGGAAAGTCGCCACGGCTTCGCCGACCATGCGCAGATAGAGGTCGAAGCCGACACCGGCGATGTGTCCGGCCTGCTCACCGCCGAGCATGTTGCCGGCGCCACGCAGTTCGAGGTCCTTCAACGCCACCTGCATGCCGCTGCCCAGGTCATTGTTCACTGCGATCGTCTGCAGCCGATCGGCCGCAGTCTCCGAAAGCGGCTTCGAGTCGTCGTAGAGGAAGTAGGCGTAGGCGCGTTCGCGCCCACGACCGACCCGCCCGCGCAGCTGGTGCAGCTGGCTGAGGCCGTACTTGTCCGCCTTGTCGATGATGATGGTGTTGGCGTTGGAGATGTCGAGCCCCGTCTCGACGATCGTCGTCGACACCAGCACATCGAACTTGCGCTCCCAGAAGGCGTCGACGACCTGCTCGAGCTGGTGCTCGCCCATCTGTCCGTGGGCGACCGCGATGCGTGCCTCCGGCACCAGCTCGGCCAGCTCCGAAGCGACCCGCTGGATCGACTGCACCCGGTTGTGGACGAAGAAGATCTGTCCCTCGCGCAGGATCTCGCGCCTGATGGCCGCCGCCATCTGCTTGTCGCTGCGCGGACCGACGAACGAGAGGATCGGATGCCGGTCTTCCGGCGGCGTGGCGAGTGTGGACATCTCGCGGATGCCGGTGACGGCCATCTCGAGCGTGCGCGGGATCGGTGTGGCGCTCATCGCGAGGATGTCGACGTTCGTCTTCAGCTTCTTCAGCTTGTCCTTGTGCTCGACGCCGAAGCGCTGCTCCTCGTCGATGATGAGAAGCCCGAGATCCTTGAACATGATCTGGTCGGTGAGGATGCGGTGGGTGCCGATCACCATGTCGACCGAGCCGTCGAGGAGCCCCTCGAGAGTGAGGCGAGCGTCCTTGTCGGTCTGGAAGCGCGACAGGGCCCGCACCTTCACCGGGAATCCGGCGAAGCGCTCGGCGAAAGTCTCGAAGTGCTGCTTCACCAGCAGTGTCGTCGGCACGAGCATCGCGACCTGCTTGCCGTCCTGGATCGCCTTGAACGCGGCCCGCACCGCGACTTCGGTCTTTCCGAAGCCGACATCACCGCTCAGGAGCCGATCCATCGGGATCGGTCGCTCCATGTCGGCCTTGATCTCATCGATCGTCTGCAGCTGGTCCGGCGTCTCGGCGAATGGGAACGCCTCTTCCAGTTCTCTCTGCCAGGGCGTGTCGGGGCCGAACGCATAGCCCTTCGCCGACATCCGTGCCGAATACAGCTTCACGAGTTCGACGGCGATGTCCCGCACGGCGCGGCGCGCCTTGCCCTTCGCCGCCGACCAGTCGCTGCCGCCCATCTTCGAGAGCGTGGGCGCTTCACCGCCGACGTACTTCGAGAGCAGATCGAGCTGGTCCGTCGGCACGTACAACTTGTCGCCCGGATAGCCGCGCTTGGACGGCGCGTACTCCAGAACCAGATAGTCGCGGATGGTCTTGGTGGCGTTGCGTCCGCCCGACGAGACCTCGCGCTGCGTCATCTCGATGAACTTCGCGATGCGCGTGCGTGGAGTGCACGACGAAATCACCGTTCTTGAGCTGAAGGGGGTCGACGACGTTCTTCCGACGCGACGCGAGTTTCTTCACCACCCGCTGGTCACCGCCGATCGTGCGCCCGTAGAACTCGTTGTCCGTGAGGACCGCGAGCTTCGCCTCCGGCACCTGGAACCCCGACTCGAGCGCGCCGAGCACGAGCGTCGCGACACCGGCCTCCGGAGCGTCGACGAGCGCATCGACGACACGAGCGGCGAGGCCGCGGTCGGACAGCACGTCTCTCGCGCGGTCGACGAGGCCTGCACCGGATGCCGCGATGACGAGGCGCCATCCGTCTGCGAGCTTCCCCTCGACGAAATCGATCGCGCCGTCGACGTTGCCGTGGAATGACGGGATGATCGAGGCGTCGATGTTGGCCGCGTCGTCATCGTCGGTCGCGAACGGGCTGAACCGCCACCAGACACCGTCTCGTTCACGCACGATCTCGCGCAGTCTGGCGACGCTGAGGAAGTCGCCGGCGCCGAGGTCGATGGGCGCGGAAGCACCAGAGGTGGCCGCGCTCCATGCGGCGTCGAGGAACTCCCGGTTCGTCTCACCGAGGCTCTGCGCCCTGGCGCTCGAGCGCTCAGGATCGACGAGCGCGACGGCGGTGCCTTCAGGGAAGTACTCGGCGAGCGCCTTCAGCGGACCGGACACCGCAGGCAGCAGCGATTCCATCCCCTCTACCGGAATACCCTCGGCCATCTTCTCCAGCATCCCGGCGATCGCGGGGAAACCGGAGATCAGCGAGCGCGCACGATCCCGCACGTCGGCGGTGAGCAGGAGCTCACGGGTCGCCGGCAGCTCGACACGGTCGACGTCGCCCGGAAGGGAGCGCTGGTCGGCCACGGAGAACGCACGGATCTGGTCGATCTCATCGCCGAAGAACTCGACGCGATACGGATGCTCGGACGTCGGCGGGAAGACATCGAGGATGCCGCCGCGCACTGCGAACTCACCGCGGCGCGAGACCATGTCGACACGCGAGTACGCGCGCTCGACGAGCTGCTCGACCGCACCGTCGAGTTCGAGTCCTCGGCCGCCGAGCACGAGCGCGAGTGGGGCGGTGTCGCCCAGGTTCGCGGCGATCGGCTGCAGCGCCGCACGCACGGAGGCGACGATGATGAGCGGTCGCTCGCCGGCCCAGGTGGTGATGCGACGGAGTGTCTCGAGGCGCCGCCCGACCGTGTCAGGACTCGGGCTCAGACGCTCATGCGGCAGTGTCTCCCATGCGGGAAACGTCAGGATCTCGGCATTCGGCGCATAAGAGCCGAGTGCCCCTGCAAGCGATTCCGCGCGGCGCCCGGTGGGCGCGATGACGAGAAGGGACGCCGGATGGCCGGAGCTCGCACGCTTGTCGAGCAATCCAGCGATCGTCGGGGCATCGAGGCCGTCGACAAGGCCGAGATCGGCATCGGTCTGCGCCCAGGTGAGGGCGTCGTGGTAAAGAGTCGCCTCTTCCAAGGCGCGCAGAATCCCCGGAACAGTCACCTGATGAGCTTAGTCCGGCCCACCGACACTGAGGGTTGTTCTTCACAGGCGTGGGCTCGGCCATAGGATCTCGGAATGGAACGCGTCATCCTTCGTACCGACCGCCTTGTTCTCCGTGCCCCGACGGCGGCGGATCTCGATGCGATCACGGCCGCGTGCCAGGATCCGGAGATCCCGCGCTGGACGACGGTCCCCAGCCCGTACACGCGGGAGGACGGCGAAGACTTCGTGAGGCGGGTCGCCGAGTGGTGGGAATCCGGCGAAGAGACCGTGTGGGGCGTTTTCCAGGATGACGTTCTCATCGGAATGATCGGCCTGCATCAGATCGCGCCGCACGCCACCGGTGGATCGGCTGAGATCGGCTTCTGGGCGACGAGTGGCGCGCGTGGGCAGGGCTTCATGGTCGAGGCCGCTCGCGCGGTGATCGACTGGGGGTTCGCCGATCTCGATCTCGCACGCATCGCCTGGCGCGCTGTTGCGGGGAACATTCCTTCCGCCCGCACCGCGCGTGCGCTCGGATTCCGATACGAGGGCCTGCAGCGGCAAGCCCTCACCAGCCCCCGCGGCCGCGACGACGGCTGGTTCGCCGGGCTCCTGCCCACCGACGATCGCGTCCCTGTCGAGTGGTCCGTTCTGGAGTGAGGCGGCTCGAGAAGGTGTCTGCAGCACGAGACGGGCGCTACTGAACCAAGTCTCGTGCTGCAGATCGATTCTCGCAGGCACCACCGCGTGTCGGATGCGGGTGGCAGGATGGGCACATGCCGGAGATGCCTGAGGTGCAGGGGCTGGTCGCGTTCCTCGGCGAGCGCGCTGTCGGGCGCTCGATCACGCGCACGAACGTCGGCGCGATCGCCGCGCTGAAGACCTACGATCCGCCTGAGACCGCCCTGCACGGGGCAGAGATCACGGCGTCCACGCGCCGAGGCAAATTCATTCTGCTCTCCTGCGGCGATGACCTGCACTTGGTGTTCCACCTCGCGAAGGCGGGCTGGCTGCGCTGGTACGAGATGCTGCCGACGACGCTCATCAAGCCGGGCAAGTCACCTATCGCTCTGCGCGTCGCGCTCAACGACGACAGCGGATTCGATCTCACGGAGGCCGGCACGAAGAAATCGCTCGCGGTCTACGTGGTGCGTGATCCGAACGATGTGCCCGGCATCGCACGGCTCGGCCCCGATCCGCTGGAGAAGTCGTTCGACCGCTCCGCGTTCTCCGCGTTGCTGGAGGGCCGCCGCACGCAGATCAAAGGGCTGCTGCGGGATCAGTCGGTCATCGCAGGCATCGGCAACGCGTACTCGGACGAGATCCTGCACGCAGCACGCATGTCTCCGTATGCGATCGCAGCGACGCTCAGCGACGACGAGGTCGATCGGTTGTTCGACGCGATGAGGACGACGCTGACGGATGCGGTGACCGAAGCGTCGGGCAAACCACCTGCCGATCTGAAGGATGCCAAGCGCGGTGGAATGCAGGTGCACGCGCGCCGCGGCGAGGCCTGCCCTGTGTGCGGCGACACCGTACGCAGCGTGTTCTTCGCGGACAGGTCGCTCGAGTACTGCCCCACGTGCCAGACCGGCGGCAAACCGCTCGCCGACCGACGGCTGTCGCGACTGCTCAAGTAGTCGCGCAGGTCACGGAATGAAATGCTCGTGCGTGCGTTGACTACACTGAGCATCAACGTGCTCCGGGGTCGGTGTGAATCCGAACCGGCGGTGACAGTCCGCGAGCGTCGAGGGAAACCGAGATGCCGATCCGGTGGAATTCCGGTACCGACGGTGATGTGAGAGAGATCTCACTAGTCCGGAAGGGAGGCAGCACGATGCGCGAAAGCGCGCCGTCTGGCATCCCCGGAGCGAAAGCAGAAGGACGACGGATGGCAGTGCACGAGGCGGAACGCCGCGCGATGGCGCGTGCGCTCGAACTCGCAGCGCACGGACCGCGAGGAATCAATCCGCAGGTCGGTGCCGTCATCCTCTCCCCCGCAGGCGAGATCATCGCCGAGGGCTGGCACCACGGGGCGGGCACACCGCACGCCGAAGTCGATGCCCTGTCGAAGCTCCACGACGGCGACGCACGCGGCGCGACCGCCGTCGTCACTCTGGAGCCCTGCAACCACACCGGTCGCACGGGCCCGTGCGCGGTCGCACTGATCGAGGCCGGGATCTCGCGCGTCATCTACGCCCTTGACGACCCGGGTGCCATGTCCGGTGGCGGCGCTCAGCGACTGCGCGGCGCCGGTGTCGAGGTCGAAGCCGGTGAACAGGCTGACGGCGCTCGAGCATTGATCGCCGATTGGCTGACCGCGCTGCGCCTGGGGCGCCCCCACATCACGGTGAAGTGGGCGCAGAGCCTGGATGGCCGCGCCGCCGCCGACGACGGCACGAGCCAGTGGATCACCGGACCCGCTGCGCGCGCCGATGTGCACCGTCGCCGTGCCGAGGCGGACGCGATCCTCGTGGGCACCGGTACCGTGCTCGCAGACGACCCCGCGCTCACCGCACGTGACGGCGACATGCTCTACGAGCATCAGCCGATCCCCGTGGTGATCGGCTCGCGTGCGACGCCGGCGGATGCCGCGGTGCGCCGCCACCCGCACGAGGCGCTGTTCTACGACACCGACGACCTGCATTCGGTGGTCGCGGATCTGCACGAGCGCGGCATCCAGAACGCCTTCATCGAGGGCGGGCCCACGCTCGCCAGCGCGTTCATCACCGCCGGCCTCGCCGACCGCGTGCTCGCGTATGTGGCCCCCGTGCTGCTGGGCGGCGGCCGCCTCGCGCTCACCGATATCGGCGTGCCGACGATCGCTGCCGCACGTCGCCTCACGATCGAGGAATGGGTGCCGCTCGGCGCCGACATGCTGGCCATCGCCCGTTTCGAAGACGACGAGTCCGACGACGACGAATCCGACGACAACGAAGGAGTCCGCTGATGTTCACTGGGATCATCGAGGAGATCGGCGAGATCGCCGCCATCGCGCCCGCCGGCGACGGGTGGCGACTGACCGTCCGTGCGCCGAAGGCCGCGCTCGATGCGGTGCACGGCGAGTCGATCGCCGTCTCCGGCGTCTGCCTCACCGTTGTCGGGTCGACGGTAGATGCATTCGATGCCGATGTGATGAAGCAGACGCTCGATGTGTCGGCGCTGGCGACCGCATCCGTCGGCACCGCCGTCAACATCGAGAAGGCCATGCCGGTCGGCGCACGTCTGGGCGGGCACATCGTGCAGGGCCACGTCGACGGCACCGGCGAGGTCATCGACGTACGGCCCGGCGCCGAGTGGAGCGTGCTTCGCGTCTCACTGCCCGCGGATCTCGCTCCCCTGGTCGTGGACAAGGGCTCGATCGCGGTCGATGGGACGTCCCTCACCGTCAGTGCGGTCAGCGATGCCGCCGCCGAGTCCGCATGGTTCGAGATCTCGCTCATCCCTGAGACGCTCGTCGCCACCACGCTCGGATCCCGCACCATCGGCGATCGCGTCAATCTTGAAACCGACATCCTCGCCCGTCACGTCGAGCGCCTGCTCGCGTTCCGGGCTGTCTCGGAAGGAGGCTCACGATGAGCCTTGCCACCATCGAAGAAGCTCTCGAGTCGCTGCGAGCCGGCCGTCCGGTCATCGTGGCCGACGATGAGAACCGCGAGAACGAAGGCGATGTCATCCTCTCGGCCGAACTCGCCACCCCCGAGTGGGTCGCGTGGACGGTGCGCTGGTCCTCAGGCTTCATCTGCGCGCCGATGCCCGCTGATCTCGCCGACAGTCTGAACCTGCCGCCGATGGTCGAGGCGAATGAGGATGCTCGATCGACCGCGTACACGGTCAGCGTCGACGCGGCCGAGGGGGTCACGACGGGTATCAGCGCATCTGACCGCGCGCACACGCTCAACGTGCTCGCGAATCCTGCATCCACCTCGACGAGCGTGATCCGTCCTGGCCACGTGCTGCCGCTCCGGGCCGTCGACGGCGGCGTGCGTGAGCGCAGTGGACACACCGAGGCCGCTGTGGATCTGATGAAGCTGGCGGGCCTGCAGCCTGTCGGCGCGATCGCAGAGGTCGTCGCCGAGGACGGCAGCATGATGCGTCTGCCGGGACTCAAGGATCTCGGTGCCCGTGACGGTGTGCCCGTGATCACGATCGAGCAGCTCATCGCGCACCTCAACAAGATCGACCCGCAGGACGGACCGGTCGTTTCTTCACGCGCAGGCAAGCGTCGCGTGAGCCTGCGAGCGGATGCCACCGTGCCCACCGACCACGGCACGTTCCGCTTCCTCGCGTACAAGGATCGAGTGACCGGCACTGATCACATCGCGGTCGTCTCCGGCGAGCTCGAAGAGACCGCCCTGGTGCGCGTGCACTCCGAGTGCCTGACCGGTGAGGCGTTCGGATCACTCAAATGCGAATGCGGACCGCAGCTCGATGCTGCGCTCGACGCGATCGCGAAGGAGGGCGGCGTCGTCATCTACATGCGTGGTCACGAGGGTCGCGGTATCGGCCTCATCAACAAACTGCGCGCGTACAGCCTGCAGGAGGATGGCCTCGACACCGTCGACGCGAACCTCGCCCTCGGCCTTCCGGCAGACGCCCGTGAATACGCGGCGGCAGCCGGCATCCTCAGCGATCTCGGCATCTCGAAGGTGCGTCTGCTGACGAACAACACCGACAAGGTGAAGCAGCTGCGCGAGCTCGGACTCGACGTCGCGGAGCAGGTGCCGCTGATCGTCGGCGTCGGACCGAACAACCACCAGTACCTCGAGACCAAGCGCGACCGCATGGGCCACATCATCGGCGAAGCCGAACTGGCCGAGGCGCTCGCCCACGGAAAGGACAACGCATGAGCGGCGCAGGAGCCCCCGCACCCGGCGAACCGATCGACGCGACCGGATTGAACGTCGTCATCATCGCCGGCACCTGGCACGAAGTGATCACGAACGGCATGATCGCGGGTGCGGAGCGCGTGCTCAACGCCGCGCACGCGACTCATCGACTTGTACGCGTGCCTGGATCGTTCGAACTGGCGGTCGCGTCGCAGGCGGCGTTCGCCGGTGGTGCGGATGCTGTGGTCGCCCTTGGCGTCATCATCCGCGGTGGGACTCCGCACTTCGAGTACGTGGCGGCCGCGACGACCGACGGTCTCACCCGAGTTGCGCTGGACGCGGGCAAGCCGGTCGGCTTCGGCGTCCTGACCGTCGACGACGAGCAGCAAGGCCTGGATCGCGCCGGCATCGAGGGCTCGAAAGAAGACAAGGGCGCAGAGGCGGCGGATGCCGCGCTGCGGACGGCGCTTGTCATCCGGGACCTGCGGGGCTGAGGCTCACCTACCTAGCGGCGGGACGACGACGGAGCTACCGTAAGCCGCATGGAGACTCTGCGTCACGTCGTCTTACTCGTCCATCTCATCGGCTTCGCCGTGCTGTTCGGTTCCTGGGCTGTCCAGGCATTCGGCGGCCAGAAGCAGTTCGGCAAGATCATGGAGTACGGGCTGCTTATCGCCGGAGTCGCCGGACTCGCCCTCGCTGCGCCTTGGGGTCTGCCGGAAGGCGCCGAGCCGAACTACATGAAAATCGGCACCAAGCTCGTCATCCTGGTGGCGATCGGCGCCCTGGTCGGCTCCGGGTTGAGTCGGCAGAAGCGCGGAGCGTCGGTTGCGCCGGCGGTGTTCTGGCTCGTCGGCATCCTCACCGTTACGAACGCCGCAATCGCTCTGCTCTGGCGCTGACGCGCGACCTAGCGTGACGTGCGCGGCGGCGCCGTGCTCTCTCGGATGATGAGTTCGGTGCCGACCAGCGGCGTCTGCGTGCGCTCTCCGCTGCCGAGCTCGGCGAGCAGGGCGTCCACTGCGAGCGCACCGACCTTCTCCGGATGCTGCTGCACAGTCGTCAACGGCGGCCAAAGCTGTGCGGCATCCGGCAAGCCGTCGAAACCGACGACGCTGACGTCGCCCGGAATGTCCCGTCCGCTCTCACGGAACGCACGAACGACCCCGATCGCCATCTGGTCGTTCGCGGCGAAGACCGCCGTGACCTCGTCGATGTCTCGCAGCCGAGTGCCCGCCTCATACCCGGACGCGGCAGACCAGTCCCCCTGGATCGGCTCCGGCACCGCCCGCTCCCTCGATTCGAGCGTCTTCTGCCACGACTCGCGGCGACGTTCCGCTGAATACGACTTCGCCGGCCCTGCGACATGCCAGACCGTCTCGTGGCCCATGTCGAGCAGGTGCTCCGTCGCCAGCTTCGCGCCCTGCGCTTGATCCGTGTCGACGAACGGATGGCTCGTTCCCCGGTTCGAGTCGACGAAGACCACAGGCAGTCCGTGTGGCATCTCGACCTCGGCCTCGTCGAGCTGATGAGCCTCGATCACGATGATGATGCCGTCGACCGCGTGCTCCTCGATCCTTCGGAATGCGCCGGCAACGGTCTCGCGCGCACTCGATTCCACCGGGATGAGGGTCAACGCGTAGCCCATCTCGGCCGCCCTGACGGCGATCGCGTCGAGCGTGCGCTGGTTACCGTAGGAGCTGAACGAGAACATGATCACACCGATGGCGCGGAACCGCCCGGAACGTAGTGCTCTGGCCGCGCTGTTCGGCCGATATCCGAGGTGCTGCATCGCCTGCTCGACGCGCGTCCTTGTCGTGGCGCCGACGTATCCGCGTGCATTTACCACTCGGGAGACCGTCTGACCGGACACACCGGCCTCACGCGCGACGTCCTCCATGGACGGCTCTCTCCGCCGCTGCGGGACTGCCGGTGACTCAGAGGACACGATCATCGATCCATTCATGTGTTGACGTTGACACACTAGCAGTCGGTCGCATATGTTGACGTTGACACATTGCGCGGCATGCGCACAATCTAGAGAAGGTCTCGTCGATGACGACTGATTTCACTGCGACGCCCGGCCGCTCCGGCATCCGGCGCCGCGAGAAGCGCGACTGGAAGGGATGGGCCTTCGTCGGCCCGTTCATGGTCGTGTTCGCGCTTGTTTTCCTCACGCCTCTCGCCTACGCGATGTACCTGAGCTTCTTCCAGGAGAAGCTCATCGGCGGGACCGCGTTCGTCGGAGTGGACAACTATGTGCGCGCACTCACCGATCCGCAGTTCTGGGAGGCATTCGGGCGCGTCCTGATCTTCCTCCTGATCCAGGTGCCGATCATGCTCGTGCTTGCACTGGGCGCGGCGCTCGCACTGGACAGCGCACGTCTGCGCGGTGCCTCGTTCTTCCGCATCCTGATCTTCCTGCCTTATGCGGTTCCCGCCGTCGTCGCAGTGCTGATGTGGGGATACATCTACGGCGATCAGTTCGGGCTCACCGCGAACGTCAACGACTTCCTCGGATTCGAGGCGCTGACGCCGTTCGCCAAGGAGTGGATGCTGGTCTCGATCGGCAACATCGTCACCTGGGAGTTCGTCGGCTACAACATGCTGATCTTCTACTCGTCATTGAAGACGATCCCCACCGATATGTATGAGGCCGCATCGCTCGACGGTGCAGGCGCGTGGCGCACGATCTTCTCGATCAAGATCCCCTCCGTCCGCGGTGCACTCGTGATCGCCAGCATCTTCTCGATCATCGGCAGCTTCCAGCTCTTCAACGAACCCAACATCCTGCGCCCTCTCGCGCCGAACGTGATCACCACGTACTTCACCCCCAACATGTACGCGTACAACCTGTCGTTCGCCGGCCAGCAGTTCAACTACGCAGCAACGATCGCGATCATCATGGGCGTCATCACCGCCGTGATCGCCTATGTCGTGCAGCTGCGCGGCTCGAAGACGGAGGTGCGCTGAGATGGCGCTCGCATTCACCCGCCAGGCGACGAAGCGCCATGACCCGATGAACCCGCGCAGGTCGAACACGCTGCTGATCGTGATGATCGTCTACGCGCTGTACACACTGGTTCCGCTGGTCTGGCTGCTGTTCAGCTCCACCAAGACCCAGGCAGGACTGTTCTCCTCCTTCGGCCTGTGGTTCTCCGACGACTTCGCGTTCTTCGACAATCTCGTGGCGACGTTCTCGTACCGTGACGGCATCTTCCTGCGTTGGCTCGGCAACACGCTGCTCTACGTCGTGGTCGGGGCCGGTGGCGCGACGCTGCTCGCGACGATGGCCGGATACGGACTCGCGAAGTACCGCTTCCCCGGCCGACGCGCGGTCTTCGCCGTCGTCCTCGGAGCGGTGGCCGTGCCCGGCACCGCGCTCGCGGTGCCGACGTTCCTGCTGTTCAGCGAGTTGGGCCTGACGAACACACCGTGGGCGGTGATCATCCCCTCGCTCATCAGCCCCTTCGGCCTCTACCTGATCTGGGTGTTCGCATCCGAATCCGTGCCGACCGAGCTCTTGGAAGCGGCTCGCATCGACGGCGCGGGTGAGTTCCGCACGTTCTTCACGATCTCGATGCGCCTGCTCGCACCCGGCATCGTCACCGTCGCGCTCTTCACCGTCGTCGCGACGTGGAACAACTACTTCCTTCCCCTGATCATGCTCTCCGATCCTGCCTGGTACCCGCTGACCGTCGGGCTGAACCAGTGGAGCAACCAGGCCATCGGCGCCGGGTCACAGCCGATCTACAACCTCGTGATCATGGGCTCGCTGCTCACGATCATCCCGATCGTCATCGCGTTCCTGCTCCTGCAGCGGTTCTGGCAATCCGGTCTCACCGCCGGAAGCGTAAAGCAGTAGCACCAGCCGACGAGCACCACCCGAACACTCACAGCATCACCCGAAAGGAACACAGCAATGAAGCACATTCCCTCACCCGCGAAGCGCAGGGCACTCACGGCGCTCGCGGCCGGAACCGTGGCGGCCATCGCCCTTGCCGGCTGCAGCGCCGGAGCCGGCGACACAGGCGGCACCGGAGCCGGCGACGGCTCGTTCGACTCCGTCGAAGCTGCCCTCGAGACCGGCGGCGAGATCACGTACTGGTCGTGGACTCCGTCGGCCGAAGCGCAGGTCGCCGCGTTCGAGAAGGCTTATCCGAACGTGAAGGTCAACCTCGTCAACGCCGGCACGAACAACGAGGAGTACACCAAGCTCCAGAACGCCATCAAGGCGGGCTCCGGCGCTCCGGATGTCGTGCAGGTCGAGTACTACGCTTTCCCGCAGTTCGCGCTCACAGAGGCGTTCGTCGATCTCTCCCAGTACGGCTTCGCCGACTTCGAGGACGACTACACGGCATCCACCTGGAACTCCGTCACCGACGGCGACGCGATCTACGGGCTCCCTCAGGACTCGGGCCCCATGGCGCTGTTCTACAACAAGACCGTCTTCGATGCAGCCGGCGTGGCCGTGCCGACCACGTGGGACGAGTACTACGAGGCCGCCAAGACGATCCACGCCGCGAACCCGAACGCGTACATCACCAATGACACCGGCGATGCGGGCTTCGCAACGAGCATGATCTGGCAGGCCGGCGGACAGCCGTTCACGACGGACGGCACCGACGTCACGATCGACCTGCAGGATGCCGGGTCGAAGAAGTGGGCGGACAATTGGAACCGCCTCGTCGAGGAGGACCTGGTCGCCCCCTACGGCAGCTGGAGCGACGAGTGGTTCCGCGGTCTCGGCGACGGCAGCCTCGCCTCACTGGTCATCGGCGCCTGGATGCCGGGAAACCTGATCTCCGGCGCCCCCGACGGCTCAGGCGACTGGCGTGTCGCGCCGATGCCGACCTACGACGGCACCCCGGCGACCGCAGAGAACGGTGGCGGCGGCCAGGCAGTCACGACGCAGAGCGAGAATCCCGAGCTCGCAGCCGGATTCCTGTGGTGGCTGAACAACAGCGAGGAGAGCATCTCGACGTTCCTCGAGAGCGGCGGCTTCCCGTCGACCACCGCCGAGCTGTCCAGCGAGGAGTTCCTCAGCGACGCGCCGGAGTACTTCGGCGGGCAGAAGATCAACGAGGTGCTCGCTGCTGCGGCCGACGACGTGGTCGAGGGCTGGAACTACCTGCCCTACCAGGTGTACTCGAACAGCATCTTCGGCGACACCGTAGGACAGTCGTACCAGAACGGCACCGATATCAACGAAGGTCTCACCGCCTGGCAGGACGCGCTGGTCGAGTACGGCAACAGCCAGGGCTTCAGCGTCAACAAGTAAGAGAGTCAGGGGCGGGCGGGATCGATTTCCCGCCCGCCCCTCCCAGCGAAAGCGCAGTTCGTGAGCACCTTCTCCATCGGCGACACCGAGTTCCTCCGTGACGGCCGGCCGCATCAGATCATCTCCGGAGCCATCCACTACTTCCGGGTGCACCCCGACCAGTGGCAGGACCGCATCCGCAAAGCCCGCCTGATGGGATTGAACACGGTCGAAACGTATGTCGCATGGAACGCGCACGAGCCGCGCCGAGGTGAATGGGACGCCACCGGCTGGAATGACCTCGGGCGCTTCCTCGATCTCGTGCGCGAGGAGGGGATGGATGCGATCGTCCGTCCGGGTCCATACATATGCGCCGAATGGCATAACGGCGGCCTGCCCACTTGGCTGGCAGCGGACGAGAACACGCTGCGCACTTCCGACCCCGCGTACCTCGCCGATGTGGCCGACTACCTCCGCCGCGTCTACGAGATCGTGGCCCCGCGGCAGATCCAGCATGGCGGCCCTGTCGTCCTCGTGCAGATCGAGAACGAGTACGGCGCGTACGGCTCCGACCGGGAGTACCTCGAAGAACTCGTGCGCATCACGAAGGACTCTGGCATCAGCGTGCCGCTGACGACCGTCGACCAGCCAGTCGACCGGATGCTCGCGGACGGCAGCCTCGCGGGGCTCCATCGCACCGGGTCCTTCGGATCGCGCATCCCCGAACGTCTCGCCACGCTCCGCGAGCATCAGGCGACCGGTCCGCTCATGTGCTCGGAGTTCTGGGACGGCTGGTTCGACTGGTGGGGCGGTGTCCACCACACCACCGAAGTCGCGACCGTCGCGGAAGACCTCGATGCTCTCCTGGCGGCCGGCGCATCCGTGAACATCTACATGTTCCACGGCGGCACGAACTTCGGCCTGACCAACGGCGCGAACCACAAGGGGCGCTATCTCCCACTGGTGACCTCGTACGACTACGACGCACCGCTGGACGAGGCCGGCAACCCGACCGAGAAGTACTACGCGCTGCGTGATGTGATCGCGAAGCACGCTCCAGTGCCGGATGAGTTGCCGGAACCGGCCGTACCGGCGCCGTCGTTCACGGTGCCGCTGCGGAACATCGGAACGTGGACGGATGCCGGAACCGCCGCCCCCGCGTCCGCGGAGCACCCCGCGACGTTCGACGCGCTCGAGCACTTGAGTGCACTCGTGCGGTATGACGTCGAGCTGCCCGAACTCTCCGCGCCCGCGACGCTGACCGTCGAAGATGCCCGCGACCTCGCGTGGGTGCGCGTCGACGGTCAGAGCATCGGCATCCTGGCCCGCACTCGCCACGATCACACCATCACTGTCCCACCGGGCAAGATCCTCAGCATCCTCGTCGAAGATCAGGGTCGGGTGAACTACGGACCTCGTCTCGGCGAGGAGAAGGGTCTGATCGGCACGCCGCTCCTCAACGGCGACCCGCTGCGCGGTTGGCGCTCGACGCCACTGGATGTCGCGGCGACAGCCGCGGTGATCACCGCCCGCGACACCGAGGCCTCCGCGGAATCGGAGGCGGGCGCCGCACCATCCGCCTGGATCGGCGAGTTCGAGCTGCCGGACGCGTCCGATCTCTTCCTCGACACGGCGGGTTGGGGAAAGGGCTACGCGTTCATGAACGGCTTCTTCCTCGGCCGCTACTGGCGAAACGGTCCGCAGCGCACGCTGTACATCCCAGCACCCGCGGCGCGGCGGGAAACGAACCGGCTCGTCGTGCTGGAGCTCGAACATCTTCTGAAGCCGCGAGCGCAGTTCCTTCCTGGCCTCGAGCTCGGCGACCGCGAGGAATGACACACAGGCAATGCTCAGGAAGGCGTAAACTCCCGTGGGTGCTCACTCAGTCATGAGCACGCCGAACGCTAGGAGATCATGAGTACCGCTGTGAAACCCGCCAATCCGCGCTCGCGCGTCATTCTCGCCAGCCTGGTCGGCACGACGATCGAGTTCTACGACTTCTACGCGTACGCCACTGCCGCGGTCCTCGTGTTCCCCGTGCTGTTCTTCCCCAGCGACAACGCCACCGCGTCGCTGCTGGCGTCCTTCGCCGTCTTCGGCGCGGCCATGGTCGCCCGCCCCATCGGTGCGATGGTGTTCGGGCACTTCGGCGACAAGTACGGGCGCAAGGCGACGCTCGTCGCCTCCCTCCTCACGATGGGCATCGCGACGTTCATCATCGGCCTGCTGCCGACGTTCCAGCAGATCGGGTGGGTGGCGCCGCTGCTGCTGCTCATCCTGCGTCTCGCTCAGGGATTCGCCCTCGGTGGCGAATGGTCCGGCGCCGCACTCGTCGCGACCGAGAACGCGCCGAAGGGCAAGCGTGCCTGGTACGGATCGTTCCCGCAACTGGGCGCTCCCCTCGGCTTCATCATCGCGAACTTCATCTTCCTCGGCATCAACTGGGCACTCCCGCACGGAGAGAACCCCTCGCTGCAGTCGGAGGCCTTCCTCGCCTGGGGCTGGCGCATCCCGTTCCTGTTCTCCGCCGTCATGGTCATCATCGGTCTCTGGGTCCGGCTCAAGCTGGTCGAGTCCGACACCTTCAAGCGGGCGGAGCAGAAGGGCGTCATCCGCAAGATGCCGCTTGCCACCGTGTTCCGCCACCACTGGAAGCACCTCATCCTCGGCACGTTCATCATGCTGGCCACGTACGTGCTGTTCTACCTGATGACGAACTTCACGCTCGCATACGGCACGGCCGCGACCGACGCCGATGTGCCAGGAGCGGGCTTCGGTTACACCGACTTCGTGCTCATGCAGATCGTCGGCGTGGTCTTCTTCGGTATCTTCACGCTGCTCTCCGGCCCCGTCGCCGACGCGATCGGGCGTCGCAAGCTCCTGCTCTGGGTCACCGGAGCGATCATCGTCTTCGGGCTCACCTTCAACGTCTTCCTGATGCCGCAGATCGACCCGCAGTTTACCGGTGCGCTCACACAGGCATTCCTCGTGTTCGGCTTCATGCTGATGGGGATCACATTCGGCCCGATGGGTGCGATGCTGCCAGAGCTGTTCCCGACGAATGTGCGCTATTCCGGTTCCGCCATCGCCTACAACGTCTCCTCGATCCTCGGCGCCGCGATCGCCCCTCTCATCGCCCTGAAGCTGTGGGAGTTCGCGGGGGGCGAGCCGTGGCTCGTCGGACTGTACCTGTCGGCGATGGGCGTGCTCACCTTCGTCGCGTTGATCCTGACGAAGGAGACGAAGGACAACGACTACGAAGACGACCTCGGACTCGCTGCGGCCGTCGAGCTGTAGTCGGCTGTGACCGTGCGGCGGACGCCGTCCAAGATGATGCGTCCGCCGTACGGCACGATCCACTGCGGCCGCGTGTGCCCGAATGGCACCCCGACACACACCACGGCATCCGGGTTGTAGCGCGCGACCGTCTCGATCACGACATCGCGCTGGGCGTCGCGGAGCGCCTGCGCCTCGCTCTCGGACGGGTGGAACTCGAAGTCGCTCACCGGCGGCCGAGCGAAGATCACGCCCGCTGCGGCCTGGAGTATTCCGCGCTCCCCCAGACCACGCAGCCAGCGGGCGACCCACCCCGCGGGCGGACGCTCCTCGCTCGTCTCGAGCATCAGGATCGCACCGTCGAGGTCGGATGCCGTGGGGAGGCGATCCGCGAACGCCAAACCGTCGATGGTTTCGAGACAACCACCCCACGTGCGACCCTCGACGCGGCGCTCGGGCCCGCCCCATGTCCACGGCGTCGTCTGCGCGCGATCGCCGTACTCGGTGAGGGCGCGGTGGTCCTCCCACCGGCGGCCGACGTCTTCGGATTCGCCCGGTTCGGTGAGTTCCAGCTCGCCGCCGTCCAGCAGCGCCGCCCGCAGCGAGCGCAGGTGGATGTCATCGACGGCGGGACCAGGGCCGAGGTGCACGGCGGTCGAGCCGCCGTAGAAGCCGGGGACGCCGTGCTGCCACAGCCAGTTGAGGATGTTCGTGTTGTCGCTGTGCCCGAGGAACGGCTTGGGATCGGCCTGCGCGAGCGCAGCATCCAGGTGCGGGACGACGAGAATCTGATCGTCGCCGCCGATCGTCGCCAGGATCGCCCGGATGCTCGGATCGGCGAACGCTGCGTTGACATCGGCTGCGCGCGCCTCTGGACTCGCCCCGAGCTCACGTGTCGTCGGGTACTCCACGGGGACGAGTCCGGTGAGCTCGGTCAGTCGCCGCAGCGCCTGCTCGTGCAGCGCCGGTGCGACGGCGGGGGCGGCGAAGGACGGGGACAGGACAGCGATACGGTCACCTGGGTCGAGCTTCGAGAGCATCCCGCCATTCTGCCCGATGGGTGCAGGCCTCCGGATTCGTCAACTTGAGTTGACATCCCATCGGCGTCAAGTTATGTTGACGATCATGAGCATTCCCACCGCACAGGCGCTCGACCCGCAGGGCGAGCCGCTCGCCGAGCTGCACCGCCTGACCGAACTCCGTCGCGAGATCTCGCGCATCGAGGAGGCGCAGGTGCGCCGCGCGCGCAACACCGGCTACTCCTGGCAGGCGATCGCCAGCGCCCTCGGCGTGACCAAGCAGGCCGTCCACAGGAAGTACGGTCGTAGGTAACCCTTTTCTTCAGATCGAGGTCATAGATGTCTCGCATGGCGCCCACTCGCCGCCGCGGACGCGGTGCACCGCAGGATGGTCCGCGCGCCACGTTCCGCCAGTTGCTTCCTTTCCTCTTCGAACACAAGAAGACACTGATAGTCGTGGCGATCCTCAGCATCTTCGGTGCCGCGACATCGCTCGTTCAGCCGCTGCTGGTCGGACAGGTGATCGCGGCCGTGCAGTCCGGCGGCACTTTGGGGATGCTGGTGTGGCTGCTGGTCGGCTTCGTGCTCATCTCCTCCGTCATCTCCGGCTATCAGCACTATCTGCTCCAGCGCACCGGCACCGCGGTCGTGCACTCCAGCCGCCGCCAGCTGATCGCACGCATCCTGCATCTGCCGATCCGCGAGTTCGATGCCCGCCGCACCGGTGACCTGGTCTCGCGAGTCGGCACCGACACGACGCTCCTCTACGCCGTACTCACTCAGGGCCTTGCGGATGCGGTCGGAAGCGCCATCCTGTTTCTCGGAGCCCTGATCGCGATGCTGATCATCGATCCGATCCTGCTACTGCTCATCGTCGTGGTCGTCGGAGTCTCCCTCACCGTCGTCGTGATGCTGAGCGGGCGCATCCGCACCGCCTCGAGCGCACAGCAGGTCAAAGTCGGCGAGCTGGCCTCGGCGGTCGAGCGCGCGGTCGGATCGATCCGCACCGTGCGCGCCTCAGGCGCCACGGAGCGTGAGACGGCAGCGGTATCGACGCTCGCCGGTGAGGCGTACGGCCTCGGCGTGCGCATCGCCAAGGTCTCCGCACTGGTCGTGCCGATCTCCGGCATCGCCATGCAGCTGTCCCTGCTGGCTGTGCTCGGTGTCGGCGGGTTCCGCGTCGCGGCCGGAGCGATCACGGTGGCTTCGCTCATCACCTTCGTGATGTTCCTCTTCATGCTGATCATGCCGCTCGCGACGACGTTCGGAGCGATCACCTCGGTGAACCAGGCGCTCGGCGCGCTGGGACGCATTCAGGAGGTGCTCGACCTTCCGACCGAGGACCAGGAGGATGCCGTCATCGCCGCGTCTGTGCCGGTCGACGCCACGGGCACGGCATCCGATATCCCCGCGCTCTCTTTCCAAGACGTCCGCTTCCGCTATCCCGACGCCGTCGTCGCCGCGCGCGAAGCGGCGGCGGCCGAGGCTCGCACCGTGCTCGTCGACGCGCACCTCGAGCGCCGCACGAGCGACCCGGATGCTGATACCCATGCCGACCGGGACGTGCTCCGTGGCGTCTCCTTCGCCGTTCCACGGGGATCGCGCGTCGCGCTCGTCGGTCCCAGCGGCGCCGGCAAGAGCACGATCCTCTCGTTGATCGAGCGGTTCTACGACCCCACGGGCGGCTCGATCCGCCTCGACGGTCACGACATCCGCACCTATCCGCGCGCCGAACTGCGTGCGCAGTTCGGGTACGTCGAGCAGGACGCCCCGACCCTCGCAGGCACGCTCGCCGACAACCTGCGCCTCGCCTCGCCTGATGCGACGGATGCGGATTGCGAGCGCGTGCTGCGCGCCGTGAATCTGGGGGATGTGCTCGATCGCGGCACGCTGGGGCTTCAGACTCCGGTCGGCGAGGACGGCGTGATGCTCTCCGGCGGTGAACGCCAGCGTCTCGCGATCGCCAGGGCGCTGCTCACCGAGGCCCCGATCCTGCTGCTCGACGAATCGACCTCGTCACTCGACGGCGTGAACGAACAACGCATGCGCGAGGCGATCGATGCCGTCTCCGCCGACCGCACGCTCGTGGTGATCGCGCATCGTCTGTCGACGGTCGTCGACAGCGATCTGATCGTCGTGCTGCAGAACGGTGAAGTGGTCGGCCAGGGCACGCACGGCGAGCTCGTCGAGCAGGTGCCGCTGTACCGGGACCTGGCGCGGCACCAACTTCTCGTCTGATTCCTCAGAATGCCTCACACGTCACTACGCTGAAGCCGTGACGAGCATCCGCGATATGGTCCCCATCCCCGGCGGCACGTTCCGAATGGGTTCGGACGAGTTCTACCCGGATGAGAAGCCTGTTCATGAACGGGAAGTCGCGTCATTCTTCATCGATCGCTACGAGGTGACGAACAGGCAGTACGCGGAGTTCGTCGAGGCGACCGGCTACGTGACGGTCGCGGAGCGGGAACTCGATCCGGCTGCATTTCCCGGCGCGGACCCCGCCGAACTCGTCCCCGGGTCAATGGTGTTCACGCCGACGACGGGACCGACGGATCTGCACAACTGGCGCAACTGGTGGCGTTGGCAGCCCGGTGCGTGCTGGCGACGCCCGTTCGGACCCGACTCCTCAGTCGACGATCGAATGCAGCATCCCGTCGTGCACATCGCATTCGAGGATGCCGTCGCCTACGCCGATTGGGTCGGCCTGCGACTGCCCACCGAGGCCGAGCACGAGTACGCGGCTCGTGGCGGAGTGGACAGTGCCCGCTTCGCGTGGGGCGAGGAGGCATATCCGGACGGCATCGCCCAGGCGAACTCCTGGCTGGGGCACTTCCCCTACGACAATCAGGGCGTCGGCGATGCGGCCCCCGTCGGCTCGTACCCGGCCAACGGCTATGGGCTCTACGACATGATCGCCAACGTGTGGGAGTGGACCTCCGACTTCTATACCCCTCGGCACCTGCGGCTGTCGGACAAGCCGGTCGATGCGGGCAAACGCACGAACCTTCTTGCCGCAGCGAGCGCCCAGGAAGCATTCCCGGACATCCCGCGGCGGGTGCTCAAGGGCGGATCGCATCTGTGCTCGCCGGATTACTGTCTACGGTTCCGGCCGGCCGCTCGATCGCCGCAGGCCGAGGACACCGGGATGTCGCACATCGGATTCCGTCTCGCCCGAGATGAATGACCCCTCCTGGTTTTCCGGTTCCAGGCCTGCTTGAATCCGGCCGGGGCATCCGCCCGATCCGACCGGCCGAACCAAGGAGCGTCCATGTCCGAGAAGCCCAACATCCTCATCATCTGGGGTGATGACATCGGCATCACCAACCTGAGCACATACTCCGACGGCGTGATGGGGTATCGAACGCCGAACATCGACCGGATCGCCGCGGATGGCGTGAAGTTCACCGACTATTACGGCGAGCAGAGCTGCACCGCAGGTCGAGCGGCGTTCATCACCGGGCAGAATCCGTACCGCACAGGACTGACCAAGGTCGGGATGCCAGGGGCGAAGCTCGGCCTCCAGCCGGAGGACCCGACGATCGCCGATGCACTCAAACACCACGGCTACGCCACAGGGCAGTTCGGCAAGAACCACCTCGGTGATCGTGACGAGCACCTTCCGACGGCGCACGGCTTCGACGAGTTCTTCGGGAACCTCTACCACCTCAATGCAGAGGAGGAGCCCGAGCATCCCGACTACCCCACCGACGAGGAGTTCCCCGGGTTCAGCGAGAAGTTCCGCCCGCGTGGCGTCATCCACTCCTGGGCCGAGGAGGATGGCGCGCAGCGGATCGAGGACACCGGTCCACTGACGAAGAAGCGCATGGAGTCGGTCGACGAGGAGTTCCGCGATGCCGCATCGGACTTCATCCGCCGCCAGGCCGACGACGACACACCGTTCTTCGTCTGGTTCAATTCGACGCACATGCACTTCCGCACGCACACCAAGGAAGAGAGCAAGGGACGCGCCGGACGGTGGCAATCCGAGTACCACGACACGATGCTCGATCATGATGATGTCGTGGGGAGCCTGCTGGATCTGCTCGACGAACTGGGGTTGGCCGAGAACACGATCGTGATGTACTCCACCGACAACGGACCGCACATGAACAGCTGGCCTGACGCCGGGATGACCCCGTTCCGCAATGAGAAGAATTCCAACTGGGAGGGCGCCTACCGGGTACCGGCCATGGTCCGCTGGCCGGGCCACATCCCGGCGGGCACGACGCTGAACGGCATCGTGAGCCACAACGACTGGTTCGTGACGCTGCTGGCCGCGGTGGGCGACAGCGACATCGCCGAGCGTCTGAAGACCGGCACCGAATTGCACGGCAGCCAGTTCAAGGTGCATCTGGACGGTCACAACCAGCTCGAATACATCACGGGGGCCACCGAGCAGAGTCCTCGCCGTCACTTCTTCTACGTCTCCGACGACGGCGATCTCACGGCCCTGCGCTTCGACAACTGGAAACTCGTCTTCCTCGAGCAGCGTGCGGTCGGCACCCTGAGCGTATGGCAGGAGCCTTACATCGAGCTGCGGTTCCCCAAGCTGTTCAACCTGCGTACCGACCCGTACGAGCGTGCGGACATCACGTCGAACACCTATTGGGATTGGGTGCTCGATCACGTGTTCTTGTTCGTGCCCGCGCAGACGTACGTCGCTCGGATGCTGCAGTCCCTTGTGGAATACCCGGCACGGCAGGAGTCCGCGTCGTTCACGATCAACCAGGTGATGGCGAAGCTGGAGTCCACGAGCGGCAGCTCCTGACACCCCGAGTCCCTGTACTTCGCGGCGCTGGACGCGCGCAGAACGCGACGGCAGGATGACGGGACCACTCAGCCACGGGTCTGTCCCAGTCATCCCGCCGTCGCGGGTCTCATTGAGCGGCTACTTCGCCTGCGCGAGGCGGTACCGCAGCGAGGCGAGCTCAGCGCGGAGCGCCGCTGGCATCGTGTCGCCGAACGTGTCGAAGAAGTCCTCGGTCGAATCGGCTTCCTTCGACCAGGCATCCGCGTCCACGGCGAAGAGCTCGTCGAGGTCCTGCTGCGAGATGTCGAGCCCATCGACGTTGAGGTCTTCAATGAGCGGGAGCCGTCCGATCGGGCTGTCGCTCGCGGCGACCTCCCCGCTGACCCTGCGGATGATCCAGTCGACGACGCGCGAGTTGTCGCCGAAGCCGGGCCACAGGAATCGGCCGTCCTCGCCACGACGGAACCAGTTGACCTGGAAGATCCGCGGTGCGCGGTCGAATCGCAGTTGGCGGCCCACCTTGAGCCAGTGCGCGAAGTAGTCGCCCATGTTGTAGCCGCAGAACGGGAGCATCGCGAACGGGTCGCGGCGGAGTTCGCCCACTGTTCCCTCGGCCGCCGCGGTGCGCTCGGAGGAGATCGTCGAGCCGAGGAAGACACCGTGCGTCCAGTCGGTCGCTTCGACCACGAGCGGCACGTTCGTGGCCCGGCGACCGCCGAACAGGATGACGTCGAGCGGAACCGCCTCTTCCCAGTCGTCCGAGATCTGCGGGCACTGCGCGGCCGAGACGGTGAACCGTGAATTGGGGTGCGCCGCCGGACGACCTGAGTCCGGCGTCCAGTCGTTGCCCTCCCAGTCGGTCAGGTGCGCCGGAGGCGTGTCGGTCAGGCCCTCCCACCACACGTCGCCGTCCGGACGGAGCGCGACGTTCGTGAAGATCGTGTTGCCCCACAGCGTCTCGACGGCGGTGACGTTCGTGGACTCCCCGGTTCCAGGGGCGACGCCGAAGAATCCGGCCTCGGGATTGATGGCCCACATCCGGCCGTCCTCCCCCGGTCGGATCCACGCGATGTCATCGCCGAGGGTCTCGACCTTCCAGCCGGGGATGGTCGGGCGCAGCATCGCGAGGTTCGTCTTCCCGCACGCCGAGGGGAACGCCGCGGCGACGTGGTAGGCCTTGCCTTTCGGATCGATGACACGGATGAGCAGCATGTGCTCTGCGAGCCATCCCTCGTCACGGGCGATCACCGAGGCGATCCGCAATGCGAAGCACTTCTTGGCGAGGATGGCATTGCCGCCGTAGCCCGAGCCGTACGAGTAGACCTCGAGCGTGTCAGGGAAGTGCACGATGTACTTCTCGTCATTGCAGGGCCACTCGACATCGTTCTCGCCGGGGGCGAGTGGGGCGCCGACCGAGTGCACGGTCTTCACCCACGGAGCACCCTCGGCGATCTGACGGGTGACAGCATCGCCGACGCGCGTCATGATGCCGATGGATGCCACCGCGTAGGCGCTGTCGGTGATCTGCACGCCGATGTGCGAGAGAGGACCGCCGATCGCCCCCATCGAGAACGGCACGACATACATCGTGCGTCCGCGCATCGAGCCCTCGAAGATCTCGTTCATCGTCTGGTGCATCTCGGCTGGCGGCGCCCAGTTGTTCGTGGGTCCCGCATCCTTCTCGAGTTCCGAGGCGATGAACGTGCGCGCCTCGGTGCGAGCGACATCGCTCGGGTGCGAGCGGGCGAGGTACGAGCCCGGTCGCCACTCCGGGTTCAGCTTGATGAGCTTGCCCTCCGACACGAGTCCGCGCAGCAGTGTGTCGTTCTCGGCCTGCGATCCACTCACCCAATGAACGGACGCCGGCTGCGTCAGTGCACGGATCTCGTCGACCCACGCGACCAGCTCCGCCATCGCGGGGGTGTCATACGTCGGGACAGCGCCCATGCTGCGCGCCGCGGAGACGGCGGGAACGCGGGGTGTGAAGGTCTCGGCCATAACCATGTCTACTCCCTCGAAGAGTCGGTGTGTATGTCCATTCTCTGCAACATCAACCATGGATTCACGGCATTCTCGGCTATAAGAAACATGATTCTTTCGATATGCTCAAGGAATGAGCGGCTCCGGCATCCATCTCACGACTCTTGGTCATCGCATTCGCCACCATCGCGTGGCGAACGGCTTCACTCTCGACGAGCTCGGCGCGCAGGTCGGCGTCGCGGGTTCCCAGCTGAGCCTGATCGAGAACGGCAAGCGCGAGCCCAAGCTCTCGCTGCTGCAGGCGATCGCCCAGGCCACCGCGACAGATGTCTCCGATCTGATCTCCGGCGAGCCGCCCAATCGTCGGGCTGCGCTGGAGATCGAACTGGAGCACGCACAGGCGAGTCCGGTCTTCCGACAGCTCGGCGTCTCGCCGGTGCGGGTCTCGAAGGGCATGCCGGACGAGACGATCGAATCGATACTCGGCCTTCACCGCGAGCTGCAACGCCGTGCGCGCGAGGCCATCGCGACGCCCGAGGAGGCGCGCCGCGCGAACACCGAGTTGCGGTTGCGCATGCGCGCCCAGAACAACTACATCGGCGATATCGAGAAACTCGCCGAGAAGCAGCTGAAGGCCGCCGGGCACGTCAGCGGCGCCCTCACTCACCGCACTGTGAGCATCATGGCCCAGAAGCTCGGCTTCGAACTGCTCTACGTCAACGACCTGCCGCACTCGACGCGCTCGGTGACCGATCTGGAGAACAGCCGCATCTATCTGCCGCCGGCATCCATTCCCGGCGGTCACGGCCTGCGGTCGATGGCTCTTCAGGCGATGGCGCATCGGCTCCTGGGGCACACGCCGCCGACCGACTATGCCGACTTTCTGCAGCAGCGCCTGGAGATCAACTACTTCGCGGCGAGTTGCCTGGTGCCGGAGACCGCCGGTGTCGCCTTCCTGCAGCAGGCGAAGAAGGATCGGAACCTCGCGGTCGAGGACTTCCGTGACGCGTTCGGTGTCACGCATGAGGCGGCCGGGATGCGGATGACGAACCTGATGACCGAGCATCTCGGGATGAAGCTGCACTTCCTCCGCGTCGACGAGACCGGTGCGATCACCAGAGTCTATGAGAACGACGACCTACCCCTGCCCATGGACGTCACCGGCGCCGTCGAAGGCCAGCCGGTGTGCCGGAAGTTCCAAGCGCGGGCCGCGTTCACCCAGCAGAATCGCACGACAGAGCACCACCAGTACACGGACACTTCGTCCGGGACCTTCTGGTGCGCGACGCAGACAGGCGCGGCCAGCGATGGTGAGTTCTCCGTCACGGTCGGCGTCCCATTCGACGACGCACGCTGGTGGCGGGGACGTGAGACCACTGACCGCGCGGTGTCGACCTGCCCTGACGAGGCGTGCTGCCGTCGCCCGGCGCCCGATCTCACCGCTCGATGGAGCGCGAACGCTTGGCCGAGCGCCCGGGTGCACACGCACATGTTCTCACCGCTCCCCCGTGGCGCATTCCCCGGGGTCGACGAGAACGAGGTCTACACCTTCCTCTCCCGGCACGCGGCGGAGTGAGGGACCACGGGCGAGGAGTCCGGGTTCACCCGATCGAGTACCGGATTGTCGCCTGGGGCGGGTGTGCGATGCGCAGCATGTGCACCTGTCTGCTCCGATCCGCGAAGTAGTGACGATCGACCGGCGCGATCGCTGCGGAGAGCCTTTCGCTCCAATTGATCTCGAGCGAGATCCGCCCCCTGCGCACCTTCAGCCCCTTCGCCTGCGTCGTCACGCCGGCCTCCGCAGATTCCAAGTTCCCGCCTATCCAGGTGAGCCGGTCGGTCGTGCGCAGCAGCAGTGGAACCTGTTCGCTCGCATCGCTTGTCACGACCAGACGCTTCGTGATCGCATCGTCCTCGAGCACGGCAGCACCGGTCACATTGCCGAGCGTGGTGCGCCACGTGAGGCCGAGGTCGTGCACGCCTGCGACCTGCTCCGGCTCGACAGCGTGCCCATCGGCCGGATCGCCTTCGAAGTACGCCACCGCAAGGCTGGCACCCGCGTCGGTACCTCCGTTCGGAAGCACGGTACCCCAGCATTCGGTGTTGCTGTTGTGAGAGCCGTGCACGAACGTCCCGGACTCCGGATGCCAGATCAGGGACAGTCCGGAACGCACGAGGCTCGTGGAGGGTGGCCCGAAGTGCGCCATCGTGTAGATGCCGGGCCGACGTGCGAAGAGGAAATGCTGACCTTGCGGATCGCGCCGGAGCTCGGTGAACCGGTTCTGCGCGAGCACCGGCATCGCGGCGATCGCCGCATCTTTGTCCGCGCGGCTCGGATACGCCTCGCCGTACGGGATGTTCACCACTATTCGAGGATTCGTCTGCCCGCGCGCCTGAGGAAGGACGGGTTCCGCGGACTCTGCCCACGCCTCCCGCTGCACGGTGCGGTCTTCGATCGTCGTGTAGAACGCCCTCATCGCCGCGACATCCGGCGCGAATCGTGATCCGAGATCGCGCTGCTGCGGCTCGGTCGTGGTCGCGTCGAGGAACCACATCGGCGTGCGGGCGGAGCCGGCGGTGTTCGCGATGAAGCCCGCTCCGTCCGGTTCCCAGACGAGGTTGTAGCCCAACCAATCGGCCAGACGCTCGACCATTCCGACGAGCCCCGGCGCGTCCACCTGCTCGAGTATCTCGATCATCTCCGACAGTGTCACATTCAGGTTGTAGGCGATGTCCATTCCGAGAGGCTCGTAGAAGTACCCCGCAGGGCTCTGCCCGTTGGCGACGATCACGTCGATCCGGTCCAGCAGCAGGACCTGCAACCCCGGATCGGGGTCCAATCGCAGAGCGAGCGCTGAACCGGCCAGGCCCGCCATCGGCTGGTTCACGAACTCGATGCGCTCGGTCTGCCAGACACCGGTGTTACCCGGATCGAGGAACCATGACATCGCGCGGTGCAGCGCTCCCGAGATCTCGGTGCGAGTCTGCGGCAGCGCGTCGACGTCACGCAGATCCTCCAGCGTCTTGGACAGGTAGCCGAGAGCGAAAGCCGTGGCCGCGCGGGAGTGTTCGTCCGGCTCGTACTCGGGCCAGGAGCCGTCAGCGTGCTGAAGCCGCAGATAGTGATGGATCGCGGCATCCAGACGCGCGAGAAGCGCAGCGTCACCCGAGTAGGGATTCCACGGCCGCTCGTGCGCGTAGAACCACGCCAGCGTGCGCACATGCTCCTGGATGCGCGCGTTGAAGGGTTCGGCAGGCGTGCGCCACCAGCCGCCGCTCATCCATCCGAGAGCCGCCCCGTCATCGTCGACGATCTCGTTCACCATGGGTGCGAGCGTCGCCAGGTACGGAGCGAGTCTTTGCTCTTCGAGGGTGAATGCCCGCCGATCGGGCGCACCGGCCGGCAGCGGTGCGATCGGCGGCAGGCCACTCGATCCGACGCTCGACTGCGCGGCGAACGCGCTTCCGGTGCGCCAGTCCGGCACGACGGCCGCCAGCAGCACGCCCGCCCCTGCACCAGCCAGAAGTGCTCGCCTCGACACCTGCGCATCGCGCCAGCGCGTCACGTTCCCGGTCATCTTCGACCTCCCTTTCGTATGGGTGCGCCGACTGCCGGTCGCACCGGTTCGATCAACCCTTCAGCCCGCTCGCGAACCCCTTGATGATCGACTTCTGGAGCAGGAAGTAGACGATGAGGATCGGAACGATCGCCATGGCCATCCCTGCGAAGATCACGCCCCACTGGGTGGCGAACTCGCCTCGGAAGGCGAAGATCGCGACGGGGAGCGTCTGCTGCGAACTCCCTCCCACGTAGAGGAGCGGAGTGAGGAATTCGTTCCAGACGTTGATCGCCGAGAGGATCACCACGGTTCCCGTGATCGGCCGGAGCATCGGGAACACGATGGCGAGGAACGTCCGCACCACTCCGGCTCCGTCGACGTAGGCGGCTTCCTCGTACTCCTTCGGCATCGCCCGGAGGAATCCGGCGTAGAGGAAGACGGTAAGCGGCAACTGGCTTCCGATGCTGAAGATGATCACCGAGGTGTACGTCTGCAGCAGGTTCGCGTCGCGCATGAACTGATACAGCGGCACCATGCCCAGTTGCATAGGGATCATCAGACCGAGCAGGAACAGGACGTATGCGGCGTAGCTGAGCCTCGTGCCTCGCCGCGCGATCGTGTAAGCCGCGAAGGATCCGAGCACGATCAGAGCGGCGACGCTGATGACGGCGATGACCGTGGAGTTCAGGAGCGCCTGGTCCAGCGACGCCGATTCCCACGCGGTGGCGTAGTTGTCGAAGTACAGCCCGCGAGGAAGACCCAGCGGATCGTCCGCGACCTCGGCGGGCTGCTTCAGCGAGATGCTCAGGAAGACGTAGAACGGGAACGCGAAGGCGAGACCGATCAGGATCATGCCCATCTCCCCGAGGAGGCGGGGCCAGCGACCGGGGCGGTACCGATGGGAGGAGCGGCGGCTCGTCGCGGGCGATGCGGTGACCGTCGGGCTCATGAGTCCACCTCGAAACGGCGCAGGGCTTTCAACTGGATCATGGCGAAGGCGAACACGATCATCGTCAGCACGAGGGCGATCGCGGCGCTGTAGCCGAATCGACCCGAGACGAACGCCTCCTTGTACATGATCACCGAGAGGGTCTCCGTTGCGTAGCCAGGGCCGCCGCCCGTCATCGCGAACACCTGATCGAAGAGCTTGAGACTGCCGATGAGCGTGAGCGAGAGGGCGATCGTCGTGGCCGGCATGAGAAGCGGCAGGGTCACCGAGCGGAATCGCTGCCATGCACCGGCGCCGTCGATCGAGGCCGCCTCGTACAGTTCGGGAGGGATACCCTGAAGCCCGGCGAGATAGATCACCATCGTGAGCCCCGCGTTCTGCCAGATGATGACGGCGATGACGGATCCGAGCGCGATCGAGGAGTCACCGAGCCAATTCCGGGTCAAGAAGCCAAGACCGATCGACTCCAGCGCCGAGTTGAGCGGCCCCGTGGGGGTGAGGATGTACTGCCAGAGGAATCCGATGATCACCGGGGGCAGCAGGGCCGGCGCGAAGAAGAGGGTGCGGAGCGCATTCCTGCTGCGCAGCCGTGTATTCAACGCCGCCGCGAGCGCCAGCCCGACGACGGTCTGCACGAGTGTGCATGCGGCGGCGATAGTCAGCGTATTGAATAGAGCCGCCCGAGAAGACGCTGTCGTGAAGAGCGTGACGAAGTTCTCGAATCCCACGAAGGTGGGTGCCGCCCGCTGTCCGCTCCAGTCCGTGAACGCGAAGACGCCTCCGGCCACGGTCGGGTACAGCACCACGAGCCCATAGACCAGGAGCGCGGGCACGATGAAGAGATAGGGCACCTTCCCGCGGCGGCGTCCATGCGGCCGCACGATCCTGCCGGGAGCAGGCGGCGACTCCGTATCGCCTGCGCCCGCCTCACGCACGGGTGCGGTCGTCATCCCTCCCCCTTCTGATACTGGTCGTCGAGCAGACCGAGCAGGGTGGGTACGTCGATCTCGCCCGAGAGGAGCTGCTGCCCGGACTGGAGCAGGGTCTGCTGGGTGTCGCCGTTGGGCCAGAGATAGTTCGCATAGGGAGCCGTCCGGCCTTCATCCACGAGCGGGAGCACCGGATCCAGTGGGGAGGATTCGACCTCTGCACCCTCGCTGATCCCCGGCAGCACGCCGAGTGCGGACGCGTACGCTTCGACGTTCTCCGGCTGCGCCAGGAACTCGAGCAGTTCCTTCGCCTTGTCGATCCGAGGGGATGACGCGTTCACGGCCACGAAGTCCGGCGCTGTCGGGAGCAGAGTGGACGACGCATCGTCATTCGCGGGCATCGCGAAGACCCCGAACGCGTCCTGACCCTCACCGGCGTAGTCGTAGAGCTGCGGAAGCCCGGCGGAGACCAGCATCGTCATCCCGGCGTCACCTCGAGCGAGCGCCTGCTGCGCCTGGTCGGCGGGCACGCCGAGTGAGTCGGGTGTGAAGTACCCCGATAGCGCCAGCAGTTTGTCGAACACCTCCTGCCACGCCGGCTCGTCGGCAAAGCCGGTCTCCCCCGCCCGCATCTGGGCGTCGATATCGGACTCCGGCCCGTAGACCAGCGTCCCGGCGAGCGCATAGACGAAGAACTGGAGGTAGACGCCGCCCGTCAGACCGGCCGCTATCGGGGTCTTCCCCGCCGCCTGAAGCGCATCGCAAGCGGCGATGAGTTCTGTCCAGGTCGTGGGAGGCTCGAGCCCGAGCTCTTCGAACACCTCGATGTTGTACGCCATCACGATCGAGTTGCGGCCCACCGGATAGGCGACGAGTGTTCCGTCGGCCTCGGCGAGCACGCGCGTCCCGTCGTCGATGCGCTCGGCCCACTCGGTGTCGCTGAGATCGGCGAGCTCGCCCTCCGTGCCGAGCACGCCGGCGGATACCGGGCTCGAGAACCCCGGCGAGACGCGGATCAGATCCGCTGCCGTTCCCGAGGTCAGCTGCACTCGAAGCTGCTGGTTAAGCTCTTCGGCCGCGGCGAACGACGGGTCGACGGCGGTCCCGCTCTCCTCTTCGAACGCCTCGTAGAGCGCCTCCAGCCCGGTGTTCTGCTCCGGGCTGGTGTACGTCGTGATGGCGCCTCCCTCACCACCATCGCCCTCGCCGGTGTTGACGAAACCGCAGCCGCTGAGCACGACGACGGTCGCGAGCGCGAGGGCTCCGGCGGCGAGCGGACGAACACGGCGGCCACGCAATCGGCGGATGATCCTTGTGTTCATGGTGTCTCCTTCGTTGGGTACACGCACTGCGTAGTGCTTATCGGGGCAGAGGGACCGCGTTCGCCTGCGCGGCGGAGAGCGGCTCGACGTCGACGTCACCGGGGATGATCGCCCCGAAGCGCCGCAGCTGGGTGTGCAGCGAGGTGATGGGCACGTCTTCGATCGGGGTGTCCTGCTGCACGGAGAGCGCGGCGAGGGCACCGGCGGCCTGCCCCATCGCCATGCAGGACGCCTGTACGCGGTACGCCGAGTTCGCTTCCTGGTCTCCTGCGACCGACCGTCCGGCGACGATGAGCGAACCGGGCGCACCCTGGGGAAGCATGGCCGACCGCGGGATGGAGGGGATGACTCCGTAATCGAGGCGCCGGATGTCGATCCCGTCTCCGTCCGAGCGGTGGACGTCGATCGGGTAGAAGCTGTACGACACCGCGTCGCTCCATTCCCGTCCTGACCGGTAGTCATCGACGGTGATGGTCCGGACGCCCTCGATGGTGAAGGTCTCCCGCACTCCCGTCTCCGTCGCCCAGGACTCCACGAAGAGGTCTTCGAGACCCGGCTGACGCTTGAGGAAGCGGTAGATGCGCAGCAGCGCCTTGCGACCGGCCAACTCCGCCTCGGTCCGGTCCACGCTCGTTCCGCCGTGGATTCCGGTCACGTGGATCGCGTTCTCCCCCCGATGACCGAGGAACTTGCGCAGCGGACGCTCTGCGGACTGGAAGTCGGCCGCATGCAGTTCGCCCGTCTCGATCGCGCGTTGGTACGCACCATCGAGTGCATCGAGGTCGATCCCGTGCAGCGTCGAAGGGTCGTACCCACCAAGACGCACCATGATCGTTCCCGGCTGCTTCTCCGCCGTGCTGAGGCGCTTCAGGCCGGCATGCGCGACGACATCGGCGTCGCCGGTGCTGTCTACGAGGCGCAGAGCGCGCACCTCGTGCAGGCCCTCTTTGCTGCACAGGACGACCCGCCAATCCGACCCTGTCCACTCGACGGCCGCGATCATCGTGTGCAGCAGCAGATCGACACCGGCGTCGATGACCGCCTGATCCGCGAGCGCGGCGTATATCGCGGCGTTCACGCGGACCTGGAGCCGGTAGTGCGGCAGATCCCATCTGGTGAAGTCGGGCAGGTCTCCCCCGCCGACCTCCACGGCCTGCCGGACGAGTTCCCAGCCGAAACCGCTGATGATCTGATGCCCCCATGCGTGGAACAGACCGGGCAGCGAGACTCCGGCCACCGTCGTGGTTCCTCCGAGCGCGCCGTTCTTCTCCACGAGGCCCGTACGCAGACCGAGTCGCGCGGCCTGGATCGAGGCCGAGATTCCCGCCGGTCCGCCGCCGACGACGAGGACGTCGAGGGTGTCACGCATCTGCACTCTCGCCCGTCTCCGAATCGGCCGGAGCACCGAGCATGCGCGACAGCTCCGCCGCGGCCGCGACCGTGGCCTCACGCAGGCGCTCCTCGTAGTCATCGCTCTGACGTGCTGTCGGGTAGCCGACGCACATCGCCGCGACGGTCCGGCCGCTGTGATCGAGTACGGGCGCGGCGATGCCGCACACGCCGGCGACCTCTTCCTCGTGGTTGGTGGCGAAGCCGGCACCGAGCACCGTGGCGAGCTCCCGATCGATCACGGTGCGATCGGCATCTGCTGATGCGCTGTCGAGTACGCGGTCGCGCTCATCCTCTGCCATCCCGGCCAGAAGCACCTTGCCTGCCGCAGTGTGCAGCAGCGGATGGATGGGAGACGCGGACGCAGGCATGGCGCTCGGATTGATGTTCAGCAGTTGGGGGCTGACCAGCACCGCGATGTCGACGCGTCGCCCGTGCTGGAGGGTCGCCAGATGCACCGTCTCGTTGCTGTGCTCCCACAGTCCTCGAAGAATCGGAGCGGCGACGGCTCCGAGGTCGTGCTGCAGGGTGTACGTGCGATTCAGCTCGAAGAACCGGGGGCCGAGGACATAACGCCGGGTGGAGTCGATCTGCGCCACAAGACCGTGCACCATGAGCGCGGTCAGCAGGGTGCGCCCGGTCGAGGCGTGCAGCCCGGCAGTCGCCGTCACGCTGGAGAGCGGCGCGCCGGCGGGACCGGCGGCCGCGATCGCCTCGAGCAGCGCCACCGTCCGGTCGATGGACTGGATCGGACTCTTCGCGACGCTTGTGTCTGCGGACTCGTCGCGCATGGCATCCATCATTTGTTCCTCACGCCTTTGTTCGAGAATGTAGAACTAGATTGCATAATGTAGTGAGAAGTTATCAAGAGGCGCAGCACGATGCAACCCCCGCCGACATGATTCACGACGCAACGGCGCGCCGGAGCGACACTCACAGAGCTCGCGATAGGTGACCTGCCGGGTGAGGCGACAGACGCCGGGCGGGATCAGCCTGCGATGAATGCGGCGTAGCGGTGAAGTGCCGCGTAGACGTCGATCCCACGGGCCGCACCGTCGGCGAGCATCTCCGGCACAGGGCCGTCGGTGTGCCGTCCCACTGCTGTGGAGTGCCGCCACGTTCCGACCACGACGCCATCGGCGATGATGATCGGCCGCACCATCCCGTTCTTGCCGGGCCCGATCGCGGCCAGGAGCTCTGGCGGACAGGCGATCGTGCGGTCGGAGTACGAGATGTAGTACTCCTCGAATGATCCGAGGGCGACGACGGATGCCGCAGACGCATTTCGTCGGGGCATCGAACTCGCGACGAACATCCCGTCGTCGATCTGCCGGATGCGCTCGTCGTCGACGGATGCCGCGGCCGCGGCCCGTGCAGCACCGAGAGTCACGCCCGCCCACCACGCGAAGTCTTCGGCAGTGGCCGGGCCATGTCCGACGATGTAGCGTACGAAGAACTCCGAAGCCGGGTCGCTCGGCGCGGCTGATTCGGCGATGTGCTCCTCGGTGAGCACGAACTGCTGATCGCGCGAGACGCCGCCCGGTCTCGGAACGACCGGTCCCTGACAGATGAGGCCGCGCAGAGCGAGGTTCTGCACGGCGAACAGGCCTCGCTGTCCGCTCGGCTCGATGCCGGCCTTTTCCAGCACATCGAATAGTTCGAGACGGGTGAGTCCGTTGCCGCCGCTCAGTGCACGCCTGATGACGCGCTCGGCGGTCGCGAGTTGGTCGTGGCCGAGGCCGAGCTCCCGGTAGCGCGGCGCCGCCTTCTGCAACTGTCGCTCCCCGGTGACGCTCAACATCCAGGCGAGATCTTCGGCCGCGATGATGTGCAGCGTGCCGCGCTGCGTCCACGCGCGCACGAGCGTTCCGCGATTGAAGAGCCGGTCGACAGCGCTCAGCTCGGGCGCGCCCGCCGCCCGAGCGGCGAGCGCCCAACGCCCCGCCCCGAAATCCTGCGCCTGAACCGCGAGCATGTGGCGCGCAGCATCCGCCACCGAACGTGCCGGAGCCGTGAGCCGGTGGGAGCGCAGGCGTGCGGTGCGGAGCGTATCCGGATCCATGACCCCATACTGCCGCGTGCCGCAGACGTTCGGCATCAATCCGCGACGTCGAACATCTCCTCGTAGTGCTCGTTTTTCATGACGCCGAGAACGTTGCCGAACGGATCAACGACGGAGGCGGTGATGAACCCCGGTCCACGTTCGATGGGCGACTGGTACGACGTCGCGCCACGGCCGAGCAACTCGGCATATGCGGCCTCGACATCGTCAACCGCCCAGTGAGCAATCGCTCCGCCGGCCGCATCGGGCGTTGATGGTGCGAACCGAGCGTCGATCAGCCCGAACTCGGTCTCCTTGTCGCCGAGTCGCCATTCGAGGTAGGCGGGAGATCCTTCCAGGTCTCTGCGGAAGTACGGCGCGGTCTGAAACAGTTCGCTGTACCAATTCTCGGCGGCGACCATGTCGACGGCGTAGAAGTTGAGAGTTGCGATTCCTCGGAACATGTTGCGTCCTTTCGTGTTGTTGAGACCACTCTTCTCTTCAAAGTGCTCACCTTTTGACTACTTTGTTTGCGAGTATCGAGATATGCGTGCAGACCGCTTGATCTCAGCCCTTCTCTACCTGCAGGGACAGCCGCGAGTGACCGCGCGCGAACTTGCCGAAGAACTGGAAGTGTCAGTGGCCACGGCTCGTCGTGACCTCGAGGCGCTGTCGACAGCCGGCATCCCGGTCTATCCCCAGCCCGGACGCCACGGAGGTTGGGCGTTGCTGGGTGGCGCGCGCACCGATCTGACCGGTCTGAAGTCCGGAGAAGTCCAGGCCCTCTTCCTGCTGCTCGGACCGGTCGTCGCCGCGGACCCTGAGGCGACTTCAGCGCTGCGCAAGCTCACAGCTGCGCTGCCTTCCACTTTTCGAGCCGATGCCGAAGCCGCTGCAGCGGCGACCGTGAACGATCGTGGCCGATGGGGCGCTGACAGCCCAGCATCTGTCGCGCACTTGACGCTGCTCCGTGAGGCGATCGTCGCGCGCCGTCGCATCCGCCTCGCCTACAGCGGGAGGAACGGTCAGTCCGATCGTGTGGTCGAGCCGTGTGGTGTGGTGGAGAAGGGCGAGAACTGGTACCTCGTCGCCGATACTCCGCGTGGCCGGCGGACATTTCGCGTCGACCGCATCATGTCGCTCGAATCCATCGACGAGCACTTCGAACGTCCATCGGATCTGAACCTCGACGAGATATGGCGCAGCATCTCCGACGAGGTCGAGGACCACCGCAGCGGCGAGCACGCGATAGTGCGGGTCGCCGCCGAGCATGTCGACGTCCTGCGCGCTCAGTTCGGTCGGCATTGTCATCTCGTCAGCGAGGAGGACGGGCACGCATTGGTCGACGTCGCGGCGTCGACTCCCCTCGACATCGCTCGATGGTTGGCCGGCTGGGGCTCACAGGCGGACGTCGTGGAAGGTGACGCCGTCCGATCGGAACTGGTCAGGCTCGGTGAGGAGCTCGTGCGCAGCCACGGACGAACGGGACTCGGCGCCGGGATAGCCTGAGTGCATGACGACGACCCTCTCCGCACGCGCCGTTCTCCTCGACATGGACGGCACGCTCGTCGACTCCACCGCGGTGGTCGAACGGCTCTGGCTGGAGTGGGCGGCACTACACGGACTGGAACGCGATACGGTGCTCACGACCGTTCACGGACGCCAGGGCTGGCAGAGCATGGCCATCCTTCTCCCCGAGCGCGACCATGAGATCAACCGTGAAGAGAATCAGCGGATGCTGGCACGCGAGAGCGCCGAGACAGCTGGAGTCGTCGCCATCCCAGGTGCCGCCGAGCTGCTCACGGCGTTGCAGGGCATGCCGCACGCGATCGTCACCTCGGCGGACGTCGCACTGATGACGGCACGGATGGGCGCGGCGCAGCTGCCGATCACCGAACTCGCGATCACCGCCGAGCGGGTCTCACGCAGCAAGCCCGATCCGGAGGGCTTCCTGCTCGCAGCATCCGCCCTGGGCATCGATCCCGCCGACTGCGTCGTCTTCGAGGACTCCGGTGCCGGAATCAAGGCCGGAATCGACGCCGGGATGACGGTGATCGGCGTCGGTCCGCACGCGCCGTCGTTCTCACCGGCGCATCACGTCGACGACCTCACCCGGATCTCTATCGTGCCCGCAGGCGACGGATTCGAGATCCGGATCAGCTGAGCGCGGAGATCGCCTCGCGCAGGATGCCGTCCGCCTCCGCCAGCGCGACTGTCGCGCGTTCCGCATTCGCACCGGTTGCGAGGATCAGCAGCGCGAGTTTCACTGAGCCGTCCGCGGTGCGCAGCGCCGTCGCAGCCTCGTCGACACCGACTCCGGCAAGCTGCGAGACCGTGCGCACCGACCGTGCGTGCAGCTTCTCGTTCGTGGCGAGCAGGTCGACCATGACGCCTCGGTAGGTCTTGCCGAGCTTGATCATCGACAGCGTCGTGAGCATGTTCACGACGAGCTTCTGCGCGGTCCCCGCCTTGAGTCGAGTGGAGCCGGAGATGAATTCCGGCCCGGTCGCGACCTCGATCGCGATCTCAGCGGCGGCGCCGATGCCGGAGTTCGGATTCGACGCGATCGCCGCCGTCAGCGCGCCGATGCCACGAGCGTATTCGAGGCCGCCGATGACGTACGGCGTGCGTCCGGATGCCGAGATGCCGACTACTGTGTCGAGCTCGGTCAGTTCCAGTTCACGCAGTGATGCCTCGGCGGCATCGGCGTCGTCCTCGGCGTTCTCGACGGCCGAGCGGATCGCGGTCTCGCCTCCTGCGATGAGGCCGACGACCATGGAGGGATCTGTACCGAACGTGGGCGGGCACTCGCTGGCATCGAGCACGCCGATGCGTCCTGCCGTACCGGCGCCGATGTAGATGAGTCGTCCGCCACGGCGGAAGCGCGCGGTGATGCCGTCGATCGCGCGCGCGATCTCGTCCGCACGCTCGGCGACAGCGAGCGGCACGCGCTGATCCTCGGCATTCATCCGGCGCACCAGCTCTGCCGTCTCGAGCAGGTCGAGATCGCCGCGTTCGGTCGTCGATGCCTCGGTGGAGAGCGCGGACAGCGCTTCGAGGAGCTCGTTGAGGCGGGTGGTGTCATTCGGCGGAGTGTCATTCGGCACGGTGTACGAACCTTTCATGGGGCATGTCGGTACGGCGCGCAAGGAGCGCAGCGCCGTCAAGGGCGTCGCCGACGGCGGGCACGATCGTGCGGCCGGCGGCCGTGAGTGCGCGTTCGAGCTCGGCGCGGAACCAGGAGTGATCGGTGAGACCGCCATGGACGGCGACTTCGAGAGCGCGATCGGATGCCGCGACGGCGGATGCTGTGAGCAGCCGCACCGCCTCGGCGACGACGTTCGCGGCGACTGCGTCACCAACGGCGGCCGCATCGAGCACGAGTGGAGCGGCAGTGGCCAATTGACGAGCGGTCGGGATGTCGCCGACGAGCCAGGTGATGGGATCCAGGGCCGGTGCGATGTGAGCGCGGAGAGCTTCACTGAGTGCGGTTGGGGGGCCGAGCCCATCGCGCGCACGCAGCATCGCGCGGACGCCTTCGCGTCCGATCCAGGAGCCGCTGCCGAGGTCGCCGAGGTCGGGCCCCCAGCCGTCGACGAGCCGTACACCGTCAGCGTCGACTCCGAGAGCTGCGGCGCCTGTGCCGGCGATCAGCAGCGTGCCAGGCGCGCCCTGCAACGCCCCGGCATGCGCGCTGACGACGTCAGAGGTGACCGCGACGTGCGCGCCGATCGCGTCGGCGAGGGTGCGAGCGAGGGCAGCCGCGGCATCCGGCGCCGTCCAGGCCCCTGCCGCGCCGACGCCGATACTGTCGATGCGCTCCGTCTTCTCGAGCAGGGGCAGGATCGCGGCGACCGCAGCGGCGATGCCATCGGCGGCGACGAGACCGGGTGTACCGGCATCCGTGCGCACCGTACGTCCGTCGGCGCTGATCATGGCAACCCGGCAACGGGTCTTACCGAGATCGACAGCGGCTGTCATGGGCTCGATCGGCATCTCTCAACTCTCGCATCGGCTGCTCTGCGTGAAGGCTCAACGGCTCTGCGTGACATCACGGAAAGAGTCTACAGCCAGCGTAGACTTGTTGAAAAGAATTTACCTGCGAGCGAAGCTGCTCCCAGGACATACTGTAATCCCCTACCCCGAGGAGCACGGATGAGCATCCAATCGACCATCGAAGCAGCTGCCTCGACGCTTCCGCCCTCGCTTGCCCGCATCGCCGCGGTCGTCCGGGAGAACCCATCGATCGTCATCGACATGACGATCAATGAGCTCGCGCAGGAGTGCAGCACGTCTGTGGCTTCCGTCGTGCGATTCTGCCGCGCCATCGGCCTCAGCGGCTACGCCCCGTTGCGCATGGCACTCGCGACCGAACTCGGCAAGGAGGCTGCGCAGTTCTCGCCAAGAGGGGCGTTCGGATCCGAGATCTCAGACGAGGATTCTCTGCGCGAAGCAGTGTCAAAACTGGCGGCCCTCGAGCTTCTCGCCATCGAGGAGACCGTCGCCCAGCTCGACTTCGAGGTGCTCGACGCCGCGATCTCCGACATCGACGGTGCCGAGCGAATCCTGCTCTACGGCATCGGTGCCAGCCAGTTCGTCGCCGAGGACCTCGCCCACAAACTGCTGCGCGTCGGCCGCAACGCCCACGTGCTCACCGATCCGCATGAGGCGATCGCCGCGACTGTGCTGAACGCGGGTCCGACCGTCGCGATCGGCTTCTCGCATTCCGGCACCACCAGCGAGACGGTGCGCTTCCTCCGCACCGCTGGAGGCAATGGCGCCTCGACGATCGCCGTGACATCGGCGAAGGGCTCACCGCTCGCTCACGCCGCCGACCATGCCCTGTTCACGGAAGTGCGGGAGTCGACGTTCCGCGCCGGCGCCATGGTCAGCCGCATAGCGCAGCTCACCCTCGTCGACTGCTTGTTCGTCGGCGTTGCGAAGCGTCGCTTCGCCGAGACCGTGGATGCCCTGCAGCGCACCCGCGAGGCGACTCGCGCTCTGCGCGATTGACCACCCCGCAACCCGCCGACTGAGAGTCCGCAGATCGTCATGTTTCTGTGATGTAAATCATCTCCACCGGTATCGACAGCACTGAACATTCTTGCCATACTGAGTTCACTCACCCGGCGAGAGGACGATGACGTTGATGCAGTTCCCCGGCACCATCACGGTGCGAAGCTTCCGGACAGGCGACGGCGTCGCGATCGCCGAAGCATGGACCAGGTCGGCTCCCCAGGACGGGATCACGGCGCGACGGCTGCGCGACCTGATCCTGATGGATCGCAACTTCGACGCCGACGGGCTGTTCATCGCCGAAGATCAAGGTGCAGTCGTGGGTGCCGCCTATGCGGTGCGCCGACGCGTCGCGCACGACGGCGACGACCTCGAGCCGTCCACCGGCTGGATCCCGTTCTTCTTCGTCGTGCCGAACCATCGCAGACACGGCCTGGGCCGCACTCTCATCATGCAGGCATTCGACTGGTTGCGCGGCAACGGAATCCGGGAGGTCATCTTCTCGGCATACACGCCGAACTACGTGCTTCCGGGTCTGGACGCCGAGCGCTACCCCGAGGCATCCGCTCTGCTTGCATCAATGGGCTTCAGCCGCGTCGAGCGCCCCAGCGCCATGGATCGATCACTGATCGGCTACGAGATGCCGGCAGAGATCCGCGAGCGCGTCGATATGCTCCGCAACGAGGGCTGGCATCTCGGCACCCCGGACGACGACGACCTCGTCCCGTTGATCAAGATCGCAGGCGACTCGTTCAATTCCGACTGGGCCAGGGCGATCCGCGAGGGAATTGTCGGCGGCATGCCCACCGAGCGCATCATCATCGCCAAGAACCCGGAGGGCACGGTACTCGGCTGGGCCATGCACGGCACCTACGAATCAGTGATCGAACGCTTCGGCCCGTTCGGCGTGCTGCCGGAGAGCCGTGGCACCGGCCTCGGCAAAGTGCTGCTGCACCTCACTCTCGAGCGCATGACCGCGCTCGGCGCACACAGCGCCTGGTTCCTCTGGGCCGACGAAGGCTCCACCGCCTCTGCACTGTATGCGAAGACCGGCTTCGCAGCGACCCGTACATTCGACATCCTGCGCGCAGAGATCGGAGACTCAGAATGACCAAGACAGTCATCGCCGTCGGCGGCCACATCGGCGACATGGAGCTGACCGCCGGACCCACCCTCGCGAAGGTCGTGCTCGAAGGTGGCCGCGCCATCATCATCGACTGCACCTACGGAGAACGAGGACACCCGACGATCGCGCCGAGTGTCTACCGCGAGCAGAAGGTTCGCGAGGCGCAGTTCTTCGCGGACACGATCGGCGCCGAGCTGATCACGCTCGACTACTCCGACGGCTTCCTCCCGGATGACGAAGCTGTGGCCGAGCAGATCGCAGCCGTGATCCGCGAGGCGAAGCCTGACATCCTCATCACGCACTGGCTGCGTTCCATGCACCGCGACCATGAACGCGCCGCGCTGGCCGCTGAGCGCGGCGCATTCCTGGCTTCCATCCCGATCGAGGAGATCGACGTGGAGCGGCACTCGGTCCCGACAATCCTGCACGCCGAGAACTGGGAGGACATGGAGGGCTTCGAGGCCGACACGTTCTTCGAGATCCCCGATGAGGCGTTCGAGCTGTGGCGCACCGGCATCCAGGAGCACGCCTTCGCCCGCGGCGAGACATACGGCTTCCGCTTCATCGACTACTACTCCGCGCTGATGCAGGTGAAGGGATGCCTCGTTGGCGCGCAACGCGCCGCCGCATTCAAGAGCGCCGGCACAGAGAAGTTCGCCCTCGCAGGGCCATGAGATCGACCCGATACCCGATTCGCACCATCCGACAACGAAGGAAAGCCATGAAGAAATCAGTTCTCGCGGCGACAGGCCTCGGCATCGTCGCCGCCATGACCCTGTCCGGCTGCGCCGGCCCTGCAGAATCCGGGTCCGGAAGCGGAGCCCAGGAGATCACGTTCCTCACGCACTGGGGTCCTGACCAGGTCGCGATGCTCGAAGCCGCAGGTGACGCATTCACCGCGGAGCACCCCGACATCAAGCTCACCGTGCAGTCAGTGCCGTTCGGCAATCTGCTCTCGACGCTGCGCACCCAAGGCACCTCCGCCAACGGCCCGACGATCGTCGGCGCATACGACGCCTGGCTTCCCGAGCTCGTCCGCGACGGGCTCGCGGCCAGGGCACCGGGTGACGTCGCTGACGACGTCACCGCCAACTGGCCCAGCGGTGTGGTCACAGCCGCCAGCAACGGCGGCGACCTGTACGGCGTTCCCAACGAGATCGACCTGTATGCACTGAACTACAACACCGCGCTGTTCGATGCCGCAGGCATCAGCGAGGCTCCAGCCGATTGGGACGCGCTGGTGGACGATGCAGCGAAGCTCACGACCGGCGATCAGCAGGGAATCGGCTTCATCACCGGCTGGAACAGCGGCGTGGTGCATCCGTTCCTCTCCCTGCTCGCCTCCAACGGCGGCACGTTCCTCAATGAGGAGGGCACCGCTTCGAATCTCACCAGCGATGAGGCGATCGAAACCGCCGAACTGTACGAGACGCTGGTGAAGGCCGGCTCGACCGACACTTCGAAGTCGACGGCGAACGCGAACACGACGGGTCCTTACCTCGACAACTTCGTCAACGACAAGACCGGCATGCTCATCATGGCGAACTGGTGGGAGAGCTCCCTCAAGGACGCCATGAGCGATCGGTTTTCCGAGATCGCGACCGCACCGATCCCGGTCGGTCCCAGCGGCACAGAGTCGAGTTCGATCTCGTACTCGTGGATGACGATCGTCAACAGCAAGGCCGACGATGCGAAGCAGGATGCCGCATGGCAGTTCCTCAGCTACCTGAACGGGCCGGACTCCGGTGAGAACGGCTCTTCAGCGATGGGCGACATCCTCATCTCGATGGGCATCATGCCGACGCGCAGCTCCGACATCGAAGCGCACGCCGACACGCTCGAGACGCCTTTCCTCTCGACGTACGTCGACGCACTGGATGCCGCGACACCGTTCCCGACCGTGCTCGGCGGCCCTGCGGCCACCGACGCCCTGCAGGTTCAGCTCGAGGCCCTGCTGAACGGCCAGGTCGACGCGAAGACGGCGATGGAGAACGCGGCGCGCGACGTCGACGCCGCCCTCGCAGCCGCCCAGCAGTAACTCCCCTGACAGCGATGTGGGGCTCCGTCGCGGAGCCCCACATCCCGTCCGAAAGGCATCCTCCCCGTGACGACCGCCACGACCGCGAGCCCTCGCCGCAACACCGTTTCCCCGCCGATGCGTCGGCGACGCAGCAAGACCGCGAAATGGTCGGCGCTCTTCCTCAGCCCTGCGATGATCGTGATCGGCGTCTTCACCGTCATCCCCATGTTGATGACGATCTGGATCAGCCTCAACAAGTGGTCGATGTTCACCTCGATCACCGACATGACTTTCGTGGGCCTCGACAACTACACGCGGCTGCTCGGCGATGCCTCGCGTATGCAGGCGATCGCGAACACCGGAGTGTATGTGGGCCTCTCGGTCCTGATCACCATTCCGCTTGCGCTGCTGATCGCGCTGCTGCTCTACTTCCCGAAGTTGAAGGGGAAGGGCGTCGTGCGGACGCTGCTCTTCGCGACCTACGTCATCCCGACCATCGCGATCGTGATCATCTGGGGCAACATCTACTCCCCCGGTTACGGCCCTCTCAGCGCGATGGTCTCCGCCATCGGCCTGACGCCTCCCGGCTGGCTGAGCGATCCGCAGTGGGCGCTCCTGTCGCTGGTGATCTTCAATGTGTGGCAGATGCTCGGCTATTACGTCATCCTTCTCATCGCCGGTCTCACGCAGATCAACGAAGAGCTGTACGAGGCGGCCCGCATCGACGGTGCGGGCCTTGTCAGACAGACCTGGTCGATCACGATCCCGCTGTTGCGTCCATCACTCGTCTTCGTCATCCTGATGACTTTCGTCAATTCGATCCAGGTGTTCGACCCGATCTACCTGCTCACGCAAGGCGGACCTGCCAATTCGACCAACGTCGTGGGATTCGAGATCCAGCGTTCGGCCTTCCAATACGGCATGGCCGGTGAGTCCTCTGCCCTTGCCGTCTCACTCTTCCTGATGATCGTCGCCATCGGCGGCGTTCTCGGGATCATCATGAAGGGACGCAAGCGATGAGCGCCGCTTCCTCCACCGCAGTCCGCCGTCGACTCGGGAGGAGCGTCCAATACGTTCTTCTCGCGGTCGTCGCTCTGATCCCGCTCTTCCCGCTTTACTGGCTTCTCATTTCGGCCATGAAGACACCCGCTGAGTTCTCGCAGATCCCGCCGACCTGGTTCCCCTCGATGCCGGCGCTCGAGCCGACCATCACCGCGTTGACGGCGGTACCGTTCGTCCAGTCGATGCTCAACAGCATCATCATCGCGGGCGGGGCGACGATCTCCGTGCTGGTGACCAGCATCCTTGCCGGATATGTCTTCGCGAAGCATCAGTTCCGCGGGCGCGACGCACTTTTCTGGGGCATCATCGCGACGATGTTCCTGCCCCCGATCGTGACGATCGTCCCGCTGTACTACCTGGTCTCCAGCATGGGCCTGTCCGACACGTATCTTGGCGTCCTGCTGCCATGGCTCGCGAACGCCTTCGGCATCTTCCTGATGCGCCAGTTCATCCAGGACATCCCGGACGAACTGATCGAAGCAGCACGTATGGACGGCGCCGGTGAATTCCGCATCGTCTGGCAATTCGTGGTGCCGCTGCTGAAACCGGCGATCGTGACCCTCGCCGTGTTCATGTTCGTCTACGCCTGGAACAACTTCCTCTGGCCGCTGTCGATCCTGAAGTCCGAAGCGCTGTATCCGGTGGTTCTGACGCTCAACCGGCTCATGTCCTACACGATGAGCTTCGAGTACCAGAACGTCGTTCTCGCCGGAGCCGTCATCGCCTCATTGCCGACGCTGCTGGTGTTCCTCGTGACGCAACGCGTATTCGTCGCGGGCATCGCCGCAAGCGGAGTCAAGGGGTGATCTGTGCGCCGGCGGGCACCGAGGACACATCCTCGGCAGCTCGGAGGAACACGATGATCCAGCTGAAGATCAGAACCGCGGCGATCAGCTCGACCGCCGTCAGGTTGTAGTAGCCGGTGGCGAAGAAGACGGCCAGCAGCGCGATGACGGCGACGTAGGCGTATCCGAGTGCGACGAACACCTTCGAGATCGCCGGCAGTATCCAGGGCAATGCGATCACGAGGCCGGCGAAAGCGACCGTCATCCCTGTCGCGACGGTGTTGTGCACGATGAAGAACGCATCGACGGGGAAGATCCCCACGCAGGTGAGGAAGATGCCGATGAGGATCATCCCGATGCGCACGAGGCGTCGACCACGCGCCTCCTTCGGCGCTTCGATGGACAGTCCGGCTGTCGCGTAGCGTGCGATCGTCGTGACGATGACGCCGGCGACGATCAAGGTGCCGTTGAAGATCCATGACGAGTCATTGCTCGCCATCCCGAGGGCCGAGAGATTGTCCTGCCACCAGTGAGCATCCGTCGCCGTGAGCATGCTTGCGAACGCACCGACCACGAGGAAGACCGCGAGCACCAGCGACAGCGACATCGGAGTGAGCGACACCACGCTGAGGAAGCAGATGTACGCCGTCAATGCGAAGGCCACGGCGACGAGTATCGCCCCGGGGAAGGCGAAGACCGGAGCGTCGGTGAAACTGCGAGCCAGGAGCGCCGCGATCCCCTCCCAGCCGAGCAGCGCCGTGGCCGCGTAGGCCAGTGCGATCGCGGCCACGTCGTACCAGCGCAACCGGTCGTCCCGCAGCGCCAATCCGTCACTGTGGATGACGCGCCGCCCCGGCCGCACACCGAGCCGCCCCAGCAGCGCCGAGAGCACCGCGACTATCGCCCCGCCGATCGAGGCGTAGGTCCCGATCGAACCTGGCCCGACGATCTCCAGCTGGCGTCCCCAGAACACGAAGATCGAAACGAGGAATCCGACGACGAAGAATGCCGTGCCCACGAGGAGGGCGACCGTCTCGATCGAGATCGCCGCCCCCTGCGGAAGACGCAGCAGATCTCGCCATGAGAACGGCCGATTCACGTTCACGGAAGCACCGGTCTCCCGACGAGTCACGCTGTGGGCGGGAGGCCGAGGTCTTCTTCGCGCACTGTGCCCTGGAACGACCACGGGAAGTTGATCCAGAGGTCGGTGTCCTTCCACGCATAGTCGGGCTGGATGATCGTCGACGGCTTGGTGTAGATCGTCACCGAGCGCACCTCGGCGCCCTTGTCCTGCAGCAACTGCACAGCCAGTGCCAGTGTGCGACCCGAGTCGGCGACGTCGTCGACGAGCAGCACCCGGCGCCCGTCGAGGTACGCCATGTCGAGCTCGGGCGGCAGCACCTCGGGCGCCTCCAGCACAGTGCCGATGCCGGTGTAGAACTCCACGTTGATCGCGCCGCAGTTCTTCGATCCGAGACCGTAGGCGATCGCACCGGCCGGCAGCAGTCCGCCACGCGCGATCGCGACGACGACCTCCGGCTCGAATCCGCTGGCGACGATGCTGCGCGCGAGATCTCGTGTCGCCGCCCCGAAGCCGTCCCAGGTGAGTGTCTCGCGTTCGATCGCAGCATCCGTCATGCGTCTATTCTGCCGGTAGAATCGCACTTGTCCGGACTCGCCCCCCAGTGGGCGCCGGTGCCCGAAAAAGGGGCACGAAGCATTCGTCGCGAGGCCGCGCGAAGCGAGACACACACGGAATCGATCCGTCGTCTCGAAAGGCATCGTCATGCCCACTGTCTCCGCTCACGTCGCCCTCACCCTCGCTCAGCACATCGATGCCGTCTTCGGCGTGATGGGCAATGGCAACGCCTACTTCCTCGATGCTCTCGAACGCCAGACTTCTGCTGAGTTCACGGCGGTACGCCATGAGCAGGGGGCTGTGGTCGCCGCGGACGCGCATCATCGCGCATCCGGCCGGATCGCCGCGGCCACGACGACATACGGTGCCGGATTCACGAACACGCTGACGGCGCTGGCGGAGTCGGTGCAGGCGCACATTCCGCTCGTGCTGGTCGTCGGCGACGAGCCCACCTCTGGCCCGCGTCCCTGGGATGTCGACCAGATCGCGCTCGCCTCCGCCGTCGGCGCGCGAACCTATACGGTCGGAAGAGCGGATGCGAGCTCGACGACGATCATCGCGATCGAGCACGCGCTCACCTATCGTGTGCCCGTCGTGCTGGCGATCCCCTACGACGTCGCCGCGCTCGAAGCGGGACCTGTGCCATCCGCCACCTCACCGCGCATTCCCGAACCGCTGCGGACGAAGGGCGAGTTCGCCAAGGGAATGCTGGATGACATCGCCACCGCGCTGCGCGATGCGGAAAGGCCGCTCCTGCTCGCAGGCAGAGGCGCCTGGCTGGCCGGCGCCAGCACCGCTCTGGGCGCCCTCGCCGAGGCGACAGGATCACTCACGGCGTCCACTGCTCTGGGCCGTGGAGTCTTCCCCGCCGCACAGTACGACCTCGGTGTCGCCGGCGGTTTCGGCGCCGAAGGCGCCATGGAGCTCGTACGGCAGGCGGATGTCGCCGTCGTCTTCGGCGCCTCGCTGAACCAGTTCACGATGCGCTTCGGCGAGCTGTTCGCTCCCGGAACGCGGGTGTTCCAGATCGACGTGGCACCGGCGGCGACGCACGCGCACGTGGGCGGGTTCATCCGTGGCGATGCGAAAGTCGTGGCAGAGGAACTGGTGGCTCGGCTTCGGGACGGGAATCTCGGCGCACGCGTTCTTCGGAGAAGTGCACGTACTTCGGAGGAATCCGGCGAAAAGATCCGAGCGAAGAGCACTTCTCCGAACGAAGCGCCCGGACCGTGGCGGGAGTCGTTCGATGTCGAGGCCGCCCGAAGCTACGACGCCGGCGACGAACTCGCTCCGGACGGCCGGCTCGACCCTCGCTCGGCTGCACGGCGCATCGCGGAGCTCCTGCCGGAGGACCGCGTCGTCGTCTCCGACGGCGGACACTTCATCGGCTGGGCGAACATGTACTGGCCGGTGTCCGCACCGGACCGCATGATGATGATCGGCACGGCGTTCCAGGCCATCGGCCAGGGCTGGCCGAGCGTCGTCGGAGCGACCAGAGCACGGCCGGATTCGACGATCGTGCTCACCTCCGGCGACGGCGGCGGACTCATGGCCATCGCCGATCTCGAGTCGGCAGTGCGCGCTGCCGGCGGTCATGGCTGCGCGGTGATCTGGAATGACGCCGCCTACGGCGCCGAGGTACACCTGTACGGGCTGAAGGGGCTCGCGGAAGAGCCGATGCTCATCCCCGAAGTAGATTTCGCCGCGTTCGTCACGGCGGTGGGCGGCGAGGGAGTGGTCGTCCGCACACTCGACGATCTGGACAGGCTAGGGACCTGGGCCGCCGAGGACCCGGCGCTCCGCCGGTTCCTGCTGCTCGATCTGCGTGTCTCCGCAGACGTCATCGCGCCATATCAGCAGGAGATCATCCGCGTGAACTCCTGACCGATCGCGGACGACGGCGGCTCAGTCGATCTGCTCGATCCCCTGCACCCGCACCTGCTCGAGATCGAGCCGCGCTGAGATGCTGCGCACGACGAGATCGTCGACCGTTCCCGCGCGGCGCAGTCCGTGCAGCACCTCGCGTTTGTGCTCGAGGACCGCGAGCTTGAGGCGGGCATACTCCTCGTGACGGATGATGGGCGAACGCTGCATCATGTCCACATCTGAGGAGGTCGCGACCATCTGCAGCGTCGCGCCGTCGGAGATCTCGTCGACGGAACCACCGCCACCGATCGGATCAAGATCCTGTTCAGCGACCGGCCCCGCCGCGAGCGGATCCGGCGCGTCGAGCAGATCCTCCATCGCCCCGACCTCCGCGTCGATCAATGCGCGTTCCCTCGCCATCGCGCGCGCGTTGGCGAGCTCGAGCATCTCGTACCCGTCGCGACGCACACGATCACGGACCTCATCGCTGATCCCGTGCTCGGATGCGAGGTCATCCAGTGCAGCCATCGCCGCTCCTGAGATCGCGCGCTCGGCAAGGTCGTATTCCTCGTCGGCCGCATGATCGACGGGGAATCCAGCCCAGCGCACGACCGCGGGCAGCAATGGCCCCTGCACCAGCAAGCTGAGCATGATCACACCGGCGGTGACGAAGATGATCTCGTCGCGCCCCGCCAACGGCGACCCGTCGGACGCGGCCAGCGGCACCGACAGAGCGATCGCGAGCGAGACCGCGCCGCGCATACCGGCGACGGTGCTGACGATCTGAGCGCGGGTACGCAATCCTCGCGGATGCGCGGCAGCACCACCGCCGCCGAGCCGCTGGAAGGGCACGGACAGCAGCTGGAAGCCGAAGCGCACGACCAGCAGCGTCACCCAGACGGCGATCGTCGTCAACACCAACCATCCGATGGTGCGCAGCGAGGTCTGGTGCACCACCCACTGCACCTCGAGACCGATCAGCACGAAGAGCGCGCCATTGAGCAGGAAGACCCCGAAGGGCCAGACCGCCTCGGACTGACGACGCGAAGCGGCCGTCGTGATCCGGGGGCCGAGGTAGGCCGCGATGAGGCCGGCGACGACCACGGCGAGCACACCGGAGGCGTGGATCATCTCAGCGAGCAGGAAGGCGACGAAGGGAACGAGCAGCATCGTCACGTTGATCGTGTTCGTCCTGCTGACCCGCCGCAGCAGCAGCCAGCCCACCGCGGCGACGAGAGCCCCAACGGCAATTCCGCCGAGATAGGAGACCACGACTGTCCAGGTGACCGAGAGCGGTGTGACGTTGCCGCCCACGGCCAGCGACACGGCGATCGCGTAGAGCACGAGCGCAGTGCCGTCATTGGTGAGGCTCTCGGCCTTCAGTTTCATGAAGGCGCGCTGCGGCAGCAACCGCCCGAGGGCGGCGACAGCAGTGGCATCGGGCGGCGCGACGGCCGCACCGAGTATGAGTGCGATCTCCCACGGCATCCCGAACAGCACGGCCACCGCGGCCACCGCGAACGCCGAGGCGACGACGAGCAGCGTGCTCATGGGGAGGATGTAGCGGAAGTCCCGGCGGATCGAGCGCAACGACGTCGTCAGACTCTCCCAGAACAGCATCACCGGCAGGAAGAGCAGCAGAACCGTCTCCGGCGGCAGCTGCACCTCACGCAGCGCAGGCACGAAGCCGAGCAGCAGACCGAAGACGACCAGCACCAGGGGCAGCGCGAGCCGCAACCGCGGCGCCAGCATCGTGCCGATCAGGATCGTCAGCCCGAGCAGGACCGTGATCTCGAGACCTTCCATGCGACCACCCATCTGCCTCGCGAGCCGAGCCGCGAACGTGCTCAGGACACAGCATCCATTGTGCCCCCGGTATTCCCGCGACAACAGGCGGATTCGAGGACGAACCCGCCTGCGCATCGGTCATGCCGCCGATGCGATGCGCGGATGCCCGAGTCAGTCAGCGTGCGGGGGTTCGATGTCCAGACGCACGCGCTGCGCGGCGAAGCGCGTCACCAGATACTGCAGCGGCGTGCCGTCCGGAAGCGTATCGAGCGCTTCGGCGACCAGCACGATCGCGCCAGGCCGGATCGCGAGCAGCTCCGCTTCCGTTGCAGTGGCATGGCGTGCGCCGACGACGGTCGACGCGCGAAGGTAGTCGTCGATGCCGTGAGCTCGGAGCGCCGCCGTGATCGATCCGGTGCGCCGGAGTGAGTCTGCGATGTCGGGCAGTCGATCAGCGGCGAACCAGTGCGTACCGACGGAGATCGGCTGGTCGCCCGCCGAGCGCGTGCTTTCGATCCTGACGACTTCCCCGTCCGTCAAACCGAGTCTGCGCGCGACTTCCTCCGGCGCGGCTTCGATCGCGCTGTCCAGCACACGCCCGCTCGAACGGGCGCTCTCCTCATCACCGAGACTGCGCACCATCCGAGTGCGCAAGCCGATCCGGTGCACGAGCACGGATTCGCCGGTGATGAAGGTGCCGCTCCCCCGCCGGGACTCGATGAGTCCGTCTTCCGCCAACGCCGCGATGGCCTGGCGCGCGGTGTGACGGTTGACGCCGTAGCGCTCTGCGATCGAGCGCTCGGTGGGCAGCCGGTCACCGGGGCGCAGGCGGCTGTCGGAGATCTCGCCACGCAGCTCTTCTGTGATGAGGCGCCACGCCGAGTATCCGCTGCTCGAGCGGGTGGCCGGATCAGGGATCGTCATCGCACTCCTTCGAATGATCGGGCATCGGATCGGCCGACCCTGATTCACCGAATGTTCATCGATTCGTGCGCCGGCGTTGCCCCTGCACGCTTTCCTTCTCGACTCTATCGACCTACGATTTAGTTGTCTAGATAAGTAGATAACTTGAAGAGGGAGCCAGACGTGAAGGACATCGAATCGTGACCGCGCAAGAGAGCGCGGATCGCGAAGTCACGGTCGACGAGCGTCGACGCGCCGCCCGTGTGCTCTCCAGCGCATCGCTCGACGAACTCGCCGCACTATGGGCGAAGTGGGAGGAGCGGCCGGATGTCACCTATCTGCGCGGCCCTGAGGCCGGACTCGTGATGGTGCAGGGGCGGATCGGCGGCACTGGCGACCGGTTCAACCTGGGCGAGGCCACCGTGGCCAGAGCGACCGTGATGCTTCACGGCAATGGAGTCGACGGCGCGAGTGGCACGTCCTACGTGCTGGGCAGCCACCCCGAGCATGCCGGGCTCGCCGCAGTCTTCGACGCGCTGCTGTGCACCCCGGAGCAGCGCACCCGAGTCCTCACCGACGTCATCGAACCCCTCGAACGCAGCCAGCACCTGCGGGATGCCTCGGCCCAGGCTGACGCGCGCAGCACGGTCGTCGACTTCTTCACGGTCGCGAGGGAGCACGAATGAGTACGCTCACTGCACAGAACCACGTGCCCGGCTTCCCGCATCCGGTGCACGATGCGCAACGCGTCTTCCGCGCGGTGCTCGACGCACTCGCACGACCCACTGCGCCTCAGCTCGTCGATGCCGTCCTCGCTCCACCGCAACCGTTGGGAGCGACCGTCGGAGCGGTCATCCTGACGTTGTGCGACGAGCAGACCCCCGTCTGGCTCGATGCCGCACTGCGCGACGCACCGGAGGTCGGCGCCTGGATCGCCTTCCACACGGGTGCGCGCATCGTGCAGACTGCGGCGGAGGCGCTGTTCGTGATCGCCTCCTCACCCGAGTCCGCGCCCGCGCTCGCCGAGTTGACGCGGGGAACGGACGAAGAGCCGCACGCGTCCGCGACGCTCATCATCGACACTCGCGGGAGCACAGCCTCAGGCACCCTCACCGCCACCGGGCCAGGTATCCGCGAAGCCGCCGAATGGGACGGCGCGGGACTGCCCGTGGGCTTCCTCCCCCAGTGGCAGGAGAACCGGGCGCTGTATCCGCGCGGCGTCGACGTCATCCTCGCTGACGAGACCACGGTGCGAGGACTGCCGAGAACGACCGTGCTCACCGGCGCGCACCAGCAATATCCCGATCGAAGGAGAATCTGATGTACGTCGCTGTCAAGGGAGGCGAGAAGGCGATCGCCAACGCGCACGCGCTGCTCGCCAAGCGCGGTCGCGGCGAGTCGGATGCGGCGCGCATCGACCACACGCAGATGCGCGATCAGATGGGAGTGCTCGTCGCCCGCGTCATGACCGAGGGCTCGCTCTCTACGACCCCGACCTGGCCGCGAAAGCACTGCTGCAGGCTCAGGGCGATGTGCTCGAGGCCGTCACGCTGCTGCGTTCCTATCGCACCACGCTGCCCCGATTCGGCCACACGGTCGCGATCGACACGGCGGGGCTGCCGTCGGAGCGACGAGTGTCGGCGACATTCAAGGATCTACCCGGTGGTCAGCAGCTCGGGGCGACGTTCGATTACACGCACCGGCTGCTCGCCGACGAACTGGAGACCCCGGACATCCCATCCCCGGATGCTGACGTCAATGAGTCGATGCCCCGCGTCACCGATCTGCTCGGCGTCGATGCGTTGATCGAGCCGGACCGCCCCGCCGAGGGCTGGACCGACCCCGACCCAGGGGATCTAACCCGGGAGCCAACCGTCTACCCCATGAGCAGGGCCGTGCGGCTTCAGGCCCTCAGCCGCGGAGACGAGGGCTTCCTGCTCTCACTCGGATACTCGACCCAGCGCGGCTTCGGCAACAACCATCCCTTCGTCGGCGAGGTGCGAGTCGGCGAAGTCGAGATCGAACTCGAAGTGCCAGAGATCGGTCATGCCGTGCCGATCGGGCGGATCGAGGTGACCGAGTGCCAGATGGTGAACCAGTTCGTGGGCAGCGCCGAGCAGGCGCCGCAGTTCACACGAGGTTATGGCCTCGCGTTCGGCCGTGCTGAGCGCAAGGCCATGTCGATGTCGCTCGTGGATCGCGCGCTGCGCCGCGAGGAGTTCGATGAGCGCGTCGTCTCGCCCGCGCAGGATGAGGAGTTCGTGATCTCGCATGCCGACAACGTGCAGGCCACGGGATTCGTAGAGCACCTGAAACTGCCGCACTACGTGGACTTCCAGGCGGAGCTGGGGCTGATCCGCCGCCTCCGCGCCGAGTTCGACGCCCGTCATGCCGACTCGCCGTCCAGAGCCGGCGGTACCGAAGAGGGAGCACGCTCATGAGCACGAGCCCACGCATCGTCTACAACGAGGGATATCTCGACGAGCAGACAAAGCGGGTCGTCCGCAGGGCGCTGCTGAAAGGCATCGCGACCCCCGGATTCCAGGTGCCTTTCGCATCACGGGAGGTGCCGATGCCACGGGGGTGGGGAACCGGCGGCGTACAGGTCACCGCATCGGTCATCGGCGCCGACGACACCCTGAAGGTGATAGACCAGGGTGCCGACGACACCACCAACGCCGTGTCGATCCGCCAGTTCTTCGAGCGCGTCGCCGGCGCTGCCAGCACGACGCGCACGGATGAGGCCACCATCATCCAGACGCGCCACCGGATCCCCGAAGCACCCCTGGCCGAGCAGCAGATCATCGTGTATCAGGTGCCGATCCCTGAACCGCTGCGCTTCCTTGAGCCCCGCGAGACGGAGACACGACGGATGCACGCGCTCGAGGAGTACGGCCTCATGTACGTCAAGCTCTACGAGGACATCGCCCGGTACGGGCACATCGCGAAGACCTACGACTATCCGGTGCTGGTGCACGGACGCTACGTGATGGCTCCGTCACCGATTCCGAGTTTCGACAACCCGAAGATGCACCAGAGCCCTGCGCTGCAACTGTTCGGTGCGGGGCGCGAGAAGCGCATCTACGCGATCCCGCCCTACACCGACGTCGTGAGTCTCGGCTTCGAGGACTTCCCGTTCGAACCTCAGCGTTTCGAGCAGCCCTGCGAGATCTGCGGCTCACGCGGTGTGTACCTCGACGAGGTCATCATGGACGACAGCGGCGGGGTGATGTTCGTGTGCTCGGACACCGATCATTGCGAGCGCACCGCCGCCTCACAGTCACAGGACGCGAACACACGGAACCACGACACGGAGATGAACGCATGATCGACGAGACTCCGCTGTTGAGCGTGGACGCGGCCGGGCATCGCTACGGCGACCGCTTCGGGTGCCGCGACGTGAGCTTCGACCTGTGGCCGGGCGAAGTGCTCGCGGTCGTCGGCGAGTCGGGATCCGGCAAGTCGACTCTGCTCGGGATGCTGTCGCAGAGGCTCACTGCGGATGAGGGCCGGATCAGCTATCTGACCGCCGCAGAGAGCAATGCAGGTGGCGCCAGTACCGGAGAGCACGAGCTGCTCGATCTTGCGACGCTCAGCGAGCGAGAGGTGCGGCGACTGTGGCGCACCGAATGGGGATTCGTGCACCAGAATGCCGCCGACGGGCTGCGGATGCATGTCAGCGCCGGTGGCAACGTCGGTGAACCGCTGATGGCGAACGGCTGGCGGCACTACGGGCGGATCCGCGCCGAGGCCGAGGCCTGGCTCGGGCGGGTGGAGATCGCGGCGGAGCGCATCGACGACTCCCCCGCGACATTCTCCGGCGGGATGCGCCAGAGGGTGCAGATCGCACGAAACCTGGTGTTCGGTCCCCGCCTCGTCTTCATGGACGAGCCGACCAGCGGCCTGGACGTGTCCGTCCAGGCGCGTCTGCTCGACCTGATCCGCTCGCTCGTCGCCGAACTCGGGCTGGCCGTCGTGATCGTCACGCACGACCTCGCCGTCGCGCGACTCATCTCGCACCGCACACTGGTCATGAAGGACGGCGCGGTCGTCGAATCCGGCCTCACCGATCGGGTGCTCGACGACCCGCAGGCCGCGTACACCCAGCTGCTCGTCTCCTCGATCCTCCAGGGATGAATCACATGACAGAGAACAGATCACACGATATGCCTCGGGGAGCCGTGCTCTCGGTCGTGGACGTCGCGAAGACGTTCACGCTGCATCTGCAGGAATCTCAACGGCTGCCGGTTCTCAGCGGGCTGACCTTCGATGTGCCTCGGGGCGCCTGTGTGGTGCTCGGCGGCGAGTCCGGCGCGGGCAAGAGCACGGTCATGAAGATGATCTACGGCAGCTACGGTGCAGACTCCGGACGCATCCTGCTCAGCCACCAGGGCACGGTCATGGACCTTGCCGTTGCCCTGCCGCGAGAGGTGCTCGCAGCGCGCCGCGAGACCGTTGGGTACGTCAGTCAATTCCTCCGAGCGGTGCCTCGTGTACCCGCCATCGATGTCGTCGCCGAGCCGCTCCTCGAGCGCGGCGTCGACCGCACGACGGCGCTCGATCGCGCCGGCGCGCTCCTGGCACGGTTGAGCATCCCCGAGCGGCTGTGGAAGCTGCCGCCGGCGACGTTCTCCGGTGGCGAGCAGCAGCGCGTCAACGTCGCGCGCGGCTTCATCATCGATCGTCCGCTCCTGCTGCTCGACGAGCCGACCGCTTCGCTGGACGCCCGCAATCGCGCGGTCGTGATCGAGCTGATCCAAGAGAGCCTCGGCAGGGGGTCGGGGATGCTCGCGATCTTCCATGACGCCGATGTGCGCGAAGCCGTCGCCGATGCCATGGTCGACGTGCAGTCCTTCACACCGGCCCGCGAGGGCGTGACCGCGTGAAGCGGTACGCGGTCTACGCGGTGCCGGGGGCGCATGATGCCGACGCGAGCGAGGCCGTCCGGCTGCGCGCCGTCGCCGAGGCGTGGTTCGCCCGCGCGGAGGTGCAGGATCTCACTCGGGATGCCCGTCGCTACGGGTTCCATGCCACCCTCAAGGCACCGATGCGCTTGGCACCCGGCCGCACAGAAACGGAGCTGTGCGCGGCGGCCGACGCATTCGCCACTCGGCGCGGGGCGCTGATGATCACCGCACCGCGCATCGCCACGATCGGCTCCTTCCGTGCTGTCGTGCCGAGCGAGGGTCAGGAGACGGAGCTCACGACGCTCGCCTCCGACGCACTGCGTGCGTTCGACGAGTTCCGCGCGCCACTCGATGACGCCGATCGCAGACGTCGCCGCCCAGAGCGCCTCACGCCCCGAGAGCGGGAACTTTTCGAGCGCTGGGGTTATCCCTATGTACTCGATGAATTCCGGTTCCATATGACGCTGACGGATGCTGTGCCCGCTGAACGCAGCGCGCAGATCGACGACGCACTCGAGGCGCATTTCCAGCCGGTGAGCGGCGTCGACGTCCCCCTCACCGCGATCGCCATCTGCATCGAACCGTCGCCTGGCGCCGCGTTCGAGCTGCTCTCCGTCCACCCCTTCGCCCTCCGATCCCCACGGGAGAACGCCTGATGACCCACATGCTGACCAACGCCCGCATCGTGCTCGAGAACGAGATCGTGCACGGATCCGTGCGCATCGAGAACGGGAAGATCGCCGAGGTCTCGACGGATCCGCATCCCGCCGTCGGCACCGCATCCGGCGAGGATCTCTCGGAGGACTATCTGCTGCCAGGGCTCGTGGAACTGCACACGGACCAGGTCGAGGGGCACTATCAGCCGCGCCCGAAGCGATTCTGGGATCCGATCCCCGCCGTGATCGCGCACGATGCCCAGATGGCGGCGTCAGGCATGACGACGGTGCTCGACGCGCTGCGGATCGGAAGCAGCCCGGGCGAGAACCGCCTCGCCGGCAGGGCCCGCACACTCATGGACGCCGTGGTGCATGCCGCCGAAGCAGGGCTGCTGCGCGCAGATCACTATGTGCACCTGCGCTGCGAGGTCTCCACTCCCGATGTGGTCGACGTCTTCGACGACATCGGCGGGCATGAGCGCGTGCGCTTGGTGTCGCTCATGGACCACACTCCCGGCGAGCGCCAGTACGCCGACGTCGAGGCGTTCCGCACGTACATGGTCGGCAAGCACAGCATGACGAACGAGCAGTTCGACCAGCATGTCGCCGCACTGCACGAGTACTCGGCGCAGTTCTCCGAGAAGAACCGTCGGCTGATGGTGGCTCGGGCCATGGATCGAAGCATCACGATCGCCGCGCACGACGATGCGACGCAAGCGCATATCGACGAATCGGCGGCTGCAGGCGTGCGCATCTCGGAGTTCCCCACGACGATCGAGGCGGCGCGCGCTGCGCGTGCCGCCGGCCAGCTCGTCGTCATGGGCGCCCCGAACATCATCCGCGGCGGGTCGCACTCGGGCAATGTCGCGGCCGCTGATCTGCTCCGACTCGGGCTGCTCGACGTCCTCTCCAGCGACTACGTGCCGTCGAGCCTGTTGCACGCAGTCTTCCACCTGTTCCACGGCGGCGATGTGACGCTGCCGCAGGGCGTCGCGCTCGTGAGCGCCAACCCTGCGCGGGCGGCGGGCTTCGACGATCGCGGCCTCATCGCCGCCGGCATGCGCGCCGATGTCGTTCGCGTGCATGCATACGCGGGGGCCTCGGCGGAGCATCATCCCCTCGGCTCGGTTCTGCCGATCGTGCGCGGCGTCTGGCGCGAAGGGACGCGAGTCGCGTGACCGGCGTGTTCGTCGCGATCGTCGGACCGAGCGGGGCGGGGAAGGACACGATCATCGAGCGCGCCAAGGCCGCGTTGGCCGATTGCGATGACATCGTCTTCCCCCGCCGGATCATCACCCGGCCGACGGGCGAGGGAGAAGAGTGCATCTCAGTCACCGCCGACGACTTCGCGGTTGCCGAAGATCACGGTGAACTGGCGGTGTCGTGGCGTGCGCATGGCCTCGCTTACGGCATCCCCGTCTCGGCCCGCACTACGGTCGCCGCGGGCGGCGTGGTCGTGGCCAACGTCTCACGCGGCGTGATCGCTCAGCTCCCCGATCTGTTCGGCGAATCGCGAGTCGTGCGCGTCACGGTATCGGACGAGATCAGGCTGGCCCGCATCATCGCGCGGGGCCGCGAAACCCGCGACGCGGCCGCGACGCGCGTCGCCCGGGCTGATCCCGCACCCGAGCACCCCGTCGATCTCGAGATCGTCAACGACGGCACACTCGACGAGGCCTGCGCACAGCTCGTCGAGTTCCTCCACCATGTGCGGGCGGTCGTTCCTCGCTGACCGACGGGGCCGGCGCCGCGTCGACGTGCCGGGGTCAGCTCCTGTCGGGAAGCTGCTGCAGCGTCCAGGTGTTCCCGTCGGGGTCATCGAACGTCACGAACCTCCCCCAGGCCTGCTCATCGACGCCGTTCGCCTCGACACCGACCTCGCGCAGGTGCGCCAGCGCTTCATCGGCGTCGGGCACGACGACCTGGATCGTGTTCTGCTTGCCCGGTTCGAGCTCGAGTCCGAGCCCCTCGCCGAATGCGATCGAGCAGGCCGATCCGGGCGGAGTCATCTGCACGAATCTAAGTCCCTCGAACGGCACTTGATCATGATCGGCGTTGAAGCCGATCTTCACGTAGAAGTCCTTCGCACGGTCGACATCGGTCACCGGCACGAAGATGAGTTCGATCTTCCAGTCCATGACGTACTCCTCCTGGTGGGCATCAGCGCCCGTCGGCGTCCACGGTACGCGGGGCCACCGACATACCGCCAGAGCACCGGGCGTATCGCCGTCCGATCTCCGTGATGCGCGTCCGGCTCGGCGCCGAACGCGGTCGGTCCTACGCGGGTGACGGATACTGGTCCGATGACAAGACATCCGGAGGACGGTCGACTGCACACGATCCTCGATGCGCTCTGTCTGGGGCCGGACGATGCGGCCGTGCGCTATCTCATAGATGCGTTCGGTGGTGAGCCGGTCGAGATTCATGAACGTCATGTCGGCGAGCCAGCAGTGCTCTCGCGGCATCTTCTCTTCGAGTCGGGCGGCGAGATCGTGCTTCATGATGATGCGGTGAGCGCCGTGATCCTGCATCTCACGCCGACGCCGATCGCCCCACGTGGGCTCGACGTGTCGGATTGGATTCGGGGCATCCGCAAGAATGCGACCTTCGATGATGTCAAGAAGGTCTTCGACGTGCCGTGGCGTTTTGCAGCCGGTGACCGCTATTTCGTTCTGGAAGCGGGGTATGCGCGCCCGGAGTTCGTGAAGTACCGGGACCAACGACCCGGCAACCTGCAACGCGTGGTCTTCACCGCGGATGATCCGAAGGACGCGTGCCGCCCGGCGGACGAGGACTGCCGTGCGTGCCGCGATCTGATCGTGCGCGAAGGCGACGGATCCTTCGACGTGGACGGCACGGTCGGCGCTCTCATCGCGGGGGTCGAGGCAGGATTCCTCAAGGAGAAGAGCGGATCCGTCGCCCTCACCGATCTCAGGCTCCTGCATGCCTCAGCCCTCATGGAACGAGTGGAGAGCCAAGTCTCCTGCAGCACGTGCGACCGCGTCGCGTGCATCACCCTGTATCGCGATTCCTCTCCGACGTTCGGGTACTACCCCTACGATGCCGCGATGAGACGTCCGCTCCAGGCGATTCCGCCCATCGAGGCGTGGGGTGATGCCGCTCGGATCGCTGCAGCGCGCGACGCGATGCGATATGTCGACCATGAGCCGGGTTCATGGTTCCTCGTCGCACAGCACGACGACCTTTACCTCAAGTCCAGGTACACGATCAACTCGATGGCCGATGACTCGTCCCTGATCCGCTTGGACGAGTCCGAACGCCGGCGATACCGCGAAGACGGCCACGACTACCTCACCGACCTCGCCCGACGCATCAGCAGCAGCAGTCCTCACCGCGAGAGCTCTCCCTTCCACCTGAGGAATCTCCTCCGTCACCCGGACGACGGAAGAGACTACTCGGAGGAAGTCAGTGCCGCGATCGCCAACCACACCTGGCTCGCACGTCAGAAACAGGCCGCCGCACAGCGGATGCAGACCGAAGAGGCAGCGGACGCCTGAGCGGCAGATCCGCAGTCCCGTCGAGTCAGATCCATCCCTTGTCCTGGGCGATCCGCACGGCCTGAGCGCGGTTCGCTGCGCCGACCTTCCCGATCGCCGCCGAGAGATTGTTGCGCACGGTCCCCGCCGACAGGAACACCTCGGATGCGATCGCCGCGGCGCTGCGTCCGTCTGCGGCGAGTCTGAGCACCTGCTGCTCGCGCTCGCTGAGCGGGTTCGCGCCCTCGAAGACGCTGGCTTCGGCGAGCGCGGGATCCACGACCCGCAATCCTGCGTGCACACGGCGCACGGCATCGGCGAGCTGTTCGGCCGGCGCATCCTTCACGACGAAGCCGCTCGCGCCGGCATCCAGTGCGCCGCGCAGGTAACCGGGCCTCGCGAACGTCGTCACGATGAGCACCCCTGGTGGCCGCGCTCGCTGCCCGCACCGCCCGTGTCGCGGCGATACCGTCCATTCCCGGCATCTGGATGTCCATGAGGCACACATCCGGCGCTGTCTCGGCGACCACCCGGACTGCTTCCTCGCCGTCTGCGGCGACTCCGACGACTGTCAGATCGTCTTCGAGCTCCAGCAGCGCCGTGAGAGCACCGCGCAACATCGCCTGGTCGTCGACGATCACCAGGCGGATCGGCCCGTCATCGGTCACCAGGTCACCTCCACGTGCGTGCCGCCGTTCCTGTCGGCTCGCACGGCGAAAGCCGCGCCGCTCATCGTGGCGCGCTCGCGCATCCCTCTCACTCCGTTGCCCTCGCCTCCGCCGTAGCCCGCACCATCGTCGATCACCGCGAGCTTCCCGGGTGCGAAACGCACCGTCACGGTGCGCGCCTCTGCGTGCCTGAGCACATTGGTCGTCGCCTCTCTGAGTATCCAGCTCGCCGTAAGCGACTGCGCCGGCGAGAGTGCGCCGGTGTCCCCCTCCACCCGCATCGCCACATCCGCCGACTCCAGCGCGTCACGACACGACACCAGCTGCTCGGCGAGGGCGGCGCTACGCACACCCGCGACCGTTGCCCGCACACCCGCAATGGCTTCGGCTGTCAATGATTCGATGTCGGCGAGCTCGGCCTTGGCACGCTCTGGATCGCTGTCAATGAGCCGGCGCACCAACTGCGCTTTCAGGCTCACCACCGTCAGCGAATGTCCCACCAGGTCGTGCACGTCGCGCGCGACGGCTTCGCGCCCTTCGCTGGTGGCGAGTTCGAGTCCCACTCGCTCAGCGTCGGCCGAGCGGATGATCAGAGTCGTCGAGACCGTGTTGACGACCCCGAGCAAAGCGATGATCGCCAGGATCGGCAGGTACGACACACCGTTCGGCACGAAGAACACGACGGCGGCGATGATCGCGGTGCACGCCGACAACGTGATCCAATGCGCCACCCTGGTGAGCCCGTATGACGCGAACGACATGATGAACGGCAGGAAACTCAGCGCAGATCCGCCGACAGCGGGAATCGTCAGCGCGGCGCACACGAGCATCGAGCCGAACGCCACCCATTGGATCGGCTTCGGCGGCGATGTGAGTCCGCCACCGCCGAAGCTCATCCCGTTCATGAAGCCGGCGACGTAGACGACGACGAACGCACCGAGCGCGATCCACCCGGTGACGATCCAGGGCTGAGGAGCGTTCGAGCGCAGCAGCGCCATCAGCGGATAGATGAGGAACACGAGCCATACGGCGGCCATCACCCAGCCGAACCGCTCCCAGGGCGAGCCTGAGTCGACGCTGCGGGGTCGGCTGCCTCGACTGGCCCAGGCCGCGGGAGCGACGCCGGCCTTCGAGGCCGCCGCAGCGTCCCTGGTCACGTCATCCGCCATGCTGACGACCCTATCGGCGCGAGCGCGAGCGCTTCACACCGATAGCGACGAGCACCGCGAACACGGCGAACCACACCACGATGTTCAGCATCACCATCCACAGCGGGTCGGTCTGCCCCGTCGTGAGCGCGCCGTCGGTGAGCGGCCAGCGACTCAGCGCCACGAAGCCGTACAGCGGCGTGAATCTGGCGATATCCAGCATCACCCCGTCGAGCGGCATGAAGACGTTCCCGAAGAAGGCGAAGAAGGTCATCGAGATGGATGCCAGCGCCGCTGCCGTGTCCGAGTTGAAGAACAGTCCGACCCCGAGGCCGTAGAGGCCGTAGATCAGGCCGACTGCGAGGATGATCCCCGCCGAAGCCCACCAGCGCCACGCATCGGTCACTTCGGCGCCGGTGAGCATACCGGCGGCGAAGACGGCGATCATCGCGAGAGCAGCGAAGGACACCGCAGTGAGGAGCTTCATCATCGCGTACCCGGCGGTACCCAGCGGCGTCATCGCGAGCTGTCGGCCCCACCCCTGCTTCGCCTCAGTGGCGGCGAGCGAGGTGATCGAGCTCATCGCGACCGCGGTGCCGTAGGCGGCCATCGAGACCATGACGTAGAAGGCCACGTTCCCGTTTCCTGCGGAGGACGACGCGTATGCGGCGGTGCCCCCGAACAACAGGTACATCGCCACCGGCATCCCGAGCGTGAACGCGAGGGTGTAGGGGTTGCGGATCTGGCGCATCGCCTCGACGCGCATCATCGTGGGCGAGATCGACATGGTCATGATCAGTCCTCCGTCAGAGCGGTGAAGGCGGTTTCGAGGGTCGGCGCGGCGATCTCCAGATCCCTCGCGCCGGCGTTAAGAAGAGCGGATGCCGTGGCATCCGAATTCAGCGCGCGCAGACTCACGCGCTCCGCGTCCACGCGCACGTCGGTGATGCCGTCCGTCGCCGTCAACGTCCGGACGAGATCTTCGGCGCCCGAGGTCGGCAGCGTCGCAGCGAGGGTGCGCCCGCCCAGATTTGCTCGCAGCTGTGCAGTGGGCGCATCCGCGACGATCCGCCCACGGTGCATCACGACCGTGCGGCGTGCGAACTGCTCGGCCTCCTCGAGATAGTGCGTGGCGAAAATAATGGTGCGTCCGGCATCCGCATCCGCGCGCATGACGTCCCAGAAGTGCCGTCGGGCGGTGACATCCATGCCGGCGGTCGGCTCGTCGAGCACGAGGATGTCGGGGTCGGCGACCAGAGCGAGAGCGAACTTCACACGCTGCTGCTCACCGCCGGAGCACTTGGCGATCCGGCGACGAGCGATCCGCTCGAGATCGGTGCGGGCGAGCACGTCCGGCACGCGGGAAAGCGCCGCACCGCCATGAAGGGACGCGATCACCTCCACCGTCTCGCGGACGGTGAGATCGGACAGCAGGCCTCCGGTCTGCAGCACTGCCGCGATCACGCCGGCCTTGGCGGCTTTGGCGGGCTTGTCGCCGAAGACGGCGACGCTTCCCTCGCTCGGATCGATGAGCCCCAGCAGCATGTCAAGTGTGGTCGTCTTCCCGGCGCCGTTCGGCCCGAGAAGGGCGACGACCTCGCCGCGGCGGATGCTCAGATCGAGACCGTCGACGGCCTTCACCGTGCGATCGCCGAGTCCGTAATACCTGCGCAGGCCTGTGATGGATACGGCCGCGTCGGATGCCGTGCCGGTCCGAGTCGGAGTCAGAGTGTCCGTTGCTGTGCTCATGCCTCCAGCCTGGCCTGGACGCGCAGCGGGATCCGGAGTCCGCTGTCACCTCATTCGCATGACACGTGTCATGCGAGGCTCGAGCGACAGCGGTCACGCGGGCAGGAAGACTCCGGAGAGGAATTCATCGAACTCGGCTACGGCATCCAGTGGCAGCACCGCAGCCACGTACTGATCCGGGCGAACGACGACGACCAGGCCGTCGCGCGAGAGCTCGCGCTCGTCGAAGATGTCGGTCTTCGACCAGGCGTTGGGGGCGGCGGTGTACACCTTCTCCCAATCGAGCAGCCCCAGCGGCCCAGTCTTGGGCAGGAACAGCGGCGGAGCGGACAGGACGTCGATGTCTTCGAAGGCCTGCTGATGAATCGCCTTCACATCGATCACGGCATCCACGTCAGCATCCGCCGGCGTGAACCGCGCGATGACCGGCGCTGCGGCGGATGCCCACTCCGCAAGGCGCGCGCCGGAGGCGTCAGCGAATGCGTACACCCGCCAGCGCCCGTCGGCCTTGGCGTGGTGACCGAGATGCATGACGTTGCCGTCGCACACGCGTACGACTTCAGCGGATTTGAAACGTTTGCCGAGTGGGAACCCGACGGCCAGCTCCTGATGCGAATCAGAACCGGTGATCGCCGAAGGCGTGTACTGCGTCATGAATCCGGATGGGAACTCGGCCGTCGCCAGGTAGTAATTCGACAGCTCCTGCGGGTCGGAGATCTCTTCCGGCTTGCGAGCCATCAGCGACGACCATTCCCGGTCGAAGTCGATCAACTGCTGTGCGACCGGCTGCCGCTCGGCGGAGTACGTCGACAGCAGTGATTCGGGGCTTCGTGCCATGAGCACTGAGCCGAGCTTCCAGCCCAGGTTGAACCCGTCCTGCATCGAGACGTTCATACCCTGCCCCGCCTTGGCGCTGTGCGTGTGGCAGGCGTCTCCGGCGAGGAAGACACGAGGCGAACCGGAGCCTTCGGCGACGTCGTCGAACCCGTCCGTCACGCGGTGACCGACTTCGTACACGCTCGACCACGCGACCTCCTTCACGTCCAGCGAATACGGATGCAGGATCTCGTTCGCCTTCGCGATGATCGTCTCGATCGGCGTCGCCCGCACCTGATGATTGTCGTCCTCGGCCACCTCGCCGAGGTCGACGTAGACACGGCTGAGATAGCCGCCCTCACGCGGGATGTGGAGGATGTTCCCTGCTTTGGCGTTGATGGCGCACTTGGTGCGCCAGTCCGGGAAGTCGGTGTTGACGAGCACATCCATGACGCCCCAGGCGTGCGCGGAGAACTCACCGACGTGCGTGCGGCCGATCGACTCGCGCACGCCGCTGCGCGCGCCGTCGCAGCCGACGACGTACTTCGCGCGGATGGTGCGCTCCTCGCCCGCCCGCGGCCCCGCACCGTACCGAATCTGAACCTCGACGGGGTACTCGCCCTCGACGTGCACGCTGAGTCCGGCGAACTCCACGCCGTAGTCGGGAACGATGCGCGCAGGTCCGTCGGCAGCTGCCTCGGCGAAGTAGTCGAGGACTCGGGCCTGGTTCACGATGAGGTGGGGGAACTCGCTGATCTTGAGTCCGTAGTCCTCGGTGCGGGTGGTGCGGATGATGTCGTCGGGCTTCTCCGGATCCGGGCTCCAGAAGTTCATGTAGCCGATGTTGTACGCTTCGGCGGTGATGCGCTCGGCGAACCCGAAAGCCTGGAACGTCTCGACGCTGCGCGGCTGGATGCCGTCGGCCTGCCCGAGCACGAGCCTTCCATCGCGCTTCTCGATGATCCGGGTCGTGACGCCGGGGAACTGCGACATCTGCGCGGCGAGGAGCATACCGGCCGGCCCGGATCCGACGATGAGCACGTCAGTCTCATCCGGCAGATCGGTGGGCCGATCGATGCCGGTGCCGACCGCTGCGACGATGCGCGGGTCCTGCGAGACGTAGCCGTGGTGGTGGAACTGCATCGGAACTCCTTCAGGTCTTCAGGGGCGGAGGGCGGATGCCGCGGCATCCGCCCTCCGCAGGACGATCAGGCCTTGGCGAGGCCGTGGATCGGGCTCACCGACTGCTCATCCTCATGATCGGGGCCCAGCGGGATGCCGCTGCGATCGCGGAGCATGAGAGTGGCGATCAGACCGATCACCGTCATGCCGGCGAGGTACCAGGTGACCATCTCGGTCGAACCTGTCGCGTCGACGATCGCGGCGGCGATGGTCGGGGCGAATGCGCCGCCGAGGATCGCGCCGATCGCGTACGAGATCGAGACGCCGGAGAATCGGATGGATGCCGGGAACAGCTCGGTGTACAGCGCCGCCTGAGGACCGTATGTGAAGCCGAGGCCGATCGTGAGGATCGCGAGCGCCGCGAAGATCGACCCGATGCTGCCGGTGTTGACGAGCGGGAACAGCAGGACGACGCCGCCGAGCTGCATGATCCATCCGACGATGTAGGTGTTGCGTCGACCGATCCGGTCAGACACCCATCCGGCCAGAAGCGTGCTGAGCAGCCAGGTGACGGCGGAGCCGGCGACAGCCCAGAGCACCGGGCCGCGCTCGAGGCCGATCGGACCTTCGGGGTCGGTCGTGTAGGCCTGGATGTAGCCACCGGTTGTCATGTACCCGATCGCGTTGTTGCCCGCGAACACCAGCGCGGCGATGAGGACGAGCAGCGCATGCTTGCGGAACAGCTGCACGATGGGCATCTTCGCCTTCTCCTTGCGCGCGGCCAGCTCGGCGAACACCGGGCTCTCCTCGACGTTGCGTCGCACGTAGTAGCCGATCAGGATCAGCACGACACTGAGGAGGAAGGGAATGCGCCAGCCCCAGGCGAGGAACTGGTCACCCGGTGCGATCGCGGTCATGATCGCCATGACGCCCGATGCCAGCAGCAGACCGAGCGGCACACCGATCTGAGGAGATGCGCCGAAGATGCCGCGCTTCTTCTTGGGTGCGTGCTCGACAGCCATCAACACGGCACCGCCCCACTCGCCACCGGCCGAGATGCCCTGCAGAATGCGCAGCAGCACGAGCAGGATGGGAGCGCCGACGCCGATGACCTCTGCGGTGGGCAGCACGCCGATCAGCGCCGTGGCAGCGCCCATCAGGATCAGGGTCCACATCAGCACGCGCTTGCGGCCGAGCTTGTCGCCGAAGTGGCCGGCGAGGAAGGCGCCGAGCGGGCGGAACAGGAAGCTGATGCCGACGGTGGCGAACCCGAGGATCACGGTGTTCGTGCCGAGTGCAGAGAAGAACAGCTGCCCGAAGACGAGGCCGACGGCCGTGGCGTAGATGAAGAAGTCGTACCACTCAACGGTGGTGCCGACCACTGTCGCGAAGACGACGCGCCGGCGATCTGCGGCGCTGGCGATGGTGCCTGTCGGCGTGAAGCCGGGCTGCTCAGTCATTGAAGCTCCTTGTGTGACGACGTTGTCCCGGGTGCAGATCTGATCCTTGCGACCCGATGTCAGGATGATATACGATTTCAAATACATCGCACAAGAGCGATGCTTCAGACGCAAGGAGGCGCCTCACGTGACGGACTCGATCGCCCGCCCAGGCAAGATCATCGCGATCCACCTCAGTTATGCCTCCCGCGCCGACCAGCGCGGACGCCGCCCAGCGCATCCGTCCTACTTCTTCAAGGTCGCAAGCTCCGTCGCCGCGTCAGGCAGTACTGTCGAACGCCCGGCCGGCACCGAACTGCTCGCCTTCGAGGGCGAGATCGCCCTCGTGATCGGTACTCCCGCCCGCCATGTCGGCATCGCCGACGCCTGGTCGCATGTGGCTTCCGTCACGGCCGCGAACGATCTCGGCCTCTACGACCTGCGCGCGAACGACAAGGGCTCGAACGTGCGCTCCAAGGGCGGCGACGGCTACACGCCACTCGGGCCGGATCTGATCGATGCGAACACGGTCGACCCGAACGACATCCGAGTCAGGACCTGGGTCAACGGCGAGCTGCGTCAGGACGACAACTCATCGGGACTCATCTTCCCGCTCCCCCAGTTCGTCGCCGATCTCTCCCAGCACTTCACACTCGAGACCGGCGATGTCATCCTCACCGGCACACCGGCAGGATCATCCGTCATCGTTCCTGGGGACGTCGTCGAGGTCGAGGTGGATGCCCCGAATGCGCCGGGTGCGCCGACATCCGGCCGCCTGGTGACCACCGTCACGCAGGGCGAGGTGCCGTTCGACGAGACGCTCGGATCGCTGCCGGCCGTCGATGACACCCAGCGCACCGAGGCATGGGGATCGGCCGAGGCTGCAGGTCTCACCCCCACCACGTCGACCGCCCTCTCCCCCGAACTCCGAGCCAAGCTCGAGAAGGCACCGACTGCCGGTCTGTCGTCCCAGCTGCGCAAGCGCGGGCTCCACTCGTGCTTCATCGACGGCGTCGCCGCCAACCTGCCCGGCACGAAGATCGTCGGCACCGCGCGCACACTGCGCTTCATCCCGGCCCGCGAAGACCTCTTCAAGAGCCACGGCGGCGGTTACAACGCGCAGAAGCGCCTGTTCGACGCCGTCGACGAAGGCGAGATCATCGTGATCGAGGCCCGAGGCGATGCCACGACCGGCACACTCGGCGACATCCTGGCCCTGCGTGCGAAGACCCGAGGCGCGGCCGGTGTCGTCACCGACGGCGGCGTGCGCGACTTCGACGAGGTCGCACGAATCGGCCTGCCGGTCTTCTCGCAGGGCGCGCACCCTTCGGTGCTCGGCCGCAAGCACGTGCCGTGGGAGCTGGACGTCACGATCGGCTGCGGTGGCGCGGCCGTGCAGCCCGGTGACGTCATCGTCGGCGACAGCGACGGCGTGATCGTGATCCCGCCATCCATCGCCGCAGAGATCGCGGATGCGGCCCTCGCCCAGGAGGACGAGGACTCCTGGATCGCCGCGCAGGTGGAGTCGGGGCATCCGGTAGACGGCCTGTTCCCGATGAACGCCGGATGGCGCGCGAAGTACGAGGCCTCACGTGCCCAGGAGGAAGGCGATCGCCCATGACGAAGATCCTCAGCAAGTCGCAGCAGGCGTACCTCTGGATCAAAGACCGCATCGCCGGCCAGACGTACACGCCCGGGTACCGGCTGGTGCTCGGGACCATCGCCGGCGAACTCGACATGAGCGTCGTGCCGGTGCGGGAGGCCATCCGCCAGCTCGAGGCTGAGGGCCTCGTGCACTTCGAGCACAACGTGGGTGCCAGGGTCGCGATGGTCGATGACACCCAGTATCGGCACAGCATGGAGGCGCTCAGCATCCTCGAGGGCAGCGCGACCGCGATGTCGGCACGCCATCTGACCGCCGACGACCTGCGACAGGCTCGCGCGATCAACGCGCGGATGATCGAGACCCTCGACCATTTCGATCCGCCGGCTTTCACCCAGCTCAACCAGCAGTTCCATGCCGCGCTGATCGCGCCGTGTCCGAACCCTCGTCTGCACGAGCTGGTGACGGTCGAGATGGCTCGGCTGAATCGACTTCGCGACTCGACGTTCAGCTTCGTGCCGGGACGCGCCCACGAGTCGGTGCGCGAGCACGAGCAGATCGTCGCCCTGATCGAGAACGGTGCCCCCGTGGTCGAGATCGAGCGCGCTGCCCGCGACCATCACTCGGCAACACTCGACGCCTATCTCACGAAGAAGCACCCCGACGAGGCCGTCGGCATGCACGTCCACTGACACCGGAGGAACCATGACTGATTCACGCATCCCCGCCGATCTTCCCGATCACATCCAGCACTACATCGACGGCGCGTTCGTCGACTCCGTCGACGGCGACACGTTCGACGTGCTCGATCCGGTGACCAACGAGAACTACACCACGGCATCCGCCGGCAAGAAGGCCGACATAGACCTTGCGGTCGCCTCCGCCAAGCGCGCATTCGACGAGGGTCCGTGGCCGAAGATGCTCCCCCGCGAGCGCTCACGCGTACTGCACAGGATCGCAGACATCGTCGAATCACGCGATCATCGCCTCGCCGAGCTGGAGAGCTACGACTCCGGCTTGCCGATCACGCAGGCTCTTGGCCAGGCTCGTCGCGCGGCCGAGAACTTCCGCTTCTTCGCCGACCTGATCGTCGCGCAGGCCGATGACACGTTCAAGGTTCCGGGCCGCCAGATCAATTACGTCAACCGCAAGCCGATAGGCGTCGCGGGCCTCATCACGCCATGGAACACGCCGTTCATGCTCGAGTCGTGGAAGCTCGGCCCCGCACTCGCGACGGGTAACACCGTCGTGCTGAAGCCCGCGGAGTTCACCCCGCTGTCGGCGTCGCTGTGGGCCGGGATCTTCGAGGAGGCGGGGCTGCCGAAGGGCGTCTTCAACCTCGTGAACGGCCTCGGTGAGGATGCCGGCGACGCGCTCGTGAAGCATCCTGACGTGCCACTCATCTCCTTCACCGGCGAGAGCTCGACGGGGCAGCTGATCTTCGCCAATGCCGCGCCGTACCTCAAGGGCCTCTCGATGGAGCTCGGTGGAAAGTCGCCGGCCGTCGTCTTCGCCGACGCCGATCTGGATGCAGCGGTCAACGCCACGATCTTCGGGGTGTTCTCCCTCAACGGCGAGCGCTGCACTGCCGGCAGCCGCATCCTCGTCGAGCAGTCGATCTACGACGAGTTCGTCGAGAAGTACGCAGCTCAGGCGAAGCGCGTGAAGGTCGGACTGCCGAACGACCCTGCCACCGAAGTTGGCGCTCTCGTGCACCCCGAGCACTACGAGAAGGTCATGAGCTACGTCGAGATCGGCAAGACCGAGGGGCGCCTCGTCGCCGGCGGTGGACGCCCTGAAGGTTTCGAGACCGGAAACTACGTCTCACCGACCGTGTTCGCCGATGTCTACCCCGACGCACGGATCTTCCAAGTGGAGATCTTCGGCCCCGTGGTCGCGATCACCCCGTTCACGAACGATGCCGAGGCGCTCGCTCTGGCGAACAACACGAAGTACGGTCTCGCGGCGTACATCTGGACGAACGATCTCAAGCGCGCCCACAACTTCGCCGGCGATCTCGAAGCGGGCATGGTGTGGCTGAACAGCAACAACGTGCGCGATCTCCGCACCCCGTTCGGCGGCGTGAAGGCCTCGGGTCTCGGTCACGAGGGCGGCTACCGCTCGATCGACTTCTACACCGACCAGCAGGCGGTGCACATCAATCTCGGCGAGGTCCACAACCCCGTCTTCGGAAAGAACTGATCCCCGAACCGGGCGCAGAAGCAAGGACGCTGACATGACCAACCGTGAAGACATGACTCTGACCTCCTCTGGCTACTACGTGAGCCAGGAGGCGCCGATCCACTCCGACAACCCCGTCGCGACGCCGACGAGCACGCCACCTGACATCCTCCGCTGCGCGTACATGGAGCTCGTGGTCACGGACCTCGCAGCATCCCGCCAGTTCTACGTCGACATCCTCGGCCTGTACGTCACCTCCGAAGACGATGAGGCGATCCACCTCCGCTCCACCGAGGAGTTCATCCACCACAACCTCGTGCTGCGCAAGGGCCCGATCGCTGCCGTGGCCGCCTTCAGCTACCGCGTGCGCAGCGCGGAGGACCTCGACCGCGCCGTCGAGTTCTACACCGAGCTCGGATGCCGTGTCGAGCGCCGTCCTGACGGATTCGTCACAGGCATCGGTGACTCGGTGCGCGTGGAGGACCCGCTCGGATTCCCGTACGAGTTCTTCTTCCAGGCCGATCACGTCGAGCGCATGTCGTGGCGCTACGACCTGCACACGCCGGGCGAGCTGGTGCGACTGGATCATTTCAACCAGGTCACCCCTGACGTGCCCCGCGCCGTGAAGTTCATGCAGGATCTCGGCTTCCGCGTGACCGAGGACATCCAGGACGAGGACGGCACGGTGTACGCGGCATGGATGCGCCGCAAGCCCACCGTGCACGACACAGCGATGACGGGTGGCGACGGGCCGCGGATGCATCACGTGTGCTTCGCCACGCACGAGAAGCACAACATCCTCGCCATCTGCGACAAACTCGGAGCCCTCCGCCGTTCCGATGCCATCGAGCGCGGGCCCGGACGCCACGGCGTCTCCAACGCGTTCTACCTCTACCTGCGCGATCCGGATGGCCACCGTGTCGAGATCTATACGCAGGACTACTACACGGGCGACCCGGACAACCCGGTCATCACCTGGGACGTGCACGACAACCAGCGCCGCGACTGGTGGGGCAATCCCGTCGTGCCCTCCTGGTACACCGACGCGTCGCTCGTGCTCGACCTCGACGGCAACCCGCAGCCCGTCGTCGCCCGCACCGACGACAGCGAGATGGCCGTCACGATCGGCGCCGACGGATTCTCGTACACTCGTCCAGAAGACGAGTCTGCGATTCCCGAGTACAAACAGGGCGAATACAAGCTCGGCCACCAGCTCTAGGAGGACGGATGCTGTCACCCGATGCGATCGAGCAGATCGCAGACGAGCTCGCCACCGCCGAGCAGAGCAGAACGGTGATCCCGAGGATCACGTCGCGGTTTCCGGATGCCACGATCGAGGACTCCTATGCCATCCAAGGCATATGGCGGGATAAGAACCTCGCCGCGGGGCGAAGGCTGGTCGGGCGGAAGATCGGACTGACCTCGAAAGCCATGCAGCAGGCGACCGGCATCACCGAGCCCGACTACGGGGTGATGTTCGACGACACCGTGTACGCGTCGGGCTCGGACATCCCGTTCGATGACTTCTCGAACGTGCGCATCGAGGTCGAGCTCGCGTTCGTGCTGAAGGCGCCGCTGGAAGGACCGGACTGCACCCTCGACGATGCACTCGCGGCGATCGACTACGCCGTCCCAGCGCTCGAAGTGCTCAACTCGCACATCGAACTAGAGGGCCGCACGATCGTCGACACGATCAGCGACAACGCCGCATACGGTGCGATGGTGCTGGGTGACGTGCGCAAGCGCCCCGACGAGATCGACTTGCGCTGGGTGCCAGGCGTCCTCTCCCGCAACGGCGAGATCGAGGAGACCGGCGTCGCAGCCGGAGTGCTCGGCCACCCCGCCACCGGGGTGGCGTGGCTCGCCAACAAGTTCCACCAGCACGACGCACGGCTCGAGGCCGGGGAGATCATCCTGGCCGGCTCCTTCACTCGCCCGATGTGGGTGCACCGTGGCGACACCGTGCTGTGCGACTACCGAGAGATGGGAACCATCGAATGCCGCTTCCTCTGAACCCCGCGCCGTCGTTCCGCGACCGGCTCACGGCGTCGGGACGACCATTGGTCGGCGCGTGGATCTGCTCGGGAAGCCCGATCGCCGCAGAGATCGTCGCGGGCTCCGGTCTCGACTGGACGCTGATCGACGGCGAGCACAGTCCTATCGGACTGGAGTCCACCCTCTCGCTGCTGCAGGCCGTCGCACCGTACCCGATCACCCCGGTGGTGCGGATGCCTTCGGCGGACGCGACGCTGATCAAGCAGTTCCTCGACCTCGGGGCGCAGAATCTGCTCGTGCCGATGGTGAATTCCGCAGAGGAGGCGGCAGCCGCTGTCGCCGCCACGCGCTATCCGCCGCTCGGTACCAGAGGGGTCGGCAGCGCGCTGGCGCGTGCTGCACGATTCAACCGCATCGAGAACTACCTGCAGCGTGCACACGAGATCACCTCGCTCACCGTGCAGGTGGAGACGGAAGCTGCGGTCCGCAACGCCGGCGCGATCGCCGCAGTCGAAGGAGTCGACGCGGTGTTCATCGGCCCGAGCGACCTCGCTGCATCCATGGGACTGCTCGGCCAACAGGAGCATCCGGACGTCATCGCCGCCGTCGAGCGGACGATCACCGCTGTGCGCGAAGCCGGGAAGCCGGTTGGCGTCAACGCGTTCGCACCGGCGACCGCGCGCCGCTACCTCGACGCCGGCGCTTCCTTCGTTCTCGTCGCCGCCGACGTGTCGATCCTGGCCCGTGCCACCGAGAAGCTCGCAGCCGACTGGATCCCCGAGGAGGGTGTCTCCGCGCGGCAGAGCTACTGACGCCACTCCCCCTGACGCGCCGACGAGATCTGTCCCATCTGCGATGCGAGAAGGGAATGACTGAGCGTCGAGATGTGTGAAAGCGGTTTCTCCACTAGTGTGGCGACGTCCGATTCTTTCCATGCAGAGGAGTAGCGGTGCTGAGCCACACAGGTACGTACGCCGGAACCTGTTCGGTGACCCCCACCGCAGATCGTGCGGCGAAGCACGATCGCCTCGTCAGGATCCTCGACGAGCACGGGGCCGATTCGATGACCCTGTCCCGCCCGGAGAACCTCTCCTGGTACTTCGACGGCGCGCGCACCGCGGTACCCCTCGGGGGCGCGCCGGTGTTCTCCGCAGTGATCCACCGCGACGGTGCTGCCGTGGTCACGGCGCTCGAGAACGAGGCGGAGCGACTCGCCACGGAGGAGATCGGCGGTGCCGAGGTCCGTGCCGTCCCGTGGTTCACCGACCTCACCACGATCGCACCGGAAAGCCTCCGAGACACGGATGCCGTGGCAGCACTGCGTCAGGCCCGCGCCGCGCTCCTGCCGGTCGAGCGCGAGCGGTACCGCGTGCTCGGACGCGACGCCGCGGCGGCGATGACGCACGTGCTGCAGCAGTGCCACCCCCGGATGCCCGAGTACGAAGTGGCTGCTGAGCTCGCGCACGCCGTCCTCTCCACGGGCGCGGAGCCGTCGGTGATCCTCATCGCCGGGGCGGCGCGCTGCGGCATCCAGCATCCGCTGCCGACATCGGCCGCGATCGGCGACCGCGTCATGGTCGTCCTCACCGCGAAGCGCTTCGGCCTGCATATGAGCCTGACGCGGTGGGCACGATTCACCGGCGCGGAGACCGCAGCCGAGATCGCCATCCGCGAGGTCGAGGCCGATGTCTTCGCCGCGACGCGACCAGGACGCGAGCTGCGCGAGGTTCTCGACGACATCGCGACCGCGTACGCCACTCATGGCCTCGGAACAGCCGATCGGCCCGCGTGGCGCGAGCATCATCAGGGTGGCCCCACCGGCTACCTCGGCAGGGATCCCAAGGCCGATCCCACCACGACGACGCTCGTCGCCGCAGGCGGGGCCTTCGCGTGGAATCCCTGGACCCCGCACGCGAAGGTCGAGGACACGGTCATCGTCGACGCGGACGGTGTCGACATCCTCTCCGTCGATCCGGTGTGGCCGACCGTCGACGTCCGGGGGCTCCGCCGCCCCGCAGCCCTCGACCTCTCCTGACAACAGACCACCTCCCGGCGTGCCATCGCCGGCGACCCCAGGAGCATCACATGCGCCTCGACGACATCCAGATCCGCGATCCCTTCGTCCTCACCGTCCCCGGCGAAGAGCGATCATGGCTGTTCGGCAGCACCGATGCGAACATCTGGAGCGGTGCCGCGACCGGATTCGACACCTACTGGACGACCGACTTCGACGAATGGCACGGGCCGCTGCCGGCGTTTCGCCCGGCGGAGGACTTCTGGTCGCATACGCAGTACTGGGCTCCGGAGGTGCACGCCTACCGCGGCGCGTATTACATGTTCGCGACGTTCACCGCCGAAGGCCGACGTCGCGGTACGCAGGTCCTGCGATCGTCGAGGCCCGAGGGCCCGTACGAGCCGTGGTCGGATGGCCCGCTGACGCCGCACGATTGGGAGTGCCTGGACGGCACGCTGTACGTCGAGGACGGCGCTGCCCACCTCGTCTTCTGCCACGAGTGGAAGGACGTCGGAGACGGCGAGATCCACGCCGTGAGGCTGAGCGACGACCTGCGCATCACCGTCGGCGAACCGGTGCTGCTGTTCCGTGCCTCCGACGCCCCTTGGGCGCGCTCGATACCGAGACCCGAGTTCGATGAGGTGTTCGTCACGGACGGCCCGTCGATGCATCGCACGACCAACGGGCGCCTCCTGATGCTGTGGTCGAGCTTCGGCGATTCCGGGTACGCGATGGGCGTCGCGACGTCGGCATCGGGTGGTGTCCTCGGACCGTGGACGCAGAGCGCGGACGCGATCTGGCCTGCCGACGGCGGACACGGCATGATCTTCGCGGCTCCCGACGGACAGCTGTTCCTCACGTTGCACACGCCGAACCGCACACCGGACGAGCGTGCGCGATTCTTCCCCCTCGAAGAGACGGCAGAAGGGCTGCGGCTGCAGCGCTGAACGGCGCGAGCGCGAGCCGGTACCTCAGGCGAAGACGGGACCGACGAACTCGACCTCGACGCGCTCCGATGGGACTCCCCCGGCGAAAGCGACGCGCTCGTTCGGTGCGACGCTCAGAGCGATCGTCCCGCTCGGCAGGCTCAGCTCGCCCGCCACGGGTTGCGCCGTGAGCCCGATGACCGCGCGCACGTCTCCCCCTTCGTCGGTCACCACGCGCCACCCGCGGGGGAACGAAAACGCGGGCGCACCGTCGCGGAACACCTCGACGAGATCGTCGTCGGCCACCAGCTCCCACTCGACGCCGTGCACGGTCCTCGCGTATCCCACCGCTTCGGCAGCCGCGCCGTGGTCGAGCCTCGTCGGCGCCAAACCGGAGAACCAGATCTCTCCGTCCGGTCGTACGAGCACTCCGCTGTGGCGTTCCACCGCGTCGAGGAACCACAGGATCGACGGGGAGTACACCTCGGTGTAGCCCGCAGCGCCGGACCACGGATCGAGGCACTGGGGAAAGCGATCGGCCACGGCGAGAGCGGCGAGCACCGGCGATGACGTCAGAGCGAGCTCGGCGACGTGACCATGGCGTTCGAAGGCGTCCGGGGCGCGCAGCTGTGCGAGGAAGTTCACCGGGCCGCCCCAGGAATTGCGCGAGGAGTCATGGTCGAACCTCGGGTCGTCCATCGCCACGGTCGTGAAGCCGTAGTGCGCGAGGAACTTGCCGGTGTTCATCAGGTAGCGGCGCAGGCTGGCGGCGAAGAACGACTCGTCGCCCACCTCGCACGCCAGGACCCGTGCGAGCACATCGGTCTGGATGCGCACGTGCCGACCCGAGCGGTCCCTGTCGTAGTAGAAGCCGTCATCCTCGTGGAAGCACTGCTCGTGCAGCGCCTCGAGCGACGCCTGTGCGGCGTCCCGCCATGCCTGACCGTCCTCGCCCAGCTCCTCTGCGATGAGTCCGAGATAGGTGCGCTGGCACGCGACGTTCGCCGTGAGGTCGGGCGCCGCATACGGGATACCCGATGCGGCGGGATCGTACTCGCGGGCGTCTGCGCGGAATGCGCGATCAGGGGCGAACCAGAACCGGGGAGAGAGGTCGTGCCCGGTGTCGAAGGTGCAGAACGCCTCCACGGCGCCCGTCCCCCTGGAGTCGCGGTAGCGCGCGAGCCATGAGTCGTAGCGGACCATCACCGGGTACATCGTCTGCAGCAGCTCACGATCGCCCGTCGACGCGAAATGACGCCACACGACCCTGGCGAGCGGCGTGACGATCTGGATCTGGCTGAAGCCGGCGCCGTCAGCGGTCACCTTGTACGGGATCATCCCGTCATCGCGCTGGTGCTCGGCGAACAGCAGCAACGTGGCCTTGGCGATCTGCGGCGCGAACCGCCCGAGCACCTCGACGTTGATCGTCCCCGTGCTCTCGAGCCACGAACCGTGGTAGACGCCGCCTTCGTTGAGCACCGGAGCGCTGCCGGCGAGCGGCCGGATGCAGCGGTCGAGCTCGGCGAGCGCAGTGTGCCAGCGCTCCTCCAGCGGACCGCCGAGTGCGACGAACCGCACGGAGGATGCCGCCAGCTCGATGCCGAGCGGCGATCCCGCGATGTCCGCGCTCGCGGCCGGCTCTGAGGCTCTCAGCCGTCGAAGGGCCCGCGCCCGTGAGTCCTCGGTCATCATTCCCCTTCGTCATCCGTGTGCACGGGTGCGGACGACGACGCGTGTCGCCGTCCGCACCCGTGCCGCTTCGGAGCCTTACTGCAGAGCCACTCCGAGCTCGTCCACCCACTGCTGCCCTGCTTGCTCGGGCGTGGCCTTGCCGAACAGCACGTCGGATTCCATCCGCTGCGACAATTCATTCATGATCGCACCGCCTGCGGGCTGCGGAGGTGCGACGACGCCCTCCTCGAGCACGACGTCGACGTAGTCGGCCGCGACCTGTCCCGGCTCGCTCAGCAGCGGCGCGACGACGGCGAGCGTGTCGGGGTTGAACGGCACACCGCGTGTGTCGAGAATGAGCTCCGCCGCAGCCGGCTCGTTCAGGAACCAGTCGACCAGCAGTGCAGCAGCCTCGGGGTGAGGTGTCGCCGCGTTGATGGCCCAGAACGCCGACGGGAGCAGCGCGACGCCCGAGGTCTCCGTCGATGTGGGCGGCAGCATCATCTGCACGTTCTCGCCCGCCGTGGCGTACGCGCCCATGAGGTTGCTGTAGCCGAACGTGACGGCGGCCTGGCCGAGCGTGAACGGCTGCTGGTCAGGCGGAAGCTGCCAGTTTGCCGTGACCACGGACGGGTCGGGCAGGCCACCGCCATCGGCGAGCTGCTGCTCGATCTCGTACCAGCCGGTGATGTCCTCCGCGGTGACATCGAGAGCACCCTCCCAGTCGTACATGCCGAGTTCGCTGACCTGGCCGGAGTACGTGCCGATGATGTCGCCGATGCGCAGATCGAGGCCGTAGATCTGCTGGCCCGCCGCATTGGTGAGCCCTGCGCTGCCGATCGCGTTGGCGGCCTCGATCAGATCGTCCCAGTCCCAGCCTTCGCTCGGCACCTCTACTCCGGCCTGCTCGAAGATGTCGACGTTCACGAACGCCGCGGTGGCGTTGCCGCCGGTCGGCAGCCCGTACAGGGTGTCGTCGACCTGGGCGTTGGTCAGCGAGAAGTCGGGGTAGTTGCTGTAGTCCACCTGTTCGCTCACTGTCGACAGGTCGAGCAGAGCACCGAGTTCGCCGTACTCCTGCGGCTTGGCTCCGCCGAGGGCGAAGACATCCGGTGCCGTGTCCCCACCGCCGGCGAAGTCCGTCGCGAGGCGGTTGAACAGGTCATCGGGGGCGCCGACGGGGGTCTCCACGACCGTGATGTTGGGATACTCGGCCTCGAACAGATCGATGACCTCGGCGAACATGGTGGCGCGGGCGTCGTCGCCCCACCAGGACATCTCGAGTTCGATCTCCTCATCGGGGTCGAATTCGCCGCCGCCGGCCTGAGAGCCGCCAGAGCAGCTGGTGAGTACGAGCGCTGTGGCGACGGCGATCGAGCCGATGGCCGCGCGGGAGCGTAGGTTACGCGTCATTGCGCCTCTTTCGGGTTGTGGCCGCCATCGTGGTGGCGACCGAGTGAGTTACGGATGTCAGTCAGCGGAGAAACCGCTTTCACGTGAAGTTAGCATCACGCGTATGACCTGTCAACGGATTCTGCGGAGACGACAACAAAACGGTATCTCGGCGCTGTAGAGGAGGCGCGGCAGGGTCAGTCTTCGTCGACGGCTGGCGCGGCACCGGTGGAATCGCGCGTCTCGACCCGTGGCTGGAACACCACGTTGTGACCCGGCTGTTCGCCGTTCATGAGCGCGCGCATCCGCTGCCACGCCAGCACGCCGAGCTCGGAATGCGACACCGATGCCGTCGTCAGCGCCGGCGCGACGTACTGCGCCAGCGGGATGTCGTCGAAACCCGTCACCGAGAGGTCGTCCGGCACGCGCACCCCCAGCGCCCGCAACCCTCCGATCAGCCCGATGGCGACGAGATCGTTGAATGCGAGCGCCGCAGTGACGCCGCTGTCGCGCACAGCCGGCGCCGCCGCCCTGCCGTCCTCCGAACCGGCACCGGCGGGGACGCGCTCTATCCGCACATCCGGGTGCTCTCGGAGGAAATCATCGAGTCCGCGCTCACGGTGGGCATTCGAGGCGCTGCGCTCCGGACCGTACACATAGGCCAGGGAACGATGCCCCAGATCGTACAGATGCTGCGCGAGCGCGGCGATCCCCGCACGATAGTCGATCGCCAGCGATGGCGCCGCGATCCCCGGCACGCTGCGATTGACGAGTACCAGGGGGTGAAGTTGCGCGGCGAGCGCGGCGAGCTCTTCCTCCGGCATGCGCGGCGCGCACAGCACGATCGCGTCCGTTCGACGACGGATCTCGACCGACAACGGCCCCTCCTCGGAGGGGGTCTCCCCCGAGTCGGCGACGAGAACGCGATAGCCGTCAAGCGCGGCTGTCTTGCTGAGTCCGGCGAGCACAGACTGGAAAGCCGGGTTCGCGAGGTCAGGCACGACGAACGCGATCGCGTGTGTGCGCCCCAGCGCCAGGCTGCGGGCCAGCGGGCTGGGCGCGTATGCGAGTTCGCGCGCCGCCTCGCGAACACGCTCGGCGACATCCGGCTCGCCGCCGAAGCGCCCGTTCATCACCCTCGACACGGTCGCGGGCGATACGCCTGCATTCCGCGCCACATCGGCGATCGTGACACTCCCGCGGTGCGCGGTCATCGTCGTCCCTCCCGGCCGGGCGGGTGCCCGATCAGTGCCACCATACCGGCGTCGGCTTGACGGATCGCCTCGGACACGTCAATAATCGGATCATTCGTGAAACCGCTTTCTCGAGAACATCCGATTCTTCTCGAGAGCGAGAGATCTGACAAGGAGGTCACGTGAGCAGTCTCGGCGAACTTCGCACCATAGCGCGTTCTCGACGCGCCGGAAGTGGGCGCGTCAAAGAGAAGTACCCCGACAACAAGGCGGCGCTGGTATTCCTGCTGCCCTGGCTCGTGGGGCTTCTGGGCCTCACGATCGGTCCGATCATCGCCTCCCTCTACCTGTCGTTCACCGACTACAACCTTCTGCAGCCCCCGGTCTGGTCGGGCCTGAGCAACTTCTTCGAGATGTTCGGCGACGCCCGGTTCTGGAACTCGGTCCGCGTCACGATGATCTACGTCTTCGTCGGTGTCCCTCTGCAGCTCGCCCTGGCACTCGGCCTGGCGATCCTGCTGGACAAGGGCATGCGCGGGCTCTCGTTCTACCGTTCGATCTTCTATCTGCCCTCGCTCCTCGGCGGATCCGTGGCGATCGCGATCCTGTGGCGTCAGGTCTTCGGCAAGGACGGCATCGTCAACGGCTTCCTCGCGTGGTTCGGCATCGACGGTCCTGGGTGGATCGGGCATCCGGACTTCGCACTCGGCACGCTCATCGTGCTGCACATCTGGACGTTCGGCTCGCCGATGGTGATCTTCCTCGCCGGCCTTCGCCAGATCCCGGAGATGTACTACGAAGCGGCGTCGATGGACGGCGCCGGCCGGATCCGTCAGTTCTTCGCCATCACCTTCCCGCTGCTGACCCCGGTCATCTTCTTCAACCTCGTGCTGCAGATCATCTTCGCGTTCCAGTCGTTCACGCAGGCCTACGTGGTCTCGGGAGGGACCGGCGGGCCGAGCGATTCGACGATGTTCTTCACGCTTCTGCTCTACAAGGAGGCCTTCACCGAACTCGACATGGGGTACGCATCCGCGATGTCCTGGTTCCTGCTCGTCGTGATCGCCGCCTTCACCGCGTTCAACTTCTGGCTTTCGAAGTATTGGGTGTTCTATGACGACTGAGACCGAGACCCTCCTGCGGCCGAATCGCCCCGACCGGCCGGCGCGCCGGTTCGTCGGCCCCCGGTCCCGCCTCCCTCAGCGGATGCGTTCGATCGGCAAGCATGTGATGCTCACCGGCGTCTCACTGCTGATGATCTACCCGCTCATCTGGCTCGTGGTGTCCAGCCTGAAGCCCAACGATCAGATCTTCCGCGACCTGAGCGTCTTCACCACCGACCTCACTCTGGAGAACTACAGCAACGGATGGAATGACCTCCAAGCACCGTTCGGCGTCTTCCTGGTGAACTCGTCGATCATCGCGCTCGGCGCGATCGTGGGGAACCTGGTGTCCTGCTCGATGGCCGCGTACGCGTTCGCGCGGTTGAAGTTCCGCGGTCGCACCCCTCGCGTTCACGCTGATGCTCGGATCGATCATGCTGCCCTTCCAGGTGCTCATGGTGCCGCAGTTCCTGATCTTCAAGGAGCTGGGCTGGCTCAACACCTTCCTGCCGCTGGTCGCACCGAAGTTCCTGGCCACCGAGGCGTTCTTCGTGTTCCTGATGGTGCAGTTCATCCGCGGGTTGCCCAAGGAGCTGTTCGAAGCGGCCCGCATGGACGGTGCAGGACACTTCCGCAGCTACTTCCAGATCACGTTGCCGCTGATCGTCCCGTCGCTCGCGACCACGGCGATCTTCACCTTCATCTGGACCTGGGGCGACTTCTTCGGACCGCTCATCTACGTGCGGCTGCCGGAGCTGTTCCCGGCATCCCTCGCGTTGAAGGGATTCCTCGACGCGCAATCCAGCTCCGACTACGGCTCGATGTTCGCGATGAGCGTCGTCTCGCTCCTGCCCCTGTTCCTCGTCTTCCTGTTCGGTCAGCGCTTCCTCATCAAGGGCGCAGCGACCTCAGGCATCAAGTGATCGGAAGAACCCTCGAATGACCCGCCGCCGCTACGCCCTCATCGGAACAGGCTCCCGCGCCCAGATGTACCTCGAGGCGATCGCATCCACGCACGCCGACGTGGCTCAGCTCGTCGCCTGGTCCGACACCAACCCCGGCCGAGCGCAGTGGTCATTGGACCGCCACCCCGCTCTCGGCTCGCCGGCGTGGTTCGCGCCCGATGACCTCGCCGACGCCGTGCGCACGCACCGCATCGACAGGGTAATCATCACCTCCCCTGACTTCACGCACGCCGACCACATCGTCACGGCTCTGGATGCCGGAGCGGATGTCGTCGTCGAGAAGCCGTTGACGACCGACGAAGAGGGCGTGCGACGCATCGCAGAGGCGGTGGAGCGCACCGGACGCGATGTCACCATCACCTTCAACTACCGATACTCGCCGCGCAACACAGAGCTCAAGCGCGTCATCGCCGCCGGCGAGATCGGTGAGGTCACCGGCATCCACTTCGAATGGGTGCTCGACACCGCGCATGGAGCCGATTACTTCCGTCGCTGGCACCGCATCAAGGAGAAGTCGGGCGGACTGCTCATCCACAAGTCGAGCCATCACTTCGACCTCGTCAACTGGTGGACGGCCGATGTGCCCGCCCGCGTGTTCGCGTCGGGAGGACTGCGCTTCTACGGCGCGCAGAACGCCGCGAAGCGCGGACTCGCCGCCCGGCCCGAACGCGGCACGACGGATTCTCCCCTCCGGGACGCGTTCAGTCTCGATCTGCGCACGGATGCGACCTGGAAGGGCCTCTACCTCGACCAGGAGCAGCACGACGGGTACCTGCGCGATCGTGACGTGTTCGATGAGGGCATCACGATCGAGGACAACCTGTCGCTCGTGGTGGACTACGCCGGAGGCGCCTCCATGTCGTACTCGCTCAACGCGCACTCCCCGTGGGAGGGCTACACCGTCGCGATCAACGGTACGCTCGGCCGGGCCGAGCTGACGGTCGTCGAACGCGGAACAGTGCTCGTGGACGAAGACGGCCGCACGGTGGTCGATCCCAGCGCACGGCCCGATCTCGTCGCGGACGACGCCACCCGCCCGGTCTCGGAGCGTCTCGTCGTGCAGCGGCACTTCCAACCTGCGCGTGAAGTTCCGATCCCTGAGGGGATCGGCGGACACGGTGGTGGCGACGCCGTGCTGCTGCGCGACGTCTTCGTCGGCGCGCAGCCCGATCCGCTCGGGCGCACGGCGGACTGGGGCGACGGGGTACGCAGCATGGTGGTCGGACTCGCCGGCAACCGCTCGCTCGCCGACGATCGCGCGGTGCGCATCGATGAACTCGATCTCGGTCCGGCCGGCGCCGCTCTCGCCGGCTTCGCGCAGTGAAGGCCGGCGATCGCGTCATCGTCACCGGCGGCGCCGGACGGCTCGGACGCAGCGTCGTACGCGCACTGGCGGACGCCGGATACGAGGTAGTCTCCATCGACAGGGCGACGGCGCCCGACCTTCCCGCCGAGCAGCGAGAGGTAGACCTCCTCGATCCAGCCGCCACGCGATCCGCGTTCGCGCAGCTCGCGCCCGTCGCCGTCGTCCATCTCGCGGCCATCGCGGTACCGGGCGCGTTGCCAGACCCAGAGGTGTTCGACGTCAACACGCGCCTGGCTTGGAACGTGCTGGAGGCGACCGTGGCTGCCGGCGCAGGCGCGCTGCTCGTCGCTTCCAGTCCGACCGTGATCGGCTACGGTTCGCCATCGGGCTGGAGTCCGTCGTATCTGCCGCTGGACGAGCAGCATCCGCTCGCCCCCTGGAACGGCTACGCAGTCTCCAAGGTGGCGATCGAGCAGATCGTCCGGATGGCCGTGCGCCGCAACGGCGACACCATGCGCTTCGGCACCTTCCGCCCCTGTTACGTCATAGCTCCTGAGGAATGGGAAGGCGCGCAGACGCAGCAGGGCCACACCGTCGCCGAGCGTCTCGCCGATCCGACGCTCTCCGCAGTAGCGCTGTTCAACTACATTGATGCCCGCGACGCCGGCGACTTCGTGCGCAGCTGGCTCGAGCACGCATCGGACATCCCGAACGGGGAGGTGTTCTTCGTCGGCGCTCCGGACTCGCTGCTGGATTCACCCACAGGTCCCGCTCTGGCGGCCCTCGTGCCCGGCACGTCCGAGCAGGCGGCGAGTCTGCCGAGCGACGCCGCGGTCTTCTCATCGGCGCGCGCGGAGCGGCTGCTCGGCTGGCGTGCGCGGCACACCTGGCGCAGCGAACTCCGCGACGCCGCGACATCCATCACCCCGATCGATCATCCGCAGGAGTCCTCCCGTGCCTGAGCTCACCATCCCCGACCGCGTGCTCTACTTCCCGGTCACCGCCTTCGACGAAAAGGATCGCGTCGACGTCGATCTCGTCGAGCAGCACATCGCCGAGCGCGTCGAGCACGCGCCGGGCGCGGTGTTCGCCGCGTGCGGCACGGGGGAATTCCACACGCTCTCCGCCAGTGAGAACGCCGCAGTCGTGGGCGCCGCTGTGAGAGCGTCGAAAGGCAGAGTTCCTGTGCTCGCCGGCGCCGGCGGCCCGCTCGGTCACGCGATCGAGTGTGCGCAGGAAGCGCAGGAGCAGGGTGCTGAGGGCCTTCTCGTGCTTCCGCCCTATCTGGTCGGCGCTCCCCAACAGGGCCTCATCACTTACGTGGAGCGCATCGCCGCCGCCACCGAACTGCCGCTCATCGTCTATCACCGTGCGAACGCGCAGTTCCACCCTGATTCGATCGGCGCACTGCTGCGCCTGCCGCAGGTCGTCGGCATCAAGGACGGCGTCGGCGATCTCGCCGTCGCACAGCAGTTCGTCCGCCGGGCACAGGCATCCGGTCGCGACATCCTGTTCTTCAACGGCCTCCTCACAGCAGAGATGACCCAGGCCGCCTACGCCGCGATCGGCGTGCCGATGTACTCATCGGCCGTCTTCGCAATGGCACCCGAGATCGCTGTCGCGTTCTTCACCGCGCTGCGCGCGGGCGATGTCGACGCGCAGCACCGGCTGCTCGACGGCTTCTACTCACCGCTGATCGCGCTGCGCGATGAGGTGCCAGGCTTCGCCGTGTCCCTCATCAAAGCCGGGGTCCGACTGGGCGGGCTGCCTGTGGGATCGGTGCGCGCACCGCTCATCGATCCGACGGGCGCGCAGGTCGAACGTCTCGCACAACTGCTCGCCGACGGCAGGGAGCTCGTGGCGTGATGACGGATGCAGTCCCGGCGATCGCGGACGTCCGAACCCGACTCATCCGTATTCCGCTGAGTCGTCCGTGGGGCAAGGATGTCACCGACATCCGTGTCGTCGAAGTGACCGTCGTCTGCGACGACGGCAGCGATGGGCACGGCTTCTCGTGGACGCCGTCGATCGGGGGCACCGCCGTACAGGCGATGCTCGACGATGACCTCGCGCCGTTCCTGCGCGGTCGGCCGGCGGTCCCCGAACTATGGAGTGACGCGTGGGCGCATCTGCACGAGGCGGGCGGCGGCGGCGTGACGACGATCGCACTCGCCGGTGTCGATCTCGCTCTCTGGGACAGACGGGCGCGAGTCGCAGGCACGAGCGTGACAGGAGTGCTCGGCCGGAACCATAGCCGGCTGCCCGTGTACGGGAGCGGCGTGAACCTGCACTACACGCTCGATGAGCTGGTCGCACAGACCGAGCGCTGGGTGAGTGCAGGAAATGAGGCTGTGAAGATCAAGGTCGGCCGGCCCGACCCTGCGGAGGATCTCGACCGCGTCGCGGCGGTGCGATCGGTGATCGGACCCGATCGCCGTCTGCTCGTCGACGCCAATCAGCGCTGGGATCTGGACACCGCGACCCGACGGATCCAGTCGCTGTCCGTCCATGGCCTCGGCTGGGTGGAAGAGCCGCTGCGCGCTGATGATCTCGCCGGCCATGCCGAGCTGCGCCGACGCATCGATGTGCCGGTCGCGCTGGGCGAGAACCTGCACACCGTCCACCGCTTCCGGGATTTCCTGGACGCGGGCGCCGTGGACGTCGTCCAGCCCAACGTCATCCGGGTGGGCGGGATCACCCCGTTCCTGCGGATCGCCGAGCTCGCCAGGGAGAGACGCGTGGAACTCGCACCCCATCTGCTCCCCGAGCTCTCGGCACAGGTGGCCTTCGCACTACCGGAGCAGAATTGGATAGAGGATGTCGAGGATGCCGGATTCGCCGCACTCGGAGCGTTGAGCGAGCCCACCGGGCTCGACATCGCGAACGGCTGGATCACGGGCCGACCGGGACTCGGACTCGGACTCCGGTTCCACTGAACATCGCCGCGAACGCACGCACACACACGCGCGAACGCACGCACGCACCAGGAGGATCACCATGAACGAGAGCATTCCCCGCGAGGTCGACGACATAGTGCGCTCCGCTGCCGCTGCATCCGCACTGCTCGCCCGTACGGAGGACATCACACGAGCGATGTGGCTGCGGGCGATCGCCGGTTCGCTCGACGCGCGGTCGGGCGAACTCGTCCGGATCGCCGACGAGGAGACGGCCCTCCGCATACCGCGCCTCACCGGCGAACTCGCCCGCACCACAGCGCAACTGCGTCAGTTCGCAGACGTCATCGAGGAGGGTTCGTACCTCGAGGCGACGATCGACCACCCGAATCCTGCAGCCACTCCGCCGGTCCCCGACCTGCGTCGGGTGCTGCGCCCCATCGGCCCGGTCGCGGTGTTCGCGGCATCCAACTTCCCGTTCGCCTTCTCGATCGCCGGCGGTGACACGGCATCAGCGCTGGCGGTGGGCTGCCCCGTCGTCGTGAAGGCGCACCCCGGGCACCCTCGGACGTCCGACGTGACCGCGCAGATCGTCACCGAATCGCTGCGCGAATCCGGCGCACCCGAAGGGACTTTCGCCATGGTCTCCGGGTTCGACGCGGGTCTGTCTCTCGTGGATCACGCCGGGATCCGCGCCGTCGCGTTCACCGGTTCGGTGCGGGGCGGCCGTGCGCTCATCGACCGTATCGCGGCGCGGCCGGAACCGATCCCGTTCTACGGTGAGTTGGGCTCGCTGAATCCGGTGGTCGTGACCGCAGCGGCCGATGCGGAGCAGGGTGCCGACCTGGCAGCGGGACTCGCTGCCTCTTTCCAGCTCGGCGTCGGCCAGTTCTGCACCAAACCCGGCGTCGTGCTCGTCCCGCATGATTCAGCACTGGAACGGGAACTGCCCCGCCACCTCGCCGCGCAGCAGCGCATGCTCACGTCTGGGATCGCTGACGGGTTCACGACCGGTAGTGAGCGCGTACGTGGCGTCAGCGGGGTCGAGATGATGTCATCAGCGACCAGCGGCGATTCCGACGGCACCTCATCGATGGTCGCTATGACCGACGTCGCCACTCTACGGGTCAACACCGATTCCCTGTTGGAAGAGGTGTTCGGTCCGTTCACGCTCCTCGTTCGCTATCGCGATGAGGCGGAACTTGACGTTGCGCTGAGCCTTCTCCCTGGAAGCCTCACGGCGACCCTGCACAGTTCACCCGGCGAGGATGTCGCAGCCCTCGTACACCGGCTGGAGCCCCTCGCCGGACGTCTGCTCTTCGGCGGGTGGCCGACCGGTGTCGCTGTCAGCTGGGCGCAGCAGCACGGCGGACCCTGGCCATCGACGAACACCCAGTTCACTTCCGTCGGAGCCACGGCTGTGCGACGCTTCCAGCGGCCCGTCGCCTTTCAGGATGCGCCCGACGCGGTGCTGCCGGCCGCACTGCGCGAAGAGAATCCGCTGCGCATCCCTCGCCGTGTGGACGGCGTGCCGATCACACCGTGAGCGCGTCGAGCGTACGGGCGGGGTCGTTCAGGAGCGGCGCGAACGCCGCTTCTGCCGCGCCGATCAGGAGGCGATCGGCCCCCAGCGCGGCGGGGCGGATCTCCACCTGCTCGCCGGGTGCCGCAAGCGAGTTCGCCCGCACATCGGCAGTGAAGCCCTCCGGGTCGCTCTCACTCAGCATGCCGAGGAATCCGCCGAGCACGATCATGGACGGATTGAGCACGTTCACGGCGTTGGCGAGCGTCGCGGCCAGGATCCGCCGCTGACGAACGACCTCCTCGGCGACCTGCGGACGATCCATGTCGGTGAGCGCGGCGGCGAGCGCAGGGTCTTCAACCGATCCCAGGCCGGCCACCTGCAGCAGCCTTGCCCTGTTGACCTCGTCTTCGAGGACCCCGCCCCGGGTACGCCTGTCGGCCTCGACGGGGATGCTCGGACGGGTCTGCCCCCACTCGCCGGCGTATCCGCCTGCGCCGGAGATCAGCGCGCCCTGGAGAATGAGACCGCCGCCGATACCGCTGGCACCGCCGTTGAGGTAGACGACGTTCCTGTGCTCGCGCGCCGCCCCGAAGAGCCGTTCTGCGCGCGCACCGAGCGATGCATCGTTGTCTATCGCTGCCGGAAGCCCGACCCTCTCAGAGAGCGGAGATCGGAGGTCGCCGTCGTGCCAGTCCAGATGCGGAGCGAGCCTGACCAGACCGTCTTCGACACGGACGAGGCCGGGAACGGCGACGCCGATCCCGACGAACCGGCTCTCCGCCAGCGTGCCCGCTCTCCAGCCCTCGACGACGCCCTCGACGACACGGACCACTTCCTCGATGCTCGGCGCCTCCGCACATTCGACACGAGCCCGTTCACGTACCCGTCCTGACAGGGCGACAGCGCCGACCTCGATCGCGTCGACCTCCGGGTTCACGGCGATGGCGATCACATCGTCGCCTGCCGCGACGATCGGCGACGGCCTGCCGACTCGGCGGGTGGGATCGGGTTCCTGCTCGACGACGAGCCCGCGCGATGCGAGTTCCGCGACGAGATCCGCGACAGTGGAGCGGTTCAGTCCGGTCTCCGCTGTGATGACCGCACGCGAACGCGGGCCGAGCTGATGCACGAGCCGCAGCACCTCGCCGAGATTTGCCGCTCGCACGCGTTCGACGCTCGATGCCCGCTCCGCCATCGTGTCCCCCACCGTCTCCATTAAGTTGCTCATGACACGATATCCGGTAGACGCCGGTCGATAAGCGCGGCGCGGCCGTATCGCAGGTGAGCGACACCTCTCCGAGCCGGTGTCATAGCATGCCGGCTCCGCTCGACGAGATCATCTCCGCTGTCGCCGAATCGGATGCCGATGCTTCGGACACCATCACTTCGGCGGTCGCCAGACGAGGGTCGGCGGTCGTGAGCACATGCACCGCGCCGGTGACGGTGAGCGTCGAGCGCGCAGTGGCGTTTCCTGCGCCTTCGGTCGCTGCCGCATCTGCACCGACCCACACCTGGACATCACCCGGTTCCACCACACGCGTCATCGTCCGATCGCTGAACGCGAACCGTTGAGTGGGCACCGTGAAGGTCACCGTCGCGGACTGCCCCGGCTCGAGCGTCACGCGCTGGAAGGCGAGCAGCTGCGCGAGCGGGCGCGTCACCGAGGCGACGACATCACGACCGTAGAGCTGCACCACGTCGTCCACCGTGCGCGATCCGGTGTTGGTGACCTCGATGGCTGCGGCGAAAGCCTCGCCGGCCGTGACTTCCGAATCCACCACGAGATCGCCGTATGCGACGCGCGAGTACGAGAGCCCGAAGCCGAACGGACGCACGGGCGTGGGATCGGTGGCCGTGACATCCGATGCCCCACCGAGCCGCGGATGCAGGTAGGTGTACGGCTGTGCGCCGGCCGCACGCGGGAGCGAAACCGGCAGCCTCCCCGAGGGGTTGACCCGCCCGGAGAGAACTCCGGAGAGCGCCGCAGCCCCCTCTTCACCGGGGAAGAATGTCTGCAGCACCGCTGCCGGTCGGTGTTCGCCGTCCAGTGCCCAGCCGATCGCGTACGGACGGCCGGTCAGCGCGATCATCACGACCGGCGTACCGGTGGCGACGATCGACTCGACGAGTTCGCGCTGCACGCCGGGCAGTTCCAGTGTCTCGGAGTCATTGCCCTCGCCGACGGTGCCTCGGCCGAACAGCCCGGCCTGATCGCCCACGACGACGATCGCGACGTCCGCGTCGGTCGCCGCTGCGACGGCCTCCTCGAATCCTGCACGGTCGTCGCCCTCGACATCCGCCCCCTTGGCGTACACGACATCCGTGCCCTCGCCGGCCTCGGCCTCGAACGCCTCCAGGAACGTCGGGATCTCGAACCCGATCTCGAACTCAGGGTGATGCGCGAGCACGTGGTTGACGAAGGAATAGCATCCCATCAGCGCTTCGGCACGATGCGCGTTCGGGCCGATCACGGCGATCCGTGATGGAGTGACGGTCGACTCGGCGAGCGGCAGGATGCCGTCGTTCGACAGCAGTACGACCGACTGTTCAGCGAGACGCCGTGCGATGTCGCGATGACGGGGCGAATCCAGGTCGATGTGCGTCGGCGGCTCGTCCTCGAAAGCACCGGGCTCGAGAAGCCCGAGCTCCTCCTTCTGCGCGAGCGCACGTAGAACGGCCCGATCGACGTAGACCTCGTCGAACTCGCCGGCGCGGATCCGTTCGGCGAGCGGTGCGAGGTATGCATCGCCCGTCGGCAGCTCGACATCGATCCCCGCGGTCAGCGCGGCAGCAGCAGCACCGCCGCGGTCAGCGGCGATCGCATGCATCACCTCGAGGAACGCGACGGCGAAGTAGTCGGCGACGACCACGCCGTCGAAGCCCCAGCGTCCACGCAGCAGGTCCGTCAGATACTCCTCGCTGGATCCGAGCGGCACGCCATCGATCTCGGCGTACGAGTTCATGACCGAACGCGCCCCGCCGTCGAACAGCGCCATCTCGAACGGGGGAAGGAACACGTCCGCGATCTCTCGCGGTCCGGCGGAGACCGGCGCATGGTTGCGCCCGGCCCGGGACCCCGAGTACCCGACGAAGTGCTTCAGAGTGGCGTGCACCCCGGCTGACTGCAGACCGGTGACATACGAGGTGCCGAGCACGCCGACGACGTATGGGTCCTCCGCGATGCACTCGTCCACCCGTCCCCAGCGAGGATCGCGGATGACATCCAGCACCGGCGCAAGGCCCTGATGGATGCCCAGCTCGCGCATGGACTCGCCGATCGACGCGGCCATCTCGTGCACGAGATCCGGATTGAAGCTCGCCCCCCAGGCCAACGGGGTGGGAAATGCAGCAGCCTTCCATGCCGCCAGCCCGGTGAGGCATTCCTCGTGCACGAGCGCAGGAATTCCCAGTCGCGTCTCCCTCTTGAGCCGCCGCTGCTCTGCCCAGAGCCACGCGGCGCGCTCGGTCGGATCGACGGGCCGAGTACCGTACACGCGGGTGTACTGGCCCAGCCCGTTCCTGGTCACGTCCTCCAGGTGTCCGGCATCCGGCTGACCTGCCGCCATCTCCGACTGCATCGGGGCGACCACGCCGTTCTGGTCGAGCCAGTATCCGACGATCTGCGCGAGCTTCTCGTCAAGCGTCATCTGCGCGTGCAGCGCACGAACGCGATCTGACACCTCGGGCATGGCGGGAACTCCCGCTCCGGCATCCGTCACGGATCTCTCTTCCATGTCTGCTCAGCCCTTGACCGCGCCGGTGAGTCCACCGACGATTCGACGCTCGAACATGCTGAAGAAGATCAGCGCCGGCAGCATCGACAACGAGGTGTAGGCGAGGACCTTCGCGGTGTCGACCGAATACTGCGATGAGAAGTTCTGCACCCCGAGCGGAAGGGTGAACAGACTGGAGTCATTGAGGATGAACAGCGGCAGCATGTACCCGTTCCATGATCCGATGAACGCGAGGATGCCGACGGTGATGACTCCGGGCAGGCTCAGCGGGATCACCATCCTCCAGAAGAAACCGAGTCGCGAGGCGCCGTCGATCGATGCCGCCTCCTCGAGTTCTTTCGGGATCGCTCGCAGGAACGGCACCAGGATGATGATCGTGGTCGGCAGGGCGAACGCGATCTGAGGCAGGATGATGCCCCCGAGGCTGTTCACCAGGCCGAGGTTGCGGATCAGCAGGTAGAGCGGTGTGATCGCGACGGTGATCGGGAACATCAGTCCTGCGGCGAAGAACGAGTACATGATGCCCTTGCCACCGAAGTCGTAGCGGGCGATCACATAGCTGGCCATCACTCCGAGGATGACCGCACCGAGAGTGGTGCCGGCGGCGGAGATCGTCGAGTTGACCATCGCCGTCCAGAACTCGCTGCTGCCGAGGACGTTGGTGTAGTTCCCGATCTCCCACGGTGCGGGCCACCCCGACGGGTCGTTGGTGATCTGCGAGTTGGTGCGGAACCCGCCGATGATGATGTAGAGGATCGGCGTGATGCAGATCGTGATCAGGATCACCGCGAGCAGGTAGACGCCTGGGCTCCCCCAGCGCACGCCTGATGGTGCGCGTCGGCGCCCTCGGGCTCCGATCGCCTGGATGGCCACCGAGGTCTTCAGAGTGTCGGTCATCGCCGGCGCCCCTTTCTGCCGTCCCCCGTCAACGCGCCTTCGGTGTCACGGCGGAGAATGAACCGCTGGTAGACGAGGGCGACGACGAGTGAGATGAGGAAGAGCATCACGGCGACCGCGTTGCCGTAGCCGTAGCTGCCGGCAAGATGCCCGTTCTGGTACATGTAGGTGGCCATCGTCGAGGTGCCGGCGGTTGCCGCGATGTACTGACCCCAGATGATGTTGACGAGGTCGAACAGCTGCAGCGAGCCGATGATCGACAGGAAGGCCCAGATGCGGATGGTCGGTCCGAGCAGCGGGAGCGTGATGCTCCACTGCGACTTCCAGAACCCGGCGCCGTCGATGGCTGCGGCCTCGTAGAGCTCTTCGGGAATCGACTGCATTCCGGCGAGCATGAGGATCACGGCGAAGCCGATGTACTTCCAGGTGATGATGATCATCAACGACCACATCGCGATCGCCGGATCAGCGATCCACGAGTTCTGCAGTGCTCCGAGGCCGACCTTCTCGAGCAGAGAGTTCAACGCCCCCGCGTCCTGCAGCATGAGGCTCCAGCCCGTGCCGACGACCACTTCGGCGATGACGTACGGCGCGAAGATCAGCACACGGATCACCGATCGACCGCGGATCTTCTGATTCAGAAGCAGAGCGAACAGGATCGCGATCGGCCCCTGCATCAGGAGCGAGAGGACGACGATCGTGAAGTTGTGCCCCACGGCCGCGCGGAACGTGTCGTCCTGCAGCATGAGTGCGTAGTTGTCGAGCCCCACGAACTCGGTGGGCCAGCCGTAACCGTTCCATTTGAAGAAGCCGTAGAACGCGGCCATCATCACCGGGAGGATGACGAAGCCGACGAAGATCAGCAGTGCGGGTCCTGCCAGGAGCGTGATCTCGCCGCGCTTGCGCCAGTCGGGCCGCCGCGGCGCCCGGGTCGGGACCGATGCACGATCGGCCCCGACCCGGTTGCTCCTCGCAGACGCAGTGGGTGTCATCAGCGCCTGAGATTCGGACATGTCGTCGTTCAGCCCCTCGCCGCGGCGTTCGCGATGCTGTCGACGAGCTTCTGCGGATCGCCCTGACCTGCGAGCATCTCGACGACACCGGTGTTCAGCGCGTTTCCGACGTTCTGTCCGAGCGCCGTGTCCAGCCAGAGCGACACGTACGGCGCCTTGCTGTACGCCTCCATCAGCGGAACCAGCGACGGATCGGTGACTGCTCCTGTGGCGTCCTGGTTGGCCGGGATCGTCTGGAAGGCGTCCGCGTACTTCTCCTGCCATTCCTTCGACGCGACGAAGTTGAGGAACTCCTCGCAGGTGGCCGGCGAGTCGATCGAGCACGAGTAGCCATCGACGCCGCCCATCATCGCGCCTGGTTCACCGTCGCCGCCGTCGACCTCGGGGAACGGGAACCAGCCGAGGTCTGCGAGCGGCTCTCCGTCGGGAGTGAGACCGGCGATGACGCCGACGTCCCACGCGCCCATGAGTTCCATGGCCGCCTGGTGGTTGGCAAGGAGTCCGGCGGACGAGTTGGCGCCCTGCTGGGCCGTCGTCGTCAGGAAGCCGTCATTGAAGGGCTCGGTCGCCGTGAAGTCGTTCAGGTTCTCAGCAGCGTCCAGCCAGCACTGATCGGTGAAGTCGGGACTGGTGGACAGGTTCTCGATGATGTCCTGCCCGCAGGCGCGCACCGCGAAGAAGTAGTACCAGTGCGCGGCCGGCCAGGCGTCCTTCGCACCGAGCGCGATGGGAGCGATCCCTGCGGCCTTGAGCTTGTCCACGGCGTCCTCGAGCTCTTCGACTGACGTCGGCTCTGATTCGATGCCGGCCTGAGCGAAGAGGTCCTTGCTGTAGAAGATGCCGCCGGGAAGCACAGCGCTCGGCACACCGTAGATCTTGCCGTCGACGGTGAATGCGCTGAACGGAGCCTCACCGAAGGCGGTCTTCACGTCGTCGTCTATGAGGTCCGTCAGGTCTTTGACCTTGCCGGCCTCGACGATGTCGGCGAGCTTCCCGCCGCCGCGCGCCATGAAGATGTCCGGCATGTCGCCCGAGTTGACGGCGGTCTGCAGCTTGCCGTCCATGTCTTCGTTCTGGATCGAGGTCACCTTGACCGTGACCTCAGGGTTCGCCTCGTTGAAAGCGGCGGCTGCGTCTTCCCAGTACTGCTTGCCGTCGCCGGTCGTCGAGTTGTGCCACATCGTGAGCGTGGTCTCGCCGCCTTCGCCCTCGCCACCGCCACCGCTGGTGCCGCTGCAGCCGGACAGGACGAGCGATCCCAGTGCGACGACCGCAGCACCTGCCGCCAATGCCTTTCGCATCTTCATGCTGTGTTCTCCTCTTCTTCGAGTTGTCGTGCAGCGCGACACGTCATATTTGTTGCCAGCCGCACCAATGTGTTCGTGGGCCCACTCTGACACCGCGCCCACGGGGATGTCAAACGATATCGATAACGTTTTCTATTCGGCTAGGCTGACTGCATGAATGCTCGGCCAACCATCACCGATGTCGCCCGCACAGCCGGGGTCTCGGTGGCCACCGTCTCCAAGGCGATCAACGGCCGCGACGGAGTGTCTGCGGCCACACACGCCCACGTGCTGCGCGTGGTGGCCGAACTCGGCTACGAGAGCTCTCTGGTCGCGACCTCCATGCGACGAGGCCGGACCAACGTCATCGGCGTCCTGGTAGCGGAGTTCGAGCCCTTCGCGCTGCAGCTGCTGCGCGGAGTCTCCACCGCTCTGCAGGACACGCCATACGATGTCCTCGCCTACGCCGGCACCGTATCCTCGGGCGACCACCTCGGGTGGGAACGGCGCTCCCTCTCCCGACTGGGCGGCACGCTCATCGACGGCGCGATCCTCGTCACGCCGACCAGCACACCCGCACAATCCAGCGTGCCGATCGTCGCCGTCGACCCGCACACCGGAGCAGATGGACCGGCGACGGTCGCCGTGCACAATTTCGACGGCGCCCGTGCCGCGACCGAGCACCTGATCTCCCTCGGGCATCGACGCATCGGACACCTGCGTGGTCGCACCGACCTGGAATCCGCCCACCAGCGCGAACGCGGATACCGCGCGGCATTGGACGCGGCCGGCATCCCGTTCGATCAGGCACTCGTCGTGGAAGGCGGATATCGCGCGGCGAGCGCGACCGCCGGTTCTCATGCACTTCTCGATCTCGACGACCGTCCGACCGCGGTCTTCGCGGCGAACGATCTCTCCGCGATCGAGATGATCGGGGTCGGGACAGAACGCGGGCTGCGCGTACCGCAGGACCTCTCGGTGGTCGGCTTCGATGACATCCCAGAAGCAGCGTCGAATGTTCCGCAGCTGACCACCGTGCGACAACCCCTCGCCACGATGGGCGCCGTCGCCGTGCGCATTCTGCTCAGCATGCTCGACGGAGGTGAGCCGGAGCACATTCGGCTGCCGGCCGAGCTGATCACCCGCAGTTCGACGATGCCCCCCACGCGCTGAGGCACCGCTCGCTCGCAGGATTGCATCGGGCGCTGGGCGCTGATATGTTTTTACCCACAACAATTCACCATCGATGTTGAAAGCGACCCCTCATGTCTCTCACCCCCACCCGCGACGACAAGTTCTCCTTCGGTCTCTGGACCATCGACTACAACGGAACCGACCCGTTCGGCGGTCCGACCCGCCCGCGTCTCGACGTCGTACATGCCGTGGAGAAGCTGTCCGAGCTCGGCGCATACGGCCTGACCTTCCACGACGACGACCTCTTCGCGTTCGGCTCCACCGACGCTGAGCGCCAGAAGCAGATCGATCGCCTGAAGGGCGCACTGGCCGACACCGGCCTCATCGTGCCGATGGTCACCACCAACCTCTTCAGCGCCCCGGTCTTCAAGGACGGCGGCTTCACCTCCAACGACCGCGACGTGCGTCGCTACGCCCTGCGCAAGGTGTTCCGTCAGCTCGACCTCGGGGCCGAGCTCGGTGCGAAGACGTTCGTGATGTGGGGTGGCCGCGAGGGCGCCGAGTACGACTCCGCCAAGGACGTTCGCCAAGCTCTCGAGCGCTACCGCGAGTCCGTGAACCTCCTCGCCGACTACGTCACCGACAAGGGCTACGACATCCGCTTCGCGATCGAGCCGAAGCCGAACGAGCCCCGCGGCGACATCCTGCTGCCGACCCTCGGCCACGCCATCGCGTTCATCGGCTCTCTCGCGCGTCCTGAGCTGTTCGGTGTGAACCCCGAAGTCGGCCACGAGCAGATGGCAGGACTCAACTTCGCGGCCGGCATCGCCCAGGCGCTCTTCCACGAGAAGCTGTTCCACATCGACCTCAATGGTCAGCGCGGAATCAAGTACGACCAGGACCTCGTTTTCGGTCACGGTGACCTGCACAACGCCTTCGCCCTGGTCGACCTGCTCGAGAACGGCGGCCCCGGCGGCGTTCCCGCCTATGACGGTCCTCGTCACTTCGACTACAAGCCGAGCCGCACCGAAGACGAGACCGGTGTCTGGGACTCTGCAGCCGCGAACATGCGCACCTATCTGCTCCTCAAGGAGCGTGCTGCTGCCTTCCGCGCAGACCCCGAGGTGCAGGAGGCGCTGGCCGCGTCCAAGGTCGACGAACTCGCGACGCCGACACTGAACCCCGGCGAGAGCTACGACGACTTCCTCGCCGACCGCAGTGCCTTCGAGGACTTCGACGCCGACGCCTATCTCGGCGGCAAGGGCTTCGGATTCGTCCGCCTGCAGCAGCTCGCCACCGAGCACCTGCTCGGCGCTCGCTGAGCTGTGGCGACCGACACCGCGGTGACCAGCACGCAGACGCTGGTCGCCGGCGTCGATTCGTCGACGCAGAGTTGCAAGGTCGTCATCCGCGATCTCTCGTCCGGAGCGGTCATCCGCTCCGGACGAGCCGCGCACCCCGACGGTACCGAGGTCGATCCCGCCGCATGGTGGGAGGCACTGCAGAGTGCGATCTCGGATGCAGGCGGGCTGGATGGTGTCGCGGCCGTCGGCGTAGGCGGCCAGCAGCACGGTCTTGTCGCACTCGATTCCGACGGCCACGTGATCCGCCCTGCCCTGCTCTGGAACGACACCAGGTCGGCGGATGCTGCGGCTGCACTGATCTCCGAGATCGGCGCAGAGGAGTACGCCCGTCGGACGGGCGTCGTCCCGGTGGCGTCGTTCACGGCGAGCAAGGTGCGCTGGGTAGCGGACGCGGAGCCCGAGAACGCGGCCCGGATCGCGGCGATCGCGCTCCCCCACGACTGGCTCAGTTGGCGTCTGCGCGGCTACGGTCCCGCAGACGAATCACCACTCGGGCCGGTGCTCGACGAGCTCATCACCGATCGATCGGACGCGAGCGGCACCGCCTATTTCGACTCGACACGAGGCGAATACGACCGCGAACTGCTCGGCGTGGCCCTGCGTCGTGACGCGAGCGATGTCGTGCTCCCGCGCGTGCTGGGCCCAGCGGAACATGTGCCGGGCCAGAACGGCATCCTCGTCACCGCCGGTGCTGGAGACAACGCTGCGGCCGCCCTGGGCATGGGGGCGGGCAGCGGCGACATCGGCGTCTCGATCGGAACGAGCGGCACAGTCTTCGCCGTCACCGATGTCGCTGTCGCGGACCCGAGCGGCACAGTGGCAGGCTTCGCCGACGCGGCCGGAGGATTCCTGCCGTTGGTCGCGACCCTGAATGCTGCGCGAGTGCTGGATGCCACGGCATCCCTCCTCGGCGTCGACCACGGGGAGTTCTCCCGCCTCGCATTGGCTGCTGAGCCCGGCGCCGGCGGACTCGTGCTGCAACCATGGTTCGAGGGCGAGCGCACGCCCAACCTGCCGGATGCCACGGCATCGCTGTTCGGCATGACGCTGCTCTCCACGAGCCGTGAGAATCTCGCACGTGCCGCGATCGAAGGCGTGCTCTGCGGCCTCGCCGACGGTCTCGATCGCATCCGCGCGCACGGAGTGCGGGCCGAGCGCATTCTGCTCGTCGGCGGCGCCGCGCAGAGTGAAGCGGTGGCGCGCATCGCGGCCCAGGTGTTCGACGCTCCGGTGGTCGTGCCTGCGCCCGGAGAATATGTCGCCCTCGGAGCCGCAGTGCAAGCAGCCTGGGGGCTCCGTGGCACTGCACCCGACTGGCCGGTGGAGATCACGGCGCGCCTCGAGCGCGACACGCGCCCGATCATCCGAGAGCAGTACGCCACCCGCCTGCCCTGAGCACTCGCCCGTCCGCCGCTGACACGAGCATTCCCCGTTTCGTACCGGGTCAGCGGCGGGTGGGCGAGCCCGACGTGAGAAGATCGGCGGATGCTTTCGTTGAAATCCCGCCCGTGATCCGCGGCCTCGAGGCCATGCAGGACCCGGGCTTCCGCTGGTTCTTCCTCGCCCGTGCGATCACACTGGTCACCGGATCGATGTCGTCGATCGCCCTCGCCTTCGCGGTGCTGCAGGTCGACAACGACGCACTTTCGCTCTCGTACGTCCTCACCGCCTTCACCGTCGCGAACATCGTGTTCGTGCTGTTCGGCGGCGTCGTCGCGGATCGGCTGCCCCGTGCCCTGATCATCCAGAGCTGCTACGTCATCGACATCCTCTCGATGGGCGCCATGGCGGCCCTGCTGTTCAGCGGCACGGCAACGATCCCGCTCATGATCGTGCTCGCGGCCGTCAACGGTGCCTCGACGGCGTTCGTGCTGCCGGCCATGCAGGGCATCATCCCCCAACTGACGACACCTGCCCACTTGCAGCAGGCGAACGCGATGCTCTCGTTCGTGCGATCGGCGGTCACGATCGGCGGGCCGGTGATCGCCGGCATCCTGGTCGCGACGGCGGGACCCGCATGGGCGATGCTGGTCCAGGTCGCGGGGTGGCTCTGCGCCATCCCGGTGCTCGCACTGGTGAAGCTGCCGCCGCCGGCAGGTTCCGGCGAGTCGACGCTGTTGCGCGATCTGCGCACCGGGTGGGATGAGTTCCGCAGCCGCACCTGGTTGTGGGTCGTCGTACTCGCGTTCATGATCATGAACGCGATACACGTCGGTGCCTGGGGCGTCGTCGGCCCCTACATCGCGAAGAACAACGAACTCCTCGGGATCACGGGATGGGGGTGGGTGATCAGTGCCGAGGGCGTCGGAGTACTGGTCATGACCCTGTTGCTGATGTGGTTCCCGCTGAAGCGTCCGCTCAGACTCGGCATGATCGGCATGGCGTTCTTCGCCATCCCTTTGACGATGCTGGGGCTGCACCCCGCGGTGGTCTTCCTGGCGATCGCGGCGCTGATCGCCGGTGCGGGACTCGAGGTCTTCAGCACGGGGTGGAACGTCGCGATGATGGAGAACATCCCCGGCGACAAGCTCTCTCGCGTCTCCAGCTACGACATGCTGGGGAGTTTCGTGGTGATGCCGATCGGCACGCTGATCTACGGCTGGATGATCACGCATGCCGACGTCGGCATCGTGCTCCTGGTCTCCGCCGCGCTGTACGCCGGCTGCGCTCTGGCCACTCTCGCCGTGCCGAGCGTCTGGCGGATGGGTCGGGCATCAGTGGTCGATGCGGCCGACGTCTGAAGGATGCGGATCCGACGGGACGGGAGCTGGCGCAATCATAGGATCTCAGGCCAGACTGGAGCCATGACCTTCGCAGCCCTGCAGCCCCTTGCCGATCGCGCAGCACTCTTCGCCACACTCCGCCAGGACGCGCTCACCACTGCCGTCGATGCGCTGGGCGAGCACCGCTGGGACGCCGACATGGCCGCGGGGACGCTTACCTTCACCGCGAACGCGAACCCCGCGCACCAAATGGTGACACGCCCCCACCTGGTCGCGACGATCGCACCCGGGCCGCGGTCCCTGCTGTGGGCGTGGGCTCACCCCCAGGGCGACCCGCAGGGGGTGGCCGCACAGTTGCGCGACTACGGCGCCCAGTACGGCATCGCGGAGCTCAGCCAGGCCGAGCTCGCGTTCCCCGAAGAAGCCGGCGCAGACCTCGACGCGTGGATCGCGCAGCTCGCGCACCAGATCGGCACGGTGGCGGTCGAGATCACAGGCCGTTCCCCGTACTACTCGGCTCCGATCGGCGGCGGTACTCGCGCCGTGTTCCTGCTGGACGCGCCGCTCGCGCCGCTGACGGTGCAGGATGCCGTGATCAGCGCTCCCCGCATCCTTTCGGGCCTCACGCTGAGCGATATGCGTTCGCCGGTGTGGGACGCCGCGCGTCTGGCCGGTTGGAACCTGCAGTGGACCGACGAGGCCTTCAGCGGCGCCATCGTCACCGACGCATCCGGCTCTGCCACGTTCCGCTTCGACGAGCACGCTCGGATCGTCGGCATCGAGGCACCTGGCCTCACCGGCTGATCGTGGTCGTTCCCCACGGGGAATCATCGCCCTAGGCTGATGGCATGAAGAAGTGGACCGTCCGCGCCGTCTCCCTGTACGTGTTCAACGTCGTCGTACTGCTGCTGATCGGGCTGCTCATGTCAAGCGTGAGCGTCGGTTGGAACGCGCTGTGGGCAGCCGTGATCCTCACTGTGGCGACGCTTGCACTCAAACCGACGCTGCTCAAGGTGTTCCGCGGAGCGGCAGCGAAGTCCGCCCAGACACGCACGAACGTCGGTGAGAAGGTCGTCCAGTACGGGCTGGTCTTCATCGTCGAGCTCGTCGTGTGGGTGCTGACCGTGTGGCTCAGCGGCGTCGACGTGCGCGGCTGGTTCTGGGGATACGTGCTGCCGCCGCTGTACCTGCTGATCGCCTGGGTCATCTACGACCTGGTGGATGACCGGATCGAGACGAAGGCGGGCGCGGTGTTCGACACCGTGCAGTCGAAGGTGAAGGGCGGGCGCACCTCGACCACTGCTGCTTCGGATGCCGGAGCATCCGCTGGACAAGGCGCGGCGACCGCCGCTGGCCGGGAGGAGCTCGATGACGGGCTCACCCCCGAACAGCGACGGATGCTGAACGAGCTGTAACTCAGCCTTCGCTTGCGAATCGCTCCGCGGCTTCGACGACATTCGTCATCAGCAGTGCGACGGTCATCGGACCGACACCACCGGGGTTGGGCGATACGAAGCCGGCGACGGATGCGACGTCTGGGTGCACGTCTCCGTACACCTTCGACTTGCCGGTCTCAGGGTCGTCCTCACGCGTGACTCCCACGTCGAGCACAGCGGCGCCAGGCTTGACGTCTTCCGCGCGGACGAGGTGCTTGACGCCTGCCGCCGCGACGACGACGTCAGCCTCGCGCAGGTACCTCGGCAGGTCGACCGTGCCGGTGTGCGTGAGCGTCACCGTGGCGTTGAGATCGCGGCGGGTGAGCAGCAGTCCGATCGAGCGACCGATCGTGACACCGCGCCCGACGACGACGACATGCTTGCCCTTCAGGTCGTAGCCGTTGCGCAGCAGCAGTTCGATGACACCGCGAGGCGTGCACGGCAGCGGCGTGTGGATCGGCGCGTTGACGTTCAGCACGAGCCGGCCGAGGTTGGTCGGGTGCAGACCGTCGGCATCCTTGTCGGGATCGATGCGCTCGAGGATCGCATCGGTGTCGATGTGCTTCGGCAACGGCAGCTGCACGATGTAGCCGTGGCACGTCGGGTCGGCGTTGAGTTCATCGATCAGCGCCTCGACCTGCTCCTGCGTGGCATCAGCCGGCAGTTCGCGCTGGATCGAGTTCATCCCGATCGCCTCGGACTGCCGGTGCTTCATCCCCACATACAGCTGGGACGCGGGGTCGGCCCCCACGAGCACCGTGGCGATTCCAGGAATGATCCCACGGTCACGCAGAGCAGCGACGCGTTCGGTCAGCTCGGCCTTGATCTCGGCTGCTGCGGCCTTGCCGTCGAGGACGACAGCGGTCACTGCTGCAGCTCCGGGTAGAGCGGGAACGCACCGGCGAGCGCATCGACACGGGCCTTGAGCGCCGCGACATCAGCTCCAGGCTGCAGAGCCAGGGCGATGATGTCGGCGACCTCGGTGAACTCCGCATCGCCGAAGCCGCGTGTGGCGAGCGCGGAGGTACCGATCCGCAGACCCGACGTGACCATCGGAGGGCGGGGGTCGTTCGGGACGGCGTTGCGGTTCACCGTGATGTGGATGTCATGCAGCAGGTCTTCGGCCTGCTTGCCGTCGATCGCCGCGTCGCGCAGGTCGACGAGGACGAGGTGCACATCGGTGCCGCCGGAACGGACCTTGATCTGTGCATCCGCCACGTCCTGCTGCGTGAGGCGTTCGGCGAGGATCTGTGCGCCGCTGAGGGTGCGCACCTGGCGGTCCTTGAACTCCGGCGTCGCTGCGAGCTTGAACGCGGTCGCCTTGGCGGCGATCACGTGCATGAGCGGGCCGCCCTGCTGGCCGGGGAAGACCGCCGTGTTGATCTTCTTGGCGAGGTCGGCGTCGTTGGTGAGGATGAAGCCAGAGCGGGGGCCGCCGATCGTCTTGTGCACGGTCGAGGAGATGACGTGCGCGTGCGGCACGGGGCTCGGATGCACGCCTGCGGCGACGAGTCCGGCGAAGTGCGCCATGTCGACCCAGAGCAGTGCTCCGACCTCGTCGGCGATCTCGCGGAACTTGGCGAAGTCGAGGTGGCGTGGGTATGCCGACCAGCCGGCGACGATGACCTTCGGCTTGTGCTCGATCGCGAGGCGACGCACCTCGTCCATGTCGACGAGCGAGGTCTCGGGGTTCACGCCGTAGGCGACGATGTTGTACAGGCGCCCGGAGAAGTTGATCTTCATCCCGTGGGTGAGGTGACCGCCGTGGTCGAGCGACAGCCCGAGCAGCGTGTCGCCGGGACGGGCGATGGCGTGCAGCACGGCGGCGTTGGCGGTGGCGCCGGAGTGCGGCTGCACGTTCGCGAACTCGGCGCCGAACAGCGACTTCACGCGCTCGATCGCCAGCGACTCTGCGACGTCAACTTCTTCGCAGCCACCGTAGTAGCGGCGTCCGGGGTAGCCCTCGGCGTACTTGTTCGTGAGCACAGAGCCCTGCGACTGCAGAACCGAGACGGGCACGAAGTTCTCGGAGGCGATCATCTCGAGGAACGTGCGCTGACGGTTCAGCTCGCGGTCGAGGACCTCGGCGATCTCGGGATCGACCTCTGAGAGCGGGGCGTTGAAGTACGGATCGGTCATGTCGTCCTCTTTCGTTGCGGAATGAAATGTCATCGGTGGTAGATGTCATCGGCCCAGGCGCGCGGTCGAATTCCGTAACGGTCGCTCCCCGGTGGTGACCCACCCAGACGCCAGTCGCGACCGTTCGAGCATAGCGGAATCCCGAAGACCCAGAGTAGCCCGAGGCCTGGCCGGGCCGGCCTTCGCGCGATAGGTTTTGTTCATGGTCCTACCACTTGTTCCGCTGCCCTCATCCGTCACGGAGTCGACCGGAGCGCTGTCACTGACGACGGCGACCCGCATCATCGTCGAGAACGATGCGGATGCCGCGGCATCCGTCCTCGCCGACATGCTCGCCGAACGCACCGGGCTGCGCCCTGCGGTCACGGTCGACACGGTTCAGCCCGGTGACATCGTCGTGCGCCGCACGACCCGCCAGGGCGAAAAGTACAGTCTGCGCATCGGTGAGGAGGTGCAGCTCGAGGGGTCGGATGCCGGCCTCTTCTACGGCATCCAGACACTGGGGCAGTTGCTGGCGACCGACGGCGAGGGCGGGCGACTCCCCCACGTCGAGATCGACGACGCTCCGCGCTTCTCCTATCGCGGCGTCATGCTCGACGTCGCCCGCACGTTCTTCGACGTCGATACCGTCAAGGCGTTCATCGATCGGGCGTCATCGCTCAAGTTCAATCACCTTCACCTGCATCTCTCGGACGACCAGGGCTGGCGGCTGCAGATCGACAGCCGGCCGCTGCTCGCCGAGCGCAGCTCGACGACGGCGGTACTGGGACGCCCAGGCGGTTTCTACACGAAGGACGACTTCCGTGAGATCGTGCGGTACGCGTCCACGCACCACATGGTCGTGGTGCCGGAGATCGATCTGCCCGGCCACACGCACGCGATCGGCCTCGCGTATCCCGAGATCGTCGAGGCGCCGGTCATGAACGACGGCCTCCTCGCGCAGTCGAGCGCGCTCGAGCAGCCGCTTCCCGTGGCAGGCGAGCCGTACCTCGGCTGGGGCGTCGGGCACTCCTCCGTGAAGATTCATGGGGGTGCGACGTGGGAATTCCTGCGCGATGTCCTCACCGAACTCGCAGAGCTCACCCCCGGTCCGTATCTTCACGTCGGCGGCGACGAATGCCTCGGCACGGCACAGGCGGACTTCGACTCGTTCATCGAGCGGGTCACCGCGCTGACCACCGAGCTCGGCAAGACGCCGATCGCCTGGCACGAGGCGGGCTCCGCCCAGGTCGCCGAAGGCACGATCGGCCAGTACTGGGGCAGCACGACCCCGGCGGGCACACACGCGGATGACGCCCGCCGCTTCGCGGAGCGCGGCGGATCGGTCATCATGTCGCCGTCGAACACCGCCTACCTCGACCAGAAGTACGATGCGGACTTCCCGCTCGGACTCGATTGGGCCGCGCTGATCGACCTGCAGACCGCCTACGAGTGGGAGCCGACCACGATCGTCGATGGTCTGCCGTCCGAGGCGATCCTCGGCGTCGAAGGGCCGTTGTGGTCGGAGACCATCGAGACGCTCGACGACATCGACCAGCTGATCTTCCCGCGCGTCGCGGCGATCGCCGAGGTGGCCTGGTCGCCGGCCGAGACACGCGAGTGGGTGTCGTTCCGCGACCGCGTCGGCGCCCTCGGCGCCGTGTGGGATGCCGCAGGATGGGAAGGCCACCGCCCTACCGAGATCGCTTGGAGCGCCCGATGACCACGACTCTGATCCACTCTGCCCGACTCATCACCGACGGCGTCGAGACAGCGGATGCCTGGGTGCGTTTCGAGGCCGGCCACGTGGCCGCGACCGGCACGGGCGCCGACTGGGCAGACGCAGAAACGGTGATCGACGCGACCGATCTCGCGGGCGAAGGGGCGATCCTCACGCCCGGATTCATAGACATCCACGGCCACGGCGGCGCCGGCGCATCCTTCGATGACGGGATCGACGCCATCCGCACCGCACGCGATCTGCACCGCGCACACGGTACGACGCGCGCGGTGGTCTCGCTCGTCACCGCTCCGCTCGACGATCTCGCGCGCCGAGTCAGCGAGATCGCCGACCTCATGACGACGGATGCCGACATCCTCGGCTCGCACTTGGAAGGCCCATTCCTCGACCCCGCCCACCACGGCGCGCATGAACCCTCGCTGCTGCGCGAACCGGCCGCCACCGATGTGCAGCGCCTGCTCGACGCAGGCCGCGGTACCGTGCGCCAGGTCACGATCGCTCCGGAGCTTCCCGGAGGTCTCGAAGCGATCCGGCTGGTCGTCGCCGCGGGCGCGGCCGCGGCCGTCGGCCACACGAGCGCTGATGCCGCGACAGCCGTTGAGGCTTTCGAGGCGGGTGCGACGATCCTCACGCATGCATTCAACGCGATGCCGGGCATCCATCACCGCGCGCCGGGGCCTGTGCTCGCCGCTGCAGCCGACGATCGCGTCGTGCTCGAAGCCATCGCCGATGACGTGCACCTCGATCCGCACGTGGTCAAGCTGATCTTCGACACGGCTCCCGGCCGGGTCGCGTTGGTGACGGATGCGATGGCCGCAGCCGGCAGTGCCGACGGCGAGTACGATCTGGGCGCAGTCAAGGTCACAGTGACCGACGGCATCGCGCGCGCCGACGACACCGGATCCATCGCCGGTTCGACGCTGACGCAGGACGTCGCGTTGCAACGTGCCGTGGGGGCCGGCGCGACACTGGTCGAGGCTGTGCGCGCACTCACGCAGACGCCGGCGGCGGCGATCGGCCTCGGTGCACGGCTCGGCCGGCTCTCGCCCGGGTACCTCGGCGACGCCGTGCTGCTGGACGCGCAGCTTCGGGTCGTGCATGTGCAGACCGGCGCACCGCTCTCTTGAACGGCGGGTGAGAGGTCGCCGCTCCCCAGTGCGGCGACCTCGTCTCTCCCCGTGATGAGAGCGGGTGACCCGGAACTCCTCCCCCGAGGTACCGAGTCACCCGACCGGTGCAAAGCCCCCGCACCGATGCCGAACTCCGCCCCCCGGTGGAGTTCTGTTGGCTGTCTCTCATTGATGAGACGGCATCTCTCCTGATTCATCACGCGAATCCGGGAAAAACTTTTGAGAGTTGGCTCCGAGTTGTCCACAGGGCTGGCCTCGCCGGGAATTTCGAGGGAGAATGGTCCGGGCGCGTGAGGATTTACCTGATCACGCGTCTCTTCATGTGAGGGCTCACTCGACGCTCACGACAGATGGAAGCCAGTGCACAACCACGACGACACCGCAACCGGGGCATCAGCTGATGCCGACCTGATCCTGCGCACCCGTTCGGGTGACGCAGATGCGTTCGGCGAACTCTGGCGACGTCACTATCCCTCCGGGATCTCTGTCGCCCGTTCGATCACGTCGAGCATCGACCCCGACGACCTTGTACAAGAGGCGTACACCCGCATCTACCAGGCGATCATCAAGGGCGGCGGCCCGAACGGCTCGTTCCGCGCATATCTGTTCACCAGCATCCGCAACACCGCGGCGGCGTGGGGCCGTTCGCGGCGTGAGACCGCGATGGACGAACTCGAGACCGTCGTCGATCCGGACAGCACGGAGCAGGCGACTGACGAGGCGCTCGACCGCAGCCTGACCGCGCAGGCGTTCCGTTCCCTCCCCACCCGGTGGCAGGAAGTGCTCTGGTACACCGAGATCGAGCAGATGAAGCCGGCAGCGGTCGCTCCGCTGCTCGGTATGAAGGCCGGAGCAGTCTCGCAGCTCGCATTCCGTGCGCGCGAGGGATTGCGCGAGGCATGGATCCAGGCCCATCTGCGCAGCGCCGAGCCCGGGTCGGAATGCCAATGGACCATCGAGCACCTCGGCGCCTATTCACGCGGAAACCTCAGCGCACGAGATCAGAAGCGCCTCGACGAGCACATCGAGGAATGCGCTCGGTGCATGATCGTCGTCGCCGAGGCGAAGGATGTCTCCAACCGCCTCGCTCTCGTTCTGCTCCCGCTCGTCCTCGGCATATCAGGTGCGGCCGGATACACCGCCATGCTGCAATCGGGCAGCGCCCCGATCGTGGCGCTGGCAGCGATGCCCTCGAGCGTCGTCGAAGGCGGAGTCGTCGTCAGTGGTGCTGGCGCGAATGGAGCCGTCGGCGTACTCGCTGACAAGGGCAGCGGCTCGGCTGGCGGTGCTGCCGGGGGCTCCACGTCCTCAACTGGAGCGGTGACGGGCATCGGCGCTCTGGTAGGCGCCGGTTCCGCGGCGCTCGTGGTCGCCGGCGTCGTGGCCGCCGCGACGATCGTTCCCGGGCTGCTCGAGGCGAGCCCGGTGACCTCGTTGCCGAGCGCGAGCGAAGCCGGCGATTCGTCGATCTCCTCGGAGCTCACGCCCGGAACCGAGATGAATGACGAGAAGTTCATCCTCGAGATCCCCGAAGAGAACCCGAAGGCTCCCGACGACGTCGATAAGACGCCTGAGGCCAAGACACCGCTGAACGACAATGTGCCTACTACTGCCCAACCGGCACCACCGTTGATGACGATGCCGCCTGCGGCCCCGGCGGCTCCCGGTGACGGCAGCGGTGGAGACGGTGATCAAGGCTCGACCGACCCGACCGACCCCACGGATCCCACCGATCCCACCGATCCCACGGATCCCACCGACCCGACGGACCCGACCGACCCCACCGATCCCGGCACTCCCACGGAACCTACCGAAGCCGCGACGCTTGGCATCATCCAATGGGTCGATGGCGTCCACATCGTCATCGCTGTGTCCGGCGCCCCGGGAGCGACCTTCGAAGCAGCGATCAACGGCGACGAAGCCGGATCTGCCCGCACAGTGCTCGACAGCACAGGAAGCGGCACCATCACGCTGATTCCGACCAATTGGGAGAGCAACCGACCCGTCGTATTCCAGTACGTGACGGATGCCGGGCCGAAGTTCTCGTTCATCAGGCATCTGCAACATCTTCGCGACGACGACGCGAATGACGATGCGAATGACGCTGAGACTCCTGCGGGCTCTGCCCCGACCACAGGGGACGAGCCGGCAACGGATGCGCCCGCCGTTGACGAGCCGGCCACGCAGGAGCAGCCGCCCGCGGAGGCACCTGTCGTCGAAACGCCGATCGAGAGCCCGGCCACGAACACCGTCGTCGAAGAGGTCGTGTCGGAAGCCGTTCCGACTCCGGCCGGTGAAGCCGGCTCCCCCGCTGAAAGCACCGTGCTCGGAGATGGCTCCCGCTTCACGGTCCCGGCCGAGGACAACGCACCCGCCGAATAGACTGGGAGCATGCCCGAAGCTCCCGATGCCGTCCCCGGCGTCAACCGTCCGAACATCGCTCCGCTCGACATCATCCGGGCTGTCATCCTCGTCGCCGCGATCGCATCGCTGGCGCTCTGGGGCTTTGCGACCTGGCCTTTCCCGTGGAACATCGTTCTCGGGATCGGCGCTCCACTGCTCGTCCTTCTGGTGTGGGCACTCTTCCTCTCACCGAGGCCGGTGCTGAATCTGCATCCGTTCGTGCGGGCGGCCGTCGAACTGCTGATCTACGCGGGCGTGACGCTCGCCTGGTGGTCGATGGATCAGGCCTGGGTCGGCCTCGGCTTCGCCATAGTCGCCGTCACCTCCGGACTCTTCGCCGGCAGGCGAGACTTGCGATGACGATCGCCGCGGCTCTGCGGAATGCGCTCGGTGACGTCGTCGACGTCACCGAGAACGCCCTGGAGGCAGCGCGCGCAGACCGCTCAGGGCATTCCTCTGTCGGCCGCCCGCTCGCCGTCGTGCACGCGGAGTCCGTCGAACATGTCCAGCAGACCATGCGGATCGCGACCGACACCCGTACTCCAGTCGTGGTCCGCGGCGCCGGCACAGGGCTCGCCGGAGGGGCCAACGCCGGCCCAGGCGAGATCGTCCTGTCGATGATGCGCATGAATCGTGTGATCGAAGTGCGGCCGGACGACCTGTTCGCGGTGGTCGAGCCCGGCATCCTGAACGCGGAGCTGAACACCCTGCTCGCCGCACACGGCCTGTGGTGGCCACCGGACCCTGCCAGTCGTGACATCTCGAGCGTCGGCGGCAACATAGCCACCGGCGCCGGTGGGCTGTTGTGCGCGAAGTACGGCGTCGTGCGCGATGCTGTGCTCGGCGTCGACGTCGTGCTCGCTGACGGGCGCCTCCTGCACCTCGGCCATCGCAGCGTGAAGGGCGTCACCGGGCTCGATCTCACCTCTCTCATGATCGGGTCAGAGGGCACTCTCGGCGTGGTGGTCGGGGCCACCCTGAAGCTGCGGCGCCTTGTCGTCGGCGATATCTGCACCCTCACGGCACTGTTCCCGAACGTGCGTACTGCGGCCGCTGGGTCCACGGCGGTCACGGCATCCGGCGTTCAGCCCGCGATCATGGAGCTGATGGATGCGAAGGCGCTCACAGCCGTGCACGCCCTCCTGTCTCTGCCTGCTCCCTCTGCCGGGACCTCGCAGCTCACGATCCAGACCGACGGTCCCGCGGCGCGGGCCGAGGCCGACCGCATCGCAGCGATCCTGCAGGAATGCGGCGGCGAGGTCACGCTGACATACGATCGCGACGAAGGTGAGCGGCTGCTCGCCATCCGGCGTTCGATGCATGGCGCAATGGCCGCTCTCGGCACCACGCTCATCGAAGACGTCTCCGTGCCGCGCAGCGCACTGCCGGCGATGTACGACGAGATCGCGCGCATCGAGGTGGCCTACAACCTCGCCATCCCCACCGTTGCGCACGCCGGCGACGGCAATCTGCATCCGAACTTCATCTTCGACGGCGATGTCGTGCCGGAGAACATCTGGGCGGCTGCAGACGATCTGTTCCGATCCGCGATCCGGCTCGGCGGCACGCTCACCGGGGAGCACGGCATCGGCATGCTCAAGAGCCGCTGGCTCGCAGAAGAGCTCGGCGACGACCAGTGGCAGCTGCAGCGTCAGATCAAGGCCGTGTTCGACCCGCTCGGCATCCTCAACCCCGGAAAGGTCTTCACCCGTGCCTGATATCCATGTGAGCGCCGCGATCATCCACGACGAGGACGGCCGCGTGCTGGTGGTGCGCAAGCACGGTACGACGAAGTTCATGCAGCCGGGCGGTAAACCCGAGGCCGGGGAGAACGCCGCGCAGACCCTGGCGCGCGAGCTGGATGAGGAGCTCGGCCTCAAGGTCGACGAGGCGGGACTGCGCCCGCTCGGTCGCTTCATCTCCGCCGCCGCGAACGAACCTGGTCACCGCGTCGTCGCCGACGCCTTCGCCCTCACGATCGAGGCCGACACCGTCACTGTGCAGGCCGAGCTCGCAGAGTTGCGCTGGATCACGCCGGCCGACCTGGACACCCTGCCGTTGGCGCCGCTCAGCGTGGAGCATCTGCTCCCCCTGGCCTGGCCAGGCGCTGTCTAGGAGCGACGCGCGTCAGAGAGTGCTCAGAGCCCCTGCCACGCGGGCTTGTTCTCGAACGTGTAGCGATAGTAGTCGGCGAGCTTGAGCTTCGACGCGGCCGCCTCATCGACGACGACCGTCGCGTGCGGGTGCAGCTGTATCGCCGATCCGGGCAGCATCGCGGTCAAAGGTCCCTCGACCGCGTCGGCGACAGCCTGAGCCTTGCCTTCGCCGAAGGCGAGCAGCACCAGATGACGAGCCTGCAGGATCGTGCCGAGACCCTGCGTCATGCAGTGCATGGGAACCTGATCGATCGAGTCGAAGAAACGGGCGTTGTCCTCGCGGGTCTGCGAGGTGAGAGTCTTCACACGGGTACGCGAAGCGAATGACGACCCTGGTTCGTTGAAACCGATATGCCCGTCGGTGCCGATTCCGAGGATCTGCAGGTCGACACCGCCGGCGGCTTCGATCGCGGCCTCATAGTCGGGGCCGGCATGCTCGATGCCTTCGATCGCGCCGTTCGGTACGTGGATCTGGTCGGGGTTCAGGCCGAGCGGCTCGACGACCTCGCGTGCGATGACGGAGCGGTAGCTCTCGGGATGCTTCGGATCGATGCCCACATACTCGTCCAACGCGAAACCTCGAACCTGCGAGACGTCGGTACCGGCGAGTCGGCCGTGCAGCGCTTCGTAGACGGGCAAGGGCGTCGAGCCCGTCGCCAGTCCCAGCACCGCATCAGGACGTCCGACGATGAGCCGCACGATCTCGTCTGCAACCAGTGCCCCCGCAGCGGCGGCGTTCTCGACGATGACGACTTCAGCCATGGGTGGCGATCTCCTTTTGGGGTGTGTGCACTCCGACCAGCGCGGCACCTAGAGCGGCCGCAGGGGAACCGGGGGGAAGCAGTTCGATTCTCTCATCCAGGTGCAGCGATCGCAGGAACGGCGACCCTGCCGCATCGGCGATGAGCGCAGCGCGGATGCTGTCGCCGAGACGATCGCCGAGAGCCGTGAGACCGCCGCCGATGACGACGGTCTCGACGTCGACGCTGAGCACGAGCACGCGCACCGCCGCCGCCGCCCCACGCGCGAGGTCACCGCGGAGCAGGAGCGCGTCGGTGTCGCCCTGGTCCGCGGCGTCGAAGATGTCACGGACAGGCAGCGCCCCGGGGCGCCCCCACGCACGGGCGAGCGCACCGCCGCCGCAGAGCGTCTCGATGCACCCGCGCTGCCCGCAGCCGCAGACGCGGCCGTTCGGGTCGACGGAGATGTGCCCGACCTCACCGGCGGTGCCACGTGATCCACGCCAGATCCCGCCGTCGATCACGATACCGGCGGCGACGCCGGTGCCGAGGTTCAGATAGGCCATCGACAGGGCGTCACCGCGCAACGCGGCGGCACCGAGGGCAGCGGCTTTCACATCGTTCTCGACGATGACCGGCACTCCGATGCGCTCCGACGCCCGCGCCGCGAGGTCGAGGGATTCGACGCCCAGATTCACCGCGTGCAGCACTCGGCCGTTCGCCGTGTCGACGAGACCGGGAATTCCGACGCCGACACTCATCACATCGGACGCTGAGATGTCGAACTCCGCGCGCAGCTCTCGCACGCTCTCCACGACGTCGGCGACCACGGCCTCGTCACCGTAGCCGGTGGGTCGGCGGATGCGTCCGATGATCTCGCCGCCGTCCGTCACTGCGACGGCATCCGTCTTCGTCCCGCCGATGTCGAGGCCCACGCGAACGGACCGGCCGACACGACCGGCCTGTACTGCCGATACCACTATGAGACTCCCAGCTGCGCGGAGAGAACCATGACCGCAGCGCCGCGCAGCACGATGTCGCCTTGACCCGTGAGCCTGATCACGACGTCGTCGAAGACGCCCTCGAGCGTGCGCTCCCGCAGGGTGGAAGTGGCCGCGTCGATGAGTACGCCGTCAAGAAGATCTGCGGGCCCGGAGAGCACGACCTCCGAAAGATCCAGTGCTGTCACGATCGGCGCGATCGCGATTGCCATGCGGGTGCCGGCATCGCGCAGGATCTCATCGCGCGCTGCGGGCTGCGCGTCGACCGCATCCCGAAGGCGCGTGACGCTCAGCCAGGCCTCCAGACAGCCGTCGCGGCCGCAGACGCAGCGCGGGCCGCCGTCGGTGCCGACGACGACGTGACCGATCTCCCCCGCGGCGAAGCGGCTGCCCACCAGCGGTTGGCTTCCGGCGATGAGCCCGGCGCCGACTCCCACACCGATCTTGATGAGCATGAAGTCTGCCCTTGCATCACCGAAGGTGTACTCGGCGAGTACGGCGGCATTGGCATCGTTGCGGGCGAGCACGGGGAGATCGAGGTCACGACCGAGCTGCGCTTCGAGCCGGAAGTCGGTCCAGCCGAGGTTCGGTGAACTCAGCACCACACCGTCAGGGCGCACCACGCCCGGCGTTCCGACGCCGACGCCGAGCAGCGGCGCGGTCGCGGAGGCGATCAGACTGCGGGCGAGCTCGAGCAGGGCGGCGTATGCCGCGTCGCCGTCAGGCTGCTCGGGCCGGGTGAGCTCACGCCGCTCCAGCACTTCGCCGTCGAGGTTCAGCACGGCTCCTCTGAAAGACTCGGCGTCCGAGAGGTCCAGACCGATGATCTGGTGGCCGAGGCGGTTGATGTCGATGAGGATCGGAGGCTTGCCGGGGCCCGCAGTCTCACGTACGCCCAGTTCGACGACGATCCCGTCGGCGATGAACTCCGCCACGAGGTCGGAGATCGTCACTCTGGTCAATCCGGTCTCGCGTGACAGGTCGGCGCGACTCATCGCACCGGAGTGGTAGAGCGTCTGCAGCACGAGGGCGCGATTGTGTCCGCGGGCGTGCTCGGGCAGCACTTTTGAGCGCGACCGCAGGTGGCGGGACGGTCCGAAGGCGTGCGAACTGGCACCCGCGTAGTCGGCCGGTGCCGGTTGACTCAACTCATCCGATTCGGACATATTTGTTAGTAGACCTTACGAACAAAAATTCCGCAACCTGCGACCCACCGCCAGGGTGGGAGGGTTACCGAAACGTTACTTTTCATTCTCGCCTCGCTCCGACGAGTCCGGCGAGGGTGCCCGCAGCCCGTGAACAAGATCGGCGACGATCTGCTCCCGCGCGGCGACCGTCATCGGCTTTCCGGGGATGCCCGGTCGCCGCTGATCGAGTGTAGGCCCGTCGAGAGGACGATATCGCACCCCCGCCTCGGTCAAGCGACGCAGATGCGTGGCAAGGCGACGCAGGAACTCCGTGCCGTCTCCCGGGTCGCCACCCGCCCAGAGCCGCTCGGCGATCGCGCTGAGTCGCGGGAACATGGCGAAGTCGACGCGGTCACGGGTCGGCAGATGCTCGGTCCAGACGTTGGTCTGGCCACCGACCACGCCGGGAGGAAGGCGCAGGGTGTAGGCGTGCTCAAGGGTCAGCGGCGGCCCCACCGGCACCGGCTCGTCGCCTGACTCGGACTGCCGATAATCGAGATAGGTCTCAAGATCCGGGCAGCCGACGACCGGGATGCCGCGGCGGATGGCCTCTTCAAGGGCGACCGGACCGCGCCATGCGAGTATCCGCACTCCGTCAGGGACATCCCCCTCGAGTACCTCGTCCCAGGCCAGCGCTGTGCGTCCGTGCGTGCGCACGTGATCGACGAACTGAGCGGTGAACCAGGGCTGCACGTCTCGAGGCGACGCGAGTCCGAGCTCGCGCATGCGCAGTGCCGCCGCGGGGCTCTCCGCCCACTCGGTGACCGGCACCTCGTCCCCGCCGATGCCGATCCATGGAGAGTCGAAGATGTCGCACAGCGCGTCGATCGCCGCGCGTCCGAAGGCCAACGACTCATCCGTGGGTGCGAGTGTTCGGGGGTTGACTCCGAAGCGCTCCCAGGGAGACGTGACCGCTCCTGCGCCGTCGGAACCGGAGATGTCGGTGTTCCCGAGAGCGGGGTAGGCGGCGAGCGCTGCCTGCACGTGCCCCGGCAATTCGACCTCAGGCACGATCGTGATGAAGCGCGCAGCCGCGTACTCGACGAGTTCGCGGAGTTCCGCGGTCGAGTAGAACCCCTCGTGCACGCCGGCTTCGACGGTGGCGAGTGGACCGTGACCCCGCTGCGTCGCCTCTCTGCGCGAGCCGATCTCGGCGAGCCGCGGGAAGCCGGGCACCTCGAACCGCCAGCCCTGATCGTCGGTGAGGTGCAGGTGCAGGATGTTCAGCTGGTGTAGCGCCAGCAGATCTATCAGGCGACGGATGTCGGCGGCGGGTCGGAAGTGCCTGGCGACGTCGAGCATCGCGCCTCGCCAGCCGTACGCAGGCGAACCCTGCCACCCTCCGGCAGGGATGCGAGCGACCTCGTCTCCTGGTGGACGCAGCTGTTGCAGCGCCGTGATGCCTCGGAAGACACCCTGCGCCGATGCCCCGCGCACCTCGATTCCGCCGGACGCCGCAGTGATGCGGAACGCCTCGGCACCGATGCGCCCGGCAGCGGTCGCGCTCTCCCCCACCGCTGCATCCAGGACCAATGTGATCGCCGGCGCACCGGCCTCGCCACCGCCTGCGATGTCGCTGCCAGGAACGCCCGGCTTCAGCAACGCGGCGACCGCTACCAGCTCATCCGGAGCATGCACAGGAGTGTCCGGTGTCCAGACGAATGACGCGGCCGCAGGATCGATATGCGCCTCGAGCAACGGCACCGTGGCGCGGTGGGGTGCTGGCGGCATCCGCAGAGCGCGCCCTGGAGTCTCTCCCGTGACGACGCCGTCCGCGACGACGAGCACGCCTGCGACCGCCACCTCGACGACCCCGACCGGTGCTGTGCGCGGCGCGTCGAACGTCGCACCGGCCGCGACGGCGTCGGGATCGAACAGCACGAGATCTGCGGTCGCGCCCTCGCGGATCACTCCGCGCGGCGCGTCACCGCGGTGCAGGCCGAGACGAGCTGCTGGTGTGCCGGAGAGATGCCGGACCGCCTCCTCGAGCGTCAGCACTCCGAGGTCGCGCACGTAGTGACCGAGATAGCGGGTGAATGCGCCGAACCCACGCGGATGCGGCTTCGCGCCGATCAGGATACCGTCGCTGCCACCGGTGTGACGATCGTGCTGCATGATCGCCCGCACGTTGTCCTCGTCGCCGATGTGCATCAGGATGCCGGTGGCTCCGGCATCCGCGATGATCGTGTCGAGCACGACATCGACCGCGCGCTTTCCGTCCTCCTCCGCGATCTGTGCGATCGTCCTGCCGACGAGAGGCTCGAGAGCCGAGTTCGCGGTACCGACGATCTCGATGCTCGACCAATCCGCGCGCTCGCCGTGGAATCCGTCGGAGCCGATCTCCTCGAGTTCGACCCGAACCCCCTCTCGGCCGTCAGCGTCCAGCTCCCTGATCGCGGCGATGAGGTCGCCACCCTCGGCGAGCCTGCTCGGCAGCAGCGCCGTCAGAGTGGTCGCGCCCGGCAGATACGGATAGGTGTCGAGCGTGACATCGACGCCGTCGGCGATGGCCTCATCTATCAGCGCGAGCAGTTCATCGGCTCTACCGCGGTTCGGTACGAAGTTCATGGTGGCGTGCGTGAGGTGGATGGGGCATCCGGTGCGGCGACCGATGTCGAGCGCTTCGCGATAGGCGTCCAGTGCTGTGGCGCCGTAGCTTCGGGTGTGCGGCGCCCAGTAGCCGCCGCGTTCGGCGACAACGCGGCACAGCGTCTCGAGCTCTGAGGTTGAGGCGTACATCCCGGGCGTGTAGGTGAGGCCGCTCGACATCCCGAACGCGCCTGCATCGAGTGCAGCGCCGAGCAGATCGGTCATCTGCCGCAGCTCTGCGCGTGTCGCCGGGCGGTTCTCGTGACCGACCGTCATCATGCGCAGATTGCCCTGCGGCACGAGCACGGCGACGTTCGCGACCGTCGCCGCGTCGATCGCGTCGAGCAGATCGCCCATCGTGCGCCAGGGAGCGACTGCGGGCAGGCCGTTCCAGCCTGCGATCTGCGCGGGAATGACGGATGCCACCGCATCGTCGAGCGGCGCATAGCCGAGGCCGTCCTGCCCGATCACCTCGGTCGTGACCCCCTGCAGGATCTTGGCCCGATGCGCCGGCCCCTCCAATACGGCCAGATCGCTGTGCGCGTGCATGTCGATGAAGCCGGGCGCGAGGATGAGTCCGTGCGCGTCGACCTCGACAGCTTCGAGGTCGACGGCTCCGCGCTCGATCTCGATCGTCCTGGTGTCGCCCTCGCGAACGATCGCGACGATCCGTGCACCTTCGACCACGACATCCGCCACGTAACGAGACGTTCCGGTGCCATCGACCACGGTCGCGTCCCGGTATACGCGTACGCGCCCGGCTGCGGCCTGTTCTGCGCTCAGTGATACGTGAGCGAGCGTCGGCTCCGACATTTGTTGAGGCATCTAACAAGGCTACTAGGCTGGTCGTATGAGCACGAAGACACGAGTCACGACCAATTCCGCTCCTGCGCCGGCGCACACTTTCTCGCAGGGTGTCCGCAAAGGAGGGTTCGTCCAGGTCTCCGGTCAGGGTCCTGTCGACCCCACGACCAACGAGTATCTCTTCCCCGGTGATGTCGCCGCGCAGACCACCCGCACGCTCGAGAACGTCAAGGCCATCGTCGAGGCATCGGGTGCGACGTTCGACGACGTCGTGATGCTGCGCGTCTACCTCACCAAGCGCGAGGACTTCGCGACCATGAACGACGCATACGGCGAATTCGTCACCGCCCACACGCCCAGCGGCGTTCTGCCGTCGCGCACCACCGTGTTCACGGGCCTGCCCCGTGAGGAGATGCTCGTGGAGATCGACGGCATCGCCATCGTCGAGCAGTGATCGCACCTCATGGGTCCTTCTCCCCATCGTGGAGCGTCGCCAGAATATGTTTGACTGGTCGCACGACCGGAGAATCGCACCGCAGTTCGCGGTGCCGTGATTGAGGGGAAACCTATGAACCGCCGTATCGCCGCTTGGACCATCGCCGCCGTCGCCGTGCTCGGCCTGACTGCGTGCTCCGGCGCGCCAGCCGCTGAGGACGACAAGTCCACCGACTCCGGCGATTCCGCGCCCGTCGAGGAGACGAACACCGACCAGTCCGTCGAGGAGGCCTGTGGGATCGTCCTGCCGAAGCTGCAGGAGGCCAGCAGCGCTGCCGGTGAGATCGACACGACCGGTGCCACCGACCCCCAGACCACCGTTGACCAGTTCAACACGGTCGTCGATGCGTTCGGCGAAGCCGCGGACAGCGTCTCCAACGTCGAGGTGCAGGAAGCAACCGCTGCCGTTCACGAGGACTTCGTCGCCCTCAGCGACGTGCTCTCCAAGGTGCTGATCGATCAGGACCTGTCCGCCGCCGAGAACATGGGCACCATCACCACCGACATGACCGAGTCGGCCACGGCGCTCCAGGAGCTCTGCAGCTGACCTCTGAACTCCGAAAGCCCCGCGACCATGCTCGGTCGCGGGGCTTTTCCGTTTCTGATGCGACAACCGTTGCCTTGTCGTTATCTGACGCCCGGTATGATAAAGGAGTTGGTCACACTGAAATCACGGGGGGTGAGTAGGTGACTGGTCTTATCGAAGCACCTGACGCGAACACTGCGCAGACCGCTGTCGTCACTGAAGCACTGCCGCCGAACGGCGGCGATCGCTCACTCGAATGGGCTCCGCGCGAGCCCGCTCCCAAGAAGCGTCGCATCGGACTCTGGGTCGGCGTCGCCGTCGGCGTGCTCGCTCTGGGGGCAGCCGCAGCGTCGACGATCCTCATCGCCCCCGGTACCACGATCGCCGGCGTCCCTGTCGGCGGCCTCACGCCGGGCGCCGCGGCAGACGTCGTCACCGCCCACCTCGCGAACACAGAGATCACGTTGACCGATGCCGGTGGAGATCAGGTGGTGACCGGCTCTGACCTCGGCGCGTCGATCGACGCACGCGGGCTCGCAGACGAGGCGTTCGCGTCGCACCCGATGTGGAACATCGGCGCGTGGATGCCAGAACCCATCGTCGGCACCATCACCCTCGACACCGACCTCGCACACGACACGCTGCGCGAGATGGTCCCGTCCAGTTATGAAGACGCCGTCGACGCCACCGTCGGGTTCGACGCGGCCAGCGCGACGTATGTCACGACTCCTGCGGTGCCGGGCACCGGTGTCGATCTGGATGGTCTGACCGGTGCATTGACCTCCGCGCTCGCCGACGGCGGCGACGCTCTGACGTACTCGGGTGACCCGGCCGAGGCTCCCGCACCGGTGAGCGATGAAGACGCCGCCGGCGTTGCAGAGAAGCTCAACACGATGCTCACCACGATCGGCTTCTACGTCGGTGATGAGCGCACGGTGCCGATCGCCCCCGCGGTCGCCGCGACCTGGCTCGAGGTCGTCGATCAGGACGGCGAGCTGAACATCGTGGCCGACGAAGCCGCCATCCAGGCGACCGTCGATGCCCTGCCCGCCGCTGTCAACCGCGCACCGGTGAATGCCGAGAGCATCGTCAATGCAGGCGGAGACGTGCTGGAAGAACTGACCGTGGGCGTCAGCGGCCGCACGCTCGGCGACACCAGCACGGTCGCATCCGACTTCGCCGAGCAGCTGGAGGCCGGCAACTCCGTCCAGCCGATCGAGGTCAGCGAAACGCCGTTCGCGAGTACGACCCTCACGCGCGAGATCGACATCAATCTCGCGAACCAGACCGTCTCCGCGATCGAGAACGGCGTCGTCGTCGACTCCTGGAGCGTCTCCTCCGGTGCCGGTGAGTTCGCCACCCACACCGGCTCATTCCAGATCGGCTGGAAGACTTCCAGCCAGAACATGGGCAACAGGGATCTGAGCCAGGCGCCCAACTACTTCCAGCCGGACGTCAAGTGGGTCATGTACTTCAACGGTGACGAGGCCCTTCACGGTGTCTACTGGCACAGCAACTGGGGAACTCCGATGAGCCACGGATGCGTGGGCATGCCCGAGTACGCCGCGCAGTGGCTCTACAACTGGGCTCCTGAAGGCGTCAACGTCTACGTCCACTACTGAGCACCCTTACTCGTCGCTTCGACAGGGCGGGACGCGAAAAGGCCGGATGCACACAGCATCCGGCCTTTTCCGTGTCATCGTCAGATCGCGTCGATGATCCCGTTCAACGTCGTCGACGGGCGCATGATCTTCTCGACCTTCGCGACGTCAGGACGGTAGTAGCCGCCGATGTCGGCAGCTGAGCCCTGTGCGCCGTTGAGCTCGGAGACGATCTCCTGCTCTTTTGCGGCAAGTTCCGCAGCCACGGGCGCGAAGGCCGCGGCGAGCTCGGCGTCCTTCGTCTGCGCGGCGAGTTCCTGCGCCCAGTACAGCCCCAGGTAGAAGTGGCTGCCGCGGTTGTCGATCGTGCCGAGCTTGCGTCCGGGCGAGCGGTCCTCTTCCAGGAATGTACCTGTCGCGGCATCCAGCGTCTCGGCGAGCACACGAGCCTTGTCGTTGCCCTTGCGATCAGCGAAGTGCTCGAGCGAGGCGGCCAGCGCGAAGAACTCGCCCAGCGAGTCCCACCGCAGGTAGTTCTCTTCGACGAGCTGCTGCACGTGCTTCGGGGCGGATCCGCCCGCACCGGTCTCGAACAGCCCACCACCGGCGAGCAGCGGGACGATCGAGAGCATCTTGGCGCTCGTGCCCACTTCGAGGATGGGGAACAGATCGGTCAGGTAGTCGCGCAGCACGTTGCCCGTGACGGAGATGGTGTCCTCGCCACGACGCAGACGCTCCAGCGAGTAGCGTGTGGCGTCTTCCGGCGTGAGGATCTCGATCGTCAGACCATCGGTGTCGTGGTCCTTCAGATACTCGTTCACCTTCGCGATGAGCGCGGCATCGTGCGCACGCGCCGCGTTGAGCCAGAACACGGCGGGCGTGGCGCTCGCACGGGCACGGGTGACGGCGAGCTTCACCCAGTCACGCACGGCGATGTCCTTGGTCTGCGTGGCACGCCAGATGTCGCCCGGCTGCACGGTGTGCTCGAGCACGACGTCACCGGCCGAGTTCACGACCTGGATCCGGCCGGCAGAAGCCACCTCGAAGGTCTTGTCGTGGCTGCCGTACTCCTCGGCCGCCTGTGCCATCAGGCCCACGTTCGGAACGGTGCCGATGGTCGCCGGGTCCAGCGGACCGTTCGCGATGACATCCTCGATCGTTGCTTCGTAGACACCCGCGTAGGAGGAATCGGGGATGACGGCGAGGGTGTCATCCTCTCCACCGTCCACGCCCCAGAGCTTTCCGCCGTTGCGGACGAGCGCCGGCATCGACGCATCCACGATGACGTCGCTGGGGACGTGCAGGTTCGTGAGGCCCTTGTCAGAGTTGGTGTACGAGAGGCGAGGGCCGCTCTCGATCGCACGGAAGAAGTCTTCGGCGATCGCTTCGCCGCCTTCGAGGTCGGCGAGACCGGAGAGGATCGACCCCAGTCCGTCGTTGGCGCTGAGACCGGCGGCGGCAAGCGTGTCACCGTGCTGCGCGAACACGTCCGCGAAGTAGGCCTTCACGACGTGACCGAAGATGATCGGGTCGGAGACCTTCATCATCGTGGCCTTGAGGTGCACCGAGTACAGCACGTCATCGGCCTTGGCCGTGGCGAGGGTCTCAGCGAGGAAGGCATCGAGGGCCGCGGCCGAGAGGAACGTGGCATCCACGATCTCGCCAGGGAGCACCTTCAGGTTCTCCTTGAGCGCGGTGGTGGTGCCGTCCTCTGCGATGTGCTGGATCGTGAGCACGTCGTCACCCGGGGACAGCCAGCTCTTCTCATTGGCCTTGAAGTCGTCGTGGCCCATCGTGGCGACGCGGGTCCTAGACCCCTCGGCGAACGCCTTGTTGCGGTGCGGGTGCTTCTTCGCGTAGTTCTTCACGGCGAGCGGAGCCCGGCGGTCGCTGTTGCCCTCGCGCAGAACGGGGTTCACCGCAGACCCCTTGATGCGGTCGTAACGGGCGCGGATGTCCTTCTCCTCGAGCGAGGACGGCTCGTCCGGGAAACTCGGGATGTCGTATCCCTGGCCCTGCAGTTCGGCGATGGCTGCCTTGAGCTGCGGAATGGATGCCGAGATGTTCGGCAGTTTGATGATGTTGGCCTCGGGAAGCGTCGCGAGGCCGCCGAGCTCGGCGAGCGCGTCGGACACTTCCTGCTCGGCGGTGAGCCTCTGAGGGAACGCGGCGAGGATCCGTCCTCCCAGCGAGATGTCGCGGGTCTCGATCTGGACCCCGGCCTTGCCTGCATAGGCTTGGACGATCGGGAGGAGCGATGCGGTGGCGAGAGCCGGTGCCTCGTCCGTGTAGGTGTAGATGATGGCGTCGTCGGTCACCGGGAGATTCTCCGTTCACGAGTCAAATCTGTCTCGATACCAAGATACCTGAGTGGGTGGTGCGGCGTTCGCCGTCATCTTTCGGCGCACGCAGCGCGCGGAGAGGTTACCCTGGGCGTATGACGGAACTGCGCGTGGTCGAACTCTCCGCTGCGACGATCGTCGCCGTGAACAACCTGTCGCTCAAGCCGGGACAGGAGCAGTACCTCGCTCCGGTCTCGTATGGGATCGCGGCGACCGTGATCAACCCCCAGACCTCATGGCAGCGTGTGATCCTCGATCGCAACGAAGTCGTCGGGTTCGTGAGCGCCAGCTTCGATCCCGAGGCCCCGGAGGAGCATTTCCGTTCCGTGCTGTGGCGCATCAACGTCGACGCCGACGATCAAGGTCGCGGTGTCGGTCGTTTCGCGGTCGAGCATCTTCTCGACGAGGCGCGCAAACGCGACATGGATCACGTCAACGTGATCTACGAGGCCGGCGACAACGGCCCTGAAGCCTTCTTCCACCGCGTCGGCTTCACGCCGGTGGGTGAGACCGAGTACGCCGAGGTGATCGCGGAGATCCGCCTCGCACCGTGAGACCGGCGGCGGGGCCTCGGATCCCCTCCCCCACCGAGGCCTCGTCGCCTTGAAGTCGCCTCACTGACGCGGCACGGTCATGCGCGGCTTCCAGCCGCTCGGTCCAGTTTGTTGGACGAAACCACAAAAAGGTTGCGCACGCCGACGCGATTGTCTACCATCGCTGGAGAGCCGCTATCGAAACGCTTCGATGACACTTCTACGAGCTGCATCGATGGAATGATCCCTCACGGATCCATCGCACCGCCTCGGGATGAGAACACGGGACCACCCTGTCCGCCCGCCGGTCATCGAAGCGCTTCGAGGCTCCGCATTGCACACGGGAGAACGACCCATTGAAGTGTCTGGCCAATGGCCACCAAGAAAGGAGTGCCGACGATGGCACGCATCACCCGAGGAAAGAAGTCACTCGCCCTGTTGGCGGCATTGACCGTTACCGGGGTCGCCCTGAGCGGATGCACATCCGGCTCCACGAGCGGCGGCGACGGCGACACGCTCAAGCTGTGGCATTACGAGGGTGCCGACAGCGCAATGGGAATCGCTTGGGCGCAAGCGATCGAGACCTTCGAGGAGGAGACCGGCGCGACGGTCGAGTTCGAGGAGAAGTCGTTCGAGCAGATCCAGAAGACCGCCAGCCAGGTTCTCGACACCGATGCCGCGCCCGACCTGATGGAGTTCAACAAGGGCAATGCCACGGCTGGCTTCCTGGCATCGACCGGTCTGATCACCGACATCTCCGATGCCGTGTCCGAGTACGGCTGGGATGAGAAGCTGGCGCCCTCGCTGCAGACGACGGCCAAGTACAGCGAAGACGGTGTCATGGGCGGAGACGCGTGGTACGGCATCCCGAACTACGGCGAATTCGTCGGTGTCTACTACAACACGGACGCCTTCGCCGCGGCGGGCCTGGCGATTCCCACCACGTACGAGGAGTTCGTCGACGTGCTGGATGCCTTCGTCGCCAAGGGCATCACACCGCTGGCTGAAGCGGGAGCAGAGTATCCGCTCGGTCAGCTCTGGTACCAGCTCGCTCTGCTCGAGGGTGATCGTGGGTTCGTCGACGACTATCAGCTGTACGAGAACCCTGTCGATTGGGAAGGGCCTGAAGTCACCTCCGCGACCGAGACGCTCAAGGAGTACGTCGACAAGGGCTACATCGCCTCTGACGTCTCATCCGTCAAGGCCGAGGATGCCGGAGTCTCGTTCATCAACGGCACCGCCCCGATCTTCGTCTCGGGTTCGTGGTGGTTCGGCCGCTTCGTCGCTGAGGCGACCGGATTCGACTGGACCCTCGCCGCGTTCCCCGGCTCCGACCTGTCGCTCGGCTCCTCCGGCAACCTATGGGTCGTACCGGAGAACGCCGCGAACAAGGAACTCGCGTACGAGTTCATCGACATCACCATGCGCCCCGAGATCCAGGCGCTCATCGGCAACAACGGTGGTCTTCCGGTCGCAGTCGATGCCGCCGACATCACGGACGCGAAGAGCGCAGAGCTGATCGAGACGTTCAACGGCATCCTCGATGCCGACGGGCTCTCGTTCTACCCTGACTGGCCCGCCCCCGGCTTCTACGACGTCCTCGTGCAGGAACTCCAGGGTCTGATCACCGGGGTTCAGGACGTCCAGACGACCAACGCCAACCTCGGCGAGCAGTACGACGAAGGTACTGCAGAATTCCGTTGATCGTCCGCGGTGGCGGCCGCATGTCGGCCGTCACCGCACCCCTCTGGAGTTGAACATGTCAATTGACACACGACGGGGCCGCACGAAGCTGCCACCTGAACAACCGTCGATCCCGCAGCGCAGCGGCGGAACCGGTGCGTATTGGATGTACCTGCTTCCCGGCTTCGCGCTGCTGCTCGTCATCGTCATCGTCCCACTCGTCTGGAATGTGTATCTGACCTTCACGAAGTGGAAGGGCGTACGCGCGCCGGAGTTCATCGGACTCGAGAACTGGCAGAAGATCCTCACCGACGGCGACTTCTGGACATCCTTCACCAACTCGGTGTGGATGATCCTGGCAATGGTCGTCGTGCCGACGATCGTCGGCCTGATCGTTGCGGCGCTTCTCTTCGACGTCGTCGGACGCAAGTTCGGCGGCAAGGTCGGCAGCTTCCTGCGTGCCACCTACTATCTGCCGCAGATCCTGCCCATCGCCGTCGCCGGCATCGTGATCGGATGGATCGTGCGACCGGGCGGGGACGGTGCGCTCAACCAGATCCTCGGAGCGTTCGGCATTCCCGCCTACGACTGGCTCGGACAGATGCCCTCCGCGCTCATCGTGCTGATGGTCGTCATGGTCTGGGTACAGCTCGGCTACCCCGTCGTCGTCTTCATGGCCGCACTGCAGCGCGTCGACCCGGAGCTGTACGAGGCGGCAGAGCTCGATGGGGCGAATTGGCTGCAGCGCTTCTCTGCCATCACGATGAGCATCATCCGGCCAGAGATCTTCGTCGTGACGCTGACGTGCACGATCGCAGCCCTCAAGGTCTTCGGTCCGGTCTACATCATCACGCGTGGTGGCCCCGCAGGCTCGACTCTCGTGCCCGCCTACTACGCGTACCAGGAATTCTTCACGAAGCGGAACGTCGGCTACGGCGCCACGATCGCGACTGTGCTCACGATCGTCGTGGTCATCGTGTCGATCATCTTCATCCGCGTCCAGAACTCCCTCGAGCGCAAGGAAAGGGCAGGACTGTGATGCATGCCACCACTGCCATCGTCACCGGAAAGCCGGCCAAGAGCCGCCCGCGCGGCGGCATGACCAAGAAGCGGCCGGTCGACTGGCTTCTGCTCGCGCTCGTCGTCATCGGCGCTCTGCTGATCGTGGCGCCGTTCTACCTTGTGCTCGTGAACTCGTTCAAGTCGCCGGTCGACTACGCCACATCCGGGCCGCTCGCTCTCCCCGAAACACTCGACTTCGGCGGCATCATCAAGTTCTGGGAGCGGGTGAACTTCCCGGAGAAGGTCTGGAACTCGATCTTCATCTCCGGTGTCGTCGCCGTGGCCGCCGTCGTGATCTCCATGTTGAACGCGTTCGCGATCGGCATCGGGCGCGTTCGCGGTCGCAGCTGGATCGTGCTGCTCTTCCTGCTGGCGAACCTCCTGCCGCAGGAGGCGCTGCTGTACCCGCTCTACTACATGTTCAAATCGGTGGGCCTCTACGACAACGTCTGGTCGGTGATCATCGTGTTCACCGTCATCCAAGCCGCGTTCGGTACGTACCTGCTGTCATCGGTCTACGGCACGTTCCCCAAGGAGATCCTCGAGGCGGCGTCGCTCGACGGTGCGGGGCGCTGGCAGATCCTGTGGCGAGTCGTCTTCCCGATCAGCCGACCGACGCTGTCGGTGCTGCTGATCTTCTTCTTCATCTGGACATGGAACGAATTCCTCATCCCGTTGACCTTCCTGGCGTCGAACGCGAACCAGACCGTGCCGGTGGCCATCAGCGTGCTGCAGGGCGACCGGCTGATGGACGTCACCACTACGAGCGCATCGGCCCTCCTCGGCATCATTCCCACGCTCATCTTCTTCCTCATCTTCCAGCGCACGCTGACACGCGGCATCACGGCAGGAGCAGTCAAGTAATGAAGTTCACCGACGGGTTCTGGCAGTTGCGTCCAGGAGTCACCGCCCTGTACGCGCAGGAAGCGTACGACATCGCCGAGGTCACTGACACCCCCGATGGATCCGGGATCATGATCACCGCGCCGACTACCGTGATCGCCAAGCGCGGCGATGTGCTCAATCGGCCGGTCCTCACCACCACGCTGTCCTCCCCGGCTGAGGGTGTGATCCGCGTGCGGATCGCGCATCACACGGGGAGGAACTGGCACGGCGGCTTCCCCCTGGCAGGAGCGGCGGCGCCTTCCACCGCATCCACAAAGGTGTCGGCGACCGGCGGCGAACTGAATGCGGGATCGCTCGTCGCAAGGATCGCTCCCGGCGCGCCCTGGGACCTCGCATTCGAGGTCGAAGGGCGCCGTGTCACCGGTAGCGGCAACAAGGCGCAGGGCTACCTGAAACTCGCACCGGATGCGTCGGTCGATCCCGGCATCGTGCGCAACGCCCGTGACGGCGGGGCGGTCCCCACCTCCACCACGTTCGTACACGAGCAGCTCGACCTCGGAGTCGGCGAACTCATCTACGGCCTCGGCGAGCGCTTCGGTCCGCTGGTGAAGAACGGTCAGACGGTGGATATCTGGAACGCCGACGGCGGCACCTCCAGCGAGCAGGCGTACAAGAACATCCCGTTCCATCTGTCGAACCGCGGCTACGGCATCCTGGTCAACGACCCTGGTCATGTCTCGTATGAGATCGGCTCCGAGTCCGTCGAGCGAGTGCAGTTCTCCGTGCCCGGCGAGGTACTGGAGTACTTCGTCATCGCCGGCCCCACTCCGAAAGACGTGCTCGGCAGGTACACCGCGTTGACCGGTCGTCCGCCGGTCGTGCCGGCGTGGTCATACGGCCTCTGGCTGTCGACGAGCTTCACGACCGATTACGACGAGCAGACGGTCAACTCGTTCATCGACGAGATGTCGGCGCGCGAACTGCCCGTGTCCGTGTTCCACTTCGACTGCTTCTGGATGCGCGAGTTCAACTGGTGCGATTTCGAATGGGATCCTCGTGTCTTCCCCGATCCGACGGGAATGCTCGGGCGCCTGCACGACAAGGATCTGCGCGTGTCGGTATGGATCAACCCGTACATCGCACAGCGTTCGCCGTTGTTCCGCGAAGCGGGCGACGCCGGCTATCTCGTCAAGCGCGCGGACGGATCGATCTGGCAGTGGGATCTCTGGCAAGCCGGAATGGGACTCGTCGACTTCACGAATCCCGCCGCGACCGCCTGGTACCAGGCGAAGCTGCGTGCTCTCATCGATCAGGGAGTCGACTGCTTCAAGACCGATTTCGGTGAGCGGATTCCGACCGACGTCGTCTGGGCGGACGGCTCCGACCCGGAGCGCATGCACAACCTCTACACCGATCTCTACAACCGCGCGGTGTTCGACGTTCTGAACGACGCAAGAGGCGCGGGCGAGGCGGTGCTGTTCGCCCGGTCCGCGACTGCCGGCGGTCAGAGCATGCCAGTGCATTGGGGCGGCGACTCGACGTCGACGTTCGCCTCGATGGCTGAGACCCTGCGCGGCGGACTCTCACTCGCATTCAGCGGCTTCGCGTTCTGGAGCCACGACATCGGCGGCTTCGAGGGCATGCCGGATGCCGGTGTGTTCAAGCGCTGGACGGCGTTCGGCCTGCTCGGTTCGCATTCGCGCTTCCACGGCTCGTCGTCTTACCGGGTGCCGTGGGCGTTCGACGACGAGGCCGTCGAGGTGACACGGCACTTCACGCACCTCAAGATGCGTCTGATGCCGTACCTGTTTCAGCTGGGCGTGGAAGCGACTCGCACAGGTGCGCCGGTCATGCGACCGATGCAGTTGGAGTTCCCCGACGATCCGGCTGTCGCGCACCTCGACCGGCAGTACATGCTCGGCCCGGACCTGCTGGTGGCACCGGTCCTCTCCGACTCGGGTGAGGTGGAGTTCTATCTGCCTGAGGGCGAGTGGACCTCGCTCTTGACCGGCCAAGCCGTTGAGGGAGGACGCTGGCTGCGCGAGACGCACGACTACATGTCCCTGCCGCTGTATGTGCGTCCGGGCACGGTACTCCCCTGGGGCGCTCGCGAGGACCGTCCCGACTACGACTACCATGACGGACTGACGCTACGGGTGTTCCGCGGCGGATCGGGCAGTCACTCGATCACCGTCACCGCGCCGGACAGTACCAGCCGCGATTACACCGCAGACCTCGAGGAGATCACCGGATGACCCCCACGACAGGCTCCGCCGACTACCGCGACTCCGGTCTCGTCTTCCCGCCGTCTTTCACCTTCGGTTCCGCGACCGCCTCGTATCAGATCGAGGGCGCCGCATCAGAAGACGGCCGCACACCATCGATCTGGGACTCGTTCAGCAAGACGCCGGGGAAGGTCTGGAATGGCGACACCGGCGACGTCGCGTGCGATCACTACCATCGCGTCGACGAGGATCTCGATCTGATGAAGGAGCTCGGGCTGGAGGCGTACCGCTTCTCGATCGCGTGGCCGCGAATCCAGCCGACCGCCGACGGTGGGGTCAACCAGGCCGGCATCGACTTCTACTCACATCTGGTCGACGGGCTGCTCGAACGCGGCATCCGCCCTGTGGCGACGCTGTACCACTGGGACCTGCCGCAGTATCTGGAAGACGCCGGCGGCTGGACCTCGCGTGCGACGGCCGATGCCTTCGAACGCTACGCCGAGATCATGGGCACGGCGCTCGGTGACCGGGTGCACACCTGGACGACGCTGAACGAGCCCTGGTGCTCGGCATACCTCGGGTATGGCCAGGGCGGGCATGCTCCCGGCCGTACGGAACCCGCATCGGCACTGTCGGCGGTGCATCATCTGAACCTCGCGCATGGCCGCGCCGTGCAGGCGCTGCGGACGGCGTCGACCGGAGACCCTGACTACTCCGTCACTCTGAACTTCCACGTGCTGCGCGGCCAGGGCGACGGGGCGGCGGAGGCGATGCGTCGCATCGACGGCCTCGCGAACCGTGCGTTCACTCATCCGATGCTGCTCGGTGAGTACCCCGCAGATCTGCTGGCCGATACGGCCGAAGTGACCGACTGGTCGTTCGTGCAGGACGGCGACCTTCAGACCATCAACCAGCCGATCGATGTGCTCGGAGTCAACTACTACTCGACCGCGACCGTCCGACTGTGGGACGGTGTGTCCGAGAGGCAGCAGAACGACGGGCACAAAGGCACGTCGGCAGGCACCGCATGGCCGGGAAGCGACCAGGCCGTCGAGTTCGTGCAGCAGCCGGGACCGTACACGGCCATGGGCTGGAACATCGCGCCGGAGGGGCTCGAGGAGCTGCTCGTCTCGCTGTCGGAGCAGTTCCCCGACCAGCCGCTGATGGTGACGGAGAACGGCGCCGCGTTCGAGGACGAGGTCGCCGAGGACGGTTCGGTACCGGATCCTGAGCGCACCGACTACCTGCGTCGTCACTTCACCGCCGCGCATCGGGCGATCGAGCGCGGCGTCGACCTGCGCGGCTACTTCGTCTGGTCGCTGCTGGACAACTTCGAATGGGGCTACGGCTACGCCAAGCGCTTCGGGATCGTCCGTGTCGACTTCGACACGATGGAGCGCACGGTCAAGGACTCGGGGCGCTGGTATCAGGAGCTGGTGCGCACCCCGCGCGATTCCGGCGTAGCGGTCAGGAGTCGCGCCGGGGCACGGGCCAGATCTTCGAGGGTTTGGGCTTCGGCTCCTCGGTGCCAGGTGCGTCGGTCTCGGGATCTGCATTCGGCCGGTTGCGCGCGTTCCAGGCGGCGAATGCGGATGCTGCCACGCCTGCCGCCTTGTCGAGCGCATCGGCGGACCGGGTGAACACCTGCTGCGCAGTGTCCTGCCAGACCGGTGCGGCGTTCGGGTCTCTGCCGGCCGCGCGCGCCTTGGTGGCGTATTCGGCGACGTCGAACGTGCGCTCGAGCTGGGCGACGGCATCCCGATACGCCGCGAACTCCTCAGTGGTCGTTCGCGTCCCGACCGCTGGTCGCAGGTCTTGTGCGTGCCTCGAGGCGCTGAGGAACGCCGCAGTCGCTGGATCCTTGGCGTCGCTCATGGTCGGGTAGGCGATGAGCTTCGCCGGATCGGTCTCGTACTCCATCCAGCGTGCGGTGATCGCATCGTGTGCCCGGTGCAGACGTGCCAGCGGATAACGCTCGCGCTTGGATGCCAGGGGAATCTCCGCCCGCGCCACGTTCAGCTGCACGCGACGTGCACGCACGTCGGCGGCAGCGGCCCTGGCATCCTGTTCCGCCTGCTTGAGCACGCGTCTGGCGCTCGAGACCTCCGCTGTCGACGCGCGCGAGGCCATGCGCTCGGCGACCAGGCGCGCATGCTCCGCCTGGGCGAGCTTGACCGCCCGTCGACGCTCCGCCGCCTTGTACTGCGCCTCTTTCAGGTCGTCCCTGGCGGCATCGAATGCCAGCCGACGTCCGCTCGCGCTCCCGCGTCTGCGCGCTCCGACAGCTGTCACAGCGCCCGCTCCGACCACGGCCGGAGCGATCCACCACCACTCGACTGCCAGTAAGAGGGGATCCACTCCTTCATGGTAACCAGCTTGACACCGCAGCGACCCCTTCGCATCAACTTCCGCGACCCGCGAGGCTAGACCAGCGTCTCCTGCCACGCCGCGTGCAGCTGTGCGAACTTGCCGGTGCCGCTGATCAGCGTCTCAGGCGTGCCGTCCTCGATGATCTTGCCGTGCTCCATCACGAGCACGCGGTCGGCGATGGCAACGGTCGACAGCCGGTGAGCGATGATGATCGCGGTCCGGTCGGCGAGCAGAGTCTGCAGCGCATCCTGGATGAGCCGCTCCGAAGGGATGTCGAGCGAAGCCGTCGCCTCGTCGAGGATCAGCACCGCAGGGTCGGCAAGGAACGCACGCGCGAACGAGATCAACTGCCGCTGGCCCGCCGAGACGCGGCCGCCGCGCTTGTTCACGTCCGAGCTGTATCCGTCGGGCAGCGCCGAGATGAACTCGTCCGCACCGACGGCCTTCGCCGCTGCGCGGATCTCGTCCAACGTGGCATCCGGCTTTCCGAGCGCGATGTTGTCCGCAACCGTCCCGCTGAACAGATACGCCTCCTGCGTGACCATGACGATCGCGCGTCGAAGATCCTTCGGATGCAGCGAACGCAGGTCCACACCATCCAGGGTGACATTGCCGAGCGACGGGTCGTAGAAGCGCGAGATCAGCTTCGCGAGCGTCGATTTGCCGGCACCGGTCGTTCCGACCAACGCGATCGTCTGCCCCGCAGGAATGTCGAGCGAGAAGTTCGGCAGGATCGTCTTCTCCCCCGAGTATCCGAACGTCACCTCGTCGAACTTCACGTGCCCGCGCGACTCCCAGAGGTCGACCGGCTTCTCGGGGTCCGGAACCGTCGGCACCTCGTCGAGCACGCCCGAGACCTTCTCCAGCGCCGCAGTGGCGGACTGGTAGGAGTTCAGGAACATCGCGATCTCCTGCATCGGTGCGAAGAAGTTGCGCACGTACAGCACGGCAGACAGCAGCACACCGACTGTCAGCGCCCCGGTCGATACACGGATGCCACCCCAGAGCACGACGAGGCCGAGCGTGAACGCGGCCACGGTCATGAGCCCTGGCTCGAACGTGCCGAACAGCAGCATCGAGCGTCGGTTGACGTCGCGGTAGTCTCCGGCGACCTTCTGGAAGGTCACATCGTTGCGGGGCTCCTTGCGGAACGCCTTGACGGCGCGGATGCCCGTCATCGTCTCCACGAACTGGACGATCACTCTGGCGCTGACGACGCGCGACTCGCGGAAGATGACCTGCGAACGCGAGTAGAACCAGCGCATGAGCAGGAAGAGCGGGACGAGCGCGATCAACAGGATCACACCGGACTGCCAGTCCCACACGAGCAGCGTGATGAAGGTGAACGCGCCGAACAGCACACCGGAGACGAGGTTGTTGAGGCCGCCGTCGAGGAGCTCCCGGATCGAGTCCAAATCGCTCGTCTGGCGGGAGATGATGCGTCCGGAGGTGTAAGACTCGTGGAACTCGAGGCTCAGCCGCTGCGTGTGCAGGAAGATCCGCTTGCGCAGGTCGATCAGCACCGCCTGCGTGATGCGCGCAGCGATCACGACGTACCAGCCGATCAGTGCCGCAGCGGCACCACCGGCGACGAGGTAGATGAGACCGATACCGAACGTCGGCATCCAGTCGGCATTCTCGATCACCGCAGGCAGCGCCCAGTCGAGGCCGATGCTGATGAGGATCGGGCCGGCCACCTGCAGCGCCGTCGAGATCACGAGCACGATCGCCGCGAGGACGATCTGCGCCCGCAGCGGTGTCACGAGAGAGCCGAGCAGTCTCAGCGAGCGCTGGCGGATCGCCTTGCTCTCCTCGCGGGTGTAGTTGGAGCGGTCTTCGCCCTCGGTTCCGGTCAGTGCCGCGCTCATGCCTGCACCTCCTTCTCGGTGGTTCGGTGTTCGTCTGCGGTGACCTCGACTCTCGCTTCGAGGTCTTCATCGGTGATGATCGGGATGGCTCCGGTGCGCGCGGCCTCCTCTGCCTCGAGGCTGGAGATCACGTGCCGATAGTGCGCACTGGTGCGCAGCAGCTCGGAGTGCGTGCCGACAGCGGTGATGCGGCCTCGCTCCAGCAGTGCGACCCGGTCGGCGAGCGCGACCGTCGACGGGCGATGCGCGACGATCATCGCCGTGGTGTCGGCGAGCACGCGACGCAGGGCCTCCTCCACGAGGGCCTCCGTGTCGACATCCAGTGCCGAGAGCGGGTCGTCCAGCACCAGCACCCTCGGATTGGCGGCGACGGCGCGTGCGAGCGCGAGTCGCTGTCGCTGTCCGCCCGAGAGGCTGAGCCCCTCCTCGCCGATCACCGTCTCCACGCCCTCAGGCAGCGCGTCGACGAAGTTCGCCTGCGCGACGTCGAGTGCTTCGCGCAGCACGCGCTCACCCTCCTCACTGTGGATGTCGAGTTCAGCGCGGCCGAGAAGAACGTTCTCCCTGACGGACGCTGAGAACAGCGTGGCGTCCTCGAACGCCATCGCGATGTGACGACGCAGCTCCACGAGCGTCATGTCGCGCACGTCGACGCCGTCGAGCGTGACGCGTCCTCCCGTCACGTCATACAGACGCGTGGGCAGCGTCGTGAGCGTGGTCTTGCCGCTGCCGGTGAGGCCGACGAGTGCCATGGTCTCACCCGGGCGCAGCACCAGGTCGATGCCGTCGAGCAGATCGCGCTCTGCAGCACCGGCATCCTGATACCGGAAGTGGGCGTTCTCGAAGACGAGTTCGCCGCGGGGTGCTTCGAGGCGCACGGGCTGCTCCGGGTCGGTGATGCTGTTCGTCTCGGAGAAGATGTCGAACACGCGGTCAGAGGCGGTGCGCGCGTCGAGCATGAACGAGAACAGGAACCCGATCGACTCGATCGGCCAGCGCAGCACCGTCGCCATGGCGAAGAATGCGAACAGTTCGGGCAGCTCGATCGCGCCCTGCGAGATCAGCCAGATGCCGGACATCAGGCTGAGGCCGAACGCGACCTGCGGCATGAGGTCGAGCCAGAACCAGATGGATCCGACGGCGCGCGCCTTGCTGAGCTCGGTCGTGCGCAGCGACTCGGCCTGCGTGCTGAAGCGGGTGAGGGCGTGCTTTCCACGCCCGAAGGCCTTCAGCACGCGGATGCCGTGCACGCTCTCCTCGACGCTGGTGGCGAGGTCGCCCGCCTGATCCTGGCTCTGTCGTGCGAGGCGTCCGTACCGCTTCTCGAAGCGGTAGCCGGTGATCCACAGCGGAATCGCCGTGACGATGAAGATCGTGCCCAGCAGCCAGTGCCAGCGGAACAGCAGCACCGCTCCGATGATGATCGTGAGCAGGTTGACGACGAGAAGGATCAGGCCGAAGGCCAGCCAGCGACGGATCAGGCCGATGTCCTGCATCATGCGGCTGAGCAGCTGGCCGGACTGCCAGCGGTCGTGGAAGGCGACCGGAAGGGTCTGCAGGCGCGCGTAGAGCTGCGTGCGCATGCGGTACTCGACCTCGGTGGACGGCTTCAGGATGAACCAGCGGCGCAACCACACCATGAGCGCTTCGCCGAACCCCAGCAAGAGCACGGCGACGGCGCCGAGGATGATCAGGCCGACCGAGCCCGTGCGGATCGGTCCCTGCACGATCTGCTCGAGGACGAGCGGGATCATCAAGGCGATGACGGCCGCGGCGAGCGCGCTCGCGGCGCCGCCCACGAACCGCCAGACCACGGGTCGGACGAAGGGTGCGAGGCGCCAGAGCGCGGCGGGAGTGGACAGCGAAGAGGACTGTTTCTGCGATGACGAGGAAGACATGACTCTCAGACGAGTTTCGATGCGGAAGAGGAGTGAGACGGGCTCGGCCATGCGGCCGGGAGCCTGGAAGCTGTGGTGCGGGGCGGAACGCTATCCGCGGTACACCGGGTTCGAGCCAGGAACGGTGATCTGCGCAGCGGCGATCGAAATCATGGTGTCCTCCTCAGGCTCGGCATCGTCGCCCGGTCGGTGCGACAGCCCTCCAGCCTATTGCTGTGAACCAGCTGGACGCAAGAGTCATTCCCCCGACGTGTCGAGGTCGTGCGACGAGATCAGGCCGCAGCCTCCCTGGCGAGCAGTGACTCCTTCACCGGCAGACCCCAGGCGAAGCCGCCGAGTGAACCGTCGGAGCGCAGCACGCGGTGGCACGGCACGAACAGCGCCGGCGCGTTGCGCGCGCAGATGGATGCCGCGGCGCGCACCGCCCGCGGATTGCCGAGCCCTGCGGCGAAGGTTGTGTAGGTCAGCGGCTCCCCCGGGGTGATGCTGCGCAGCGCGCTCCATCCCGTCTGCTGCATCTCGGTGCCGAACTGGCTCACCGGCACGGTGTCGATGGCCGCGAGATCTCCGTCGTAATAGGCGTGGACGGCGGCCGCGGCATCGGTCTCGCCCTCTCGGATGTCGGCCGGGCGCATGCGCTCGGCCAGCCTGGTGAGGATCGAGTCGTGATCGGCGGTCCAGCCGGAGGCGAGCACGCGCTGTGCGCTGTCCACGAGGAGGGTGAAGGCACCGTCGGGGGTGTCGATGGTCTGGATGAGAGCGGTCATGAGAGCTCCTTGATGGTCGTCTTCATTTTCTTGGGAGTGCGAACGGGCGCCGCGCGCCACAGGTGCGCGGTGAGATAGCTGCGCCAGGGCGCGATGCGCTCGGACCAGGCGGTGAGAGGTTTCGGATCTGACGGGAGTCCGGATGCCGCGGCCCCGGCGCGTACGGCGACGTCGCCCGGGAGGAAGACATCCGGGTCGCCGATCACGCGCATCCGCACGTAGTCCGCTGTCCACGGGCCGATCCCCGGCATGGCGAGGAGCGCCGCACGCTGCGCCGAACGGTCGTCTCCGACCGTGAGCGTCAGCGAGCCGTCGGCGAGAGCCGCAGCGGCACCGGTGATGGCTCTGATGCGCGCGGCCGGACCGCGCAGTACTTCCGCTCCGCGCTCGGCGATCGCAGACATCGTCGGGAAGAGGTGCCCGTCCTCGACCTTCTCCCCCAGCGCCACGGCCAGCGCCGTGAGCGCCGTGCGCGCCGCGACGACCGTGATCTGCTGACCGACCATCGCCCGGATGAGCATCTCATGCGGGTCGGCCGCGCCGGGCACGCGGATGCCGGGCACGCGCTCGACGAGCGGAGCGAGCAGCGGGTGCGAAGACAGCGCAGCGTCGACGGCGATCGGGTCGGCATCCAGATCGAAAATTCGACGAGCGGTCGCGACGAGCGGGGCGAGGTCGCCGAGGTGGGCTACTCGAGCGCGCAGGCGCAGCGTGGAAGCACCATCCTGGCGCACCTCGAACCACGCGGGGCCGCCTGGCATGCGCAGGTGCCTGGAGAACGAAGTCGCGGTCGCGTTCTCCACCCCGGGCAGGGCCCGTGCAGCCATCCACGCGAAGATGCCGGCAGCATCCATCGGCTCGCGATGCGGGAGGAGCAGGTCGATCGTCCCCGGCATCGCGACCGGCGAGATCTTTCGCCGTGCACGCAATTCGGTGGGGGTCAGCGAGAACACTTCTCGGATCGTGTCGTTGCACTGGCGGATGCTGGCGAATCCGGCAGAGAAGGCGATGTCAGAGATCGGCAGGTCAGTGCCGACGAGCAGCATCCGCGCGTTGTGGGCACGATGCGCACGAGCGAGGGCGAGTGGTCCGGCTCCGAGTTCAGCGGTCAGCAGTCGGGTGAGGTGACGAGAGGAGTAGCCGAGCCGCGCGGCGAGCCCGGAGACCCCTTCCCGCTCGACGACGCCGTCGGCGATGAGCCTCATGGCGCGCGCGGCCGCGTCGCCGCGAAGGTCCCACGCAGGCGATCCGGGTGCCGCCTCAGGCAGGCAGCGCTTGCAGGCGCGGAAACCGGCTTCATGCGCTGCGGCGCTCGTCGGATAGAAGCTGACGTTCTCCCGCTTCGGCGTGCGCGCCGGGCACGACGGGCGGCAGTAGATGCCGGTCGAGTGCACGGCCGTGACGAACTGGCCGTCGAAGCGGATGTCGCGCGCATCGATCGCCCGGTATCGCTCATCGAAGCTCATCGTGCTCAGCGAGGGGAAGGTCATGCCTCCACTCTGACACGTCCGAATGCCGCTGGCTCGCGGAAATCGGACACGGCAGTGCTGACGTTCGCAGGACTCCCGAATCCGTCGTATTGAATTCGATAATCATTATCAGTAGGGTGAGCGCTTGTGTCCCACCTCACCGAACCGCCATCACTGCACGTCGGTCCTCCGCACCGCGAGAGCACCCCGCGCCCCGGGCGCCGGCTAGCTCGCCGCTCCTCGTGGATCAGCGTCGCGCTGGGTTTGGTGATCGTGCTGCTCGTGATCGTCTCCGGCGCGGTCGGGGCGGTTCATGTCGATGCCGTGCAGGCCGCACAGATCGTCCTGGGGCATCTGCTTCCCGGCATGACGTGGATGTCGGACGGCTCACTGACCCCGCTGCAGGACCAGGCCGTCTGGCAGTTCCGCCTCCCCCGCGCCCTTCTGGCGGGCCTCGCCGGCGCCGGACTCGCTCTCGCCGGGGCACTCATGCAGGTCACCGTGCGCAACCCGCTCGCCGAGCCGTACATCCTCGGCGTCTCCTCCGGCGCGAGCGTGGGCGCGGTACTCGTCATCGTGCTGGGATCGGCGACGCTGGGCGGCCTCTCGCTCAACATCGCCGCCTTCATCGGGGCTGTCATCGCGTGCGCCTGCGTCGCCGTGATGGCGAGGAAGGACGGCGCGCTGTCCCCGACGCGCATGATCCTCGCCGGTGTCGCCCTCGGAACGCTCTTCAGCGCGATCACGAGCTACCTCACGATCTCGACCGACGCGCAGAACGTCGTGAGCGTCCTGTTCTTCCTCCTCGGCAGTGTCTCGGCCGCGACTATGCCGAGCCTCCTCGGGCCGGCGATCGCTCTCGGTGTCGCGATCGTCGTGGCGATGTTCCTCTCGCGCTCGCTCAACGCCCTCATGACCGGAGATGAATCCGCGATATCGCTCGGCGTGAATCCTTCGCGGCTGCGGGCGCTGATGCTCGTCATGGCGTCGCTCCTCACCGGAGCTGTCGTCGCCGTGGCAGGCGGCATCGGCTTCGTCGGCCTCGTCATCCCGCACATCGCGCGCATAGTGGTGGGGGCTGATCACCGACGGATGCTGCCGGTGACCGTACTCGGCGGGGCGGTCTTCCTGATGATCGCCGACCTTCTCGCTCGCACCGTCGCCATGCCGACCGAGATTCCGCTGGGGATCCTCACCGCATTCGTCGGCGCCCCCTTCTTCCTCTGGCTGATGCGTCGAAGCGGCGCCGAGCAGGCCGGGTTCGGCCGATGAAGGTCGAGTTCGATGGTGTCACCGTCGCCCTGGGCGGCCGTGACATCGTGCGCGAAGCATCATTGACCGCTGACTCCGGAAGCGTCGTGGGCCTGATCGGCCCGAACGGCAGCGGAAAGTCCACCCTGCTGCGGACCCTGTACCGTGCCGTGCGTCCACGAGAGGGCCAGATACGCGTCGACGGTACGGATGTGCACCGCCTCAGTGGACGGGAATCTGCCCGTGCCGTCGCCGTCATGCTTCAGGATCCGCACACTGATTTCGATCTCACCGTCCACGAGCTCGTGCTGCTCGGGCGTGCGCCGCACCGGGCCTCATTCGGACGCGACAGTGCCGAGGACCTGCGGATCGTCGACGAGGCGATGCGCAGCGTCGACGTGAGCGATCTTGCGGAGCGGATGGCAGCCACGCTGTCGGGCGGCCAGCGGCAGCGCGTCATGCTGGCCAGGGCGCTCGCCCAGCAGACACCGGTTCTCGTGCTCGATGAGCCGAGCAATCATCTGGACATCCGACACCAGCTCGAGCTGATGAGCATCGTCCGCGGACTGGGGCGCACGGTGATCGCCGCCCTGCACGATCTGAATCTCGCACTTCAGTACTGCGACCGCGTCGTGGTACTCGCCGATGGCGGTGTCGTTGCTCAAGGCCCACCGTCAGAGATCCTGACTCCCGACCTCATCCGCGCGACATTCGGCGTCGATGCACGCCTCATAGGCGACCCCGCCGGCCAGGTGCTCGCCTTCCACCGCCAGAACGAAGAACGGCCCGACCTCGTGCCATTGACCACCCGAACAGAAAGTGTCCGACCATGACTTCCTCTTCCTCCATCGCGCTTCGCGTCGCCGGGGCATCCACCCTCGCCGTCGCGGCGCTGCTCGCCACCGGCTGCGGCTCCTCCGTCGCGTCGACGCCCGCCGCCGACGCCGCCGACGCGCAGCGGACGAGCCTGCAGAACTGCGGTCGTGAGATCGTCGTCGACGGTGCACCGGAGGCCGTCGTCGGGATGCATCCCTCGCAGACGGAACTCCTGCTGCGCCTCGGCCTCGCGGATCGGCTCGTAGGACAGGCGCAGGCCACCGCCCTGGCGTTGCCGGACGATGTCGCCTCCCTCGCCGCAGACGTTCCGGTGCTCGCCGGGCTCACACCTCCGAGTCGTGAGGATCTGCTGGCAGTCGCGCCCGACTTCGTGTACTCGCCCACGACCTACGAGTTCACCGCCGAGCAGGGCTTCGCCAGCATCGAGCAGCTCGAGGGAGCGGGGGCAGCGGTGTACGTCGCCACCGGCGGATGCTTCGACCGTCGCATGAGCGGCGAAGTGGCGGACCTGTTCATCGACCTGGAGAACCTCGGCGAGATCTTCGCGGTGCAGGACGCGGCGGCAGAGCTCATCGATGACGCGCGGTCGGATCTCGCCGAGGTCGCCGCCGCGATCGAGGGCGTCGACCGGCTTCGGGTCGCCGAGGTCTATGTCGAGGGCACGACGCTGTCCGCTATCGGCGCCGGCGTGGAGCATGACATCCTGACCCTCGCAGGTTCGGACGCCGTGTACTCGCCCGACCAACCCGCCTTCGCCGATTTCTTCGCCGCGACCATCACACCGGAGTCGCTGGCCGCGGAGCGGCCGGACGCAGTCGTGTTCTCCGTGCACGATGCGGAGCACGAAGCCGCGGTGCGCGCGTACCTCACGACCACCTTCCCCGATATGCCCGCTGTGAAGGAAGACCGACTGATCGCCGTCGCCAGCGCCGACATGTTCCCCGGGACGCTCGGCAACATCAGCGTCGTGCGCCAGATCGCGGAGCACCTCTACCCCGAGAGGTTCTGACAGGTGATCCACCGACGCCTCCTCCAGCTCGCCGGCGCGGTGCCGGGCGCGATCGCGGCGCTCGCCGCCGTGGGAGTGCTGATCTCCGCGCTGCATGTGACGTTCGCTTTCGTCACGGCGGCAGTGATCGCTGCACTGGTTCGTGGAGAAGGAGACGTCGGTTTCGCGCTGATCGTCCTCGTGGTCGTGGCGCTCGCCAGAGCAGGTGTGATCTGGCTGCGCGAACCGCTTGCGGCACGGATCGGCGCGTCAGTGCGCATCGCGCTGCGCAGGCGTCTGCTGGCGAGGACAGCCGACATCGCCGCAGCGGAGCGCCGCTCCGGAGACACGGCGGCGACGGTCATCGACGGCGTGGACGGCCTCGATGCCTACTACACGCGCTACCTGCCGCAGCTCGTCGTGGTGCTCCTGGTGCCCGCGACGATCATCGCGCTGGTGTCTGCTCAGGATGTCGGCGCAGGGGCCGTGCTCGCGGTCGCCGGTGCCACGGCGGTGATCGTCCCACGGTTCTGGGACGCCCGCCTGCTGCGCAACGGACGATCCCGCTGGGCTGCGTTCGCTCGACTGTCCGGCGACTACGTCGAATCGCTGCAGTCGATCCCGCTGCTGCGGGCGTTCGGAGCCGCCGAGAGATTCGGAACCGGACTCGAGCAGCGGGCCGAAGCACTGCGCCTGTCGACCATGGCGCAGATGCGCGTCTCTCTGATTGAGAGCGGACTGAGCGCGCTGGCGATGCATCTGGGGACCGTCCTCGCCGTCCTCGCCGCGGCATCCGCTGTACTCACCGGAAGCCCCGCGACGACAGCGATCGTCGTGCTGCTGCTGTCGCGAGAGTGCTTCCGCCCGCTCTCCGAACTGAGCACGCATTGGCATGCGGGCTACCTCGGACTCACTGCCGTCGATGGGCTCGACCGGCTGCTCTCGCTGCACGCGACGGTGCCCGATGACGGCACCGTCACCACACCCGCGGCGGAGGGCGCAGCGATCGCCATCCGCGATCTGACGTACAGATACCCGGGTACCGACAGCGGAATCCGCGGGATCACGCTTGAGATCGAATCGGGCGAGACCGTCGCGATCCTCGGCGCATCCGGATCAGGCAAGAGCACGCTCGGACGCCTGCTCGAGCGGGAGGTCGACCCGGATGAAGGCGACATCCTGCTCGACGGCATCCCGTTGCCGCAGCGCACGAGATCGGCCCTCGCGCGGAGCGTGGTGACGGTCCCCCAGGATCCGGTGCTGTTCGCGTGGTCAGTGCAGGAGAATCTTCGGCTGTACCGGCAGGATGCGAGCGATGCCGAGATGCAGCAGGCGGCGGTCGCGGCCGACATCGACCAGGTCATCCGCGACCTCCCCGAGGGATATGACACCGTCCTCGGCGAGAACGGCGATCAACTGTCCGGCGGTCAGCGGCAGCGCCTGGCGATCGCGCGCGCCCTGGTCGCCCGCGCACCCGTCCTCATCCTCGACGAGGTGACGTCTGCGCTCGACGCCGAGACCGAGCGGCGCGTCATGGACGGCGTCGACGCTCACGATCCGCGACGCACGACGATCCTCATCGCCCACCGCGAGAGCGCATGCATTCACGCCGATCGCTGGATCGCCCTCGACCAGGGCGGCATCTCCTCGTCGGGAGACGGACCTCCTCCTGCGCGTGGTCGACCGCATGCCCGGATCCACATCGGGAGCGCTCGATGAAAGCGATCCGCCGTCTGCTCCCGGTGATCGCCACGCACCGCGGCCGCTTCATCGAAACCGTGCTCTGGAGCATCGTCGTGCAGGGCGCCATACTGGCGATCACGCTCGGCCTCGCCGTCGTCGTCGGACGCGTCATCACCGGCGCAGGCGACGATCTGCCATCGTTCGCCGTCGTCCTCTCATTGCTCTGCGTGGTCGTGGCCGCATCCACCTGGCGCGAATCCTGGGTTTCGCACGACCTCGCCTACCGTCTCATCGGCGTGCTCAGAGGTCGCGTCTTCACGTCGCTGCGCCGTGCGCTGCCCTCACGGCGCAGGCAGCGACGCACCGGGGATCTGGTATCCACGCTGGTGACGGACATAGAGACCTTGGAGTGGCTCTACGCCCACACCGTGGCGCAGACCCTCTCCGCGGTACTGGTGCTCTCCGCGAGCGCCGCCGTCTCTTCAGCGATCAATCCGGCGTTGCTGGCGGTGTGGCTTCCGCTGCTGGTCGTCGGTGTCGCCGTCCCGTTGTGCACAGCGCGCATCGCCGCGCGCAATGGTGCAGCGCTCGCTTCGGGAGCCGGTCGCGTCCGCTCCGAGCTCCTCGACACGATGCGCGGACTGCGGGAACTGCGCGGCGCCGATGCGCTCGAGGCGCGGATGGATCACATCAGCGATGAGGTACGCGCGCTGGCGCGCATTCAGATACGGGAAGCCTCTCGCGTGGGGATGGAGCGCGGCATCGCCGACCTGACACTCGCCGCTGCCGCCATCGGCGCGGTCGGCATCGCCCTCTTCGCGGGCGCGCACCTCGCCCCGGCCGACATCCCGTTGGCTGTCGCGGTGTCCGTGGCCGGATTGGGGCCGGCTGCACAGATCATCGATCTGCTCCGCGGCGCCGGAATGCTCCGCGCTTCGGCAGAGAGGATCGTGGAGGCCTTCGACGAACCGGCTTCGACAGCTGTACTTTCACCGACGGCAGAACCCCGCGAGGAGAAGGGCCTGGTGTTCGACGGCGTCGGCTTCAGCTATGACGGGACCACGGCTGTGCTCGACCGTCTCGATATGCACGTTCGCCCCGGCGAGACCGTAGCGCTGATCGGACCGTCCGGTGCAGGAAAGACCACTGCGGCGCGGCTGGTGCTGCGCCTGTGGGATCCGGATGCCGGTGCGGTCCGCGTCGATGGAATCGACATCCGATCACTGGCGGATCGCGATCTGCGCCGTCTCGTCGCCGTCGTGCCGCAGTCGTCACCGCTGCTGCGAGGGACGATCCGTTCCAACATCGCTTTGGGCCAACCGGATGCCACGCAGCAGTCGATACGACGTGCGGCTGCGGCCGCCGGGCTGCTCGCCGTGGAATCGACGCTGCCTCTCGGGCTGGAGACGCCGATCGGCGAGCACGGCACAGGGCTCTCGGGCGGTCAGCGGGCACGCGTCGCGATCGCTCGTGCGCTGCTCCGAGACCCTCGGGTGCTCGTGCTCGACGAGGCCACGGCTTCCCTCGATCCGGAGGCCGACGAAGCGATCCTCGAACTCCTGCGTCACGACGAGGACAGGGCGATCCTGCTCATCGCGCACCGAGCCGCAACCATCGCGGCAGCGGATCGCCAGGTGCGTCTCGGTTCCCGGCGAATTGACCTCGCAGATCCTGAAGTCACCCCTGCAGGTAGACCGTCGCCGTCTCCGTGAAGAAATCTCTGGCCGCAGCACCCTGTTCCTTCGGTCCGAGCGCACTCGCCCCGCTGCCCCCGAAAGGCACGTGAAGGTCTGCGCCGGCAGATGCCGAGTTGATGTGCACGACGCCCACTCGGATGTCTTCGATGGCCGCCAACGCGTGCGCGAGGTTCGTCGTGAAGACGGCGGTCGAGAGACCGTACTCGCTGTCGTTCACGAGGGCGATGCCCTCCGCAGCGGACGCCACTCGACGAACACCGACCACGGGGCCGAACAGTTCTTCACTCCACAGCTCGCCGGGAGCGTCATCCGAGAGCTCGAAGATCGACGGCGGCACGAAGAAGCCATCGGCAAGCGCGCCATCCTGGTAGGGCTCCGGCGCGTAGACGGGCGTGGCGTATGCCTTCGCACGTCCGAGAGCAGCAACGACGCGGTCACGGGCCACGGCGTCCACGACCGGCCCGACCTCGACCCCATCGGCGAGCGCGTCGCCGACGTCCATGCGCTGCGTGCGCTCGGCGAGGCGGCGGAGGAACTCTTCCGCCACGTCATGATGCACGATCACGCGGGATGTGGCCGTGCATTTCTGTCCTGCCGCGCGGAAGGCGCCGATGGCGACCTGTTCCACTGCGACATCGAGGTCAGCATCCGCCAGCACGAGCGAGGCGTTCTTCCCGCCCATCTCTCCCTGGAACGGAACTCCTCGTGCAGCGAGCTCGGCCGCGATGAGCCGCCCGACCTTGGTCGAGCCGGTGAAGGTCACAGCATCCACGTCAGGGTGGGAGACGATGGCTTCGCCGACCGCAGCGGCACCGTTCACGAGATTGAGCACACCCTTCGGGAGGCCGGCTTCCTTCAGAGCCTGGGCGAAACGCATGGCGAGGAGAGGCACGAAGGTCGCGGCCTTCCAGACGATCGTGTTCCCCCACACGAGCGCCGGGGCGAGCTTCCACGCCGGGATCGAGATCGGGAAGTTGAACGGTGTGATAGCACCGATCACGCCGACCGGCCGCCGTACGACGAGTATGCGCTCGCCCGGTGTCGGGGATTCGAACACGCTCCCGCTCGCCCGGTCCGCCTCCTGGGCGTGGAAGCGCAGGATGTTCGCGGAGTGTCCCGTCTCTGCGATGGCTTCGGCGAGAGTCTTGCCCTCCTCTCGAGCCAGCTCCCGCCCCCACTCGTCCCGATGCGCATCGATGATGTCGGCGGCGCGGAGCAGGATCGCCGCCCTGGAGCGGGCGGGAGTCCGCCGCCAGCCGTCGAACGCGGCACGGGCCGCGTCGAAGGCCCGAGCCACGTCCTCGTTCGAGGCACCGGCCCCCTCGGCGACGATGTCATCCGGTCGGCTGGGGTTCACATCGATGAGCGGTTCTCCTGAGCCCTCGGTCCAGGCACCGTCGATGAAGTGGCGAAGTGCGGTGATGGTCATGATGCTCCTTCTGTCGCAGCGCCTCGGAAGGCGGAGATGCCGGTGATGTGCGCGCCGAGCACAAGAGTGTGGACTTCATCCGTGCCCTCATAGGTGCGGACCGACTCGAGGTTCGCGGCGTGACGCAGCGGTGAGTAGTCGCCGGATACGCCGTTGCCACCGAGGATCGTCCGCGCCTCGCGGGCGATCGCGATCGCCGCTCTGGTGTTGCTGAGCTTCGCCACCGAGATCTGGTGAGGCAGGAGCTTCCCCGCGTCCTTCAGCCGCCCCAGCCGCAACGCGAGCAATTGTGCCTTCTCGATCTCGACGGCCATGTCGACGAGCTTCTGCTGGGTGAGTTGGAATCCAGCGATCGGCTGGTTGAACTGCACGCGCGTCTTCGCGTACGACAAGGCAGTCGCGTAGCTGTCGCGTGCGGCCCCGATCACACCCCAGCCGATGCCGTACCTGGCCTCGTTCAGGCAGGAGAACGGTGCCCGCAGGCCGCGAGCTTCAGGGAGGAGCGCGTCGGCGGGGAGGCGTACATCGGTGAGCGCGATGTCGCACTGGATCGACGCTCTCATCGACAGCTTCGGAGCGATCGGGGTGGCGACGAACCCCTCGGTCTCGGTGGGGACGATGAATCCGCGCACGCCCTCGTCGGTCTGCGCCCAGATGATCGCGATCTGCGCGATCGAGGCGAGGCCGATCCATCGCTTGGCGCCGTTGAGCACCCAGCCGTCGCCATCGCGACGCGCGAAAGTCGTCATGCTCGAGGGGTCGGAGCCGGAGTTGGGCTCGGTGAGGCCGAAGCATCCGATGATCTCGCCGCGGGCCATCTGCGGCAGCCAGCGCTGCTTCTGCTCCTCGCTGCCGTGCTTGTGGATGGCGCTCATTGCAAGGGAACCCTGCACAGAGACGAAAGTGCGCAGACCGGAGTCGCCGGCTTCGAGTTCAAGGGCTGCCAGGCCGTACTCCACGGCGCTCCTGCCCGGGCAGCCGTATCCCGACAGATGCATTCCCAGAACCCCGAGCTCCGCGAGCTCAGGCACGAGTTCGGTCGGGAACACAGCGCGGTCGTACCAGTCGGCTATGTTCGGCCGGATGCGCTCGTCGACGAAGGCACGAACGCGGTCACGGGTCGAGCGTTCCTCGTCGCTCAGGAGTTCGTCGAAATCAAGCAGATCGGGAACGATGGTCATGCTGCTGCCTCCTCGGCTGCGACGGAGCGGACGGCTGCGGCGAGGATCTCGAGCCCGGTCTCCAGGACGTCGAGATCGATCACGAGCGGCGGAAGCAGACGGATGACGTTGCCGTGGGTGCCGCACGTGAGCGTGAGGACCCCGGCGGCGTGGCACTCCGCGGAGATGCGCTGCGCGAGATCGGCGCGGGGTTCGAGCGTGCCAGGCTCGGCGAACTCGATCGCCATCATCGCGCCGCGGCCGCGCACTTCGGCGATCGTGGCGATCTCCGAAGCCAGCGGTTCCAGGTGGCGTCGGATCGTGTCTTCGATCGTCGCCACACGGGGCAGGGTATCCGGGTCATCGAGGATGTCGAAGACGGCGAGCGCCGCTGCGCACGCCAGCGGATTCCCCGCATACGTGCCGCCGAGCCCTCCGACGTGCGCGGCATCCATGATCTCCGCCCGCCCGGTCACCGCGCTGAGTGGGAGTCCGCCACCGAGTGCCTTGGCGGTGAGCGTGATGTCTCCTGCGACGCCGTCGTACTCACTCGCGAAGAGGCGGCCGGTACGGCCGAGACCGGCCTGGATCTCGTCGATCACGAGGACGATGCCGTGCTCGTCGGCGATGCGACGGAGCCCGGCGAGGAAACCGGGAGCGGGGACGATGAATCCGCCCTCACCCTGGATGGGTTCGACCACGATGGCAGCGAAGAATTCGCCGCCGTGCTCGGCGATGAGCCGGTCGATCTCGCCGAGAGCCTCGTCGGCCCCTGCACCGCGCAACGGGTTGGCGTTCGGACCGCGGACGACATCGGAGGAGAACGGCCCGAACGAGGTCTTGTACGGGTGCTCCTTCGCCGTCATGGCCATCGTGAGCATCGAGCGACCGTGATACGCCTCGTCGATGACGAGCACTCCGGGGCGACCGGTGTGCGCGCGAGAGATCTTGACGGCGTTCTCGACGGCTTCGGCTCCGGTGCTGAACAGGCCGGTGCGCTTCTCGAAGTCGCCGGGGGTGTGTGCGTTCAACCATTCCGCAACGCGTACGAAGCCCTCGTACTCGGTGACCATGAAGCACGTGTGCGTGAACTTCTCGAGCTGCTCGCCGACATTCTCGCGGATACGCGGATTGGCCGCTCCGAAGCTCGTCACGGCGATCCCGGAAGCGAAGTCGATCAGCGTGTTCCCATCGACATCCCGGAGCGTCGAGTCATCTGCGCCGGCGACGAAGACCGGCAGGGCGACGCCGAAGCCGGAAGCGACAGCTCGGGCGCGCTGGGCGTGCAGCTCTCGGGATCGGGGGCCGGGTATCTCGGTGACGAGGTGCGGTACTGAAGTCATGGGCACGAGACTAGATCCCTCGCATCTGCCGCCTCGGGCAGCATGCATGAGTGTTTGATCCTGACTGTGCATGTTGCATGCTGTAGACATGACATCGTTAGGGGATCTCGTACGGACAGCCGGTTCCTCGCTGCATCCGCTCATGCCGTTCGACGCCGCGCGCGAGATCAGCGGGGTGCATGTCTCCGAACTGGGCGACCCCGGCAGATATCTCGACGGCGGTGAGCTGCTCCTGACGACGGGGATCCCTCTCACCGGACGTGCCGAGGATGCCGATTACGTGGCGCGCATCGCAGACCAGGGCGTCGGCGCTCTGGGCGTCGGCCTCGGAGAAGGGTGGGACGCAGCGCCACCGGGGCTGCTCGAACACTGTCGGAACGCGGCAGTTCCGCTGTTCATCGTCCCCGACGGTGCCCCGTTCCTCGATATCTCCCGCGCGTTCTGGGGCATCAACGGCCGCGACCAGCAGGACGAGGCTCTGCGGTCTGCGCATGCGCACACACGTCTGGCTCAGGCGGCGACAGGCGCTGATCCCCTGCGCGCCGTCGTGCGACTGATGGCCCAGGCGATCGGCGGCTGGGTGGCGTGGATACCTCTCGACCCGCGGGCGCCGAAGGCGTTGTTTCATCCACCGGCGCTCGAGGGTCTGCTTCCGGCTGTCCAGACAGACGTGGAGCGATCCCTGCTGAGGCCGGGCGTCGCCGCGGCGTCATTCCTGTCTCATGGTTCGGCCGTCGTCGCGCACTCCGTCTCTGAGGGCGAGCGTACGCTCGGCGCGGTGGCGATTGGAGCGGGCCGCCCACTGGCGCGATCGGATCGGCAGCTGGCGCTGACTGCCGTCGCCCTCCTTCGGCTGCTCACGACCAGGGCGCAGGACACGCACGGCGACGACACGGCACGCTGGGTCGCCGAACTCGCCTTCGCTGGGGATGCTGCGGCCTCCAGTGCACTTGCACGTCTGGCGGGCATCCCCCTCCCCGACGTGGTCAGAGTGCTTGCAGACCCGGATGACGCCGCGCGTGAGGAACCCGCCCTCAGAGTGGTGCGCGACGGTGTACCGCTGCGATTGCTTGCGAGTGACAAGAAAGTGGCGATCCATCGGGGCTTTCTCGGCCCGACCGTCGCGCTGCAGGACGCCCCGGCCGCGGCCGCTCATGTGCTCATGCGGTGGCGCACGCGGCAGGACCAAGGATTCGTGATCGAGAGCGCGGAGCGCAGTGCGGCGTGGGCCGATGCCCTCGCCGATGCGGGCGCGGATGTGCTGGAGACTGTTCGCGCCTATCTTCGCCATCACCAGCATGCCGAGCACACCGCGCGGGAACTGGGTGTGCACCGCAATACGGTGCGTCCACGGATCACCGGCGCGGAGCGGCTCCTCGGCGTCTCGTTGTCCGATCCGGACGTCGCCGCTGAGCTGTGGCTCGCCCTGCGTCAGCGTTAGTCGGTGCCGTCCAGCCAGTCGCGCACCCGCGAGTCGTGTTCGCCAAGGCGAGGCGGAGCGGCCACGCTCACGGGCAGTCGCGGCGTCCATGACAGTGGTGAGCGGATCTGACGCGATCGTCGCCCGTCTGCTCCCAGCGTCTCCAGCAAGGGATCGAGCCCGAGACGCTCGGCCAGCGCGATGCCGTCACCGATGGAGTTGACCTCGCCTGCGGCGACGCCGACCAGGTTCAGACGATCTGCCCATGCAGCCGCCGTGCCCGTGGCGAGCGCTCTCTCCAACTCGGCGACAAGATCCTCACGGCGTGCGACACGATCAGGGTTGTGCAGGAACCGCGGGTCCGCGGCGAGCTCTGGCCGGCCGAGCTCGTCGGCGAGCCTGGCGAACTGCGCGTCGTTGCCGCATGCGACTGCCACCGGCCCATCAGCGCAGCGCAGAACCTCGTACGGTGCGATCGAGGGGTGGCGGTTTCCGAGCCGTACCGGTTCCGCCCCTGCACCGAGATGCGCGGAGACCTGATTGACCAGCGCAGCCTGCAGGCTCGAGAGCAGGTTCACGTCGATGCGAGATCCTCTTCCCGTCGCCTCGCGACGACGGAGTGCCGCGAGGATGCCGATCACAGCATCCTTGCCGGTGAGTACGTCGACGAGTGCCACCCCCGCTTTCATGGCCTCTCCGTCCGCCTCGCCAGTGATGTGCATCAGGCCGCCGACGGCTTGCGCGACGAAGTCGTAGCCGGGCAGCGAGGCGCCCTCGTCGAGGCCGAATCCGCTGACCGAGACGTACACGAGCCGAGGATGAAGGTCGCTGAGGCTGTCCCATCCGAACCCCAGACGCTCGAAGAGTCCTGGACGGAAGTTCTCGATCACGATGTCGCTGCGAGCGATGATCGCGTGCGCGCGCTCCCGGTCGGCGTCCGCTGTGAGATCCAGCGCGATGGACTCCTTCCCGCGGTTCGCGGACTCGAAATACGTCGTCATCCCCGATTCGGCGTACGGCGGCCCCCAGGCACGGGTGTCGTCGCCGGAACCAGGACGCTCGATCTTGATGACCCGCGCACCGAGATCGGCGAGCGTCATCGTGGCCAGCGGGCCCGCCAGAACGCGAGAGAAGTCTGCGACGACGACGCCGTCCAGCGGAGCGCTCACGCGGCACGAGCCGTCAACGGGTGCGCAGTGGACTCGCGTGCGACGACGGTGATCGGGAACTCGACGTCCGTTCCTGGTTCGGCGCGCCCCTCGAGCAGGTCGATGAGCAGTTCGGCGCATGCGACGCCGGATTCCCTCGGGCGGAGATCGATCGAGGTGATCGCCGGCGCCAGGAACGGCAGAGATGGATGATCGACGCAGGAGACGACGGTGATGTCCTCGCCGATGGTCCGGCCGAGCCTGCCGAGCACGGCGACGACCTCGATGGCGCTCGAGTCCGGTGCGCAGATGATCGCATCGGTCTCAGGGTGTTCGGAGAGCAGCCGCTCGATCGCCTCACGGACTGCGAGCCACGGCGCCTCGAAGCTGACGGGAGCGAGCAGCGGCGTCAGGCCTCGTGCGGCGCAACCCGCCCTGTACCCGCTGACCAGCTGTCGAGACCAGTCGGTGACGTCTGGTGCGACCAACAGCGCCGGATGCTGTGCGCCGGTGATGTCGATCTCGTCGAACAGGCGCAGCATTCCGGTCTCGTGGGATGACCAGACGACGCCGTCAGCGGTGCCGGCGATGTCGTCAGGCAGGTGCTCTTGCGTGACGACCGGCATACCAGAGGCGAGGAGCGCCGGAAGGCCGGTATCACCCGAGAGCGGATCCCCGATGATGAGGCCGTCGGCGCGGATCGGCCGCGACCGCCCGGATGACGTCGACGGGCTGACGATGGTCACGTCGATATCGTGGGCCGCGGCGCTGGTGACGATGCCGAATGTGAACGCCATGTAATACGACGACCGCGAGACGACCTCGGGGAGGACGATCCCGATGGTGCCGACGGTTCCGCCGCGCAGGTGCCGCGCGGCTGTGTTCGCGGAATAGCCGAGCTCCGCCGCAGCCGCCAGCACCGCGTCGCGGGTCTCGGATGACACTCGACCGCTCCCGCTGAGCGCGTCCGAAGCGGTGGTCTTTCCGACACCGGCTCGCCGAGCGACATCGATCAATCGGGCGCGCCTTGTCTCATGCATGCGGCCGATTCTAACCACACACAGCGAGATGTAATCACCTGGAAACAGAATGCCCCTTGCGCTGAAACATGGTTTTCGCATACTTTTGCCGGAACGTTCCGGCACGTAGGCGTTCCGATCAGACTTCCAACGGAGAATTCATGAACTGCAGCTGTTCCTCGTCACAGCACGTCCAACGCTCTCGCTCGCTCGGCGACGGATCCGGTGCTCCCTACGCGACGCTGTCTGGGACGGAACTGGAACTGGCCGCCGAGATCCTCCGTCAACACGGCGCGCTCACCGCAACGCACCGGATCGCCTACATCGGCCTGGACGAGCCCGATCGTCGAGAGGTCACGGCGGGACGCGCCGTCGCCCGTCGAGCCAGAATCCAACTCCTCGATATCGAGAGCGGCCTCGCTCGAGCGATCTCCGTCGATCTCGGCACTTCGACGATCGCTCGCGATGACGAGATCGACGCAGAATTCGATGGACAGGTTCCGCTGCTCCAGGAGGAGCATGCGATCATCCGTGAGCTCGTCGGGGCGGATGCGCGCTGGGCCGACGCGCTCCTCGCTCGCGGAATCGACGACCCGAGCACGGTCGCTCTCGCAGGGCTCTCTGCCGGTCGCTACCCGATCGAAGGGGAACGCGGTCGTCGCATGGCGCGTGTGCTCGGCCATCACCAGCCCACGCCCCTGACGATGCCGTGGGCGCATCCGATCGACGGCCTCGTCGCGTTCGTCGACCTCGCCAGCCGCAGCGTGGTGGATGTCATCGACACGGGTGCCATGCCGATCCCCCAGGAGACCGCGGATTACCACGTGCCCGGTACGTTCGGCCCGGAACGGACGACGCAGAAGCCGATCGTGATCAGCCAGCCAGAGGGCCCGAGCTTCTCCTTCGACGGCGACGTGATCTCCTGGGAGAAATGGTCGCTGCGCGTCGGCTACGACATGCGTGAGGGTCTGATCCTGCACGGCATCGGTTTCGAAGACGATGGCCGCGTCCGCCCGATCGTGCACCGCGCATCCATCGCGGAGATGCTCGTGCCCTACGGCGATCCAGGGCCCGTGCGGTTCTGGCAGAACTATTTCGACACCGGCGAGTACCTGCTCGGCCGGCTCGTCAACTCGCTCGAACTCGGCTGCGACTGCGTGGGCGACATCACATACCTCGATGTGCCGATCGCCGACGCCCTCGGGAACGTGAAGATCCTGCCGAACGCCATCTGCATCCATGAGGAGGATGCCGGCGTGCTGTGGAAGCACACCGAGCAGTTCACCGGAACGAGCGATGTGCGTCGCCAACGACGTCTGGTGATCTCGTTCTTCGTCACGGTCGGCAACTACGACTACGGGTTCTACTGGTACCTGTACCTCGACGGGAAGATCGAGTTCGAGGCCAAGGCGACCGGCCTCGTGTTCACCGCGGCGTACGACGAGCGCACGAGTCGCTTCGCCAGTGAGCTGGCACCCGGCCTCGCCGCCCCTTACCACCAGCACCTCTTCTGCGCTCGGCTCGATATGGCGGTCGACGAAGGTACCGCAGTGATCGACGAGATCGACGTCGGAGCGCTCCCTATCGACGACGACAATCTGCACGGCAGCGCCATCGGCTTCACCGCCACGCGGCTGCGGAGCGAACACGAGGGTCGACGCCGGGCGAACAGCTCCGTCGATCGCACCTGGCGGGTGAGCAGCACGAATGCCAAGAACCGCCTCGGGCGCCCCGTCTCGTATGTGCTGGCCACCGAGGGCAAGCCTGTGCTGCTCGCACAGCCGGAGTCGGTGATCGCATCCCGCGCGCGATTCGCCACCGCAGACCTCTGGGTCACGGAGTATGACGTGAACGAACGCTACCCCGCGGGCGACGTCGTCAATCAGAGCGCGCCGGAGCAGGGCCTGCCTGCATTCATCGCCGACGACGCCTCACTGGAGAACACGGATCTGGTCCTGTGGCACACGTTCGGGCTGACCCACTTCCCCCGCACGGAAGACTGGCCGATCATGCCGGTCGACATCTGCGGCTTCGCCCTCAAGCCTCACGACTTCTTCGATCGGAACCCGACCCTCGACGTTCCGGCATCCACGAGTGCCTGCGCCTGCGCTCACGAGGACAAAGGCTCTGCGTCATCCGAGCACCACCTGCATCACCTCTCTGTCCGCCCGCCGTCGGCCGACGCATGATCCACGCGTCGGCCGACATCCCGAAGGGAAACACCGAAATGCACAAAGCAGCTCGAGCGGGGATGGCGATCGCCGCCATCGCAACCCTCACTCTCACCGGATGCGCCGCCGGCGCCTCCCCGGATGCCACGCCGACTCAGGAGGAGGCCGCGCCCGGCTTTCTCTCGGTCGCTGACGACGCCTTCGATGCCGGCGGCGACCTCGTCGTCCAGCTCGACTACGACACCGCAGAAGCCAGTGGTCTGGATCCCCAGGGCGCCGCGACTGCCCGATCGTGGATGCTCGAAGGTCTCTCTTACGAGACCCTCACCACGATCGACGAGAACCTCGAAGTCGCCCCGAAGCTCGCGACGAGCTGGGAGTCACCGAGCGACACCGAGTACGTCTTCACCCTCGCCAGTGACGCGGTCTTCTCGAACGGCCGGGCGATGACCGCTGACGACGTGGTGGGGAGCCTTCAGCGCCTTCTCGACACACCGACGACATGGACTGGCCAACTCGGCCCGGTGTCCTCGATCGAAGCGACCGGCGACCTCGAAGTCACAGTCACGCTCTCCGAGCCGTACGCGCCGTTCCTCTCAGCGCTCGCGAACACTCCCGCAGCGATCCTCCCGATCGCGGAGATCGACGCCGGCGAGGTCGACATCACGACCGAGATGCTCGGGACCGGCCCTCTCGTCGCGACAGCACATCGTCAGGACGAGGAGTGGACGTTCGAGCCGAACCAGCACCACCCTGATGCGGACGCGTTGGGCTTCGCCACGCTCACCATCGACATCGTCGGCGACGAGGCCACTCGCGCTGCCGCCCTCCGCGACGGCTCGGCGGACTTCGCCGTGCTCAACTCGATCGACTCCGCTGAGCTGCTCTCGAATGCCGCCGATGTGACGGTCGTCGGACAGAAGAACACCGACTTCCACTATCTGATGATCAACTCCCTCACCGGTGACGAGGCGCTGCAGGACGAGGACGTGCGCTTCGCGATCAACAGCGCCATCGACCGCGCGGCGATCAACGAACTCGCATTCGGCGGCTCCACCGAAGCATCAGGTGTCACCCCTGCCGGCCTCCCGGACGCGTGCGTGGCGGCGGACCTCCCCTCCGCGGCTCACGATGTCACCGCGGCGAAAGCAGTGATCGACAAGATCGGCGGGCTCGAACTCGACCTCGTGGTCTACACGGACGAGCCGGTGCTGGCGCAGATCGCCCAGGTGATGCAGCAGAATCTCGCGGAGATCGGTGTCACGGTCTCGATCGAGCAGGTCGACTACGCCACCTACTCGGCCCGCGTGTACGAAAGTCCGGCGGACTTCGATCTCGCGCTCAGTTGGTTCGCCGGATATGCCGACCCCGCCATGGTCACGACCTGGTGGAACCCCGAAGTCGCCGGATTCTCCGCCGTGTTCATGAAGGGTTCCGACGAGCTCGACGCACTCATCGCCGACGGCTACACGACTGAGCCAGGTGCGGACAGGGCGGCGGTCTTCGAGGACCTGTGCGCCCTCGCGGACGAGCAGAGCGAGATGGTGCCGTTGGTGCTGCGTCCGTCGACGATCGGATGGAACACTCAGTCGCTCTCCCCCACGCTGACCAGCGCTGAGGGATACGGCGACTTCCTGCGCTACGTCACCGAGTTCCGCGCCAACTGACATGTCCGTGGTTCTGTGGTCGATCCGGCGCATCGCCGCCGCACTGGTGACGCTCATCGCGGTCTCCGTGCTGATCTTCGCATCAGTGCGGCTCATGCCGGGTGACTACATCGACCTCGTCCTGGGTCCGCTCGCCACCGAGGCGCAGCGGGCCCAGGCCGTGGCCGATTCGGGTCTGGATGCGCCGGTGATGGAGCAGTACTTCCGCTGGGTCTTCGGCGTGGTCACCGGCGATCTGGGCTACTCGTTCGTCTCGAACGTCTCCGTCTCGGAGGAGTTCGCCGCACGTCTGCCGGTCACAGCGACCATCGCCCTGTTGACGATCATCGTCACGTTGCTGATCGGCATTCCACTCGGCTTCCTCGCGGCGCTGCGCAGCGAAGGCTCCGCGGGGGCCGCCGGACGACTGGTCAGCGCCCTGGGCATCAGCCTGCCGGAGTTCCTGCTCGCCGGACTTGTGGTGTTCGTGGTCTCCACTCTGGGACTCGGCCTCTCAGTAGGGCAGTTCGCTGCGTTCTCCACCGATCCAGGACGATTCTTCGGGTCGCTCGTCCTCCCCGTCGTCGTCTTGTCGATCGGCTGCGTCGCCGTAGTCGCCCGCAATACCAGGGATGCGGTGATGAACGTGCTCGTAGAACCTCACGTGCAGGCGGCCGTCGCCCGCGGCGAGACGCCGGGATTCATCGTGCGACATCATGTTCTGCGCAACGCCGCAGCGCCGATCCTCACGATCGTCGGTGCGCTCGTCGCGGTGCTGCTCGGAGGAACGGTGATCGTCGAGTTCGTGTTCAACATCCCCGGGATGGGGTCGTACCTTCAGACGGCGCTCGGCCGCCGGGACTATTCGATCGTTCAGAGCGCCGTACTGCTGGCCGCGATGGTCTTCATCGTCGCCAGCCTCATCGTCGATCTCGTCGCCAACGCGCTGGATCCGCGCTTGCGCCTGACCGGAGGGAGCAGCCGATGACCGTCGCACCCACTGCCGTCCATGGTGTCCGCGCTGCCGGCCAGACGGCGACGAGCGCCTGGCGACACAGTGACGCTCTGCTGCGCACAGCGATCATCGTGCTCGGCGCGATCGTCGTCCTGACCGTCATCGCGGTGCTCACCGGAGTGACCGGGTCCACGAGCGCGACGATCGGCGGTCGGTTGGAGGGCGCCTCAGCGCTCGCGCCGCTGGGCACGGACAACCTCGGCCGCTCTCTCCTGCCCCGCCTCTTCGAGGGCATCGCGACGACATTGGTCGTCTCGATCGTGGCAGTCGTCTGCTCCGCTGCGGTCAGCACCCTGCTGGGCATGCTGTCCGGCTACTACGGCGGCGGCGTGAACGAGGTGGTCATGCGGGTGGCGGATGTGCTGTACGCCTTTCCTGCTCTCGTCCTCGCGATCCTCGTCTCCGCCCCGCTCGGCCCAGGACGCCCAGCAGCGATCATCAGCATCGTCGTCATCACCATCCCTCTCATGACGCGCGTGGTGAGACTCGCCACCCGCTCCGTCGCCGAGCGCGACTTCATCGTGTCGGCACGGATCAGCGGCGTGCGCACCCCCGTGATCTTCGTGCGGCGACTGCTGCCCAACATCGCCGGCACGATCGCCGTTCAGGCGAGTTATGCGCTCTCTGTCGCCATCCTCGTCGAGGGCGGTCTGAGCTTCCTCGGATTCGGCGTACAGGTCCCGGAGGCCTCGCTCGGACTGCTCATCCAGCAGGGGATGCTGTACATGACCCAGGCGCCGCAGCTGCTCATCGTTCCCGGTGCCGTCCTGGTGGTCTCGATCCTGTGCATCAACATCATCGGCGACGGATTGCGCGACCGCTTCGAACCGCGAGAGACGAGGTCTCTGAAATGACCGCCATCCGAATCAGAGACCTCGCACTGGAGTTCACCGGTGCGACGACGGTGCGCGCACTCGATGGAGTGGACCTGGAGGTCGCCGCCGGCAGTTCAGTGGCTGTCGTCGGCGAATCAGGATCGGGCAAATCGACGCTCGCGTCGGTCATCGGTCGGCTCCACCCTCGTTCTGCACGGATCGTGCGCGGCGAGCTGGAGGTCGACGGCACCGACGTCCTGAGCCTGGACGACACCGCCCTCCGGCACTACCGGAGGGACGCCCTGGCTTACATCGCCCAGGATCCGATCGGCTCGCTCGATCCGACGATGCGCATCGGCAGGCAACTTCAGCTCGTGCTGCGTTCCGTCGGTGACGACAGCACACAAGCCAGACAGCTCGAGATGCTCGATGCGATGCTCATCGCGAACCCCGAGCGTGTCGCACGCCTCTTCCCGCATCAGATCTCCGGAGGAATGGCGCAGCGCGTCGCCGTGGCTCTGGCCATGTGCCGACGTCCCAAGGTGCTGATCGCGGACGAGCCGACAGCCGCACTGGACAGTCAGGTGCGCGAAGAGGTCATCCGGCTCATGTTCGAGCAGGCGCGCTCCGCGGGCACCACGATCCTGTGGCTCAGCCATGACCTGCCGGCTGTCGCCCGCTGGTGCGACGAAGTCGCAGTGATGTACGCCGGGCGGGTCGTGGAACGCGGACCCGCGGGAGCGGTGCTCGGCAGCCCCGTCCATCCCTATGCTCGCGCGCTCGCGGCAACCGATCCGTCCAGGGCGAAACGTGGTGAGCGCTTGAGCAGCATTCCAGGCTCTCCCCCGGTGCTGTACGGCGAATCCGAGGGGTGCGCCTTCGCCGCACGCTGCGCGTTCCGGATCGACGCCTGCGAAAGCACCCGTCCACAGCCGATGACAGCACGGCACAGCCTGTGTCTGCGCGCTGAAGAACTCGCTGCGCCGACCAGTGCGAAAGAGGTGTCCGCATGACCGAGTCGACCTCGCCCGTCCTCGATCTCGATGATGTCAGCGTCACGTTCACCTCCGGCCTCGGCGCGAGCAGAAGAGAGGTCACGGCGATGTCACACGTCTCCCTCTCCGTCACAGCGGGCGAGACGCTCGGACTGGTCGGCGAATCCGGATCGGGGAAGACGACGACAGGCTCCGTCGTGCTGGGCCTTCAGAGACCGGACACCGGCACAGTGAGATTCCAGGATGCTCCGTTGTCGCGGAGCCTGCGTTCTCGCGCCGGCCGGATGCAGGCGGTGCTGCAGCACCCGCGCTGGGCGCTGGATCCGCGCTCGACCATCCTCTCCTCAGTGCTCGAGCCGCTCCTCGTGCATGAACGCCGAACGCCCGACACCGAAGCCCGCGCGCTCTCGATGCTCGATCAGGTCGGACTCCCCGCTTCCTTCGCCGCACGAAGACCCCACCAGCTCTCCGGTGGCCAGCTGCAGCGCGTCAGCATCGCCCGCGCCCTCGTCACGCACCCGGCGTTCATCGTCTTCGACGAAGCGGTCAGCGCGCTCGATGTCTCCGTTCAGGCGCAGATCCTGAATCTCATCCAGGACCTGCAGGCCGAGCACCGCTTCGCCGCTCTCTTCATCTCGCACGACCTCGCCGCGGTCCGCTACATCTCCCATCAGGTGGCTGTCATGCGCGCCGGTGAGATCGTCGAGCATGCCCCGACCGAGGTCTTCTACGACCTTCCCCAGCATCCGTATTCCCGCCAACTCTTCCAGGAGCTCTCATCGTGACCGACCCCCACCGCCTCGCCCCCGTCCTGCCTGCCGGTCCGCGGCGCTCCAACGGCGACTTCGCTCTCACTCCTGTGCACGGCACTGACCGCGGCCAGGTCTCGTACGACTTCCCCGGAGTGCTGCTCGGAACCGCCGAGTACGCCGAAGGGCCCACCGGAGCGACTGTGCTGTCGATCCCTGGCGGTGCCAGGACGTTCACCGATCGGCGAGGCGGTGCTGTCGGCGCCAGCGGCCTCTACGGCTACAACCACGCGATCTGCCTCGCCGGCGGATCCGTGTACGGGCTCTCGGCCGTCGCCGGAGTCTCGGAAGCCCTCTTCGAGCGGGGTGAATATCGGTCGGGCTTCGATCAGTTGCAACTGGTGTCCGGCGCGATCATCTACGACTACTCCGTGCGCGACAACTCGGTGTTCCCCGACACCGCACTCGGAAAGGCGGCCCTGAACGCGGCGAGAGACGGCGTCGTCGAAGTGGGGCGTGTCGGCGGCGGCGCCGCCGCGTCATCGGGAAAGGTCGACCCCGCCCGGATCGAGTTCACCGGTCAGGGCGTCGCCTTCCGCCAGGTGGGCGATGTGAAAGTGCTCGTCGTGACGGTCCTCAACCCTTATGGCGTCATCATCGACCGTGAGGGACGGATCGTGCGCGGCAACTTCGACGAGACCACCGGAGCGCGCCGGCATCCCGCCCTCGACTATGAGGAAGCGATCGCGGAGTCGCGCCTCGTCGAGTCGATGGCGGGCAACACGACCATCACGGCCGTCGTGACGAACGTCCAGCTGAGCGACGTCGAGCTGAAGCAGTTCGGATTGCAGGTGCACAGTTCGATGCACCGCGGCATCCAGCCGTTCCACACATCGCTCGACGGAGACACCCTCTTCGCGCTCACGACCGACGAGATCGCCCTCCCGATCGACCCCGGCACCTCACGGGGTCGGCTGTCGTTGAACTCCACCGCAGTGGCCACCCTCGCCGGCGAGACCGCCTGGGATGCCATCCTCTGCGCGGCCGGCTGATCGTGTACGAGTTCGAGAAATATCTCGCTCCTTCGCAGGAGGAGGTGAACGAATTGGTGCGTCGGCATCCTTTCGCACTCATCGTCTCCAACGGCGGAGGCGCCCAGGGTGCCCCGACCGTCACTCACACTCCCGTGATCATCGAGCGGCTGGCGGACGACGGCGGATTCGTCGGTGGCGAGATGCTCGGGCACGTCGCCCGCAAGAATCCGCAATGGCAGCAGCTCGTCGATGGGGAGTCGGTGCTGATCGTCTTCTCGGGACCGCACGGCTACGTCTCGCCGACCACCTACGCGGATGATCCGAACGTCCCGACTTGGGACTACGCGGCTGTGCACCTCACAGCTCGGGTCACCGTGCTCAAGAGCGCGGAGGACGGATTGCACGTGGTCGCCCGCACCGTACATGAGCTCGAGAGTCTGGAACCGACGGCGTGGGACATGACGAGTTCGCTGCCGACGTTCGAGCGGATCGTCGGTGGAATCGTGGCCTTCAGGTTCGACGTCATAGAACAGCGAGCGGTGTTCAAGGTCAGCCAGGACAAGCCCCGCGACGTGCGCCAGAGGGTTGCGGAAGCCTCCCGCGCGCGCGGATGCCCGTACGGCGATGTCGCTTCCCTCGTCGAGCGCATCGGAGGAGATGAATGATCGTCCACGAGTGGACAGCTCTGACCGACGACGAGCACGAGGAGGGAAGGCGATTCGGCCGGCATTGGGCGCCGCAGCTCGCAGCGGCGCGAGATTCCTACCTGCGCTTGTTCGCACAGTCGGGTGTGCCGGACAGCATGGCCCGCGATGTCGCGGATGCCTGTCGCACTCAGACCGAGGTGCATGCGCCCGAGGTCGCGGCGGAGTTCCAGGGCATGGCAGAGGGAAGTGGGCTCTCGCTTTCGGACGTCTATCTCCTCACTGCACGGACCGAGATCCTCGCCCGGATGACACCGTCGATGGAATGCTCGACTGTCGTGCACGTGCCCTCGGACGGCACCGCGCCGCGCACGCTGCAGACCTGGGACTGGCACGAGACGCTCTCGAACGAAACCGTGGTGCGCCGGTTCCGCTCGCGAAGGGGAACCGGAATCGTCACCTTCAGCGAATTCGGACAGCCGGCCAAGATCGGCGTCAACGACCGGGGCCTCGGCCTGCACTTCAACATCCTGCACCACCGTTCGGACGGCTCGCGGGCCGGCGTTCCCGTGCATGTGCTCGCTCGGATGATCCTCGACCGGGCTCGGAGCATCGAGGACGCCGCCGACATCGCCAGGAGCACGCCCCTTGGAGCATCCAGCGTGCTGACCGTCGCGACATTCGACGGTCGCACGCCGGCGGCCGCCGCAATCGAGGTCGCACCTGCGGGCGTCGCGGTGATCGAGACGTCCCCTGGTCACACGCTGGCGCACACCAATCACTTCCTCGATGAAGCGCTGGCCGCTCGCGAGTACTCGCCCTACGAGACGACCAGCGTGCCGCGCTATCAGTGCCTGGTCGACGCCGTGGACCAGGCACGGATCATCGACGACCGCGAGCGGGCGCTGGCATTCGGGGCGATCCCCGACGCACCCATCTCGGTTCGAGCACGGCCGGAGCAGCCCGAGCATCTGCGCTGGGAGACCAAACTCACAGTCGCATTGGACGTGGTCGGCGCTGCGCTGGCCTTCGCCTCCGCTGCTCCTGCCGATGTGGGATCTGTGGAATGGCGTCGGATCAGTGTCGACTCGGCCGCGGTGTGAACGAACTCCTGCACATCGGCGCGCTCGGAGCAGCCGCGGTCGGTGCGGGCGCGCTGTGCACCACACGTCGTGCGACAGGCAGGCTTGAGAAGGCCGCCGCGCTGCTGATGCTGGTCGGGATGGCAGACGCGATGACGGTGTCGCTTCTTGCTCCAGTGGCCTGGTTCGCGCTGATGGTCACAGCCGGGATCGCGCTTGCCGTCGCACGTCGCCGCATGCCACTCACCGCCGCTGCACAGGCAACGTCAGGACCGGTGCCCCTCTCTGCGCACCTCGCGCTCGGGCTGGTCGTCACCGCGACCCTGATCCTGCTGATGCCGACGACGACTTCCGCCGAACTGCTCGTCGCGGCAACGCACTCGCACGGCAGCGCAGGCTCGATGTCCGTCTTCGTATGCGTCGCTGTAGGACTGGGGTCAGTGGCCTTCGCCGCGACCGCCTTCCACTCTCATCGGTCGTGGCGTCATCGTCTGCATCACGTCGCTATGGCGACTTCCACCGTCGCGATGAGCGCCGTGATCCTGTCGTGAGCGCGGTCTCGACGAGCTTCCCTGAGTTCCGGACTCAGTGGAAGAAGTGGCGCTCGCCCGTGAAGAACATCGTCACGCCCGCGGCTTCGGCCGCTGCGATGACCTCGTCGTCGCGCACGGACCCGCCCGGCTGGATGATCGTCTTCACGCCCGCGTCGATGAGGATCTGAGGTCCGTCGGCGAACGGGAAGAAGGCGTCGGATGCTGCGACCGAACCCTTGACGCGATCGCCGGCGCGCTCCACCGCGAGCCGGCACGAGTCGACGCGGTTGACCTGGCCCATGCCGATGCCGACCGTGGCCTTGCCCTGCGCCAGCACGATCGCATTCGACTTCACGGCGCGGCACGCCTTCCACGCGAAGATGAGGTCCGACATCTCCTCGTCGGCCGGGCGCTCACCGGTGATGAGCTGCCAGTTCTGCGCCACTGCGCCGATCTCGTCGGGGAAGCGGTCGGCGTCCTGCAGCAGCAGGCCGCCGGAGACCAGACGCACGTCCATCTGCTCCTGCTGCCAGTCGTCGGGCAACTGGAGCACGCGCAGGTTCTTCTTCGCCTTGAACACCGCCAGTGCCTCCGGCTCGAACGACGGTGCCACGATGACCTCGGTGAAGATGTCCTTGAGATTCTCCGCCATCTTCAGCGTGACGGTTCCGTTCGTGGCGATGACGCCGCCGTATGCCGAAACAGGGTCGCACTCATGAGCGCGCAGGTGCGCACTGGCGATCGGGTCGAGGGCGTTCGGCGCGGTCGTCGCGATGCCGCACGGGTTCGCGTGCTTCACGATGGCGACCGCGGGCAGCACCATGTCGAAGGCGGCGCGCAGCGCGGCATCCGCGTCGACGTAGTTGTTGTACGACATCTCCTTGCCCTGCAACTGCACTGCCTGTGCGATGCCGTGACCGCCGACTCTGGTGTAGATGGCGCCGCGCTGGTGCGCGTTCTCGCCATAACGCAGCGTGGACAGGCGCTCGGCCTTGATCGTGAGGTGCTCCGGCAGCTCGCCGCCGTTGTTGAGCGTGCCCTCGGCGAACCAGGCAGCGACTGCAGTGTCGTAAGTGGATGTGTGCGCGAACGCGCGCGCCGCGAGTTCACGACGCTGCGACAGCGTGGTGCCGCCGGCCTCTATCGCCTCGATGATCGCAGGGTACGACTCCGGCGATACGACGACCGCGACATTGGCGTGGTTCTTCGCCGCCGCGCGCACCATGGCGGGGCCGCCGATGTCGATCTGCTCGACGGCGTCGTCACCGGATGCACCGGATGCGACAGCCTCGACGAACGGGTACAGGTTCACGACGACGAGCTCGAACGGGTCGATGTCGAGGTCGTCGAGCTGCCGGGCGTGGTCCTCGAGGCGCAGGTCCGCCAGGAGACCGCCGTGGATCCGAGGATGCAGGGTCTTGACCCGTCCGTCGAGCATCTCGTCGACACCGGTGACCGCGGCGACATCGGTCACGTCGTGGCCTGCCTCGCGGATGGTCGCGGCCGTCGATCCGGTCGAGACGATCTCGATGCCGGCCTCGGCGAGCGCCGCTGCGAGCACCAGGAGATCGGTCTTGTCGCTCACCGAGACGAGGGCGCGCCGGATCGGCACGGTGTCGCGTTCGCTGTACAGGGACGAGTCGTGGCGCGGGCCGGCCATGGAGGGCTCCTTCGTGCGAGGTTCGGGGCGGATCAGGATGTCAACAGGTCAATGGGTCAGTGCGAGGTCGCCGGTGGCGATGCGCCGAACGACGTCGATGAGCAGACGGCGTTCGACGGGCTTGATGCGCTCATGCAGGGTGTTCTCGGTGTCATCGGGCAGCACCGGAACGCGTTCTTGAGCGAGGATCGGTCCGCTGTCGATGCCGTCATCGACGACGATGACGCTGGCTCCGGTCTGCGTGACGCCGGCTGCGAGCGCGTCTCGGACGCCGTGGGCACCTGGGAACTCCGGAAGGTACGCCGGATGCGTGTTGATGATCTGCGGCGTGTAGCGCGCGACCAGCGACGCCGGCAGCAGCCGCATGAGGCCGCTGAGCACGATGAGGTCGGGGCTCCAGGCGTCGAGCCGATGTCCGAGCTCCGCACCCCATGACTCGCGATCGGCGAATGCGCGGAACGGGACGGTGAAACTCGGGATGCCGAATTCCTCAGCGTGAGCGAGGCCTTCGGCGTCGCGATCGGCACCGACGACGACGATCCGCGCGGGGAAGTCGGGGTGGCGTGCGGCTTCGAGAAGAGCGCGGAGATTCGAGCCGGTGCCCGAGATGAGAACGGCGACCGTGAGCACCCGGCCAGTCTAGCGGTGCGTAGGAGTGCTGCTGTCCCCGAAGAATCCGTGGTCGTCCAGCGGCGCCGTGTCGTTCGCATCCTGGTCATCGGAGTTCCAGTCGACTGCGGGTCTCGAGCCCGCAACGACGGCACCGGCATCCGCCGTCGGCGAGGCGCCCATCTCCGCCACCCAGCGATCGGTGCGCTCTTCGGCGAGTTCGTCGCGGTGCCGCGGGGCGAGCAGCAGGATGGCGGCACCGACCAGCACCTCTGCCCCGATCGCGAGCGACAGCCATCCGACGTGCGGGCCGGTCTCTGCCAGTCGCCCTGGCCCGATGGACCCGGATGCGAGCACCGCAGCGATCGCGGTGATCCCGGCGCTGCACAGTGCGATGCCAGCGGTGATGGCGACGCGGGGGGCGAACGGGCGGGCCACGTCCTCCCAGACGAGCCGGGAGCGGACGACCCAGCCGGCGAAAGCGCCGGCGCCGATCGGCAGCAGCACGACGATGAGCATCCAGATCGAACCGTTCTCCGGCAGCAGGCCGAGCATGGGGATGCCGGGCACGACGCCGAGCTGCGTGCCCGCGGGCGAGACCGCGGTGCCGACGCCGACCGATATCCCAGGTCCTGCCAGCCAGGCCACAGCCCACACCAGCAGTGTCGGCAGGTAGGCGAGGTGGCCGAGGGTGAGGATCGTGACGCCCGTCGCATCGACGCGCGCCGATTCGAAGAGCGCCACCACCTCTCCCCCGCGCAGCAGCACGGCGACGGCTACAGCGACGCCGGCGATGCCGGTGAGGCTGACGATGACCACGGCAGTGCCGCGCACGATCTCTGCGGGGAGCACTCCCCACTCGCCCCACCCGTCCACGACATCGTGCAGTCGGTCGATGAGGCCGCCGTCACCCTCGCGCCAGGCGTAGCGGACGGCACCGCAGAGCGCGCCTACGAGGTACACGGCAGACGGCAGCAGGATGGCGAGGGCGAACGGAGCCCGTGCAGCGTCGGTGCGTGCGGTGTACGCCACGCCGACGGCGATCAGCGCGAAGGTCACGGACCCGGCGAAGGCACCGAGCAGCCAGGCTCCGGAGCGGGCGGCTCTGGTACCGGATCGTGCGGCGAACAGCAGAGTGAAGATCAGGAACGCCAGCGGAGTGAGCGAGAGGGTGAAGTGCGCTGCGGCCGGCGAGATGCCGACGGCGATCACGATCTCGTCGGGGATGACGATCTCCAGGGGCACACCGTGGCCCAGCTGCCAGAGGGTCCCCGCTGCGGGCCAGAGAGCACCCCAATCGGCCGATGCTCCGAAGGCGAGCGTCCACAGCAGGGTGAGCGGCGCGAGCAGCACGACGAGGCCGACGGCGGCCGCGATGGCGGCATCGACAGCGGCGAGGATCGCGACGAGGAGGCGTTGCATGACTCAACGAGACTACGACGAGAACCTGACTGCCCCGCGGGGGCGCGCGCTGCACCGCGGACACGATATCGTCTCCACGGAGGTTCCCCGATGACAACTGTCCCCTCGCCCACCCCGCAGCACACCGCTGAACCGAAGAACGCGCTCGATCGCTTCTTCGAAGTCAGCCGACGCGGCTCCACGATCGGCACCGAGGTGCGCGGCGGCGTTGTGACTTTCGTCACGATGGCGTACATCGTGATCCTCAATCCGATCATCCTCTCGACGCCCGATGTCGACGGCACAGTCCTCGACGGCAGCGCGGTCGCAGCGGCCACGGCGCTGACCGCCGGCATCATGACTCTGCTCTTCGGCATCATCACCCGTCTGCCGTTCGCGTTCGCGGCAGGGCTCGGGATCAACGCGTTCCTCGCATTCACCGTCGTCGGATCGGTGACATGGCCCGAAGCCATGGCGCTCGTCATGATCAACGGCATCGTGATCGTGCTGCTGGCCGCCACCGGCCTTCGCAAGATGATCTTCGACGCCGTGCCCGTGCAGCTCAAGCTCGCCATCACTGTCGGCATCGGCCTGTTCATCGCTTTCATCGGCTTCGTGAATGCCGGCTTCGTCACCGCGACGGGCAATGACTCTCCTCCGGTCGATCTGGGTGTCGGCGGGTCTGTGGCGAGCCTGCCGACGCTGCTCTTCGTGATCACGCTTCTGCTCGGCGGCGTGCTGATCGCCGTGCGCCTCAAGGGCGCCATCCTCATCGCCCTCGTCGGCGGAACCGTGCTCGCGGCGATCGTCAACCTGATCTGGCCGTTCGGTCTCGACTTCGGTTTCGCCGGCGGCATCATGAGCCTGCCCGACCTCAGCCTGATCGGCGCCGTCGACTTCGGATTCGATTTCACCAAGGTCAGTTTCGTCGCACTCGTCATGTTCGTGTTCACTCTCGTGTTCTCGAACTTCTTCGACGCCATGGGCACCATGACCGGTCTCGCCAAGGAAGCCGATCTCGCTGATGCGAAGGGCGACTTCCCACGCATCAAGTCGGCGCTGGTCGTCGAGGGCGTCGGCGCGATCGTGGGCGGCGCCACCTCATCGTCGTCCGCGACGGTGTTCGTCGAGTCTGGCTCCGGCATCGGCGAGGGCGCACGTACTGGTCTTGCGACATCCGTCACCGGTGTGCTGTTCCTGCTCGCGATGTTCTTCACACCGCTCACTTCGCTCGTGCCCGGCGCCGTCGCTGCGGCCGCTCTGGTGCTGGTCGGCGCGATGATGCTGTCTCAGATCCGGCACATCGACTTCGGCGACTTCCGTGTGCTGCTGCCGGTGTTCCTCACGGCGACCGTCATGCCCATGACCTACTCGATCGCCAACGGCATCGGCGCAGGCTTCGTCAGCTGGGTCGTCGTCAACGCTCTCTCCGGCAAGGCGAAGACGATCCATCCGCTGCTGTGGATCGTCGCCTTCGGTTTCGTGCTGTTCTTCGCTCGCGGTCCGATCGAAGCGCTGTTCGGCGTCGGGATCTGACGTCGGCCACCCTCACTCGCCGCCCACGGGAGGACGGTTTCCGGGCTTTTCCCGCCTTGGAAGCCCGGAAAGCCTTCTTCCATCGGCGTGGGCACTGAGCCACGGGTGCGGACGGCGCCACAGACGAACGTAGAAACGCGTGAAGGCCCCGGAGCGGACTCCGGGGCCTTCATCGCAGGTGAGGTGTTACAGCGCCTCGATGATCGCGCGCATCAGGTCAGCGGTCTCGGACGGCGTCTTGCCGACCTTGACGCCGGCGGCCTCGAGGGCCTCCTTCTTCGCCTGAGCGGTGCCTGCAGAGCCGGAGACGATGGCGCCGGCGTGGCCCATGGTCTTGCCCTCAGGAGCGGTGAAGCCCGCAACGTAGCCGACGACCGGCTTCGTGACGTTCGCCTTGATGTAGTCGGCAGCGCGCTCTTCCGCGTCGCCACCGATCTCGCCGATCATGACGATGGCCTTGGTCTCGGGGTCTGCCTCGAACGCGGCGAGCGCGTCGATGTGCGTTGTACCGATGACCGGGTCGCCGCCGATGCCGATGGCGGTCGAGAAGCCGAGGTCGCGCAGCTCGAACATCATCTGGTAGGTCAAGGTTCCCGACTTCGAGACGAGGCCGATCGGGCCCTTGCCGGTGATGTTCGCCGGGGTGATGCCGACGAGCGCTTCGCCGGGCGTGATGATGCCGGGGCAGTTCGGGCCGATGATGCGGGTCTTGTTGCCCTTGCTCTGCGCGTAGGCCCACGCCTCAGCACTGTCGCCGACGGGAACGCCCTCGGTGATGACGACGAGCAGCGGGATCTCGGCGTCGATGGCCTCGATCATGGCGTCCTTCGTGAAGGCGCCGGGAACGAAGGCGATCGACACGTCAGCGCCGGTCTCTTTGATCGCCTCGGCGACCGAGCCGAAGACGGGGAGCTCGACGGCTGCGCCGTCCTTGTCGGTGTGCGCGACTGTCGTGCCGGCCTTGCGGGCGTTGACGCCGCCGACGACCTGGGTGCCGGCCTTCAGCATGAGAGCCGTGTGCTTGGTGCCTTCGCCGCCGGTGATGCCCTGGACGATGACCTTGGAGTCCTTGTTGAGGTAAATCGACATTTCTTCAGTCCTTATGTCTCTTTGGCGTCAGGCGTTGGCGAGCTCGGCGGCCTTGTCGGCGCCCTCGTCCATGGTGGCGGCGAGGGTGACAAGCGGGTGGTTCGCCTCTGCGAGGATGGCGCGACCCTCCTCGACCTGGTTGCCGTCCAGGCGGACGACCAGAGGCTTGGTGGCGGCGTCGCCCAGGATCTCCAGCGCCTTCACGATGCCCTCCGCGACGGCGACGCACGAGGTGATCCCGCCGAACACGTTCACGAACACGCTCTTGACCTGCGCGTCTCCGAGGATGACGTCGAGGCCGGCAGCCATGATCTGCGCATTGGCGCCGCCGCCGATGTCGAGGAAGTTCGCGGGCTTGACGCCGTTGTGGTTCTCACCGGCGTAGGCGACGACGTCGAGCGTCGACATGACGAGTCCTGCACCGTTGCCGATGATGCCGACCTGACCGTCGAGCTTGACGTAGTTGAGGCCGGATTCCTTGGCCTTGGCCTCGAGCGGGTCAGCGGCGTCCTTGTCCTCGAGCGCCTCGTGCTCCGGGTGGCGGATCTCTGAAGCGTTCTCGTCGAGCGTGACCTTGCCGTCGAGGGCGACGATGTCGCCGGCTTCGGTGAGCACCAGCGGGTTGACCTCGACGAGCGTGGCATCCTCGCCCTTGTAGACCTCGTACAGCTTGACGAAGACGTCGGAGACCTTCTCGACGAGGTCTTCGGGGAACTTCGCTGCACGAGCGATCTCGACGGCCTTGTCCTTGTCGATACCGGTCAGCGGGTTGACCTCGATGCGAGCGAGCGCCTCCGGCTTCTCAACAGCGAGGATCTCGATCTCCATGCCGCCTTCGACTGAGCACAGCGAGAGGTAGGAGCGGTTGGCGCGGTCGAGCAGCACCGAGAAATAGAACTCCTCGGCGATAGCCGCACCCTGGGCGACCATGACGCGCTTGACGATGTGACCTTTGATGTCCAGACCCAGGATCGCCTTGGCCGCCTCGTACGCCTCATCGGGGGTCTTGGCGACCTTGACGCCACCGGCCTTGCCTCGACCGCCGGTCTTGACCTGCGCCTTGACGACGACGACACCGCCGATCTTCTCTGCGGCCGCTTTCACCTCCTCGGGGGTGTCCGCGACGATGCCGGCGAGGACCGGCACTCCGTACTTCTCGAAAACGTCTCGTGCCTGGTACTCGTACAGATCCACTGTGCTTCCTTCACTGGGTCTCGGTCCGGAAAGTCTCTCGATGTCGAGACATCGACCAGTCCTAAAGCCTACTACCTCCGACTGAACGCTCCGGGTCACGCGAGCGCGCCCTGGCTGCCGTCATTCTCGCTCTCGGATTCGAGATCAATAGAACATATCTACTTGTTTTCTGCACTGCTCCGTTGTTTTCATCGAAACTTTACGCTAATCTGAGTTCATGGAACCCTGGTTCGACGATGTAGACGACCGGCCATCTGACGCCGCGTCCATCGTCGAGTCAGCGATCGATGATCTGCAGTGTGCGGATATCGATCTGAATCGCTACGCCGCGAGCCGTTCGGCGCGGATTGCGGATGCTGTCGCTCTGGCTCGCCGCAATCCCGAGGTCTACGTCCACCGCACAACAGATAAGGATGCTGTGGCGCAGGCCGAGCGTGCCGCGATCTTCGACATCGCGCTGCGACTGAGGTGTTCGGAAGAGTACGTGCGAGGTGCACTGTTCGTCGCAGAGGAGGCGATGGCTCACCTGCCCAACCTGTGGCGCCATGCCCGCGATGGTTTCGTATCGATGTATCTGGTCGGTCGCACCGTCGGTGAACTGGCGAGAGTGCGCGCTGCGGTGGATGCGTCGGATGAAGAGCGTGATCTGGAGCGACGTGCGATGCGGTTGATCGATGACGCGACGTCGGAGTGGGCGTTCTCGTGTCCACCGGCGGCGTTCCTGCGTCGGTTGCGTACCCTGGTTGATCGCCTCGATCCGGTCGGGGCCACGGAGCGGCATGCTCGCAAGGTTCGTGGCCGCCGCGTGGTGGTTCACGAGGACGAAGACGGCATGAGCTGGTTCATGGCATACATCCCGACCATCGAGGCGATCGCGGCGAAGCGCCGGTTGACGTCGGCGGCGAAGAATCTGCAGAAGAACCCGAACGAGTGCCGCAGCCGTGACCAGATCCGCGCCGATCTGTGCTCCGACTGGTTGCGCGGTATCGGCACGGACACCGCGGTCAAGACGAAGATCTTCGTCACCATCCCCGTTCAACTCTTGGACGGGGAGACCGTGCCCGCCCAGGAGGCCGAGCTCGTCGGGCATGGTCCGATCGACCCCCTCACCGCGAAGCAACTGTTCCTCGACACGACAGCCTTCCGCCGCGTGATCATCGACCCGATCCGCAGCATCGTCATCGACATGGACCGCCGCAGCCGCCGCGCCACCCCGGCACAACGCGAATGGCTCATCCTGCAACACGGCACCTGCGCCAGAGACGGCTGCAACCGCCTCGCCCAAGACGCCGACATCGACCACACCACCCCCTGGGCCCACGGCGGCACCACCGACATCAACGAACTCAGACCCCTCTGCCCCCGCGACCACACGCACCGACACCACACCCGCGCGATCTACCGCAACCGCCCGGACAATTCGGTCCAAGTCATCACACCCACCGGCCACGAAAGCAAACCCCCACCACGCACCGTGGCATCCGCACCCCCGTTCTGAACCGTCCCCTGCCCGGGGTCACACGCGCACGCGTCATTCACAGATCGGTCTAGGCTTCTCGCTATGCATCAGTCCGCAGACCCGCGCACCGGCGTCGTCGCCGCAGCGCTCGACTTGTTCCGCCTCCAGGGTTTCGACCAGACCTCGGTGGAGCAGATCGCGAAAGCGGCAGGCGTTTCGCGATCCACCTTCTTCCGCCAGTTCGGCGGTAAAGAGGATGTCGTCTTCACCGACCACGAGGTACTGCTGGAAGAGGTGAGAGCATTTCTCGCCGAGGGCCATCGCGATCCGTGGGATGCCGTCTGCCAAGCATCCCAGCACGTCTTCTCGCACTTCGCTCACGATCCCGAGATCGCGCGCCTGCGCTATCAGGTCGTGCGCCAGGTTCCGGCGCTGCGCGAGCGCGAGATCGTGACAGTGTTCCGCTACGAACGGCTTTTCGACGAGTATCTCCGCGGTGCCCTACCGGGGATCGACCCGCTGGATGCGGTCGGTTTCGCGGCCCTCGTCACTGCTGTGCACAACCACGTGCTGCGCCAGTTGCTCCGCGGCACGAAGCGCGTTGCTCCGTCGGTGCTGCAGAGCGCTCTGGACGATGTGCGGCGCAGATACGGTGTGCTTCCGGATGCCGCAGATGAAGCCCACGACGACATGGTCGTCGCGGTCTTCCCCCGGGCCATGCCGATCGCCGAGGTCACCCGCCGCCTGCAGTCCGACCTCGGCTGAGACGCACCGCTCTGCGGATCGACGCCTGAGTCAATCCGTCCCGCGCAGGCCGCTCAGCTGTCGCAGCTGCACTTACCCGACGCGGTGCGCACCATGAAGCACACGTCGCATGTGCCGTAGTCACGCTCGTTCGTCTTGGTGGGCCGAGCCGCGCTGACGGACGATGCGACCTTGCGCGGGGCGCGTGCCGTAGCGGTCTTCTCGGCGACGGGACGCAACTCGCTCGGATGCGTGACGTAGAAGTACGGCTCACGGCCTTCGCTCGGCCGCAGCCGCAGCGCGGTCGCACCCACGACGACCTGCTCGTCCTCGGCGAATCCGTTGGTGTACGTCTTGCCGATGTGCAGCGGTGTGCCGCCGCTGAGGCGGATCGCCTCGATGTATCGACCGCGATCGATGAATGAGGAGATGCCGACGGCATCCGTGATCGACACGATGAACTCGTGATTCTGCGTGTCGATTCGGTGCGCGCGCAGCGCCTCGGAGAGATTGCGGTATGGACGGGAGGTGCCTGCGGGGGTCGGCCCCTGAATTTCATTCATCGTTATCTCAGGATCGCACGTCTGGCGGGGCGAAAGTTACCGAATGAGCCGGTGCCCGTGTGCGGTCGCGCGTTCCCGGCGACGATGCAGGGGTTTTCACCCTCGTCGTGACCGAGCAAGATGGACGCATGCGCTACGAGATCCCCGCACCGATGCTCGCAAAAGCCGCAGCGTCGATTCCCGACCCGGCGAAGGCTCCCGGAGGGCTGCTGTTCGAGCCGAAGTGGGATGGGTTTCGCGGCCTGATCGCCTGGGACGGCGAGACGTTCGAGATCGGTTCCCGTGGGGCGAAGCCGCTCACGCGCTACTTCCCCGAACTCGTCGAGGCGCTGTCGAAGATCCTTCCCGGTCCGTGCCTGCTCGACGGCGAGATCGTTGTCGCCACGGGCGAGCCGGGTGCCCAGCGGCTCGACTGGGAGGCGCTCAGCCAGCGCATCCACCCAGCCGCTTCCCGGGTCGAACGCCTCGCCGCAGAGACCCCGGCGATGTTCATCGCGTTCGACCTGCTCGCGGAAGGAGAGGACGACCTGCAGCAGACGCCGTTCCGCGAGCGCCGTGCGCGACTTGAACAGCTGCTCGCCGAGACGCAGCATCCACTGCACCTCACCCGCACGACCGAGGATCCTGCGACGGCAAGGAAATGGCTCGACGAGTTCGAGGGTGCGGGCCTCGACGGCGTCGTCGCGAAGCCCCTCGACCAGCCGTATGCACCTGGCAAGCGCACGCTCATCAAGATCAAGCACGCCCGTACGGCGGACGTCGTGGCGCTCGGCTACCGCATCCACAAGTCCGGGTCAGGTGTCGGATCTCTGCTCGTCGGGCTCCACGACGACGACGGCGTGCTCCGCCAGGTCGGCGGAGTCGCGGCCTGGAGTGACAAGATGCGCCAGGAGCTCGTGCAAGAACTGGCCCCCCTCGTCCAGCGCGACGAGGCAGGCGAAACGGTGAAGGGAGAGGGCGAGCGCAGTCGCTTCTCCGGTTCGAAAGACGTCTCGTTCGTCCGGCTCCGCCCTGAACGCGTGTTGGAGGTCCGCTACGACCAGTTGGAGGGTGCACGATTCCGGCACACCGTGCAGTTCGAGCGCTGGCGTCCGGATCGCGATGCCCACTCGTGCACCTACGACCAGCTCGACACCGTTGCCGGCTACGACCTCGCACACGTCCTGGTGTGATCCCGACCTGAGATCGGTTCAGCCGACGTCAGTCCTCCACCCGATTGCCCTCTGCGTCCCAGTTCTCCGCAACCCGCTTGCTGGGCTGCACACGCGGCGGCTCACCCGGCATCTTCGGGAACTCCGGAGGGAACGACAGCTCGCCGAGGCCGTTCTCGACATCGCGTTCCCACCAGCCGAGCAGCGTGTCGATCCGTCCGGGTGACTTCTGCATGTCGGCCCACGGATCACCGACATCGGCGAGTCGCTTCGGGATGCTGCGCACCGTGAACGCTGTGGGATCGAGGCCGTCGAGCTCGTCCCATTCCACCGGCGTCGACACCGTCGCGGCCGGGAGCGCGCGGGGGCTGTAAGCACCCGCCATCGTGCGGTCGCGGTTCGCCTGATTGAAGTCGATGAAGATGCGCTCTCCGCGCTCTTCCTTCCACCAGTTCATGGTGACCTGCTCCGGCATCCTCCGCTCCAGCTCTCGCCCGGCGGCGATCACGGCGTGGCGCACCTCGAGGAACTCGTGCGTCGGCTCGATCGGGCAGAACACGTGCAGGCCGCGATTGCCGCTGGTCTTGATGAAGGGCTCCAGCTCTGCCTCGCGCAGCACCTCACGCAGACCGTGGGCGGCGGTGACAGCATCCGCGAAGTCCGTCCCGGGTTGCGGATCGAGGTCGATGCGCAGTTCGACGGGGTTGTCGGTCTCCGACGCGAGCGACGCCCACGGGTGGAAGACGATCGTGTTCATCTGCACCGCCCAGACGATCGCGCTGGGCCGGTTGAGGACGATCTGCGGATGCTGGCGCCCACTGTTGTACGTCACCATCACGGCATCCACGAAGTCTGGGGTGCCCTTGGGCGGGTTCTTCGAGAAGAAGCTCTCGCCGCCGATACCGGCACGGAAGCGCTCCAGTGAGACCGGCCGGTCACCGTTCGCGTTGAGGAACGGCTCCGACACGACCTGGAAGTACTCGGCGAGTTCAGCCTTGGTGACACCGGGCTCCGGCCAGATCACCTTGTTCGGACTCGATAGGTCGATCTCCCTCTCCCCATCGGGATCGGTGACGGTCAACGTCCTGCGCTCAGAAGCCATGCTCCGAGACTAGGGCGGGCGATCCGGGCGCGAAAGTGTCAGTCGCCGATATCGACCGCGAGCACGCTCACCGCGGCCAGCGCGTCGCGCTCGACGATCAGCGACGGTCCGGCAGAGTCGACCAGCACGCCGGCGATCGTCGCGTGGCTGGTGAGCACCTTGGCGAGCTGCTGTGGCGTGAACGGCAGCGGCTTGTCGCCACGTCCGAGCGCGACGACCTCCAGCGGATGCGAGAACACCTGCAGGAAGCGACGACCGTCAGCGGTCTGCGCCTCGGCGATCCCGACCTTTCCGCCGCCGGTGCCGTCATTGACCGCGACCCAGACCTTCGTCTTGGCGAGGGCGTCGCCGACTTTCTGCGCCGTGTTCTGCTCGCGTGGAGCCGCAAGCAGTGACTTGATCGTCATATCCGGGTCGGCCTGCTCGAGAGCCTTCGTCAGGATCTCGATCGGGAACACCGCGCGGTGCGCCCCAGAGGCGTTGTCGATGATGAGTCCGCTGAACTTGCCTGACACAACCTGCTGCAACACGGCCGTGACCGGCTGCGCCACTGCGGATGTCGCGGTCGGGTCCGTCTCACGCTGAACGGAATCGCGCACTGCGATCGCCGAGCTGAACGCGAGCATGAACGCGCGCTCACCGTCACGCACGACGGCGACCGACAGCGGCTTGCCCTCGCTGATCTGTGCGCGGGCGTCACCGTTCACGCGCAGGAAGAGGTGGCCCTGAAGCATCTGACGCAGTACGCCGATCAACTGTTCGTTGGTTGCGCCTTCCTCGATCTCAGCGAGTGCCGTGCGCAGCAGCACGTTGTCCTTCATGCCGGGAACCGATTCGGTCTGCTCCGGCGGCAGTGCCGGCGCGAGAGGAAGCGTGCGTTTCTGGGGTGCCGTGGGAGCGGACGCCGTCGGCCGAGGAGCCGCGACGGGACTGCTCGGTTTCGGCTCATCCGGATCGGGCAGCTTCACCTCTGGGCCGGCGGCCGCGCCGACACCGCGGAACGCCTGCACCGAGATGCCGATCTGCGGCACCGACTCGGCGGGTGTCTCTGCGGCACTCTCGACGGGCGAGACTGCTGCCGCGTCAATAGCCCCGGCCTCGGCTGCCGTGGCACCCGCCTCCTCCGTGATCGCCTGAGCCTCGGAGACGGCGTCGTCGGTCTTCTTGCGGCGGGAGAACAGAGCCATGCTTGTCAGCCTAACCTGGCGCGGCGAGCGCACGAGCACGGCACCACGGCATCGAGCGGTTGATGCTGTGGCGACCCGAACTACAGCTTCTCGATCGGAGCGATCTTGATGAGGAGCTTCTTCAGCCCGGCCGTCTCGAACCGCACGTGGGCGATGCGCTTCGCGCCTTCGCCTGTGACGGCATCCACGCGTCCCTCGCCGAAATCGGAGTGACGGATGCGGTCCCCCGCGGTGAGTTCGAGGTCACCGTTGTCACGCACCTTGCCCGTGACCTTGTTGGGGAACTTGTCCATCGAGGTGGACAGGGGCTTGAGCGCGTCACGGGGTGCCAAGGGCTTCACACCGAAGCGGTCGCCGCCCGAGCCGAAGCCGCCGGATCCGCCGCCGCGACGCGCATTGAGCGCACGCGACTGCGTGCCGCCGCGGGAGTTCACGTCGCCGGGCGACTGCCGCCAGTCGACCAGGTCGCCCGGGATCTCCTGCAGGAACCGGCTCGGCATCGCCACCGTCACCTCGCCGAACTGGGCGCGCGTCATCGCGAGCGAAAGGTGCAGACGCTTGCGCGCACGCGTGATGCCGACGTAGAACAGCCGGCGCTCCTCTTGCGGGCCGCCCGGTTCCCCTGCCGAGATGCGGTGCGGTATGAGGTCTTCCTCGACGCCGGTGACGAACACCGCGTCGTACTCCAGTCCCTTGGCCGTGTGCATCGTCATCATCGACACCGAGCCCGACTCGTCGTCCAGATCGTCGGCATCGGCGACCAGCGCCACCTCGGTCAGGAAGTCGACGATCGTGCCGTCGGGGTTGTTGCGGGCGAAATCACGGGTGACGGCGACCAACTCATCGAGGTTCTCGACGCGGGCTTCGTCCTGAGGATCGCGGCTGGCGCGCAGGGCGTCGAGGTAGCCGCTCTTCGCGATCAGCAGGGTGAGCCCTTCGGCGACGGAGGTCGACGGCGGCACTTCGCCCGAGGACGGCAGCAGGATCTCCGTCGCCTCTTTCAGCACGGCATCCAGATGGCCGATTCCGGCCTGGATCTTCGGCCCAACACCGAGCTGACCCGGAACCGACAACGCCTCACGGAACGAGATGCCGTGGTCTTCGGCGAAGCGGGCGATCGCGGTCTCGGTGACATCGCCGATGCCCCGGCGGGGCTTGTTCAGGATGCGACGCACGGACATCTCGTCTGCGGGGTTGGCCACCGCGATGAGGTAGGCCATGGCGTCTTTGATCTCGGCACGCTCGTAGAACTTCGTGCCGCCCATGATCTTGTACGGCACGGCCGAGCGGATGAAGATCTCCTCCAGCGCACGCGACTGCGAGTTCGTGCGGTAGAACACCGCCATCTCCGAGTACGGCATGCCGGTGCGGCGCAGGGCCTCGACCTCATCGGCGACGAATTGCGCCTCATCGTGCTGCGAGTAGCCGGTGAACCCGACGATCTTGTCGCCCGCTCCCCTGTCGCTCCAGAGCTTCTTGTCCTTGCGGTCGAAGTTGTTGCCGATCACGGCGTTCGCGGCCGAGAGGATGTTCTGCGTCGAGCGGTAGTTCTGCTCGAGCAGCACCACGCGCGCTCCGGGGAAGTCGCGTTCGAACTCGCTGATGTTGCGGATGTCGGCCCCGCGGAAGGCGTAGATCGACTGATCGGAGTCGCCGACCACGGTGAGCGACGCTCCCTCGAGTTCAGGAGTCGTTTCGGGTTCGAAGATCATCATGCCGTTCGCCGCATATGGATCCGGTGCGTCGCTCGACACGGGGCGAGTCAGCTCATGGATGAGCGAATACTGGGCGTGGTTGGTGTCCTGATACTCGTCGACCAGGATGTGCCGGAAACGCCGTCGGTAGGTGTCGGCGACCTTCGGAAACGCCCGGAACAGGAACACGGTCTGGCCGATGAGGTCGTCGAAGTCGAACGCGTTCGCCTTGCGCAGCTGCCGCTGGTAGTCGGCGAAGATCTCGACGAACTTGCGCTCCGCCGGATCGGACATGTTGGCCTGTCGCGCGAACGACTCGGCGTCGGCGAGCTCGTTCTTGAGCTTCGAGATACGCGACTGCGTCGCTGCCGGGGTCAGACCATAGGCGTCGGCCTCGTGTTCCTTCACCAGTCGTTTGATGAGCGCGCGCGAGTCGCCGGAGTCGTAGATCGTGAACGACTTGGTGAAGCCGAACTGGTCGGCCTCGCGACGCAGGATGCGCACGCATGCGGAGTGGAACGTCGAGATCCACATTCCCCGCGCGGCATCGCCGACGAGGTCGACGACGCGCTCGCGCATCTCGCCCGCGGCCTTGTTGGTGAAGGTGATCGCGAGGATCTGACTCGGCCACGCCTCCCTGCTTCGCAGCAGCGAGGCGATGCGGCGTGTGAGCACGCTGGTCTTGCCCGAGCCAGCACCGGCGACGATGAGCAGTGCAGGGCCGCGATACGTGACCGCCTCGAGCTGCTGGGGGTTGAGGCCGGCGAGAAGGTCGTCCTGGCCCTGCTGGCCCGGAACGGCGGGAACGATGAGAGGAGCTTCGGTCATGACCTTATGAGTCTAGGCCGGGGCACCGACGTCGGTCGCCGCCTCTAGCCGTGGCATCCGCATCGCCGATAAGCTGGCCGGAGTTGCGCGATCCGCGCACGATCGGGGGGTCGCGTTGGGACAGTGGCGGGTCGATCCGGATGGCGTGCTCGGCGTTCTCGCCGGGATAGACGACCTGGGTCCGCAGTTCGAGAGCGCATACACCGGCATCGACGATGCGGCAACGAGCGGCGGGGCGGCTCTGACCGCGGACGGACGCACCGTGCTCTCCTCCGCCTGGGAATCGTTCATGTCGCAGCGCCGGCTCGTTCCCGGCAAACTCATGCATTCGGTCAGCGGTTCAGCGGCGGCAGTGGGCGAGGCGACTGTCGCGATCGTCGCGGGCGATGAGCAGATGGCGGACAACATCTCGGCGGCGGAGAAGCACGCCGAGGATGCCTGGGGCATTGCGCCTCGCGCGGCCTATATCACTGCGGGGTCGTACCAGTGAGCGCGGTCTCGGCGTCGCTTCCGCACGTGCTCGATGCTGCGGCTGTTGAGGCTCTCGTGGAGCAGATCACCTCTGCCGCGACGACACTGCAGTCGGCGATGCTGGATGCCCAGGAGCGCTGGAAACGCATTCCGGAGGTGTTCGACGTGACCGGTGCCGAAGGCGCGGCGATCATGCTGGACCCGCCAACCGCGTCCATGCAGGATTTCGTCACGGCCATGTTCGAGGGCCGCCGCGTGCTGTCGGATGCCGCGACATACGTCTTCCCCTCGTTGAAGACGCGCCGTGAGGAGCTGGCCGCACGGATCATCACGGTGAACCAGGAACATGCCGACGCGCAGGCGGATGCTCAGACGGCGGAGACCGCCTACTGGGCGGCGTTCGACAGGGATCCAGACTCGTCGACGACGACGAGCGCACGTGCGGATCGTATGGACGCCCTGCACGCGGCGGATTCCGCCGACCGCGCGGTCAGCGATCTGCAGTCCGACATCGAGCGATTTCGCCGCGACATCGATGATGCCGAGGAATCGATCGCCGGCGAGCTGAAGAGGATCAGTGGCGGAGACGAGGTGCGCGGCGCTTGGGGTGAGCCGCTGCGCGTATCTCAGACGTACTGGGGCGTCGTGGAGACGTCGTATCCGATGGGACCGATCACGCACCTAGGTCTGGCGGAGCGTCTTGAGCTCTCCCTGTCCGACGCCTCTGCGGCTCGACTCGAATGGCTGAGTACTGCCGACAGATCGACGGTCGAAGCGTGGATCGCGTCGCATCCCGACTTCGCGAGCGCGGTCGGCTTCGTCGCCCCAGATCGGGCCATCCGGTTGTGGGAGGGCCTTGAAGTTCAGTCCTCTCGTGGATCCGACGGGGAGGGCGCGTGGGCGACCGGACCGCTGGCCCAGCTCTTCGCCCTCGCCCCGTTCGCCATCGGAAACCTCAACGGACTGCGCGCGGCAGACAAGACCGAGTTCAATCGCGAGACCTTGAGGCAGTTGCTCGCCGGGGAGCTGAGCGACACGCAAAGGGAGCAGCTGTCGCAACTGAGCGACATGCTTGATCGGGCGATGCAGACGAACGACCCGCCGCTGTCGCTGCTGTCCCTCTTCTTAGAGACCGACGACGGCAGCCCGCGGGCGAGTATCGGGTTCGGCGACGTCGACAGGGCCGACCAGATCACGACGCTGACACACGGTATCGCGACAGACATGGGTCAGCTCGGCGAATGGTCAGGCAGCGCGATCGCAATGCAGCAGCAGCTCGAATGGGAGCTCAGCAAGCACGGTTCCTCAGCGGGGACGGCGACCGTCCTCTTCATGGAGTGGGATTCCGGTGACGCAGGCAACGTGTGGAACATCGAGCGCCCGGACGCCGGTGCAGAGCGGATGGCGCAGCTGCTCCGTGGCTTCGAGGCGAACAATCCGAACGCGCAGCTCAATCTCGGCCTGCACTCCCTCGGCACGACATCGGGAACCCAGATGGTCGCCGATAACCCAGGACTGGTCGACAACGTCTGGCTCTATGGGTCCGCCGGCGTCACCGACGACACCGCCAGAGTGTTGAGCAGCCAGATCGACGACGGCTTCCTGACTCTGCATGCGACTCACGCGGAAGACGACTTCATCGCCCCGATCGGCCGCTGGCCGGTATCCGAGCATTCGATCGACCCTCGCGAGATCGATGGCGTCGAAGTGTTCAGCGCCGACGGAGGGTGGGTGCCCGGCTACGGCGATGGGACCGGGGAGCACGGAGAGCGCACCGAGGGTCACAACTCTCAGCGCAGTACGGAGTGGTATTACCGCTTCGACGGGTTCGAACCATCACTGACCGGCGACCCCGTCCCCGTCATGGATGACGAGGCGGTCGGGTATCTTGACCCGATGTCACAATCCTTCAAGCAGACGATCATCGACCTCGTCGACGCTGCTGCGGCCCAGGAGGCCGTGCAGTGATGCGACCTCGTCGGTGGGGGCTGATCGCCGTGTCCGTGAGTGCGTTGCTGGTGTTGAGTGGATGTGGGGAATCTGTGAGCGATGAGGATCTGTTCGAGCAGGCCAGGACGGTGAACCTCGAATACAAGGCCGCTGTCGCCGAGGTGCAACTGCAGATCCTTGACGGGGACTGGCGAATCCTGGGATACGGAGATGCCCCCTCGGCCTGCGGTGACGGCAGCTACCAGTTCGATCTGACCCGTGGCACTCCCGAAGGATGGCGGATCGACGGCACACCGGCCGAGGCCGCGCATCGCATCGGGGCATGGCTGGATGAGAACGGGTGGACCGACATCAAGACCCGCACCTACACCGGTGATGTTCCCAACGTCGCCATCCAAGCCGCGAAACCCGACGCCCACGTGCAACGCATCACCATCGACTTCAGCCCCGGAGAACTCTTTGACTCCGCCACCGTTTACGCCGACAGCACCTGCGAACCCGGCGACGCCCAAACGCTCTCGGAGTTGACGCTTCCCGGTACGGCGGGCGACCGACCCGAGTTACAGAAGCTCCCTCCGGCCGAACACCCCGCCGCGCCGCCGATATTCGGCTACAACGAGGACGGCACAGCAAGGTACTGGCCAGACGAATCCGAATGATCAGCATGCCCAGCGCGCTCTCGGCCGCGGGTGTCAGAATCGAGCCATGCGCCTGATCGTCACGATCTCGTGGGGCATCGCGTCACTCCGCATCGACGGCTCGTTCCTCCATGACGTTACGAGTCCAGGCTGGGCCGCAAACGCCCGTCAGCAATCCGCATAGGAGGAAGACATGATCAGCGAACTGCAGGAGCAGCAGTGCCGAGAGCTGTTGACCACGACGACGGTGGGAAGGATCGGCTTTGTCGCGGACGAGCGCGTCCAGATCTTTCCGGTCAACTATGCCGTGTCAGGCAATGATCTCTTCATACGCACGTCTTCCGACGGCCTCCTGCGACGCGCGGGCGATGCGAGTTCGCTCGTCGCGTTCGAGATCGACTTTCACGACGACCTCGCAGGCACGGGATGGAGTGTGCTGATGCACGGACGGATATCGACAATGAGCGACGAGGAGGCTTCCTCGATCACCGGCCGCGAACCGTGGGCCGGCAGCGAGCGCGTGCTGCCGCTGCGGTTCCGCATCGAGAGCATGTCCGGTCGGCGCGTGCGACGCGACCTGCACTGAGAGAAGGGAAGAACAATGCGCACGATACTCAACGTCATCTGGCTGGTCCTGTCCGGATTCTGGCTGTTCCTGGGCTACATGCTCGCAGGCATCATTCTGTGCATCCTGATCGTCACGATCCCCTGGGGCATCGCCTCGTTCCGCATCGCCGGCTACGCCCTCTGGCCGTTCGGGCGGCAGATCATCGAGAAGCCCAGAGGCGGGGTCGGAGCCTTCCTCGGCAATGTGGTGTGGGTCGTCCTCGCCGGGTGGTGGCTCGCGATCGGGCACATCGTCTCCGGCATCGCCCTGTGCATCACGATCATCGGCATCCCGATGGGAATCGCCGACTTCAAAATGGTGCCGATCTCGCTCATGCCGCTCGGCAAGGACATCGTCTCGACCCGCAGAGGCCCGTTCGATTCGAAGCACTGATCGATCGGCGCAGACGCTGAGGGCGCGTGGAGCGATCGGCTCCACGCGCCCTCAGCGGTGTTCGGCTAGGCCGTCTGCCGCCGGCGACGCAGGGTCACTGCGATCGCACCGGCGAGCAGGAGTCCCAGTGCGAGCACGAGTGCGCCCGCCGGGAGTTCGGAACCCGTGACCGCGAGCCCGCCGCCTGCGGCCGTGACCTGGATGCTCACCCAGCCCAGCAGCTCGCCGTTCGCGGAGTAGACCGCGAGACGGTGAGCACCTGGTGAAGCATCCTTCGGGATCGTGATCGTGATCGCTCCCGCGGCATTCAGCGAGCCGTCGGCGAGGAACGTCGGATCGGAGTACATCCACACCTCGACGTCGGCGCCGGCGTGCTGCGCAACCGTGATCGTCACCTGCTCGCCAGGCGCGACGGACGTCTTGTCGACCGTCGCTCCCCCACGGTTGCCGTCGACGATCTCATCGCCGGGCAGCGGCTCGATCGACGGACCCGGCTGGTTTCCACCCTCGCCCGGACCCTCGCCGGGACCTTCACCGGGGCCTTCGCCACCGCCGCCAGCCGGCAACGTGCCGGTGCGCAGCGCCTCGGAGGCGAACCCGTCGGCGAACCACCACACCGGACGCTGCCCGTTCGACGCGAGCGAGGCCGGAGCCGTCGCGAACCCCTCGTTATTGATGTCGGGCAGGCCCGCCGCACGTGCGAAGTGCGCGATGCCCGGCTTGGCAGTGCCGTTGAGGGTGATCTGCGCGGAGGCTCCGTGGCATCCGTCGTCGCACACGGCCCACATCACACCGAGCACCGTGTCGTAGTCCAGCGCCATGACGCCTGCGAGGCCCGGATCGATCGTCGAGACGAGTTCCGCCGAGCCGTCGGCGGTCAGTGCGAACGCGTACACCCCGCCGTTGTCCTCGACTGCGACGAAGAAGAGGCCGTCGTTCTTGCCGGAGTACGTCGCCGGGTCGTAGGCCGCCTGCGCGTTGTCATCGAACAGCTTTCCGGCGAGCGCAGCATCCGGCACCCACTCGACCGCCTCGATGCCGAGGTTCGCACCGACGGCCGGAAGCAGCGCGGTGAGGTCCCACTCGGCCAGTGCCACGAGGTCTTCAGACGAACCGTCCGGATCGACCTGCAGGATCTTGTTCTGGTTGACGCCCTTGGCGCTGTTGTCGCGCTCGGATGCCACGTACACCAGGCCGTCGGCGTCGGTGGTGATGCCTTCGGTGTCTGGACCGGCAGCACCGGGATCGGCGGCATCCTTCTGGAAGCGCACGCGCTTGCCGTCGGCCCAGCCGTCGACCATCGACACCGAGCCGTCGGCCGCGGCCTTCAGCTTCCAGATTCGCCCCTCGCCGTTGTCGACCGCCCAGAGGAAGGCACCGTCGGCGGTCTCCTGGACGTCGAGTCCTGAGCTGTCCTCGAGGAACATCGGAGCACTGTCCAGCACCCGCACGTCGGCGGATCCCGGCCAGGGTGCGAGATCGATCTCGCCGCCGCCGTCACCGCCGTCCTCGCAGTCGTTCACCGCGCCCTTGGTCGAGACGGCGGCATCGATGAACTCGTCGCCGCAACGCGCCCAGACGCCCTTCGCGTGATCGGCGTATACGTGCTCGGCGACGGTCTTGCCGTTCGCGTCGCGCACCGTGACGGTGTCGCCGCCGCCGAGGCCGAACACGAAGTTCACCGGCTGGTCGAACACGAAGTATCCACCGGCGGCGAGCACCGTGCCGGCGGGCAGTGGAGTGGTCTCGCTCGCGTGGTCGGCGGGCTTGTCGTCCATCACGCTCCAACCGGAGATGTCGACGGCGGACGTGCCGGTGTTGTGTACCTCGACCCAATCGGTCGCATCGCCGTTCGACTCGATCTCATTGATCACGACGGCGGGGGTGACGCACGTGTTGGATGCTCCGGGTGTAGGCGTCGCGAGCGCGAAGGCTCCCACACCGTCGACGCAGCGGGCGAGCGTCGCGGCGGCGAAGTCGCCGTCGATCGCAGCATGTCCCTCCCAAGGAAGGGTGTCGTCGATCATCGCACCGGAGGTGTCGAACAGCCGGATGCGGTCGGCGGAGCCGATGCCGATCGGATCGCGGAAGGCCGTCTCGACACCGTTCACAATGCCGATCGTGCCCTCCTCCACGAGCAGAAATCCGCCTGCGGGGATCGACGTGCCCGGCGCGAACTGCCAGCGGTGGTCGTCGGAGTTGTCGCGGATCTCGTATCCCGAGACGTCGAGTGCCGTCTCGCCCGGGTTGTAGAACTCCACCCAGTCGGCGGGCTGCGAGTCGACCTCGTTGATGAAGACCGCACCCGCGACCGGTGTCTCGGGCTCTTCCGGCTCTTCCGGCTCTTCGGGAACGACTTCGAAGGTGTTCTCCGCGCCCTTGGTCGATGCAGTGGTGATGCTCCAGACCGGCTCGCCGCCCGCATCCTGCACGCCCCAGCTCGGCACGGCGTGCGTGTCTACGGGCCAGGTCGTCTGCAGCAGCGGCTCAGCGCCGTTGGCGTCGCCCGGCGCGAACAGACGCACGCTGTCGCCCTTGCCGAGCCCGAAGTCGAAGTCACCCTCGCCCGCATCGGAGAGCGTATCGATGACGAGGTATGCCCCCGGCGTCACAATCGTCCCGACGGGGAACGTGTACGGGTTCTTGTCGCTGTTGTCCTGGACGATGTAGCCGCTCAGGTCGACGTCACTGTCCGAGTGGTTGTAGAACTCGATCCAGTCGTCTGGGCTGCCTCCATTGGAGACGACTTCGTTGATGCGGACGCCGAGTGGCGCCTCGGCACCGATGGCAGAGGTGGGGACTGCGAGCAGCAGGGTGGCGCTCATTGCGCACACTGCCGTCGTCGCGAGCCCGCGTTGCATGCGGGACATGTGACTCCAGGGTCAGGAAGGGGACGGGATGCGTCCAGACCATCGAGTCGGGCTTAAATTTCGGAGTCGAGAGCGTGTACGCCACGTGAACGAGCCATGTCCGACCGGCGGCCCGGTCCGAACGCGCGAGCAGTCCCAGCCGTGCGCGCAGGCGGATTCAGCCGCGGAAGAACGCGACGCCGAGGTCGGGATGATCGACGAAGACCCCGTCGATGCCGGCGTCCGCCAGCACCGCCCATTCCGATTCGTAGTCGCCGAACGCCCCCTTGCCCCCGTCGCTGCGGAACTCGGCAGCGAGGAACGAGTTCTCCGGACGAGCGGTCCAGGTGAACACCTTCAGGCCTCTGGCATGGGCGTCGGAGACGATCGTGTTCCCCTTGGCGAGCAGCATCCGCTTGTTGAGGCTGATGCCGTCGACTTTTCCGACGAGTCCGTCCAAGCCGTGCGGTGTGACCGTCGCCTTGTACGTCGCTGCGGCCTTGCCATGCGCGACGAGCTGATCGTACGGACGGCCGGATGCCTCGATCAGATAGATGTAGGACGCGGGAATGGATGCTGCTCGCAGTTGCGCCAGGACCGTGGATTCGAAAGCCTCGATGATCAGGGGAAGTTCGCCGTCGGCCCATCCCGCTGCCCTGAGGTCTCGAATGATCATCGGAACCAGATCGAGGCCGATGCTCGCGAAGTAAGTGGCGTGCTTGATCTCCAGCACGACGCCGATCTCACGCCCGTGCTCGACGGAGCCGGCGCGCACGATGTCGAGGAGGTCTGTCAGCCGCAGTACTCCTTGGCCTCCGTCGAACGTCGCGCTGGCCGTGCGCACCGTCGGGATCCGCTCTGTCACGCGCAGCGTCGCAATCTCGTCCCAGGTGAAATCCTCGGTGAACCACCCCGTCAGGGCCTGCCCGTCGACGCGCTTCGTCGTCTTCCGGTCGGCGAACTCGGGACGAGTCGCGACATCGGTGGTGCCTGAGATCTCGTTCTCGTGACGCACGACCAGCACACCGTCTTTCGTGGCGACGATGTCGGGCTCGACGGCGTCCACCCCCATCGCGAGGGCGAGTTCGTACGAGGACCGGCTGTGCTCCGGGCGGTAACCCGGCGCACCACGATGGCCGATGACGAGTGGAGACCTCCTGGGCATGCTCTCAGCGTAGAACACCCCATACATCAAAAAGCCCGGTATCGTTGAGGAAAGCGACCTTAAGACCCACTCGGAGTGAGGCCCACCATGAGCAATTTCGCATTCAACAATCCAGCGTTCCAGAAGCAGGATCCGCGCAACGTAGCGACCTACCCCGGTGCTGCCGGCGCCCAGAACGCGCAGACCGCATCGCTCGCGCATGCGGGCATGGATGCTGCCGCCAACGCGCAGCTCGAGGGCATGTACGCCGCACCTCCGGCCGGTGCCATCGAAACCGACCGTATGAGCGTCGAGGACACCGTCTGGAAGACGGCCGGACTGTTCGCGATCCTTCTCGTCACTGCCGTCGTCGGCTGGGTGTGGACACTGGGCGGTGTCAGCGTCGACCCCACCGCGGGCGTATCGATGCTTCCGATGATCGTCGGCGCCCTGGGCGGCTTCGTCCTCGCGATGATCATCACCTTCACCTCACGCAAGAAGGTGCGCCCCGCGCTGATCTTCGCGTATGCCGCCTTTGAGGGCGTGTTCGTCGGTGGTATCTCGGCGTTCTTCGAGCTCCTCTACCCGGGGATCGTCGTCCAGGCGACGCTCGCCACGGTCGCCGTCGTCGGCGTGACCCTGGCACTCTTCGCAAGCGGCAAGATCCGCGCCTCCAAGAAGATGACCAAGATCTTCATGATCGCCATGGTCGGCTACCTCGTCTTCTCTCTGCTGAACCTCGTTCTCATGTGGACCGGCATCAACCAGAACGCGTTCGGTCTGCGCAGCGTGGAGATCATGGGCATCCCGCTCGGCCTGATCATCGGCGTTCTCGTCGTGTTCATGGCCGCGTACTCGCTCGTGCTCGACTTCGACCAGATCCAGCAGGGCGTGCGCAACGGCGCACCCCGCGTGTACGGGTGGGTCGGCGGCTTCGGCATCATGGTCACCGTCGTCTGGCTGTACATCGAGATCCTGCGCATCATCGCGATCGCCCGCGGGAGTAACTGACCGCGAAAAAGTTCGATGAAAGGCCCCAGCTCTTCGGAGCTGGGGCCTTTTCCATATTCGGGACTCGCGCACAAGGGGGTGGTTTTTGTGCAATTCAAGGAGCATAGTTGGCTCACCGCTACAGAAAGGGGATTTATATCATGGGTTTCCTCGCATTTCTTATCCTCGGGTTGATCGCTGGGGCGATCGCGAAGTTGATCCTGCCGGGTAAGCAGGGTGGCGGTTGGATCGTCACCTTGCTCCTCGGCGTCGTCGGCGCAATGCTCGGCGGCTGGATCGGCGGAATGATCTTCGGAGTCGGTCTCAACGAGTTCTGGAGCCTGTCCACCTGGGCTCTCGCGATCGGTGGCGCGATCATCGTGCTGCTGATCTACGGTCTGATCGTCGGCCGCGGCAACAAAGTAACCGACTAGATCTGACTACTCGGAGGCTTTCGCCTCCAGAAGGGCCCGTTCCCTTTCGTTCCCCGCAAGTCTCGCGGCCGTAGCGAACTCGGAACGGGCCTCTTCTCTGCGCCCCAGACGAAGCAGCATCTCGCCTCGCGTCGCCGGCAGCAGGTGATAGCCCCTGAGGGCGTCGGATGCCGCGAGCCGGTCGATGATGCGCAGGGCGGATGCCGGTCCGGTGGCCATCGCTACCGCAGCGGCTCTGTTCAACTCGACGACAGGCGAGGGTGCAATACGACCCAGTGCCTCGTAGAGCACCACGATGCGGTCCCAATCGGTGTCATCGACGGATGCCGCGACAGCATGGCATTCGGCTATTGCCGCCTGGAGTCCATACGCCGTGCGCCCACCCCCGAGGGCATCGGCAGCGGCAAGAGCGGCGCGGCCGCGGGAGATGCGGCCGCGATCCCAGCGCGAACGATCCTGATCGCCCAGCAGCACCGGCTCCCCCTTCGCATCCACTCGTGCCGGGAAGCGTGCGGCGGTGAGCTCCATCAATGCGAGAAGACTGTGGGCATCGCGCTGCTTCGGGACCAGTGCCGTGAGTACACGGGTGAGACGGATGGCCTCTTCACCGAGATCGGGTCGCATCCAGTCCGCGCCGCTGCTTGCGGCGTGGGCTTCGTTGAAGATCAGGTAGAGCACGCCGAAGATCGCGCTCAACCGCTCCGCGTATTCCTCACGCGGCGGTACCTCGAAGGGCACGTTCGCCGCCGACAACGTCTTCTTCGCGCGCACGATACGCTGCTGCACAGTGGCGACGGGCACGAGGAAGGCCCGTGCGATCTGCTCGGTGGACAGACCAGCGACCACTCGGAGAGTCAGGGCGACGCGAGCCTCGCGCGACAGCACCGGATGGCACGAGACGAAGACGAGCCGCAGCACATCGTCGTCAATCGCATCCGGATCCCACGGATCCGCATCCGCGGCATCCGCCTGCTCGCGCTCGAGATCGTGAGCGATCACGGCGATCCTGTCATCGAGGCGCTCTTGGCGGCGCCATCCGTCGATCGCCTTGCGCTTCGCGACCGCCGTGAGCCAGGCGGCAGGATTGCGCGGCACGCCCTCGGCCGGCCACTGCCGCAGCGCATCGATGAGCGCCTCCTGGGCGAGGTCTTCGGCATGGCCGAAGTCACCGACCATGCGCGTGAGCGTCGCGACGATCTTCGCCGACTCGATGCGCCAGACCGCGGCGATGGAGCGCTCCACGCTGGTGGTGGAACGCTCCATCGCATCGCCCGGCTGATCGGTCATGACTGCTGCGCGCGCTGTGCCTGCTCGTCGCGCCAGCCCTCTTCCTTCTGGATCCACTCGTTGTCGGCTGGGAAGTCCTCCATCTCGGTGACCCGACGCACCTCGAGGAAGGCACCGGGTCCGAGCGGTGCACGCTTGGCCCACTCCGCTGCCTCTTCGCGTGTGGAGACCTCGATGATCCAGAAGCCGTTGAACAGCTCCTTCGTCTCCCCGTAGGGGCCGTCTGTGATGAGCGGGGCCTCTGCAGAGTAGTCGACGACGAATCCTTCGGCCGCGTCGGTGAGGCCTTCGCCAGCGAGCAGCACGCCCGCCTTCATCATGGACTCGTTGTACTTGCCCATCGCCTCGATGATCTGCTCGAACGGCATCTCCTTGTATGCATCGACACCCGAGTCGTCCGCGCGCATGATCAGCATGAACTTCATGATTTTCTCCTTGGTTCGGGGGATCGTTTTCGACCCTCTCACTAAGACGTCGAACGGGAAAGGGGCGGATCGACATCTCCGGGAAAAAATTCTGAGATCAGCGTCGGGGCGGCGCGGCGAGTACATCCCGCACAGTAACCGCGAACGCCTCGGTCGCGTGTTCGGCGCTCCATGCGGATGCCGCGACCGGCGCCTCGGCGACCAGACGCGCATACAGCTCGGAATCGGTGAGCACCAGGCGCAGGGCATCGGCGAGCGCAACCTCGTCGGCATCGGGAACGAGGATCCCTCCTCCTGCCGCCAGCAGGTCGCCCGGACCGTAACGCACGTCATAGGAGATCACCGGCACGTCGTGGAGCAGCGCCTCGAGGATCGACAGCCCCTGCCCCTCGAACGCCGTGGAGGTGACGACGGCTGAGGCACGATCCAGCACCCGCCCCGGGGCATCCGTATGACCGGCGAGCATGACGCGGGAGCCGGCGCCGAGTTCGTCGATCAATGCCTGCAACGCATCGTGCTCTGCTCCCCCGCCCCAGATCTCCATGCGGGATCCCGGGACATCGGCCCGCACGAACGCCCGGATGGAGTGATCGACGCGTTTACCCGGCGCGAGACGTCCGAGCACCACGACGAGCCCCGGCTCCCGCTCGGCCGCCGTCGCCTCGGGAGCGGGTGCTGCGTTGGGGATCACGACATGATTCGCATCCGCTCCGAACCTGGCGACGACGTCATCCCGCTGCGTCCTGGTCGGCCACGCCACCGCATCGAATCGGTCGGCGAGCGCGAACCAGCGCGTCCACAGGGCGTTCATGGCGGCATCCGGCGTGTACGGCGCCTCGAGATGCATGGTGTGGATCGTGTGGATGATGCGCACGCGCGGATCGTCCCAATCGGCGATCAGCTCACCCAGTTGCCGTGATTCGCAGATGACCACGATCGGCTTCTCTCCCGACGCCGCCGTGACGTGGCGCAGCCACGCCGCGTACAGGCCGCGGAAGCCGACCACACCGCCGACCACCTGTGCCGTCTCGTCGTAGACGAGCACAGGTTCGTCGGTGAGATGCCAGTCCGGGTTGCCCGGTATCACGGGGAGTGCGGCGAACGGGCGATCCTCAGTGTCGCGCAGTACGCGGTACTCGCGCTCGGGCACGACCCTCGACCTGTCCGTGGACGCCGCGTCGCGCAGCCATGCGGCCGCGCCGCCCGAAGCAGACACCGCCTCATCGAACAAGTTGCGCATGCGCGCCGAATCGGCGATCGCCCCACGCCGTGCGAACGTCGCACGATGCGCGGCGTGCGACGCCGCCTCTGCAGGATCGAACGTGAGAAGCAGCGGACCTGCGCCGTCGGCGACGCCCGCAGCGGCGAGCAGCCTGGCGCGTGACAACGTCGCGATCGTGTAGCCGCCGTCGAGATCGGGGATCAGCCGGCTGGAGAGCACCAGGTACTCTGCATCCGGCAACACGGAACCTACGCTGGTCCCGCCCACGTCACTCCCACTCGATGGTTCCCGGCGGCTTCGACGTGACGTCGAGCACCACGCGGTTCACGTCGCGCACACTGTTGGTGATGCGGTTGGAGATCTTAGAGAGCACGTCGTACGGCAGGCGGGTCCAGTCGGCCGTCATGGCGTCTTCGCTGGAGACCGGGCGCAGCACGATCGGGTGTCCGTAAGTGCGGCCGTCGCCCTGCACACCGACCGAGCGCACGTCGGCGAGCAGAACCACGGGGCACTGCCAGATCTCGTTGTCGAGGCCGGCCTTGGTCAGCTCTTCGCGGGCGATGGCGTCGGCCTCGCGCAGAATCTCGAGACGGTCAGCGGTGACCTCACCCACGATGCGAATTCCGAGGCCCGGCCCCGGAAACGGCTGGCGCCCGACGATCGCCTCCGGAAGACCGAGGTCGCGCCCGATCTGGCGCACCTCGTCCTTGAACAGGGTGCGCAGCGGCTCGATCAGTTCGAAGTCGAGGTCTTCGGGCAGGCCGCCGACGTTGTGGTGCGACTTGATGTTCGCCGTTCCGGTGCCGCCGCCGGACTCCACCACGTCGGGGTAAAGAGTGCCCTGCACGAGGAACTTGATCGGCTCGCCCTCTGCCTTGGCCTCGGCGACCAGGTCGAGCTGCACCTTCTCGAAGGCGCGGATGAACTCGCGTCCGATGATCTTGCGCTTCTGCTCCGGGTCGCTGACGCCCTTGAGGTGGCCGAGGAACGTGTCAGCGGCATCCACCGTGATCAGGCGCACGCCGGTCGAGGCGACGTAGTCTTGTTCGACCTGCTCGCGCTCTCCCTTGCGGAGAAGCCCGTGGTCGACGAACACTGCGGTGAGCTGGTCGCCGATCGCCTTGTGGACAAGGGCCGTGGACACCGCCGAGTCGACGCCGCCGGAGAGAGCGGAGATGACGCGGGCGGAACCGACCTGCTCGCGGATGCGGGCGACTTGCTCCTCGATGACGTTGCCGCTGTTCCAGTCGGCGGCGAGCCCTGCAGCCTTGTGCAGGAAGTTCTCGATGACCTCCTGGCCGTGGTCGGAGTGTTTGACCTCAGGATGCCATTGCACACCGTAGAAGCACTTCTCCGCACTGCCGAAGGCAGCGACGGGGGTGTCGGCGGTGGATGCGAGGACCTCGAATCCCTCTGGCGCCTTGGCGACCTGGTCGCCGTGGCTCATCCACACGTTCTGGGTGTCCGGCTGTCCGCCGAGCAGCACGCCGCCATCGCCGGTGAGCGCAGCATCCGTCGCACCGTACTCGCGAAGCCCGGTGTTGGCGACCTCGCCGCCGAGTGCACGAGCCATCACCTGGAAGCCGTAGCAGATGCCGAGAGTCGGCACGCCGAGGTCGAAGATGTCGCCGTCGAGCGAAGGGGCGCCCTCTTCGTAGACCGATGACGGGCCGCCGGAGAGGATCAGCGCGACAGGGTTCTTCTCTGCGATGTCCGCGGCGCTGACAGTGTGCGGCACGATCTCGCTGTAGACGCCCGCCTCGCGGACGCGGCGGGCGATGAGCTGCGCGTACTGCGCGCCGAAGTCGACGACGAGGACGGGACGCTGTGCGGTGTCGGCGCTCATCGCGCTGCCTCCTGGGTTTCTGAAGTTGCGGCGGCCATGGCCGCCTCACGTGATGCGAGATACGCCTTGACCTCGCGGGAGACCTTGGCTTCCATGATGAACGAGAGCGCGGGGATGACGCCGCCGAGCGCAAGAGTGATGAAGCGCGAGAACGGCCACCGCATCAGGCTCCACAGACGGAAGACCGAGAAGAGGTACACGACGTAGAACCAGCCGTGCGCCACGAGGATGAACAGCGACAGGTTCGCTCCGTCGCCTGCGGAGACGAGGTCGCAGCCCATGCCCCCCGGCACGAACAGCGAAAACCACTGGCATCCGTCACCGACGATGACCGGCGCGAACCAGAGGAGGCCGCCGGAGCCGCCGGCGAACAGCTCGACGTGGATGGGGCTGTACTTCAGGATCATCTCGGCCAGCAGCAGAAGCAGCATGACACCGGTAATGATCGATGCGATCTGATAGAACTTCAGCGCCCCGCGGATCTTGGGAAAGGAGGCGGCTTTCGGTTCTGGCATGAAGTCAAGTCTACCCGGGGCGGCCGGTGTGCCATCCCCGGCGATCACACAGCCGGTGGTCGGGCGACGAGCACCTCCCCGCGCCCCAGAACCTCGACTGATCCTGCGGCCGCCGGCGTCAGCAGCGTGGTCCCCGTACGGCACTGCTCGCCTGCGATCTCGAGCGTCCCACTCGTGACCACAGCGATCGAGAAGCCCGCCCCGATCACCGCGATGCCGTCGACCGGTATCCGCTCGAGCCGGAAGTACTCGTCCGCATCGCTCGGGAATGCGGAGCCCGAAGCCGGCGCCGTCAGCACCAAGCCGCGCATGTCTTCGACGCTGCGTCCGGACATGTTCACCGCCGTCAGAGCGAGATCGAATCCGAGGCCCAGATGCCCGTTCTCGGAGCCATCGAGCGCATAGCCGTCCCATTCGAGGAGGATCGACAGATCCTCGGGCTGCTGCAGTTCGATCAGCAGCACACCCGCGCCGATCGCGTGCAGTTCCCCGGGCGGCACCCAGACGATGTCTCCGGGCGACACGTCGATCGCATGCAGCAGACCGAGCAGCGCATCGACATCCTGCTCGGCAACCAGGGCCGCGAGATGCGTGACGTCGATGTCTTCACGGAGCCCGACGTGCACGGTACCGCCCTCCAGGATGTACCAGGCCTCCGCCTTGCCGTGTGCGCGACCGAGGTGGATCGCCGCGAAGTCATCGTGCGGATGCGCATGCACCGGGAGCCGCTGCCCCGCGTCGAGTATCTTGACCAGCAGTCGCGTGTCAGCGCCCCAGCGCTCCACGTGATCGACCCCCAGCCAGGCGACCGGATCCGCCTCCACTGCGTCGCGCAATACCCGCCCGTCTGCGAGCGTGCTCAGACCGAGAGCCTCCTCACCGTGGACCGTCGTGGTGGAGCCTACCCAGTCCTCCGGCACCCGTTCAGCCGCGCCGCTCTCGCCGCGAAAGGCGTCGATACGCGCGCCCCCTCGGTAGAAGCGTTCCGGCGGGCGGTTCGACGAGAGCCGTATCGGGTTCATCATTGAGCTCCGTTCTATGCGTAGGCGGAGAGGAAGCCACCGACGAAGCTGTCTCCTAGTCCTATTGTCGTGGGCTGCGCGATGTCGAGCGCGTAGGCCGGCACCCCTGCGGCGTCCGGCATGCTGGCCTCAACCGCGCTCACGAGTCGTGCGCCGCTTCGGTGCCTGTCCATGTCCGCGGTCGCCTCGGCCTGTGCCGCGGTGAAGCCATCGCCGAGGCGGTACCGAGTGGCGGCCACTCGCACTGCACTCTCTAGCGCATCGCGGTGACGCTCGGCATCCGCCCCGACGGCGATCGCCCAATACCTGGTGTGCACGACGAGCGCGGGGACCGGGATGATCTCCTGTATCTTCCGGAGCGCTCGCACCACGTCGGGGGCATCGAGCAGGTCGACGGCATGACCGAGGTACTCCTGCAGCTCGTCTTCATTCATGCCGTACACATCGAAGTAGGACAGCAGACGAGCTCGCACAGTCTCGGCGAAATCCCTCGTGTAGAAGCCGGCATCCTCGTAGTAGACCAGGGCATCCGTCGGCATCCGCCGCATCGCGAGCAGGATGTCGTCGAGCCGTCGTTCGAGCAGGTCATGATCCTGCATGGTGTTGAAGCCGGAGATCAGGAACGCGGATGCCGTGGCGAGTGCATCCGGCAGCGACGCGGCGATCGCCATCTCGCGGTTCGGAGGATCGTTCGCGAAGATCAGCCGATTCGCGGCCGGGGAGACGACGTCGCCGTCGAGGAGGCGCACCTTCGCCCCGACCGGGTACTGCACGATCAGGTGCGGGTCGAGCGTGTCGTTCACGGCCGAGGAGAGGATCGTGATCCGCGCCGGCAACAGCCGCCGCACATTGTCGTCGACGCTCACAAGGTGCTGCACGCTCGGGAAACCGAGGCTGTCGAGCACGAGACCGGCCCGGACACCGGTGCCGCCCAGGGTTACGTCGAACGAGAAGTGCGATGCGAACTGCTCCACCACCTCAGACGATGCGACGAAGCGCTCCGCCCCCGTCCCGACAGCGACGAACGCGAGAATCGTCACCAGAAGTGACCGCTCATCAACGATCGGCGCCGTGGCGGTCAACTCGTCCCGCCGCACACCGTGCTCGCGCGCCAGCTTCTCGAACACCAGGGCATCCCACCGCAACTCGAAGTCCACGGTGCCGCCGAGTCCGAGCACGAGCTGCCTGCCCACGTCGCCGATCATGCGTCGATCGCCCCTCCAGTCCGTGGGTCAGTACAGCTCGGCTTTGCCGTCTGCACCGAACAGCTTGATCTTCTCAGCCGCTGTCACCTTCATGGCAACGATCGGCTCGGGCTGGATCGCGTTCGGCTCGCGCAGCCGCTCATCCGTGCCGAGAATCTCACGCATGCGATTGTGGTACGAGACCTTGATGTCGCTTGAGATGTTGATCTTGTTGACGCCCAGCTCCACCGCACGACGCAGCTCCGCATCCGGGTTCGACGATCCACCGTGCAGCACGAGCGGGATGCCGACAGCCGATTTGATCTCCTCAAGCAGATCGTGGCGCAACTCTGGATTCTTCTCGGCCGGGTACAGTCCGTGCGAGGTGCCGATGGCGATCGCCAGGCTGTCGACACCCGTCTCCTCGACGAAACGAACGGCATCCGCCGGGTTCGTGTAGATGATCTCGGCCGCACCCGACTCTCCGTAGCTGTCATTCGCGCCGATCGTGCCGAGCTCCCCCTCGACCTGCACGCCCACCGCGTGGGCCGCCTCGACGACCTTGCGGGTCAACGCGACGTTCTCGTCGAACGGCAGCAGCGACGCGTCGATCATGACCGAGGTGAAGCCGGCCTGGATCGCGACGATCATCTGCTCATAGGTTCCGCCGTGATCCCAGTGGATCGCCACGGGAACGCTGGCGCGATGTGCCCGCGAGCGCATCGCTGCGATCAGGTCGGTGCTGATGTGCGAGACCTCGTCCGGGTGGATCGCGATGATGACCGGTGCGGCCAGCTCCTCGCTGACGTCGATGATGCCGTTGAACATCGCCCAGTCGCTGATGTTGAAGGCTGGGATCGCGAAGTTGTGGTCGTTCGCGACATCGAGGATGGATTTGCCGGTGTAGAGCACGTGAATTCTCCTGTTTTCGTGGTGGTCGAAGTATGGGCGGACGGATCAGCTCTTGACGGATCCAGCGGTGAGCCCGCTGATGAAGTAGCGCTGGAAGAAGAGGAAAAGGATCAGCACGGGGATGGACCCGAGCACGCTCATCGCCATGATCTGGTTCCACTCGTAGGAGTGCTGGCCCATGAGCAGCTGGATGCCGATCGGCACGGTGCGCATGTCTACCGTGCGGGTGAGTGTCAGCGCGAACAGATACTCGTTCCACGCGATCATGAAGGTGTAGATGCCGACCGAGACGATGCCGGGCACGGAGATCGGCACGAGTATGCGCCATAGGGCGGTCATGGACCCGGCACCGTCGACCCGCACGGCTTCGTCGAGCTCCTTCGGGAGAGTGTTGAAGTAGCCGGTCATCATGATGATCGCGTAGGGCAACGTGAACACCATGTAGGTGAGGATCAGGCCCAGGTACGAGTTGTAGAGGCCGAGCGCGACCATGAGGCCGAAGTACGGGATCAGCAGCGTGATCGGTGGTACCGCCTGCACGCTGACGATCACGACATTCAGGATGCGTTTGCCCCTGAACTCGAAGCGGCTGAACGCGTAGGCCGCCTGGATCGCGACGATGAGCGTCAGGACAGTCACAGCACCGGCCACGATGTAACTGTTGAGGAAGAACCGCATCGTCTCGGGGCTGGTGAAGATCGCGACGTACGCGTCGAATGAGAACGTGTCGGTGATCAACCGCGGCGGCATCTCGAAGATCTGCGTGTTCGACTTGAAAGAGCTCGACAGCATCCAGAGCACAGGCCCCGCGGCGAACACAGCTCCGATGATGAGGCCGATCGTGACACCGGTCTTCGCGACCGTGCGCTGGGTCTTTACGGTGAGAGCCATGATCAGTCCCTCGCTTTCTGGTGGCGCACGTAGAACACGGCGAGCACCATCGACATGAGAAGGACCAGCACTGCGGACGTCGCGGCGAGTGAGAAGTCGTATTTGGCGAAGGCGAGCTTGTAGGTGAAGGTACTGAGCACCTCAGTGACGTCGATGGGACCGCCGCCGGTGGTCATCCAGATGAGCGCGAACTGCTGCGAAGTCCAGATCAGGTCGAGCAGCACGAGGCTGACGATGATCGGCCGCAGCTGCGGGATGGTGACGTTCCAGAAGCGCTGGACAGCGCCGGCCCCGTCGACAGTCGCTGCCTCGTTGAGTTCGTTCGGGATGCCTTGGAGCCCGGCCAGCAGGCTGACCATGAAGAAGGGGTACCCCGCCCAGATGTTTATGAAGATGATCGTGCCGAGCGCCAGCTGAGGTGAGGCGAGCCACTCGATGTCGGTGTTGAGCAGGAAGTTGACGACGCCGTTGGGGGCGAGGAGCATGCGCCACAGCACGGCGATCACCGCGACGGTGAAGAGCCACGGCAGCACGTAGAGGGCTCGGAAGATCGACCTCGCGAAGCCGCCGAGCAGGGGGCTGTTCAGCATCATTGCGAAGCCGAGGCCGAGCACGAGATGAGCGACCACGCTGGCGACCGTGAACAGGATCGTGTTACCCGTGGCCTTCCAGAAGCCCGGGTCCGAGAGTATCTCGACATAGTTCGCGATACCGACGAACTCGGGCGACTTGTTCAGGATCACATTGTCCTGGAACGAGTAGCCGATCACCATGACGATCGGGACGATCATCAGGACGAACAGCAGGATCATCGTCGGCGAGAGGAAGGCGTAAGACTCCGTGGTCTTGCGCAGTTGCCGTCGGCGACGGGACAACGAGACTCCGGTGACGATCACCTCGGTGTCGTCGGTCGTTCTCAGGCTCATGTGAACCGGTACTCCTTGATTGGTCGGGTGCCGCACCGCATCAGCGATGCGGCACCCCGTTCATGCGGGGAGGCAGGAGATCAGAACTCCGCCATCCAGGCGTCCTGCGCCCTCTTCAGCGCATCGTCGATCGACTGCTGTCCGTCGAAAGCTGCCTGCAGCTGCTCGCCGAGCACTCGCATCAGCTCTTCCGCGACAGGAAGTCCGGTGAACTCGTTCGCCGGGTAGCCCGCCTGGTAGATCTCGAAGGCCTTCTTGAACAGCTCATCGTCGTTCACGAAGTCCGGCACCGACTTGGAGTTGCCGGGGAACGCCTTGGCCATGGTCGACAGCTCGGAGTTGGTGTCCTCGCTCATCAGGAACTCGACGAGCTTGAACGCGGCTTCCTTGTTCTCGGAGTTCTCTGCGACGCCGATCCCCCACGATGCGTACGGGATGCCGCGTTCGCCGTCGTATCCGTCTTCAGCGGGGAGCGCCGAGATCGAGAATTTCAGGTCGGGGTTCGTCTCGCGGATCAGGTTGATGTGCGCGAGCGAGTCGATCATCATGCCGACACGACCGTTGGTGAACTCCTCGACCTTGTCCTGCTCCTTCATGGTGAAGGAACCGGAGGCGATCGAGCCGTCGTCCCAGAGGCCGCCGATGAAGTCGACAGCCGAGGTGACTTCGTCGTTCGTCAGGTCCGGCTGACCGTCCTTGAGCATCGAGCCTCCCGAGGCCCAGACCCACGACATCACATCGTTCTGCACGCCGTTCGGCGCTTCGAGCGAAAGCGGGAGGACCCAGCCGGACGCATCGCCGCCGAGGGCGGAGACCTTGGCGGCAGCATCCGCGAACTCGGTGCGGGTGGTCGGCGGCGCGGTGACGCCCGCCTCGGCCAGCAGGGTGTCGTTCGTGAACATCGGGTAGACGAAGTTCACGACGGGGATCATGTAGGTGCTGCCGTCGACCTGGATCTGGCTCGCCAGTTCACTGTCGTCGTAGTCGTACTCCTCCATGAGCGCGCTCAGGTCGGCGATGACGCCCTGCGAGGCGAAATCGTTCACCCAGGCGCCGTCAAGGCCCACGACGTCGGGCATGGTGCCGGATGCAGCCCCGGCGAAAAGCTGCTCCTTGGTGGAGGCGTAGGGCCCGCTCACGAGATCGACCGTGATCCCAGGGTTCGCATCCTCGAACTCGTCGATCAACGCGCGAAACTCGCCGTCGGGGAGCTCAGGTTCCCACCACTGCGCGAACTCGATCGTCACGTCACCGTCACCGGCGTTGTCGCTGCCGGCGCTGGGCGCGCAGCCGGCCAGCGCTATGAGCGTTGCTGCCGCTGTGGTGGCGCTGACGATTCGTCGGGCGTGTCCCCGTTGCTGTGTGCTCATCACTTCTCCTCTTCGAGATCGTGCCGCACCGTCAGCTGAATGCTTGTTAATGCGGTTTTAAGCGATGTTATGCCGAGATATGCAACTTCGTCAAGTGGCATCATGGTGGTCGTTCGGCCTAACGATGAGATAGAGCCAAGGGAGCGCCGACGAACGTCGCCACCGGCAGGCTTTGCATTTTTCTGCATGACTGTGCCGGGTTGACCAGTCCGGTGTGCTAAAGATGTCTTCATGGAAGCATCTGCACCGACGCATCGACGCCGCCTTCCCGCCGGAAGAAAGGCCGATCTCGCCACTTACGTCGAGCAGACCGGGCAGGTCACGGTCGGTGATCTCGCCACGCACTTCGAGGTGTCGATCGACACGATCCGACGAGATCTGGATCAGCTGGATCGCGAGGGCGTACTCATTCGCACTCACGGAGGTGCTGTCAGCGCAGCGAGCGGACAGCTCAAGGACCGCGCCCTCGACGTGCGCCTGCGTATGCAGACGGAGGAGAAGGAGCGGATCGCTCGCCTCGCCAGCAACCTCGTCGAGGACGGCTCCGTGATCATGCTCAATGCCGGCACGACGACGCTCGCCGTCGCGCGGGCACTACGCAACCACCGCGACCTGACGATCGCGACGAACAACCTACGGATCCCGGCGGAGATCGCGCCGTCCGCGTTCCGCGACCTTTATGTGTTCGGCGGTGCCGTGCGCGCCATCACGCAAGCGACTACCGGCCCTGTGACATTCACGATGACGCCAGGCGGCCCGGACGTGGACATCCGCTGCGACCTCGCCATCATCGCGGTCGGCGCCGTCGACGAGTCGGGGTATTCGACGTCCAATCTCGGCGATGCGGCGATGATGTCCGAGATGATCCAGCGCGCCGACCGGACCGCGATTCTCGCCGACTCATCCAAGTTCGATCGACGTCTCTTCGCACAGGTCACCGGACTGGAGCGCGCTGATTTCTTCGTCACGAACACTCCGCCGACGCCGAGACTCCTCGCCGCGCTCGCACAAGCGGACGTCGAGGTGATCACACCGTAGGCTGCCTCGCCTACGGACCCTCGATCGAGCAGGAATCAAGAAGCGCAGCGCACGGCGCGCTCATAGCGTGGAGCACATGAACACCATCGACACCATCACACTCGAAGTCTCCGACCTGTCAGCCGCTGAAGCGTTCTACGCGCAGGCCTTCTCTCTCGGAGATCGGCTTCGCCTTCGCCAATCGGATGACGCGACCTCCGGGTTCCGCGGATACACGCTCTCGCTCATCGTGTCGCAGCCCGCGAACGCGCAGCTGCTGCTCGACGACGCCATCGCCGCTGGCGCCGCAGTGGTCAAGCCGGCGGCGAAGTCGCTGTGGGGCTTCGGTGGCGCGGTCCAGGCTCCCGACGGCGCGGTGTGGAACATCGCCACCTCTTCGAAGAAGGACACTGCCGCGCCGAGTCGCACGATCGACAGCGTCGTACTGCTGCTCGGCGTCGACGACGTCAAAGCGAGCAAGGCGTTCTATGTCGAGCGGGGCGTTCCCGCCGGTAAGAGCTTCGGCAGCTACGTCGACTTCAAGACCGCTGAAGGGTCCATCGGTCTGGGCCTGTACAAGCGTGCAGCGCTGGCGAAGTCCGTCAACGTGCCGAGCGAGGGATCCGGATCGCACCGTATCCGGATCCAGGGCGCGCTGGGTGAGGTCACAGCTCCTGACGGCTTCCGTTGGGAGCAGGCCGTCTGATCCGCACACGACGGAGGCCGCCGGGAACTCTCCCGGCGGCCTCCGTGTGTCAGCGGTTCATTGTCAGAACCAGCCGCTGACGAGATCCCACAGCCAGTCGAGGATGTCGCGGACCACACCGCCACCGCCACCGCGGTTGACGGTGACCGTGCCGGTGGCCTGGTCACCGTCCTCCTGAGCGACGATGACCGTGTACTTGCCGGCATCCGTCTTCTTGGGAACCGTGACCGCGCTGCTGAAGCTGCCGTTCTCGTCCACGACGGCAGTGCCGAGCTCGATCACCTTGCCCTTCTTCGATTCGAGCGAGATCGCCACGGTCTCACCGGGCACGAAATCCGCACCGGTGACGGTGAGGCTCTTGCCCGCGCTGACTGTCTTCGCGCCGACCTCGATGGTGCCGGTGAACTCGCCGCCGCCACCTTCACCCGTGATCGTGAACGGCACCTGCACGCTCGTCCCGTCTGCGGTGGCGACGGTGAGCTGCTGCTCCCCGGTCACCCCCTCCGGAACCGTGAACGTCAGGCTCACGCGTCCTGCCTCATCCGTCGTGTCGACGATCGTCGCGTCGACGGCGCCCGTGGCGAGAACCGTTTCTCCGAGCGAGACGGTGGCCTCAGCCGGTGCGGCATCTCCCCCGCTGAACGCCAGCGATGACAGGTCGATCGTGACCTGATCGCCGGCGCTGTAGCCGTCTGCATCCGCTGCGCTCAGCGTCACGCCGACCGCGCGCTGCGCGAGGTCGGGCGTCGCCGTGCCGTTGGCATCGAACCAGTCGACCATCGACTGCAGGTCGATCTTGCCTGTGTCGGCCTTGCCCGTGCCCTCCGCGAAGGTGAAGAAGTTGTCTCCACCGGCCGCGAGGAACGAGTTCGCCGCGACGACGTACGACGCCGCGGGATCGATGGGCTCGCCGTTCAGGGTGATCGATGTGATCCGCTCCCCTGCTGCCGCCGTCGGGTCGTACGTGTACTGCAGACCCTCCGAGATGCCGAGCTTCAGGAACGGACGGCTCGCGCCTTCCGGTTGCCACTGCTCCTCCAGCACGCCCTTCAGCTGCGTGCCGGTGAGGTTCAGCGTGACGAGCGTGTTGGCGAACGGTTGAACGGTCGCGGCTTCGCGGAACGTGACGTTGCCGTCGGCATCCTGCTCGCCGGTGCCCGCGTACGCCAGGTTCGCCCTGATGCCGCCCGGGTTCATGATCGCGATGTCCGCGCCCGTCGCCCATTTGTGCACGTCAGCGACGAAGTTGCCGATCGTCGACTCGCCGCCGCGGTTCTCCGAGCCGTTCGTCTGACGAGCGCGGTTGAAGTCGCCGGTGATCGCACCGACCGACTCGGCACCGAGCACATCCGCCTCGGCCTTGGCCGCGTCGACGATCGCCTGGACTTCGCCGTCGGCGTCGTACAGCGGCGTGATGACGTCCTTGCCGGTGACCGGGTCCTTCTCGGTCTTCGTGAGCGGCTTGATCTCGTTGGTGATCGAGAGCAGCTCCTTCGACTCGGGGTCGACCTGCAGGTTCATCAGACCGAAGTTCTCGCCGTACTGACCGGCGGAGATGACCGGACGGCCGTCGATGACATGGTTGTACGCGAGGTGGGTGTGCGCCGAGACGATCGCGCTCACGCTGTCATCGACACCGGCGACGATCTCGCCGAGTGCCGAGTCCGGCGTGATGGTCGCAACGTCGGTGGAGGTGGCGCCCTCGTGCACGAGCAGGATGAGCACATCCGCCTCGCCGTTGGCGGTGTCGCCGTCGGTGAGGTCGTCTGCCACGGCGTTCACCGAATCGACGATGCCGCGCACCTCGAGATCGGCGATGCCCTCGGGCGACACGAGCGAGTCGAGCTCTTCCGTGACCGCGCCGATGAAGCCGACGTCGACGCCCTCCATCTCGGTGACCCATGCAGGGGCGAGCGCGGTCTCACCGGTCTCGGTGAGGAACACGTTCGACGAGATGTACTCCCAGTCCGCGCGATCCTGCACGCGGTCGCGGAGGTCTTCCCAGCCCTGATCGAACTCGTGGTTTCCGGCCGCACTCACATCGAGCCCGGCGGCGTTGAGCGCGTCGATCGTCGGGTTGTCGTCGTTGATGAAAGACGTGAACGTGGATGCCCCGATGAGGTCGCCGGCGGCTGCGAACACAGTGTTCGGGTTCGCGTCACGCACCGACTGCACGGCGCCTGCGAGTACCGCCGCACCTGCCGCGACGCCGTCCGCCTCGATCCGACCGTGGAAGTCGTTGATCGTGACGACGTCGATGCTCACCGGCGGGATCTCACTGGAGAGGCCGACGATCACCGGGTCGTGGTCGCTCGAGCGGAACGGCGTGCCGGCCTCGGCTGCGCCGAACTCGTAGCCGCGATCGCTCCACTCCGGGGAGTTGATGCCCCACACGCCGGTGCCGGTGACCGACTCGGCGAGCGAGGGCGACGCGATCGCGTGATCGAGCGAGCCGAGTTCGCCGTCGAACGTGTAGGTGTATCCGGCATCCGCAGCGGGCACGAGGTCGGTCCAGCCGGCCTGCGCGAACACGTCGATCGGGTCTTCCTGGCCGTAGGCGTTGAAGTCACCCAGCAGCAGGATGTCCTCGCTCCCACTGGTCTCGGCCAGAGTCTCGGTGAATCCGAGCAACGACTGCGCCTGCGCGACGCGGTCGGCGTTGAAGTGGCCCTGACCGTCGGCGGGCTCGTCGCCGTCGCCGGACTTCGACTTGAAGTGGTTCGCGACCACCGAGACGATCTTGCCGTCGGCGTCGAAGGTCTGCGCGATCGGCTCGCGGGCGTTACCCCACACGGCCTCGTCGACCACGGTGGCGCTGTCGCCGACGGGGGTGACGGCATCCTTCTTGTAGATGATCGCGTTCGTGATCACGTCGGTGTCGGTGTCGAGCAGAGCAGCCGGCGTGGGCACGAAGTCCCAGACGTCCGTCCCTGCTGCCTCGTTGAGTCCGTCGACCAAGTCGGCCACAGCCGTGTCGACGGGCTTACCGAAGTGAATCGAGTTCTCGATCTCCATGAGCGCGACGACGTCAGCGTCCAGATCGTTGATCGCTGTGACGATCTTCGACTTCTGCGTGGCGAACAGCTCTGCCGTCTTTGCGCCGCGTGCCTCGGGGTTCTCGCTCTGCAGGGTCGTGAAGTAGTTGAAGACGTTGAACGCGCCGACCTGCACATCGCCGCCGACTTCAGGGGCGGTGTCGGTGCGCGGGTTCTCGGTGGTGAACGTCGCCTTGTCGGCCGCGTCACTCGCGTCGTCGATCGCGACGACCGGCTGCAGGCGCCAGTCCTCGAAGCCGTACTGCAGCACATAGCCGTTGTCGGCGAAGTCGACGACGTCTCCATTGCGCACAACGGTGTCGGTCGTGAAGTAGGGCTGCTCGCCGGTGTGATCGCCGCTGGTGACCTGCGAGTTCCAGCCGTCGTCGAGCAGGATGCGGTCGGCTCGGTTCGCCGCCGCGATGGCGCCCGCGTCCGCGCCCGGGCGCGTCGTCTCGGTGCTCTTGACGTTGAGATCGCCGGGGTTCAGCCAGAGCGTGCCGTAGTTGTACAGCTGGTGGCTGGATGCCAGGCGATAGGTGCCGGAGGGGGCCACGAACATGTTCTCGTAGGCCTCACGGTCCGCGCCGATCACGGTCTCCGGCAGCGGCGTGGCCGCGGGAACGCCGACTCCGGCGGTGACGACCGAGACGGCTTCGACGGATGCCGGAGCGATCTGGGTCTGCCCGAAGTACTCCGAGACGGTGCCGGTGACCGAGACGAGGTCGCCGATCTCCAGTGCGGGCGCGAGCGCGTTCAGGTAGACGAAGACGCCGTCGGATGCGCCGGGTGTGGCGTCGGGTTCGCCGCCGCTGCCTGCGGTCTGGATCGAGATGCCCTTGTAGCCGCCGACGCGGTAGTCGCCGGTGACGATGCCCTCGACCGTGACGGCCTGTCCGTCGAGCGGAGAGGCGTCGGTCGTTCCCTGCACCTCGGCGATCGACACCGCGGTCGGGTCGACCGGATCGGTGGGGTCCGTCGGACCCGTGCCGCCCGAGCCCTGCGGGGTGATGGAGGCCGACAGAGTGAAGTCGGCACTGTTGACGTCGGTGTCGACTCCGCCCGTGCGGTTCAGGGACTTCACGTCGGTGTTGCCCGCCGGAGGGGTGGCCGCTGCGGTCTCGAACGTGTTCGACGTGCCGTAGCCGAGCAGGTCGACGACCCCATCGACGCCCGCGACCGAGCCGGGGGTGAGGCTCACGGCGGTTGTGCCCTCGACGAGGGCGAGCGTACCGTTGGTGCCGCTCGGAGTCAGAGTGGTGACAGCATCCGGCGTCGGCAGCGCAGCGCCGGCCGTGCCGTTGCTGTTGCCCTGCACGAGGAAGTAGCCGCCTGCCGGAATCACGCCGGTGAGCGGTGCCACGCCGTTGAAGGCGCCGGTTCCCGTCGCGGAACGGTACTGCAGCGACATGCCGTCGAGGGTGATCGGCGCGGCCGTCGGGTTGTAGAGCTCGACGAACTTGTTCGTGAACGCGGCCCCTGCACTTCCGCCGGAGAGATACGCCTCATTGATGACCACCCCCGTGCCCGAGGTGTCTGCGAAGGCGGGCGAGGCGACCAGAGCGCCGGCGCCGAGGGCGAAGACACAGGTCGCGGCGAGGGTGCCGATTCGGCCCCTGCCTGTGCGGTGCGACACAGAAACCCCGAGGTTCCTGTCGTCAGGGGCTGACATCATCGGTGTTGTCTCCTCGATCGACTAGAACGACAGCTCTCGTGAAACTGCCGCCGTGGTGCTCACAGCGCACACACATGTTGGTGAGCTTACGGAGCGGCGCCGACATCCTCAATGGTGTTTGCAGATCGGTAACCAGAGCGTCACGAGACGGCCCGCGTCAGGGTCGTTCAGGACGCCTGGTCGCCTGAGTCCTCGAACGCTTCGACCTCGAGCTCCCAGCGATCCTTCGCCAGGCGATACCAGATGTAGAACGCGAAGCCGGCGAACACGGCCCATTCGATCGCGTAGAAGATGTTCAGCCAGTTCACGTTTGACAGCTCGTCTGGCGCGGGCGAGTCGATGTCGACAAGGCCCTCCGGCGCGTCGACCGACGCGAGATAAGGACGATAGACCGACAGCTGCTCGGTGTCGTGCCACTGGCTGAGCAGCATGGCCGGGGACATGCGGTCCATGCCGAAGGGGTCGTCGGTCCTCGGGAGGCTCGTGCCCTCGTCGGAGATGACGCGGCCGGTGATCGTCGCCTCGGTACCCGCGGCCCGATCTTCCAGAGCGGATGCCGCGGCATCCGCCGACTCTCTGTCCGGAGCCCACCCGACAGCCACGGCGATCGAGGTGCGCTCATCGACACGGAGCTGTCCGGTGACCCAGTAGCCCTCTGCGCCGTCATTGAAGCGGGAGGACACGATCAGGAAGTCACCGGCGACCCAGGTGCCGGCGGTCTCGACCCGCTGCCCGACGTAGGGTTCTGGCAGGTACTGACCGGGCTCGACGACGTCGCTGAGGGGACGCACTTCTTCGGTGACCCCGGCAGGGGGCGGCTCGGTGTCGATGGCGCGCTCGAGCTGCCACTGACCGAGGAACGCGAAGACTCCGGCGACGACCAGCGCGAGCACCAGAACGCCGATCCAGCGGGGCCGCAGCATGACCTCGCGAAGAGTCGGCGGGAATGCCTGCGAAGTCGTCACGGTCTGCTGCGTACCGCTCAAGAGTGGTACGGGGCGAGCACGACCTCGACGCGCTGGAATTCCTTGAGGTCGGAGTATCCGGTGGTCGCCATCGATTTGCGCAGAGCACCGATGAGGTTGGCGGTTCCGTCGGCCACTGGCGCAGGCCCGTAGAGGATCTCCTCGAGTGTGGCGATGCCGTCGACCGCGACGCGGTGCCCGCGGGGAAGCTGCGGGTGATGCGCCTCTGGTCCCCAGTGGAAGCCGTGTCCTGGAGCATCCGTGGCACGTGCGAGTGCGACACCGAGCATGACGGCATCCGCACCCATGGCGAGCGCCTTGACGATGTCGCCGGACGTGCCGACGCCGCCGTCGGCGATCACGTGCACATAGCGTCCGCCCGACTCGTCGAGGTAGTCGCGACGTGCGGCCGCGACGTCGGAGACCGCGGTGGCCATCGGGGCGTGGATGCCGAGTGTCGCTCGAGTGGTCGAGGCCGCTCCCCCGCCGAATCCGACGAGGACTCCGGCTGCGCCTGTGCGCATGAGGTGGAGAGCAGCGGTGTAGGTGGCGGCACCGCCGACGATGACGGGTACGTCGAGGTCGTAGATGAACTTCTTCAGGTTCAGCGGCTCGGCGACGCTGGAGACGTGCTCCGCCGAGACGGTCGTGCCGCGGATCACGAACAGATCGACGCCGGCGGCGACGACGGTCTCGTAGAGCTCCTGGGTACGCTGCGGGGTGAGCGATCCAGCGACCGTGACGCCCGCTTCGCGAATCTCGGCGAGGCGCGCCTTGATGAGTTCGGGTTTGATCGGCTCGGAGTAGAGCTGCTGCATCCGCACTGTCGCTTTGGCGGCCGGGAGGCCGGCGATCTCGGCGAGCAGCGGCTCCGGATCTTCGTAGCGCGTCCAGACGCCTTCGAGGTCGAGAACCCCGAGGCCGCCGAGCTGACCCAGCATGATCGCCGTCTTGGGGCTGACGACCGAATCCATCGGCGCACCGATGATCGGGGTGTCGAACTGGTAGGCGTCGATCGACCAGCCGGTCGAGACGTCTTCTGGGTTGCGGGTTCGCCGCGACGGCACCACCGCGATGTCGTCGAACGTGTACGCGCGACGCGCGCGCTTGCCTCGGCCGAGTTCGATGTCCATGCTCACCCGTCCAGCCTACCCGGGGTCGATCCGACTGCGAGACTGGTGACCGTCGGGTCTGGTGAAGATCGAGACGCGTGAGAACCGGGGCTCGTGACTATCGGGAGGATGCCGTGAGATCGGATGCAGTGGGCATCGCCGTCATCGGCGGTGGTGTGATGGGACTGGCGACGGCATGGGAATTGGCCCGTCGCGGCCATCGACCGGTGCTGCTAGAGCAGTTCGCCCGCGGTCACGTGCAAGGCGCGTCGCATGGCGCGACCCGCAACTTCAACAATGCCTATCAGGACGAGCACTATCTCGATCTGCTCGTGCGCGCCCGCGAGGGCTGGGACGCCCTCGGCTCCCCCGGCGGCGAACCGCTGCTGCGGATGCACGGGCTGGTCAGTCACGGCGACGTCGACATCGCCTCGGTTCGCAGTCGGCTCGTCGAGCGCGGCATCCCGGCCGAGATCCTGGATGCTGCGGAGGCGAGGCGGCGCTGGCCCGGTATGCGCTTCGACGATGCCGCGCTCTGGTCATCCGATGCGGGCGTGGTGCGAGCATCCGCCGCTCTTGTCGAACTGGAGCGGCGGATCGTCGCGGCAGGCGGCGAAGTGCGCTGGGAGACGCCGGTGCGGGACATCGTCGAAGACGCCTCCGGCGTCGCGCTCGCGCTGCCGGGTGCCCCGCTGCATGCGGAGACCGTCGTGGTCACCGCCGGCGCCTGGACCGGTCGACTTCTCGGCGGGATCCGGCTTCCCCGGTTGAGGGTGACAGAGGAGACGCCGGCGCACTTCACGCCGCTCTCCGACGACGCGTGGCCGTCGTTCAACCACTACGTCGACACAGATCGCTTCCCCGCCACCGTCTACGGGATGCCGACACCGGGTGAAGGCGTCAAGGTCGGATTCCACGGCGTCGGCGACGAAGTCGATCCGGATGCTCGGCCGCACCGCACCACGCACGCAGATGCCCTCGCAGCGTACGTACGGGAATGGATGCCAGGACTCGATGCATCGTCGGCTGCGCCGATCAGCTGCACCTACACGTCGACCGACGACGGCACTTTCATCCTTGATCGTCAGGATCGGATCGTGGTCGGCGCCGGCTTCTCCGGGCACGGTTTCAAGTTCGCCACCGGAGTCGGCGCCGTCCTCGCGGACCTCGCCCTCGACGCGGGAGCGCGCGCCGCAGAGCCGTTCCGGCTGCGCTGAGCCGACCGGCCCCGGTGACTCTCAGCGCTCAGCGCGTGCGCACGACCCGTCGTTCGTCCCAGACCGGAGCATCGGCCTCGTAGACGTCGCCCTCGGTGCCGAACACCAGGAAGCGGTCGAAGGATCGCGCGAACCAGCGGTCGTGCGTGACGGCGAGCACCGTGCCCTCGAACTGCGTCAGCGCCTCCTCCAAGGCCTCGGCCGACTCGAGGTCGAGGTTGTCCGTCGGCTCGTCGAGAAGCAGCAGCGTCGCGCCGGAGAGCTCGAGCAGCAGCACCTGGAACCGCGCCTGCTGGCCTCCCGAGAGCGAATCGAACGTCTGCTGCGCCTGTCGCACGAGCCCGTAGCGGTCGAGGGCGGAGCTCGCGGCTTCACGCGGCATCCCCGCTCTGCGCTCGTCGCCGCGGTGCAGCACCTCCAGCAGCGTGCGTCCGATGAACTCCGGGTGCGCATGGGTCTGTGCGAACAGGCCGGGCACCACACGGGCACCGAGGGTCGCTGCTCCGGTGTGTGCCACAGCATCCACCTGCTCGCCGGTCGACGTCACGTGCCCGAGCGTCGGATCCGGATCCGTTCCACCGCGAGCGAGCAGTCTCAAGAAGTGCGACTTGCCGGAGCCGTTCGAGCCGAGCACTCCGATCCGGTCGCCGTACCAGATCTCCGCGTCGAAGGCACGCATCAGACCGGTCAGCTCGAGCCGCTCTGCGACCACTGCGCGCTTTCCGGTTCGCGCACCGCGCAGCCGCATGTCGAACTCCTGCGCGGGAGGACGCTCCTCCGGCGGGCCGGCCTCCTCGAACTTCCGCAGTCGGGTCTGGGCTGCGCGATACCTCGAGGCGAAGCCGTCGTTCGCCTCGGCCTTCACCTTGAGGTTCGCCACGAGGGTCTTCAGCTTCTCGTGCTGCTCATCCCACCGACGTCGCAGTTCGTCGAGTCGGTCCATCCGGTCGGTTCTGGCCTGGTGGTACGTGCCGAAGCCACCACCATGCACCCAGGCAGAAGCGCCCGCTCCTCCCGGCTCGAGCGTGACGATGCGATCCGCAGCGCGGGCGAGCAGCTCGCGGTCGTGCGAGACCAGCAGGACCGTCTTGGGCGTCTCGCGCAGTTGTTGCTCGAGCCATCGCTTCGCCGGGACGTCGAGGTAGTTGTCCGGCTCGTCGAGAAGCAGCACGTCATCGGGACCGCGCAGCAGCGCTTCCAACGCGAGTCTCTTCTGCTCGCCACCGGACAGCGTGACTAGCTCGCGATAACGCGCCCGTTCGTACGGCACCCCGAGTGCGGCGACTGTGCACTGGTCCCACACGGTCTCGTGCTCGTAACCGCCGGCGTCCGCGTACTCGGCGAGGGCCGTGGCGTAGCGCATCTGCGTATCGTGCTCGTCGCGCTCGATCAGCGCGTTCTCGGCGGCTTCGAGTGCGAGCGCTGCTGTGCGGATACGTCGCGGCGCGACACGCACCAGAAGCTCCTGCACCGTGCGGCCCGCCTCGCCGTGTCCGACGAACTGGTCCATGACGCCGAGCCCGCCGTCGATCGTGATGACACCGGCATCCGGTGCCTGGTCGCCGCGGATGATTCGCAGCAGCGTCGTCTTGCCGGCGCCGTTCGGACCGATGAGCGCGCTCGTCGACCCGGATCCGACCCGGAACGTCACCTCGTCGAGGAGGGGTCTGCCGTCCGGCAGAGTCAGCGAGATGGCCGAGATGTCGATGTAGCCCACGGGTGAAGCCGTCCTTCCGCCCGTATGCCGAGCCGATCAGGCTATCAGTTCCGTGGGACGGATTCCTCAGACGAGAGCGCTCGAGGTCGGCACGGCGTTCGAGAAGAGGTCCAGCACCGGGCAGTGCTCGTCGACGACCGCGCGGAGGTTCGCGTACTCCTCGGCGCTGTTCGGGCCCGAGATGTCGACACTCAGACGGACATCGTGGAAGCCGGCGCGACCGGACTCGTCGATCCCGAAGAGCTTCTGCACATTGAGATCCCCCTCAGCGGTGATCTCGATCTCGTCGATGGTGAGGCCGAGCGCCTGGGCGTAGAGGCGGAACACGACGACCTGGCACGAGACGAGAGCGCCGAGCGCGTATTCGACGGGGCTCGCTGCGGAATCGTCGCCGGCGAGCGCGCCCGGCTCATCGACCAGGAAGCGATGCTTCCCGGCGCGCACCTCGGTGGCCACCGACCCGATGCCGCGGCCGACCACCTTGTAGGTGAGCTCGGCATTCTTCGCATCGGCAGCGACGCGCTCGTTCCATGCGGTTCCAGCATCGGTGAGGCGCTGCGCGCGCTCAGCCGAGGTGACGTCGGCGACGGGTACGGTCTGGTCCTGGAGAAGAGTCATGACGCGACGATAACGGCGCCGGCGGTCTGCGACGAAGGATGCCGTCATCCGCCGTCACATCACGTGTCTAGGCGGTGGCGCGGGCAGCGCGCTTCTGCTCCTGATAGACCCGGATCGCCTCATAACGCTCAGCGGAGCGAGCCTGGCGCTTGGAAGCCTCCTGCTCTCGGTTCTTCGGCGGCGCGGAGGTGACGAGGTCGTCGAGCAGGTGGCGGGTCGCCCGCTCGATCTCGGCGACCGCCCGGTCGAAGACTGCCTGATTGGCGCGCGAGGGCGCGTTCGTTCCGGAGATCTTGCGCACGAACTGCACCGCCGCATCATGACATTCCTCGTCAGTCGCGGCGGGCTTCAGGTTGTTCAGGGGGACGATGTTGCGGCACATGCCAGCACGCTACGCCGGGCCAGCGACAGACGGAAGGGGCGGATGCCGCAGCATCCGCCCCTTCGCAAACAAACCCCTACTTCTTGTAGTTGGGCGCCTCGACGACGATCTGCACATCGTGGGGGTGCGACTCCTTGAGCCCCGCCGACGTGATGCGCACGAACTTTCCGCGAGTCTTCAGCTCTTCGATCGTGCGAGCACCGACGTAGAACATCGACTGACGAAGGCCACCGATCAGCTGATATGCCACCGCAGAAACGGGTCCGCGATACGGCACCTGACCTTCGATGCCCTCGGGGATCAGCTTGTCGTCACTCGGGACGTCGGCCTGGAAGTAGCGGTCCTTCGAGTACGAGGTCTGCTTGCCGCGGGTCTGCATCGCACCGAGCGAACCCATGCCACGGTACTGCTTGAACTGCTTGCCCGACTGGAAGACGATCTCGCCCGGGGACTCGTCGGTCCCGGCGAGCAGCGAGCCGAGCATGACCGCATCCGCACCGGCGACGAGCGCCTTGGCGATGTCGCCGGAGTACTGCAGTCCGCCATCGGCGATCACCGGGATGCCGGCGGGACGCGCAGCGAGCGACGCTTCGTACACGGCGGTCACCTGCGGCACTCCGACCCCGGCGACGACGCGCGTGGTGCAGATCGAACCGGGACCGACGCCGACTTTCAGTGCGTCCACGCCCGCATCGATGAGTGCCTGCGCACCCTCGCGGGTCGCGACCTGACCGCCCATGATGTCGATGTGTGCGAACGACTCGTCCGCCTTGAGCCGCTGAACGATGTCGATGACGCCCTGAGCGTGCCCGTTGGCCGTGTCCACGACGAGGATGTCCACGCCGGCGTCACGCAGTGCTTCGGCACGCTCCCACGCATCGCCGAAGAAACCGATCGCGGCAGCGACGCGCAAGCGCCCCTGGTCGTCCTTGGTGGCGAGCGGGTACTTCTCGCTCTTGTCGAAGTCCTTGATCGTGATGAGGCCGGCGAGCTTGCCGTCGTCATCGATCAGCGGAAGCTTCTCGACGCGGTGCTTGGCGAACAGCGCGATGACCTCGCCCGCAGCGACCCCGACCTTCGCCGTGACCAGATCGGATGACGTCATGACGTCCTTGACGAACGTGCTCTGACGCTCGAACCCTGAGACGAAGCGCATGTCGCGGTTCGTGATGATGCCGACGAGGTGCCCTTCGGGGTCGACGACCGGCAGTCCGGAGATGCGGTACTTCGCGCACAGGTTGTCGACCTCTTCGACAGTCGCATCGGGAGTCGTCGTGATCGGATCCGTGATCATGCCGGACTCGCTGCGCTTGACACGGTCGACGTGTGCGGCCTGATCAGCGATCGAGAGATTGCGGTGCAGCACGCCGATGCCGCCCTCGCGCGCCATCGCAATGGCCATGCGGGATTCCGTGACGGTGTCCATCGCGCTGGAGAGAAGCGGTGTCGCCACCGAGATGCGGCGGGTGATGCGCGACGAGGTGTCTGCCTCACTCGGGATCACGTCAGTATGGCCCGGAAGGAGCAGCACATCGTCATAGGTGAGTCCGACGAAACCGAACGGATCGTGCTGGTCCATGGATGAGCCTCCTGCGCGCGTATATCTGACCTGGGGTGTGCCGCCTGTACAGATTCTAAACGCCGTCGGCTGAAGAACATTCCCGCGTCATTGTGTCGAGCATCCACTCACGGGGGTCCGTCACGTTACACCTGTGTCACCAATCCACCCCTCGGCTAGTGAATCGGCGCTTCCCGCACTACGCTCAAACCCACGCCCGCGGCCGACCCGAAGCCGCGGCGAGCACTCACAGTGGAGGTTGCGTGGGACCCACGTCTACAGCCGTCCGTCGCGTCCGGCCATGGTTGGTCGCACTCCTCGGCGTGCTGATCGCTCTATCAGCCCTGGTGCTCCAACCGCCGGCATCCGCTCTCGCAGACGAGACGGACGACGGCCAGGAGGTCACCGATTTCTACTTCGCCGGAGTCATCACATTCGATGACGAACCGGTGCCCGAGGTCACAGTCCAGATCGAAGGAAACGGCTTCGAGGCCGAGACCGAGACGGATGCCGAGGGCAAGTGGCGACTCTACGTTCCCGAGAAGGACGCGTACACCCTCACCGTCGACGAGGAGACGCTCCCCGAAGGTGTGATCGTCGAGGGTGACTCCGCGTCGCAGGAGGTGGAGTTCGCGCTCACGAACACGAAGATCGTGAACCTCTTCCTCGGCGAAGGCGTGCGGGAGACGACGTCGTTCATCGATCAGTTGCTCTCGCGCATCGTCGGCGGGCTGAACTTCGGCCTTCTGCTGGGGCTCGCGTCCATGGGCGCGGCGCTCATCTACGGCACGACGCGCCTGTCGAACTTCGCCCACGGTGAGATGGTCACCTGGGGCGCCGTCGTCGCCCTGCTCTTCACATCGTTCTGGCATCTGCCGCTCTGGGTCGGCATCATCGCGGCGGTCATCGGCGGCGGCGCACTGGGATTGGCTCTGGATGCCGGTCTCTGGCGCCCGTTGCGACGACGGGGGCTCGGAATCGTGCAGCTGATGATCGTCAGTATCGGGCTCTCGCTCGCCCTGCGCTACGTCCTGCAGTACATGATCGGCGGCAGCACCTACCAGTTGCAGGGCGCGAGTCCTACGCCGATCAAGTTCGGTCCGGTCTCGCTGTCGTACATCGATCTGATCGGCATGGGGACGAGCATCGTCGTCATCCTCGGAGTGGCGTACTTCCTCACGCGCACCAGGGTCGGAAAGGCCACCAGGGCCATATCCGACAATCCGCAGCTGGCAGCGGCATCCGGCATCGACGTCGACAAGGTCGTGCGCATCGTCTGGGTCCTCGCCGGAATGCTCGCCGCGATCTCCGGCGTCCTGTGGGCCTACTTCCGGCCAGGGGTGAAATGGGACATGGGCATGCAGATGCTGCTGCTCATCTTCTGCGCCATCACGCTGGGCGGTCTCGGCTCCGCGATCGGCGCGCTCATCGGATCGATCATCGTCGGTCTCGCCGTCGAGGTCTCGACGCTGCTGGGCGTGCCATCGGATCTCAAGTACGCCACCGCGCTGGTCGCACTGATCGTGATCCTGCTCGTCAGGCCGCAGGGTCTGCTCGGGCGCAGGGAAAGGTTGGGTTGACGCATGGACTTCGGCAATATCTTCGGCAACACGGCCTCATACCTGCTGAGTCCCACCACGATCGCATACGCGCTCGCGGCGACCGGACTCGCTGTGCACTTCGGCTACGCCGGCCTGCTCAACTTCGGCATGGCCGCGTTCATGGCTGTCGGCGGCTACGGCTACGCCATCTCGATCCTCAGTTTCGGGTTCCCGTGGTGGGCTGGTGTACTCGTAGGCGTCCTCGCCGGTGCACTGTTCGCGCTGGTGCTCGGCATCCCGACGCTGCGTCTGCGTGCCGATTACCTCGCGATCGCGACGATCGCGGCCGCCGAGGTGGTGCGGCTGCTCTTCCTCACCGAGCTGTTCCGAGAATGGACGAACTCGGCCGGCGGTCTCTCCGGATATCACCAGAGCTTCCGCGACATGAATCCCTTCCCACCCGGAATCTACGGTTTCGGCCCGTGGACGTACAACGAGAACGATCTCTGGGTGCGCGTGTTCGGTCTTCTCGTTCTCGCGCTGTCGGTGCTGCTGGTGTGGGCGCTGATGCGCAGCCCGTGGGGTCGTGTGCTCAAGGGCATCCGCGAGGACGAGGATGCGGTGCGCTCGCTCGGCAAGAACGTCTTCGCCTACAAGATGCAGGCACTCGTGGTCGGTGGTGTCATCGGAGCGCTCGGCGGCATCGTGTTCGTGCTGCCGTCGGCCGTGATCCCCGGCAGCTACTCCACCTCGCTGACGTTCTTCCTCTGGACGATCCTGCTGCTGGGAGGCGCGGCGACCGTCCTCGGTCCGACGCTGGGTGCAGTGCTGTTCTGGGTCGTGTTCGCCTTCCTCGGCGGTCTGCTGCCGGAGATGGCTCGCATCGGCGCTCTGCCGATGACCACGAACCAGGCCGACGTGGTGCGCTACATCGTGATCGGCATCGTGCTGATGCTCATCGTGATCTTCCGCCCGCAGGGCATCCTCGGAAACAAGAGGGAGATGACCTTTGTCAAGTAACAACGTCCCCGACGCTCCGGCGACGGGCAGCGTCACTCGTCCCAAGACCACCGGCCTTGCGAAGGGACCGGCAGAGCCGGGTGTCGCGAAGGTCGATCCGATCCTCACCGCAGACGGCGTGAAGCGTCATTTCGGTGGTCTGACCGCGGTCGATGTCGAACACCTCGAGATTCCTCGCGGCGCCATCACGGCGCTGATCGGGCCGAACGGCGCAGGAAAGACGACCCTGTTCAACCTGCTGTGCGGCTTCGACAAGCCCAACGCCGGCACGTGGTCTTTCGACGGCACGAATCTGTCAGGAGTGCCGTCGTTCAAGGTCGCTCGCATGGGCCAGGTGCGCACGTTCCAGCTCACCAAGTCGCTGTCGTTGCTGACCGTGCTCGAGAACATGAAACTCGGCGCACCGAACCAGCGGGGTGAGGGCTTCTGGGCTGGACTCTTCCCATTCCTGTGGCGACCACAGGAGGCCGAGATCGAAGAACGGGCGCGTGATCTGCTCGTGCGCTTCAAGCTCGACGCCAAGGAGAAGGACTTCGCGGCCTCACTCTCCGGCGGGCAGCGCAAGCTGCTCGAGATGGCGCGCGCGCTGATGAGCGACCCCACCCTGGTGATGCTCGACGAGCCGATGGCCGGCGTCAACCCGGCGCTGACGCAGTCGCTGCTCGATCACATCCTCGACCTGAAGGACCTCGGCATGACCGTGCTCTTCGTCGAGCACGACATGCACATGGTGCGTCACATCGCCGACTGGGTGGTCGTGATGGCCGAGGGCCGCGTCGTCGCCGAGGGGCCGCCGAGCACGGTCATGGAAGACCCGGCCGTCATCGACGCGTACCTCGGCGCCCACCAGGACGTGGATCTGGGCGCCGTGACAGGACGTCTGCCTGTGATCTCGGATGCCGCGGCCGCGGAGTTGCGTGAGCAGATCGAGGCCGAGGCCGAAGCCGAGATCGAGAACCCCGGCATTCAAGAGGAGAAGTCATGACGGACAACGCCCCCCTTTCCTCCGTCGACTCGCGTGACGTCGTCGTCGAGATGACGGATGTGCACGCCGGCTACCTGCCAGGAGTCAACATCCTCAACGGCGCGAATCTCATCGCACGCAAGGGCGAACTGATCGGCATCATCGGCCCCAACGGCGCCGGGAAGTCGACACTGCTGAAGGCGATCTTCGGCATGGTGCAGGTGCGCAGCGGCGAGATCACTGTGAACGGCGAGAGCATCCTGGGGCTGAAGGCCGACCGGCTGGTCAGGCGCGGTGTGGCTTTCGTACCGCAGACGAACAACGTCTTCCCTTCGCTGACGATCGAGGAGAACCTGCAGATGGGGCTCTATCAGAACCCCAAGATCTACACCGAGCGACTGGAGTTCGTCAGCAGCATCTTCGCGGAACTCGGCACCAGGCTGAAGCAGCGCGCCGGCTCCCTATCCGGTGGTGAGCGCCAGATGGTGGCGATGTCGCGGGCGCTGATGATGGACCCGTCTGTACTCCTGCTGGATGAGCCCTCTGCGGGGCTGAGCCCCGTACGACAGGATGACGCGTTCATCCGCGTCTCCGACATCAACAAGGCCGGGGTCACGACGATCATGGTCGAGCAGAACGCCCGCCGCTGCCTGCAGATCTGCGACCGCGGCTATGTGCTCGACCAGGGCCGTGACGCGCATGAGGGCACCGGACGCGATCTGCTGAACGATCCGAAGGTGATCGGTCTGTACCTCGGCACGCTCGGTGACGCCGCGTAGCCGACGCCGTAGGCTCGTCCCATGACGAGCATCCTGTATCTGGGCGGCACCGGAACCATCAGCGCGGCGTGCGTTCGTCGCTCGATCGAACGCGGACACGACGTGACCGTCGTCAATCGGGGCAGTGCACGGCGTGCGCTCCCGGACGAGGTCACCGTCGTCTCCGCCGACATCCGCGATGCCGCGGCGCTGAGATCAGCACTCGGCGGCCGCGAGTTCGATGCGGTCGCCGACTTCCTCTCATTCTCCCCCGCCGACGTCGAGCGCAATCTCGGTGTCTTCGAAGGTCGCACCGGACAGTACGTCTTCATCAGTTCGGCGTCCGCGTATCAGAAGCCACCGGCGCAGTTGCCGATCACTGAGCAGACGCCGCTGGATAACCCGTTCTGGCAGTACTCACGCGACAAGATCGCGTGCGAGGATCTGCTGTTCGATGCCCACCGCCAGCGTGGTCTGCCCATCACGGTGGTGCGGCCGTCCCACACCTATGACGAGCAGTCGATCCCGACGCTCGGAGGCTGGACCGACATCGCCCGCATGCGCGCCGGTCGGCCGGTCATCGTGCACGGCGATGGCACGAGCCTGTGGACCATCACGCACTCGGACGACTTCGCCGTCGCCTTCACCGGGCTCGTCGGCCGCTCGGAGACGATCGGCGAGGCGTACACGATCACGGGCTCGCATGCGCCGACCTGGAACCAGATCTACGGGTGGCTCGCAGACGCGGCAGGGGTTGCTGCGCCGGAACTCGTGCATGTCGCATCCGACACGATCGCGGCGCTCGCGCCCGAGATCGGCCCGACCCTGCTCGGCGACAAGGCCCACTCGATCGTGTTCGACAATTCGAAGGTGCAGGCCCTGGTGCCGGAGTTCGCGACGACGATCACGTTCGATGAGGGGGCGCGTCGAATTCTCACCCACTACGACAGCCATCCTGAGGCTCAGATCGTCGACTCCGACCGCGACGCCCAGTTCGATCGTCTCGCCACGTACGCCACGGCTGCCGGCAGATAACCAGGCGCGGCGCGCACGAAGAAGGGGGCTCCGGATGCCAGCATCCGGAGCCCCCTTCTTGAACAGTGTTACTTGATACGGGTCTGCACGTTCTCCGCGTCGAACTCGTAGACGCCGATCGCAGCGCCTGCGGGGTCGTTGTCGTCATCGAACGTGACCTCGCCGGAGTAGCCGTCGTAGTCGGCGGTGCCGCCACCGTTGATGATCTCGGCGCACTCGGCGAAGCTGGTGCACTTCTCACCCTCGCCCGAACCGCCGGAGACCTGCTGCATGGAGCCTGCGATGTCCTCACCCTCGACGGACACGGCCTGCAGCGCCGCGAGGGCGATGAGGATCGTGGCGTCGTAGGCCTCGGCGGAGTAGGTCAAAGCATCGATCGGCTCGTTGCCCTCAGCGGTCCAGACCTCGTTCAGCTGGTCGATGAAGTCGTCCGGCAGCTCAGCGCCGGCACGAGTGCCCTTCGAACCTTCAAGGCTCACTCCGAGGTCAGGCCAGTCCTTCAGGTTTCCGTCGACGAGGTACAGCGCCCCGGTGTCGACGCCGGCGTTGCCGAGCAGCGGTGCGATCGTCGCGAACTGGTCGTACGACACGATGGCGACAGCATCCGGGTTCGCGGCGGCGATCGTCTGCACCTGGGCGTTGAACTGTCCGTCACCCTGGTTGTACGACGCCTCGGCGACGACCTCGCCACCGGTACCCTCGAACGTGGCCTTGATGGCCTCGAACAGACCTGTGCCGTACGGGTCGTTCTGGTAGATGATCCCGAGGGTCTTGTGCCCGTCCTCGGCGATCTCGTTGCCGAGGACCTCGCCCTGCAGGTTGTCACTGGGAGCCGTGCGGAAGTACAGCGGGTTGATTCCCGTGAAGTCTGCCGATGTGTTCGACGGCGAGACGGTGAGGATGCCTGATCCGGCGTTGCCGTCGAGGATCAGCTTCGTCACGCTCGAGGATGCCGCTCCCACCATCGCGGTGACGCCGGCGCTCTGCAGGTTCGTGATCGAGGTCTCGTACGCCTTGTTGTCGAGGTCGCCCTCGTCTTCGGACGTGAGCTCTACCTGGATACCGGCGTCTGCCTCGTTGATCTCGGAGACGGCGAGCTGCACACCGGCCTCCATCGGGGCGCCGAGGAAGGACAGTGATCCGGTGGAGGGAAGCAGCGAGCCCAGCTGAAGCGTCAGGTCGACGTCGGCCGGGCGGTCGGAGCCCCCGGTGCCCTCAGTCGACTCGGGGGCGGGCGTGCTGCAGCCCGTGATCACAAGCGCCGAGGCACCTACCAGCGCGATGCCGGCAAGCCACTTCGTACGCGTCTGCGTGCGGTTCATAATGCTCCTTTGCGACGACAGGCATGGCGATACATGCCCGGATGATCCCACCTTATGGTGAGCGCGCTTTTGCCGGGTCTCGGTGCGCTAACGATCTTGTTTCGCATTGATGACGGTTCGCAGCGCCCCCGCCACGACTGGGGTCGCGCGCCGTTCACACGACCGGAGCCACGCGTGTGCGCCGCCCGCGCCGCCCCGCACGCACCAGGTCGATCACGAACACTGCTACCGCGATCCATACGATGATGAACCCGATCCATCGCTCGGGCGGCATCGGCTCGTGAAGCAGCAGCACGCCGGTGAGGAACTGCATGATCGGCGTGATGAATTGGATCATGCCGATGACCGTGAGATTGATGCGACGGGCGCCGGCGGCGAACAGCAGCAGAGGCACGGCCGTTGCGACGCCGGCGAACAGCATGAGCACCGTGTGCCACGTGCTCACCGTTCCGAAGGTGATGCCCGTGGTCTGCGCGACGATGATGAGCTGCACGATGGCGATGGGCATCAGCCAGAACGATTCGAGGGTGAGCCCGCTCACGGCATCCACCGATGGCCCGATCTTCTTCTTGATCAATCCGTACGTGCCGAAGGATGCGGTCAGCGACAGCGCGATCCAGGGGAACGAACGGTATGCCACGACGATGACGACGACGGCGATGAGCGCGATGCCGATCGCCACCCATTGCAACCGGCGGATGCGCTCGCGCAGCACGAAGACGCCGAGCAGCACCGTGGTGATGGGGTTGATGAAGTAGCCCAGCGCCGTCTCGACGACGTGGCCGCTGAGTGTTCCGATCAGGAACACCTGCCAATTGATGTAGATCAGCAGCCCGGCGAGCGCCGTCCACCCGAGCAGTCGCGGCTGCCGGATGATCACCATGATCCGGCGCCACCCGCGCGCGACGGTGAGCAGCAGCAGGCAGAAGACGAGCGAGAAGACGACCCGCGCCGCCACGACCTCCCACGGGCCGGTCGGCACCAGCAGCAGGAAGTACAGCGGCAGGAACCCCCAGAGCAGATAGGCACCGACCGAGTAGGCGACTCCTGCGGGCTGGTTGCTGCGCTCTGGTATCACTGAACAACACTATTGCCGGCTGCAGACGCCGAGCGCCGAGGGACGGATGTTGGCAGGAAACGAGCGGTGGGTGTCCGGCGTTGCGCGGCAGGGATGCGAAAAGGCCCGGATGCCGTAGCATCCGGGCCTTCTACGCTGTTGTCGAGTTGCTCAGCGAACGACGACGGCGAGGACGTCGCGAGCCGAGAGCACCAGGTACTCATCGGCGCCGAACTTGATCTCGGTGCCGCCGTACTTGCTGTACAGGACGCGGTCGCCGACGGAGACGTCGAGCGGAACGCGGTTGCCGTTGTCGTCGATGCGGCCGGGGCCGACGGCCACGACCTCGCCCTCCTGGGGCTTCTCCTTGGCAGTGTCCGGGATGACCAGTCCACTAGCGGTGGTCTGCTCTGCCTCGACCTGCTGGATGACGATGCGGTCCTCGAGCGGCTTGATGGAAACCGACACGGTCTACCTCTTCTTTCTTGACGCTGACACGAAAGACTTGTTCGCACTCTCAACCCGAGAGTGCTAATCACAAGTGTAGGGCGTCGGCTGGCACTCATGCAATGCGAGTGCCAGTTCGGGCCGCGTAGGCTGAACCGGTGGAGATGTCCGAGCTGACCGCGCTGCTCACCCCCGAGGGCCTTCGGCTGCTCGACGAGGTGGGCACGATCGCGTCCGCGGCAGAAGTCGCCAGCGCCGTGTCGAGGCTGCGCGCAGCCGGCCACTCCCCCGATCTCGTCTCTGCTGTGGTCGGCCAGGCGCACCTCCGCACGAAGGCCGCGTCGAAGTTCGGCGGCTTCGCCGAGCGGATGCTGTTCACCAGGGCCGGTGTCGAGCAGGCCACGCGCCTCGGCGTCGCGGCACGCCACGCGGGACGCATGCGACGGGCAGGCATCGAGCGGGTGACGGATCTGGGCTGCGGCATCGGCGGCGACGCCCTCGCATTCGCAGGCGCCGGCCTCAACGTCGTGGCCGTGGATGCCGATGAGGTCACCGCCGCGATCGCCGCATACAACCTGGCCCCGTTCGGTGCGGATGCCACCGTGCAGCACGGCACGGCCGAGAACTTCGTGAGCGCGAACTTCGCAGATGTGCACGACCCGCGCACGAATTCGGCTGATTCCTCCGAAGATGCTGCACATCTGCGATCGAAGCGTACGGCGATCTGGCTCGACCCTGCGCGCCGTACGACGGGTCATAACGAGACGCGGCGAGTCGCAGCATCCGATTACTCCCCCTCGCTCGATTGGGCTTTCGAACTCGCTGCCCGGATCCCGACCGGCATCAAACTCGGGCCGGGTCACGACCGTGAGTCGCTCCCCGCGGACGCGGAAGCGCAGTGGGTCAGTGCGGACGGCAGCGTCGTCGAACTCGTGCTGTGGTCTGGAGTGCTCGCGCGCGAGGGCGTGCGGCGTGCGGCGCTCGTGATCCGCGGCGAAGAATCTCACGAGCTCACGGCGGGGGCGGATGCCGAGGATGCCGACGTCCGCGAGCTCGGCGCCTTCCTGCACGAGCCCGATGGCGCCGTCATCCGCGCACGACTGATCGGCGACGTCGCACGGAGCATCGACGCGGGGATGCTGGACAGGAAGATCGCCTATCTCACCGGCGATGCCGCGTTGACGACCCCGTTCGTGCAGTCGTTCAGGGTGCGCGAGGTGATGGCCGCGAATCCCAAGGCGATCAGCCAGGTGCTTCGAGCCAACGACATCGGCACGATCGAGATCAAGAAGCGCGGCATGGACATCGATCCGGCGGCGTTCCGCAAGAAGCTGAGCCTGAAGGGCTCGCAGACCGCGACGCTGATCCTCACGCGCGTCGGGGACCGGCGGATGGCGATCCTCGCCGATCGGGTGTGACTCAGCCGCCGGTCTCGTCGGTCGTACCGGTCTCGCCGGTCTCGCCGCCGACCAGGTCGTCGAACGTGAACTCGATCGGATCGTCGGTCTCGGGGTCGACTCTGACATCCGTAGCATCCGCGTGCCGGATGATCGTGAGCTGGGGGCCGCGCATCTCGGTCTGCCGCACGACGTATTCTGTTGGGACGCCGTCCACGACTGCGACGATCGTGAGCTCGGCCTCAGCATCCTCGGAGCACGCCTCGATGACGCCGCCGTCAGCGGGTGCGATGACGCAGAGGCCGCCCTGTTCCCAATTGCCCCAGACCACATGCTCGCCGTCGTATCCGATGATGCTGAGCGCGCTGCCCACGTAACCGGCGGCTTCGAGTTCGCGCAGCTGCGCGAGCTCCCCGTCGCTGTACTGCGATTCCCAACCGGAGGGCCCCTGGTCCCAGACCTGGATGAACGGCACCAGTTCGCCGGTCAGCGTGGGGATGAGTCCGGCGACGAGCTGCTGACCCGCCTTGTCCTCTCCTTCCGGAATGGTCGCGGTCGCGTTCGGCCACACTGAATTCTCCAGCTCCTTGGACGGTATGCAGCCGTTCTGCGCCCGCTCCGTGCCGGTGACGATCACGCACACCTCGTCACCGTCCGAGCGCTCCGCACGCCAGATGACGACACCGTACTGCTCTGCCACCGGGATGACCGTCCCAGAGTCGTAGACATCGTCCGCTTCGAGTTCCGCGCGTTGGTCTGCGTGAGCGGTGGCGAGCGCGTACGCTTCCGCATCCCAGCCCCAGACCCCCCAGCCGATGCCGAGTCCGATCGCGAGGATCGCAGCGGATGCCGCAGCCAAGACGGGCCATCGGCGGCGGACAACAGCCTCGGACCGGCCGGATGAACCCGTCGAGGGCGGCGTTTCAGACTCCGACGCCTCGGCGTCGGACGCCGCATTCTCGCCCGCTGCACCCATCTCGGCCACCGCATCCGGTGACGATCCGCCCAGGTCGGTGCCCTGGCCTTTCGCGGCCTCGGCAACCGGGGTCGTCGCGAGTTCCACGATTGCGGCGCGCCGCGTGCCGGCTCCAGCTCTTGAAGGCGTTCGACCTCCGCGGCGGACAGTCCACCACCGCGCCCGTACGCCTTGGCCTGCAGCATCCGCAGCTCTGCGGATTCAGATTCGTTCAGCATCCGTTCGATCCTGTCACTCGTCTCGCGAACGCATCAGCAGCGACAGCATCCGCTACCCCAGATTCTCGAACTGCATACCCGCCCAGATGAGCCAGCCCAGGCTATAGATCGTCGCGGCAAGGCCGAGGATCAGCGCCCAGAGGGCGATCCCGCGGCTCTCGACCGGGCGTCGCAGCGACATGATCGCGGCGACCACCGCGACGATCGCGAGCGGAATCCCCCAGCCGACGAAGAACGATGCGCACAGGGCGACGATCGCGGCCAGCAGGGCCCACGGGGCGAGGCGGGTGTTGTCCTCGGCTACGGTGCCGTCGTCGGGCGCCCACTGCACGGCCGGCATCCCGGCGGTGTCGGCAGGACCGCTGGCGACGACCGGTTCGACGCCGACCGGGCCGGTGGGCATCTTCGTGTAGCTGTCACGGGGAGCGCCGGGCAGCCGCGTCGCACCCGCCGGTCGTTCGACCTCGGCCGACGGCTTCTCCAGTTTCGGCCGCTCGTCCGCGTTGCTCGCGCGACCGGGATCACCCGGTGCGCCGGGTTCGCTCATGCCGCGCTGATCGGTCATGCGGCATCCTCCATCGGCGACTCGGCGATCTGGATCTCGGTGACGGGCAGCGTCGAGTCGGCGCCGAACGCGAGGGTCGACGGCCGGCGACCCGAGCTGATCAGCTCGGCGGCGAGCGCGGCGATCATCGCCCCGTTGTCGGTGCACAGCGACAGCGGCGGGATCCGCACGGTCACACCGGCGGCCGCAGCCCGCTCGATCGCGACGTCACGCAGCCGCTTGTTGGCGATCACGCCGCCGCCGAGCAGCAGGCGGGGCACCCCGAGGTCTGCGCAGGCGGCAAGCGCCTTGGTGACGAGAACATCGACCACGGCTTCGCGGAAGCTCGCCGCGACATCCGCCACCGGCACCTGCTCACCCGAGGCTTCGCACCGTTCGACCCAGCGGGCGACGGCCGTCTTGAGGCCGGAGAACGAGAAGTCGTAGCGGTGCTTCTCCATGTCGGGCGCCTTCGAGAGTCCGCGCGGGAAGCGGATCGCCTTCGGGTCGCCGTCGGCGGCCGCGCGGTCGATCTCCGGACCGCCCGGATACGGCAGCGAGAGCAGACGGGCGACCTTGTCGAAGGCCTCCCCCGCCGCGTCATCCATGGTCTCGCCGAGCAACTCGACGTCGGTGGTGAGATCACGCACGTGCAGCAGAGAGGTGTGTCCACCGGAGACGAGCAGCGCGATCGTCGGGTACTCGAGCGGGTCGGAGTCCGGTGTGACGATGTCGGCGGCGATGTGCCCGACAAGGTGGTTCACTGCGTACAGCGGCTTGCCGAGCGAGACCGCCAGCCCTTTGGCCGCACCGACGCCGACCATGAGCGCACCGGCGAGGCCGGGGCCGCTGGTCACGGCGATGGCGTCGAGGTCGTCCAGCTGCACCTGCGCCTCGGCGAGCGCCGCCTCGATCGACGGCTGCAGTGCTTCGAGGTGCGCACGGGCGGCGACCTCGGGGATGACGCCTCCGTAGCGGGCGTGCTCGTCCATGCTGGAGGCGATCGTGTTCGACAGCAGTGTGCGGCCGCGGACGATGCCGATACCGGTCTCGTCGCAGCTCGTCTCGATGCCGAGGACCAGCGGTTCGCTCATGCTGTGGCTTCCTTCGTGGCGGAATCCGGAGTGGCGGCATCCGGAGTGGCGGCATCCGCCCACCGCCGCAGGTCGAGCTTCATCACTATCGCGTCGACGTCATCCGGTTGGTAGTACCTCGGCCGGCGGGCGAGTTCCTCGAATCCCTCGGAGATGTAGAGCCCCTCCGCACCGGGGTTGTCGGCGCGCACCTCGAGGAAGACCTCGCGAGCACCGCGAGCGGATGCTTCGGCGAGCAGTGTCCGCAGCATCGCGCGTCCGCGCCCCTCGCCTCGGCGGGTTTCGACGAGCGCGATGGTCTGAATGTCAGCATCCGCGTTTCCACGGATCGAACGGAGCCCGGCGTATCCGATGATCTCGCCGGCGTCCTCGTCGACGAGGTAGTGGCTGTACTCCGTCGCGAGTTCCGCCGCCATCGACTCGGCGCTCCACGCGTCGGTCGGGAACGAGGCGTTCTCGATCATCATGATCGCGTCGAGGTCGGCGGGAGTCGCGATGCGTATGGTCACACGCCCACCCGCTTCGGCGCGCCTGGAACCGTGACGTCGGGCTGGCGCAGGTAGAGAGGTTCGGCGCCGGCGAGCTCTCGTCCGGCGTTCGCGGCACGGATGCCTACTCTGCCCAGGGCCGCGGCATCGAGGATCGTGACTTCGCGCGCGTGAAGGCCGTCGAGATACGCCTCGGCTCCGCTGCGCGGCACAAGTACGGTGTCGGATCTGAGGTGCGGGATGCCGTCGGCATCGAGCCCGTGGAACACACTGATCGCGACCTCGCGACGACGAGCATCCGTGACGACCGCGAAGGTGCCGATGTCGGGATCCTCCTCGATGATGCCGAGGGCTGCGCCGAAGTGGCTGGGCACGGCGATCACCGGGATGCTGCGACCGAGCGCGAACGCGCGCGCGGTGGCGATGCCGATCCGCAGGCCGGTGAATGGGCCGGGGCCCATCCCGGCGACGACATGCGTGATCTCATCGCCCGCTTCGGCCAGAGCCCGCTGCAGCAGACCGCCGATGACCTCGGCATGTCCGAGCGCGTCAGGACTGGACGCGTCGGCACGGCGACGACCGACGGCGTCGACGATCGCGACGGCCGTGCCCAGGGAGGTGTCGACAGCGAGAATCACCTCTCCAGGGTAGTCGGCCGCGCGCCCTGATCGCTCAGGTCCGTCCTGCACCGCAGGGGGCCGCGTCTCAGCGCGCGACGCGCTCGATCGTCAAGACGCGGGGGGCGTCAGCATCCAGGTCCTCGTCCGCCACTTCGTCACCCGCTGCGCCCACGGGCCGTTCGAGTTCGATGTCCCACCAGGCATCCGCGATCGACGGGGCCATCTCCCGCCCCCACTCGATCACCACGACCGACCGGGCGAAGTCGATGTCGAGATCGTCGAGTTCGGCGGCAGATCCCAGCCGGTACGCGTCGACGTGCACGAGCGGCGCACGGCCGACGAGCGACGGATGCGTGCGCGCGATCACGAACGTCGGGCTCTGCACCGGACCGCGCACGCCCAGCCCCGACGCGAGGCCGCGGGTGAACGTCGTCTTCCCCGCACCGAGCGGACCCGTCAGCACGAGTAGATCGCCCGGTTCCAGCTGTTCGCCGATCACGAGCCCGAGGTGCTCCATGGCATCCGATGTGGCGATCTCACGACGCCCGAGAAAAGCGGGATCGATCATGCGCCCCGCCGGGGCACGCGGTTGCCGATGCGGGTGACGATCTCATAGTTGATGGTTCTCGCGGCGTTCGCCCACTCCGTCGCCGAGGGCGCGCCCAGCGTCGGATCGCCGAACACCACGGCCTCGTCGCCCACCGCCACATGGGCGTCGCCGACATCGACGACGAACTGGTCCATCGCGACGCGTCCGGCGACTGTGAACCTGCGGCCGTTGATCATGACCGGTCCGCGACCGGATGCCTGACGCGGGATGCCGTCCGCATAACCGAGCGGGATCAGAGCGAGCGTCGTGTCATGGTCGGCACGGTGGTCGTAGCCGTATGAGACTCCCGCGCCGGCCGGCACTCGACGCACAGCGGCGACGGCTGCGCGGAGGGTCATCGCCGGGCGCAGCCCGAGGTCGGCGGACGAGCGGTCATCGAACGGCGAGAGCCCGTAGATGCCGATCCCGATGCGCACGGCATCCATTCGAGTCTCCGGGTGGTCGATCGCGGCGGCCGTCGCGGCGATGTGCCGGATCTCGGGCCGGATGCCGGCGGATGCTGCGGCCGCAGTCCCCTCTTCGAACTTCGCGAGGGCTTCGAGATCATCGGCGCGCGACGCGTTGGAGAGGTGACTGAACAGGCCGATGATGCGGAGACGCCCGATTCTCTCGAGCCGCGCGGCTTCGGCGAAGACACGCCCCCAGTCGCCGGGTGCGACGCCGTTGCGCGAGAGCCCGGTCTCGAGCTTCAGGTGCACTCCGACGGGGCCGCTGCTGCCTGCTGCGGCTCCGGCCGCTTCGAGCTGGTCGAACGACGAGATGCCCACCTCGATGCGGTCGGCCGCGGCCTGCTCGAATCGCTGGCCGGGCTCGTGCAGCCAGGCGACGATCGGGGCGTTGATGCCCTGCCTGCGCAGGTCGACGGCCTCAGCGATCTCGGCGACGCCGAGACGGGTGGCCCCGCCCGACAGTGCTGCCACGGCGGCGGATGCCGCGCCGTGACCGTATGCGTTGGCCTTGACGACCGCGATGACATCGACCCCGGTGAGGCGGCGGATGTGCCGGGTGTTGTCGGCGATGGCCGCCATCTCGATCGTGGCCTCCCGGAACGGGACGGTCGGCGTGCTCACAGCGGCGCTCCCTCGGCGACGACGAAGGCGGTGGCGAGGCCTGCATCGTGCGACATGGTCAGGTGGAGGTTCAGGATGCCCTTGTCCTTGACAGCCTCTGCGGTGGTACCGGTGAGCAGGAAGTGCGGCCGGCCGGAGGGCTCTGAAGCGATCTCGATCTCGGTCCAGTGCACGCCGTCGGATCCGCCGAGGGCCTTGATCAGCGCCTCTTTCGCGGCGTAGCGCGCGGCAAGGGACGGGAGCCGCAGAGTGCGCTCGGACGGGGCGAAGAGTCGCTCCATGAGCCGCGGTGTTCGCGACATGGTGCGCTCGAATCGCGGTATGTCGACGAGGTCGATGCCGGTCCCGATGATCACTGCTCCAGCCTACTCGGGCCGCCCCGCACGGTTGGCTGGACGTCCGCGTGCACGGTTACAGGGACCGGTGCGAAGCCGCGAGACCCCAGGTAAATGTCGAGACCCCGTCGTATTGACGTCAATACGACGGGGTCTCGGCAGGAAGACGGGGTCTCAGCGAACGAGGCCCTACTCGACCGTGACGGACTTCGCGAGGTTGCGCGGCTGGTCCACGTCCAGGCCCTTGGCCGTGGCCAGAGCCATCGCGAAGATCTGCAGCGGCACCACAGCGAGCACCGGCTCGAACATGGCACCGGCGAGCGGAATGTGGATGACCTCGTCGGCGAACGGCAGCACGGCGGCATCGCCCTCTTCGGCGATCACGATGACGCGAGCGCCGCGGGCGCGGATCTCCTGGATGTTCGACACGACCTTCGAGTGGATCAGCGCCGAGTGGCGGGGCGACGGCACCAGGACGAACACCGGCTGCCCCGGCTCGATCAGCGCGATCGGCCCGTGCTTGAGCTCGCCGGCGGCGAAGCCCTCAGCGTGGATGTACGAGATCTCCTTGAGCTTCAGCGCGCCCTCGAGAGCGATCGGGTAGCCGACGTGACGGCCGAGGAACAGCACCGATCGGGTGTCTGCCATCCAGCCTGCGAGCTGCGACACGTGGTCGTGCTCCTTCTCCAGCACGCTGGCGATCTTGTCCGGCAGCGTGGCGAGCTCTTCGACCGCGGTGTCGTCGGTCAGCGTCTGACGCACGCGCCCCATGTGCAGTCCGAGCAGCAGCAGCGCGGTGATCTGCGCCGAGAACGCCTTGGTGGATGCCACGGCGACCTCTGGGCCCGCGTGGGTGTAGACGACGGCATCCGATTCCCGCGGAATCGTCGCGCCCTGCGTGTTGCAGATCGACAGGGTGCGCGCACCGCGTTCGCGGGCGTACTTGACGGCCATGAGCGTGTCCATGGTCTCGCCGGACTGGCTGATCGAGATCACGAGCGTGTCATCGCCGATCACCGGGTCGCGGTAGCGGAATTCGTGCGCGAGCTCGACGTCGGTCGCGACGCGTGCCCACTGCTCGATCGCGTACTTCCCGACCAGGGCCGCATAGGATGCCGTGCCGCAGGCCGTGATGATCACACGGTTGATGCCGATGAAGAGCTCGTCGAGCCCATCGAGTTCGGGAATGACGACCTGGCCGTCGTGCACACGACCGAGGATCGTGTTCGCGACCGCCTCGGGCTGCTCTGCGACCTCCTTGGCCATGAACGATGACCATCCGCCCTTCTCGGCGGCGGCAGCATCCCACGAGACATCGAACGGCTCGGCCTCGACGGAGTTGCCGTCGAAGTCGGTGACCGTGACGGCGTCAGGCGTGATGGAGACGATCTGGTCCTGGCCGATCGCGAGCGCCTTGCGCGTGTGCTCGACGAAGGCGGCGACGTCGGAGCCGAGGAAGTTCTCGCCCTCGCCGAGTCCGATCACGAGCGGGGAGTTGCGGCGGGCGCCGACGACGAGACCGGGGTGGTCCTCGTGCATCGCGAGCAGCGTGAACGCACCCTCGAGGCGGTTCACGACGTTCTGGAACGCATCCTGCAGATTGCTGGTCTTCGCGTACTCCCGGCCGAGCAGTGCGGCTGCGACCTCGGTGTCGGTCTCGCTGCGGAACGCCACACCATCGGCGAGCAGTTCCTCACGAAGAGCCGAGAAGTTCTCGATGATGCCGTTGTGGATGACGGCGAGCTTGTCGTCATCGGCAAGATGCGGGTGCGCGTTGACGTCGGTCGGACCGCCGTGCGTAGCCCAACGCGTGTGGCCGATGCCGGTCGTACCGTCGGAAAGCGGAGCATCGGCGAGCGAGTCGCGCAGCATGCTGAGCTTGCCTGCCTTCTTGCGCATTCCGAGGTCGCCATTGCCGTCGATGACGGCGACGCCCGCAGAGTCATAGCCACGGTATTCCAGACGGGCGAGGCCCGCGAGAAGGATGTCCTGGCTGGGGCGAGGGCCCACGTATCCGACGATTCCACACATGGTCTCAAGAATAAGCGGCGAATTTTGCGAGGGTCCCGAACGAACCTGCGGGCCCACCCGCCGCGCTCACAACTTGCGCAGCAGCACGCTCTCCACGTTGTGGTCGGCGCCCTTGTTCAGCACGAGGCTCGCACGGTGCCGGGTGGGCATCACGTTCTCGATGAGGTTGGGCATGTTGATGTCGTTCCAATAGCCCAGGGCCGTGGTGACTGCTTCTTCGTCGGTGAGATGCGCGAACACGTTGAAGTACGACGAAGGATTGCTGAACGCGCCCTTGCGCAGCGCGAGGAATCGGTCGACGTACCATTTCTCGATGTGCGAGCTGTCGGCGTCGACGAAGACCGAGAAATCGAACAGGTCGCTGACGGCGACGTCGTTCGGCACTGGCGGGGGCTGCAGCACGTTGAGACCTTCGACGATGACGACATCCGGGCGGCGCACGACGACGTGGGCATCCGGCACGATGTCGTACCGCATGTGCGAATAGAACGGGGCGCGCACCTCCGGCGCTCCCGACTTCACCTCCGTGAGGAACGACAGCAACGAGCGGCGGTCGTACGACTCCGGGAATCCCTTGCGTTCCATGAGGCCGCGGCGCTCGAGTTCGGCATTCGGATACAGGAATCCGTCGGTGGTGACGAGTTCGACCCGCGGGGTACCCGGCCAGCGGCTCATCAGCTCGCGCAGGAGGCGTGCGATGGTCGACTTGCCCACCGCGACGGACCCCGCGACCCCGACGACGAACGGGGTGGTGGTGTCATCCTCCTGCAGGAAGGAACTCGTCGCCGCGCCGAGCTGCTTGGTCGACGTCGCATAGAGGCTGAGCAGGCGGCTCAGCGGCAGATAGACCTCGCGCACCTCGTCCAGGCTCAGGCGGTCACCGAGGCCCCGGAGTTCGACGACCTCGGTCTCGCTCAGTGGCTGATCGAGACCGGCAGCCAATCGCGCCCATTCCGCGCGTCCGATCTCTCGATACGGCGACAGGGGCAGCGTGGGGTCGGCGGTGGTCACGGCATCCATCGTATCGGCGCGCCGAGGAGCAGGGTGCTGGCGGCGTCACGAACGACCTTCGGGCCTCACCACCGACACTGACGCCGCCAGCGGAGGGCACGAGAACGCAGGGCCCCGGCGGTCTGCCACAATGACGGCATGACGAATGGAATCGGCCGCAGGACAGTGCTGACAGCGGCCGCATGGTCCGTTCCCGTGATCGCCGTCGCGGTAGCGACGCCCTTGGCAGCTGCCTCGACAGCAGCACTCGATGTCAACCTGGGCGTGATCAGCGCCTCGCCCTCATTCGTGCACCTGCGTTTCTCCACAAGCAACCCTTCGGATGCACCGCTGACCGTTACGGTGGTGTGCCCTCGTTTTCCGACCGATGCGACGTTCCGCTCGGCCACCCCGAACGCCTGGACGTACTCGTTCGGCAACGACACCGCCTCGTTCACCACGACGCTGGCCGCGCACGCGACGGGCGTCTCGTTCAACACCGCGTACGCCTCGAACCACCCCTCCATCCGCGCGACGACGATCTCGTTCATCGCATCGGCACCCGGCTACGCGGCCGCGACACCGACGGTTCAGGTCGAGTTCGTCTGACGTCCGTGAGCGACCCCGCACACGCGTAGTCTCATCCCGTGCGCCTCGGAATCCTCGACATCGGTTCGAACACCGTCCACCTGCTCGCTGCGGATGCCAGGCCGGGCGGTCGTCCCCTGGCGACGACGAGTGATCGCACGGTGGTGCGCCTGATGCGCTTCCTCACGCCTGAGGGCGCGATCAGCGAAGAGGGCGTGCAGGCGCTGGAGGCCGCCGTCACCCGCGCACGCCGGATCGCGGAGACCGAGCGCGTCGAGACGCTGCTGGCGACCGCGACAAGTGCCGTCCGCGAAGCCCTCAACGGCGAAGAGGTCATCGCTCGAATCGAGGCGGCGCTCGGCCAGCCGCTGCAGGTGCTCACCGGCGTGGAAGAGGCCGAGCTCACCTTCCTCGCCGTGCGGCGCTGGTTCGGGTGGGATGCCGGACGCATTCTGCTGCTCGACATCGGCGGCGGGTCGTTCGAGTTCGCGGCCGGTGGCGACGAAGCGCCGGAGGTCGCGGCATCCGTCCCGCTCGGCGCCGGCCGCATGACCGTCCAGTTCCTGCCGGAGGACCCGCCGGGTGAGGATGCCGTCGAGCAGCTGCGTGCGCACGCCGCCGAAGTGCTCGCTCCCGTGGCCGAGAGGCTCAACGCCCTCCCCTACCCGGATCACACGGTGGGCTCGTCGAAGGCCATCCGCTCGCTGGCGAACCTCGCCGGCCGAGAGGTCTCCGGGCTCGGCTTCGACCGCACGGTGCTCTCGCGCTCGTCGTTGAAGTCATGGATTCCGCGGCTCGCCCGGATTCCGGCATCCGCTCGCCAGGAGCTGCCGGGGATCACACCCGACCGCACGTTCCAGATCGTCGCGGCAGCCGTCTCGCTGCACACCGCCATGAAGATGCTCGACATCGATGAGCTCGAGGTGTCGCCATGGGCGCTGCGCGAGGGCGTACTGCTGCGGTACACCGAGTCGCTCAGCTGGGGCGGCGTCGGGGTCTAGCGCGAGTACCCCGGCACACTTGTCAGTGGGTGAACACGGATGGCCGTCGAATTCGTCTGTCTCGACGGCCATCCGTGCAAATCGACAGCCATCCGTACCTGTCGGACGTACGACCAGCGCGGCCGCCGCCTATGAAACGGTCAACTCGGCCAGAACCGGCAGGTCGTCGGCGGAGGGGCCGGCCGCGACCCGATAAGAACCGGGCTGCACGCGCAGCGCCCCCTCATGCAGCCAGTCCTCGGCAGCACCGTCGAGTCGCAGCGCGCCATCCCAGACCGACAGGCGCGCGACGTCGAACGTGATCTCGACCTGCTGCTGCTCCCCTGGCTCGAGTCGCACGCGGCGGTATCCGACCAGCAGCCGTCGCGGTGCGGTGATCGGCAGCTCAGGAGCGATCGAGTACAACTGCACGAGCTCCTCCGCGACGCGCTCGCCGGTATTGGCAACGGTGACGACGGCCGTGACCGCGCTCTCCCCCACCACCCCGAGGGCCGGGTGCCGGTGCGTGGGCGCCGGCGCATCCACCTGATCCGCGACCAGCGTGACACCGCGATACTCGACGGTCGAATACGTCAACCCATGACCGAACGCGAAGGCGTACGGCGCCGGCTGGTGCCGGTACGTCGCCTGCTGCCGTTGCGTGTCGTAGTCGAACAGATCGCCGGCCTGCGTGGGATCGGCCGGCCACGACTGCGCGAGGCGTCCGGTCGGCTCGCGATCGCCGCTCAGCACGTCAGCGATGCCGTGGCCGAGCTCCTGCCCGCCATGACTCGACCACACCACGGTCGCCGCCGCGACGGCCCCGGCGAGCACGTACGGATAGCTCGACACGATCTGCAGCACCGTGCGCTCGTTCGCCTCGTGTGCGATGCGCCAGAGATCCGTGAAGGCCTCAGGCAGCAGCATGTGCGGACGGTCAGCGGTCTCCCGGCCCGCGAGGTGCGGATCGTTGCCGACGGCGACGATCACGACGTCGACGGATGCCGCGGCAGCTGCGACCGCGTCCGCACCGGAGCGCACGATCTCGACGCTGAAATGCTCGGCATCATCGAGAGTGACGCCCTCGGCGAGCAGCAGACCCACTTCGCGCGACGCCCGCACCCAGCGGCCGGACCCGAGATGAAGCAGCGACCAGCTGCCGTCGGCGTGCAGGTGCCTGCGGAAGCTCTCCTGCACGACCCAGCCGCCGACGCGCTCGGCATCCGTCTTCATCGGCCAGGCACCGCCCGTGAGCAGACGGCCGCTCGCGTGCGAGCGCAGCGTCAGCAGCCCATCGCCCCAGTCCGTGACGTCGAACAGGGCGTCGTCGCCTGCCTCATCGCCGACCGCTGCCACCTTCGAACCGTCGGAGTTCGAGACGACGTAGCGTCCGTCGGCCGCACGCAGCGTGATCGTGTCCGCACCGGTCACCGTCTCTACTCTCGCTGACGGATACCGCTCGGCGAGCCCCTGCGCGATGCCGACCGCGTACGGCGGCGTGCCGGCGTACCAGTCGGTCAGCACGACCTCCGCCATCGGGCCCACGACCGCGATCCGCGCGGGAGCGACGAGCGGCAAGACCCCCGCGTCATTGCGCAGCACGACGACCGAGCGTCCGGCGACCTCGCGAGCGAGCTCACGCGCACCGGGGGCGTCGATCGCGTCTATGCCGATTCCGGCATAGAGATCGGCGTCGCCGTCGAACTCGCCGGTGCGCACGCGCATCTCGAGGATGTGGCTGACCGCGCGGTCGATGTCCCCTCTGGTGAGAAGTCCCTGTTCGAGCGCGCGGTTCAGGTTCGTGATCGTCGGTTGGGCGTCGGCGTCGTTGTCCGTGAAGGAATCCATACCGCTGCGCACGAGCGCCGCAGCAGCATGCACGCTGTCAGGTTGCGCACCCTGCACCGTGACCACGAACGTCGGGGCGCCGGCGTCCGACACGATCGCGAGCGAGCCGTCCGTCCAACTGCGCGCTTCGGCGACGAGTTCGGGTTGAGTGTGCGCGGGGATGCCGTTGACCTGGTTGTACGCCAGCATCATGCTGCCCGCCACCTGCTGTTCGATGGCGGGGCGGAATGCGGCCAGTTCCTCTTCATGAAGCGTGCGCAGCGACATCTCGGATGACGTCGCCGAGCGGTCGGTCTCGTTGCTGTAGGCGAGGAAGTGCTTCAGCGCCGGCACGGTCTTCCAGACCCGCTCGTCGTCGCCGCGCAGCCCCTTCGCATATGCCGCACCGAACTGACCGGTCAGATGCGGATCCTCCGAGTACCCCTCCTCATTGCGCCCCCACAGCGGATGCCGCAGCGTGTTCACGACCGGTGCCCACACGTTCAGGCTGACCAGGGGGTTCTCGGCGCGCTTCGCGCGCAGCTCCGTCGAGGTCACGCTGCCGACCGCCTCGATGAGCTCCGTGTCCCAGGTCGCGGCCAGGCCGACCGGCTGCGGGAACACCGTGGCTTCACCCAACCACGCGACCCCGTGCAGCGTCTCGGCGCCGGTGCGAGCCTCAGCTACGCCCCACCGTTCGATCGCGGGCATCGCCTGGTGCAGCATCGCCACGCGCTCGTCAGCGGTGAGCCGCGAGAGCAGGTCTGCTGCGCGCTCCTGCACTGACAGATCGGTGCGGCGGAACGGCTCGGTCTCGTGTGAAAGCTCGTCAGTCATTTGGAATCCTCCAGCTCGATAGAAGGCAGCTCGGTAGAGGTCAACTCGATCGAGACGGTGCCGGCGCCCGGAGCGGACACCGTGGCCGACCCCACCTGCAGCGACCAGCCTGCTGTGGCGTCGTCGGTCGTCGCCCTCACGGTGCTGCCCTCGCGGCGCACCCGGAAGGTCGTGGCATCCGCACCCGACAGCCCAGGCACGACCGTCACGCCGTCGTAGCCGTCAGGCAGCGCGAAGCACCGCAGCGTCACGCCGTCCGCCCACTCGTAGTCGGGTCGGTCGTCCCGTGCGCCCCACGGCAGCACCGTTCCTGGGCGCACGCGCAACGGCAGGCTGCGATAGTCGTGGTTCTCCCTCGGCCATCGGCTGCCTTCGACGACGCTGCCGTCGAGCAGAGAGCTCCAGGCCCCCTCCGGCAGGTAGTACTCCACGTCGCCCTCCGCAGTGAACACCGGGGCGACCAGCAGCGCATCGCCGAGCATGTACTGCGTGTCGGCGTCGAAGCCGCTGCGATCCGCGGGGAACTCGAGAGCCATCGGTCGCATCATCGGGATGCCGTCGGTGTGCGCCTGCTCGGCGACGCCGGCCAGATACGGCATCAGCCGCATCTTCAGGTTGGTGAACAGCCGAGTGACCTCGACCGATTCCTCATCGAACGCCCACGGCACCCGGAAGGTGGATGAGCCGTGCAGCCGCGAGTGCGAGGAGAGCAGACCGAAGGCGAGCCAGCGCTTGAAGAGCCCGGCATCCGGGGTGCCCTCGAAGCCGCCGATGTCGTGGCTCCAGTACCCGAAGCCGCTCATCGCCAGCGACAGACCGCCGCGCAGCGACTCCGCCATCGAGGGGAACGTCGAATCGCTGTCGCCGCCCCAATGCACAGGGAACTGCTGGCCGCCGGCCGTTGCCGAACGCGCGAAGAGCACGGCCTCTCCGCTTCCTCGTCGCCGTTCGAGGGTTCGGAAGACGATCTCGTTGTACAGCTGCGGGTAGTAGTTGTGCATCCGCTTCGGATCCGAGCCGTCGAACCACTCGACGCCATCGGCGGGGATCCGCTCGCCGAAGTCGGTCTTGAACGTGTCGACGCCCTGATCCATCAGTCGTTCGAGGTGGCCGGTGTACCAGGCCGCAGCATCCGGATTCGTGAAATCGACGATACCCATTCCGGCCTGCCAGAGGTCCCACTGCCACACGTTGCCGTCGGTGCGCTTGAGCAGATACCCCTTCTCCACGGCCTCGGAGAACAGCCGCGAGCGCTGCGCGATGTACGGGTTGATCCACGCCGACACCTTCAGCCCGCGCTCGTGCAGCCGTGCGAGCTGCCCCTCAGGATCGGGGAACGTGCGCGGGTCCCACTCGAAGTCGGTCCACTGGTACTCGCGCATCCAGAAGCAATCGAAGTGGAACACGCTGAGCGGCAGGTCGCGCTCGGCCATGCCGTCGATGAACGAGTTCACGGTCGCTTCGTCGTACTCGGCGGTGAACGACGTCGTCAGCCACAGACCGAACGACCAGGCGGGTACACGCGCAGGGCGGCCGGTGAGCGCGGTGTACCGGCGCAGCACGTCTTTCGGTGTGGGGCCGGCGAACAGGTAGTACGCCACGCTCTCCCCCGGAACCGAGAACTGCACGCGAGAGTTGACCTCGGAGCCGACCTCGAACGAGACCTGGTCGGGAGAATCGACCAGCACGCCGTAGCCGCGGCTGCTGAGATAGAACGGCACCGACTTGTACGCCTGCTCACTGGCCGTGCCGCCGTCGGCGTTCCAGCTCTCGATCACCTGGCCGTTCTTCACGAACGCACCGAACCGCTCGCCGAATCCGTAGACGCGCTCCCCCGGTTCGAGCGACAGCTGCTGATGCACCCACGTCTCGGAATCATCTGATGAAGACGTGACGTGCGCGACCGAACGGGGCAGAGACCGGGTGAGCACGCGGCCGTCCTGTTCGAAAGCCACGTCCCACGAGCCCTTCGCCACGCGCACGCGCAGGTCGCCTGTCGCGAGCACCGCGCCTTCGTCGTTCGACGACACTGTGGGGACGAATCCTTCCTCGGGCACGATCTCGAAATCGGGTCCGCGATGCACAGCGCCGGCGTGCCGCATGACCGCAACCTTGACGACCCCTGGTGCGGGCGAAGAGAACGTGACGGTGATCATCGGCCGATTCAGAGTGTCGCCGCGGTGGCGGACCACGGTGGTCGGCGCATACACGGTCATCGTGCCGGCGGCCTCGTCGATGCGGATGTCATCGACCTCGGTCGCGTACAACGGGGTCAGCCCCGGTCGGGTCAGCCAGTAGCCGTCGGTGAACTTCACCTGTCGTGCCTTTCGCTAAGTGCTCGTACATCGCCGGCGGCGAGCGCCACGACGGATCCGGTCTTCTCTTCGGTGAGCAGGTCTACGAGACCCGACGGAACCGGGACGTCGATGGATGCTGCGGAATGGTTCAACAGGAAGAGCACCTCGCCGCGGCGCACGGCCTCCAGCCCTTCGGGCAGTTCGGCCGAGCCGCCGAGCACGCCCTCCACTCCGGTCGCGGCGAGTGCGCCGCCGATCACGAGCGACAGTGCGGAGTCGGACACGACCGTGCCGAGATACCAGGCCGCGCCCTCGCCGACGCGATTGCGCGTCACAGCGGGGAGGCCCGTCAGATCGCCGTCCGCATAGGAGAGCAGCACCTCTGCGCCCTCGGCGCGCAGCCGCTCCGCGAGGATGCCGGCGGTGTGCACTGATGCCGTGGCATCCGTCCACTCGCCCCCGGCAGTGCCGCTTCCGATGAGCGCGGTCGGCTCGTCCGGCATCCCGCCCCATTCCTCGCCGCTCACGCCGACCAGATCGCGCAGCAGGACGGGCGCGCGGCCCTGCAGCACCTGCGCGTTCTCGTCTGCGACCCCGCTGAACGGCCCCACGACGATGTGCGCACCGCGCTCGGCCGCACGGCGCAATGCCTCCGCTGTCTCCGGCCGGAGGATGTACGCATGCGGGACGAGCACGACGTCGTATCCATCGAGATCGGATGCCGCACCCACGACATCGGCAGCGACACCGCGACGCCATAGCTGGCGGTACCACCGGGTGGTCTGCTCCATCGTGTCGAGCCGCTCGGTCGGCCGTGCGGGTTCTTCCCCGGCCCACCACGACGCCCAATCGAACAGCACCGCCACGCTCGCGCCGACACGGGCACCGAGCACGCTGCTGAGCCGACGCAGCTCCTCTCCCTGCCGCATGACGCCGCGGAATACTTCGGAGTCCGCGCCGGCGTGCGGCAGCATCGCCGAGTGGAACCGCTCTGCGCCCGCCCTGGCCTGGCGCCACTGGAAGTAGCAGATGCCGTCAGCACCGCGAGCGACGGCCTGCAGAGAATCGCGGCGCGCACGCTGGGGCGTCTTGGGCAGATTGCGGGGGCGCCACGACGTCGCGCTGATCGCCTGTTCCATCAGCATCCAGCTGCGGCCGTCGCCGAGCGAGCGCATCAGGTCCTGGATGAGCGCCGTCTCGACCGGAGACTCCGCTGATGCCGGGTCCGGGTACTGGTCATCGGCGATGACATCCACGTCGTCGGCCCAGGATCGGTAGTCGACGTGGGCGAAGAACCCCATGAAGTTCGTCGTGATCGGCTGCAGGGCGCCTGCGTCGCGGATCGCGTCACGCAGCTCGCGGTAGCAGACGAGCATCTGATCGGATGTGAAGCGGCGGAAATCCAGCGATTGGGTGGGGTTCACGAGATACGGCATCCGACGAGGCGGAAGAATCTCCTCGAACTCGGCATATCGCTGCGACCAGAACGCCGTGCCCCACGCCGTGTTGAGCGCATCGATCGTGGCGTAGCGCGCACGCAGCCAGGCGCGGAACTCCCTCGCGGCCTCTTCGCCATGGTCGATCTGACCGTACTCGTTGCCGACGTGCCACATCCGCACCGCCGGATGCGCGGCGTATCGGGCGGCGAGGTCGCGGGTGATCGCGAGCGCATGCTCACGGTAGACCGTGGACGACGGCGAGAACTGGTTGCGGGAGCCGGCGACCAGGCGCACTCCGTCGCGATCGACGGGCAGCGTGTCGGGGTGACGGATGCCGAGCCACGGCGGCGGTGATGCCGTCGGGGTCGCGAGATCGACCGAGATACCGGCGTCGTGAAGCAGATCGAGCACCTCATCCAGCCACCCGAACTCACGAGCACCCGGGGTCGGCTCGATCAGCGCCCAGCTGAAGACGCCGACGGTCACGAAGTTCACCCCGGCCTGCTGCATGAGGGCGACGTCTTCGCGCCAGACCTCACGCTCCCACTGCTCCGGGTTGTAGTCGCCGCCGAAGAGGATGCCGCGGTCGGCGGTGAGTTCGTCGAAAGCGCGTCGCGCAGTAGTCGTCGATGACATGAATGCAGGTTCTCCGGATCGGATTGTCGAAGCGTTTCAACAACGAGAACATATACTAGCGACGTGCTGTTGTCCACGGAGACCCACGACGCTCTCCACGCTCTGCGATACCGGAGCCCGTCGCGCCTGTGGACCGACGCTTTGCCGGTCGGAAACGGTCTTCGTGGTGCGATGTCCGCCGGGCTGGTCGGTGGCGAGCGACTCTGGCTGAACGACGCGACGGCATGGTCGGGGGTGCCCGATTCCGACCCGATGAAGGGTATCGATGACCGTGGTCCGGACGCGCTGGATGCGGTTCGCGAGGCTGTGGATGCCGACGACATCGCCACCGCCGAGCAGCTCCTGCGCCGCCAGCAGAGCACGTGGGCGCAGGCCTATCTGCCGCTGGCGACTCTCGATCTCGAAGTCGACGCGGATGCTGCGGACGACGACGATCTGCTCCGCACGCTGGATCTGACCACCGGCATCGCCACGCACGCCTACGCCGCCGCTGCGGGCCGCGTGAGGCATGAGACCTGGGCGGATGCCGTCACCGGCGTGATCGTGCATCGAGTGATCGCCGACGCACCGGTGCGCGTGAGCGTGCGCATCGACAGCCTGTTGCGGCGGCGCAGCGGGCCGAGCGTACGGAACGGCGTGCTCAGCGCCGAGTGGTTCCTCCCCGTCGATGTGGCACCGGGTCACGAGCATCCGCCCGAGCCGATCCGCTACGACGTCGAACGCGGACGGATCGGTGCGGTCGCCATCCATTCCTCCGCTCCCAGCACGCTGGTCGACGGGATGCTGCGCACCGCCGCATCCGCAGAGCACACATTCACGATCGGGACGGCGACGTCTTCGGCGGATGGGACCGCTTCGGCGGATGCCGCCACGGCAGCGGCGAACGCCAGGGGCGATGCCGAGGCGCTGCGCGCGGCGCACATCTCCGCGCACCGAGAGCTGTACTCCCGCTGCATGCTCGAGCTGCCCTCCCCCACTGATGCCCTCGACCTCGACACCGACGAGCGCATCCGGCGTGCCGAGCAGCATCCTGACCCCGGCCTCGCCGCTCTCGCGTTCCACTACGGCCGGTACCTGCTGATGTCATCGTCCCGGCCCGGCGGACCTCCCGCGAACCTGCAGGGCATCTGGAACGCCGAACTGCCCGGCCCCTGGTCGAGCGCCTACACGACCAACATCAACCTTCAGATGGCGTACTGGCCGGCCGAGGTGACGAGCCTCGCCGAATGCCATCTGCCACTGCTGCAGTTCATCGGCGACGTCTCGCGCACGAGCGGGCACGCCGTAGCGCGAGAGCTGTACGGCGCAGACGGCTGGGTCATGCACCACAACTCCGACATCTGGGGCCATGCGGCCCCGGTCGGCGATGGTCACGGCGATCCGGCATGGGCGTTCTGGCCGCTCGGCGGGGTATGGCTGGTGCTGCACCTGTGGGAGCGCCATCGCTTCGGCGGCGACCTGCGCCGGCTCGCCGAGGACTGGCCGGTGTTCGAGCAGACCGCGCGCTTCGCGCTGAGTTGGGTCCGATCCGACGGCCGGCGCGCCTGGACATCACCGTCGACCTCGCCCGAGAATCAGTATCTCGATGCCGACGGCACGCCGCGGGGTGTCGGCGTCTCATCCACCATGGACGTGATGCTGCTGCGCGAGCTCGCCGACGCGTGCACGCGCATCTCGACGATCCTCGGGCACGACGACGCCTGGGTACGCGAACTGGCCTCACTGGCGGCGTTGCTGCCGGATCCGCGCGTCTCCGAGCGCGGGATGCTGCAGGAGTGGGCGGATCGCCGAGAGGACGCCGACCCGCATCACCGGCACCTCTCGCACCTGATCGGGCTGTTCCCGTTCATGCAGATCACGCCGGAGAGCGCGCCGGAGCTGGCCGCGGCCGCCGCCGCATCGATCATCGGTCGCGGAGCCGAGTCGACCGGCTGGGCTCTTGCGTGGCGGGCGGCGATGTGGGCACGGCTCGGCGATGGCGAGCGCGTGCATCAGCAGGTGCGCATGGCACTGCGCTCGGCGGCGGATGCCGGAAGCACAGAGCATCGTGGCGGCCTGTACCGCAACATGTTCAGCGCGCATCCGCCGTTCCAGATCGACGGCAACCTCGGTCTCACCGCTGCGATCGCCGAAGCGCTGGTGCAGTCGCAGGAAGACAGCATCCGCGTGCTGCCGTCGCTGCCGCCCGGATGGCCCGACGGATCGGTTCGCGGCATCCGCACGCGCGCGGGCGTCACTGTCGACGTGGCCTGGGCGTCGGGACTCGTCACTCGGATAGCATTGCGCAGCACTGAATCGCGTCGCATCCACCTGAGCGCACCCGGTATGCGCGAACAGCTCCACCGGGTCGCTCCCGGTGAGCCCACGATCATCGAGCCGAAGGAGCCCGGATGACCACGATCGCCGATGTCGCCAACGCGGCAGGAGTGTCCATCTCCACCGTGTCCTACGTGATGAGCGGCAAGCGCACCATCTCGCAGGACACGAAGGAGCGCGTCGAGCGCGCGATCGCCGAGCTGCGCTACAGCCCGCACGCCAGTGCACGCTCACTGGCGTCGCGTTCCACGAGCGTCATCGGGCTGCAGGCGCCGTTGCGCTCCGGCGTCGATGTGCACGTCGTCATGGAGATCGTCACCGGGGTGGTCCGAGAGGCACGCGAGCACGCCTACGACATCCTGCTGCTCACCGGGGATGACGCCGGTCTCACACTCGCTGCGAGGGCGTCGCGCGTCGACGCCCTGCTCGTGATGGACGTCGAGTCGGATGACCCGCGCCTCGGAACGCTCGCGCAGCTGGACATGCCGAGCGTCCTGATCGGTCTACCCGCCGGCGCGGAGTCGGTGTACTGCGTCGACTTCGACTTCGAGGCCGCGGGCCGGCTCGCCGTTGAGCGTCTCGTCGCTCTCGGCCACTCGCGCATCGCGCTGTTCGGCGCGCCGGCCGAGGTGCTGGCCCGCCACACCTCGTACGCCGACCGGTTGGTGCGCGGCTTCCTCACCGCCTGCGATGCGCACGGCGTCGACGGCACCGTGCATCCGGTCCCCAGCAACGCCGAGGCCACCGCGGTGGTCGACGGCGTGCTGGCCGAAGCGCCAGGCATCACCGGCATCCTGTTCCACAACGAGGGTGCGCTGCCGCATGTCGCAGCGCGACTCGTCGACGGACGCGACGTCATCGCCTTGTGCCCCGCCGATGTCGCGCAGTCAGTGGCAGGACTCGCCGACAGCATCGATGTGCCGGCCGAGGACATCGGCGTGGCGGCCACCCGCGCCGTGCTCGGGCTGCTCGGAGGCGAAGAGCAGGCGCACGTGCAGCTGCTCCCGCCGAAGCTGAACTCCCAGGCGTGACACCGTGAAGATCAACCCGGAGAACCGCAACCTCCAGGGGATGACGTCGTTTCTGGGCCTGATCGCCCTGAACGTGCTCTACCTGATCACGTGCCTGCCGATCGTGACCATCGGAGCCGCGACGAGTGCGCTGTACGAGGTGATGATCCGCTACTCGGACGACGAGAGCGGACGGCCGTTGAAGGACTACTTCCCTGCATTCGGACGCAATTTCCTGCGCGCGACCATGCTGTGGCTCGCCCTGCTCGTGCCGTTTCTGCTGCTCGTCGTCGGCGCCGTGTTCTGGTCGGGCCATCCGAGTGTCATCGCCGGCGCTGCCATGGTGCTGGCGATCATCGCCGCAGCATATGTGTTCGCGGCGTTCCTGTATGCGATGGCGCTCACCGCGACCTATGCGAACACGTTCCGCCAGACGTTGAAGAACGCTTTCCTGCTGCCCCTGGCCGAGCCGGTGCGCACGCTCGGAGTCGTGCTCATTCCGATCGCCGTCGTGTGCATCACGATCGCCGTTCCGGTGTTCGGCATCATCCTCGCCACCATCGGATGCTCCATCGGCGCCTACGTCTCAGCCTTCCTGTTCCGCAAGGTCTTCGAGCGCCGCCGGGCCGCGTGAAAGCGGGCCCCGAAACCGAAGTCCCGGGGCCCGCCGCATGACACGGTCAGCGGATCACTCGGCGAACTCCTCCGCCACTGCCTCGCGCTGCTTGTTCTGATCCTTCGCAGTGGCGAGGTCGACCTCGAGCACCTTGTCGTAGCCGAGGCCACTGGCCTTCTCCTGCAACTCGGCGAAGAGCGAGTCGAACTTCGCATCGCTCTCGGCGAAGACCGCCTGCCACGAGTACTGCACGATGATCGCCTTGACCTGGTTGCGCAGCGTCTCGATCTCGGAATCGTCCGTGGGGATCGTGTAGCTGGCACCCGGTGCCACGAGCAGCTGGTCGTTGTTCTCCAGATACTCCATGGTCGTCGTCGCGCCGCCCATGTGCGCGGACCAGTCATCGGTCAGCGGGTTCGCCGTCAGTTCCTTGTACGAGTCCCAGAGCTTGTAGCTGTAGGGGAATCCCGTGTCGGGGTCGGTCTCGATCGGCAGCACCACGCTGACGTTCAGAGTGGAGACGCCGTCGATGTAGCTGCCGCCACCCCACTCCTCCGGCACCGTCGCATCGCCGTTGAGGAAGACCTCCTTGCCGAAATCGGTCAGCTCGGGCTCGCCGGCGCTGTTCATGTCCCAGGTCAGTCCCTGCGGGCCGGCAGCCCCCATCGTCTGGCTGCTGTTGGCGAGCGATCCTTCGGCCGTGTACAGCCAGTCGATGAACGCCGCGATGCGCTCGGGGTCTTCCGCCTGCGAACCGATCGCGAGCACCTGCTTGCCGCCGTACGCCTCCGCGCCGTACGAGAAGATCTCCTGATCCTTGAGCGGGGCGATCATGAACCCCTTGCCCTGGGCCATGTTCTCCTCGGTGTTGTAGGCCGACTGGCCCAGCCACGGCCACCAGGTGAACAGCACCTGACCGTTCTGCATCTTCGAGAACAGCGTGTCGTAGTTCTGCGTCGTCGACTCGGGGTCGACGAGACCGAGCTCGTTCGCCTCGTGGAAGAAGTTCAGCACCCGCTCGTACTGACCCCCGTCATCGAGGATGCCCTCGTAATCGGAGCCGTCCGCCTTCGCCAGCGCGAACTGCACCTCGTCGTACCCGTAGTAGGTGATCGGCTGCTTGGCGTTGTTCATGAAGTTGCCGTCCCAGTCCTTGAACAGCGACAGGGCGTAGACCTTCTGGCCGTTCGGCGCAGTCGGCTCGAGGTCCTGCATCTGCTTCAGGATCGGCAGCAGGTCCTCAAGGGTGTCGATCTCCGGGTAGCCGAGTTCCGCGTAGAGATCCCAGCGCAGGAACGGCCCGAACGTCGAGTCGATCCCCTCCGACGGCTCCGTCGGAAGGAGGCTGGAGACCGAGGTCGGGAACGCGTACGTGCCATCCTTCTCCTCGTTGAGCTTCTCCACGGCAGCGTCGAAACGACCGGTGTTCTCCATCGCCGGGTAGTAGGCCGCAGAATCCGCGACGAGTCCGCCCTCGATGAGCTGGTCGAGCTTCTCACCCTTGTCGGTGATGATGAGGTCGCCGAGGTCACCGGCGGAGACCCTGGTGTTGTAGAGCGTGTCACCGCCACCGGCGACGTTCGGCGCGATGATGTTCAAGTTCATGTTGAACTTGTCCTTCACGATCTTGCCGAACCAGCCCTCCTGCATGCCCATGTAGTTGGCGAGCCCGTCGAACACGTCGATCGTGATCTCGTCCTCCCACTTCGTGGGGAACGAGTCGATGGCCTCGGTGTTCGTGTCGGTGTCTCCACCGCCGGTGCAGGACGTGAGCAGTCCGACCGTGAGCAGGGCGGCGACGCCCGCTGCGATTTTCCGCTTCAGCTTCATTGCTTTCCTTACTTTGTAGGTGCGCAGACGCACTTGATGAATGCGAAGGCGCGTCAGCCCTTGACGGCGCCCAGCATGATGCCCTTCACGAAGAAGCGCTGGAACAGGGGGTAGATGAAGATGATCGGCAGCACGACGACCACCGACACGGTCATGCGGATGGAGGTCGGCGTCTGCGATGTCGCCGCGCCCACGATCGCGCCGAGGTCACCGCCGGCGTTCTGCGCGGCTTGGGCGAGGCTCGATGCCTGGTTGATGAACATGTAGAGGAGGTACTGCAGCGTGTACAGGCTCTGATCGGTGATGTAGATCAGGGTGTCCTGGAAGCTGTTCCACTGCGCCACTGCCGAGAAGATCGCGACGGTCGCGAGGATCGGCGTCATGTTCGGCAGATATACGCGGAAGAAGATCTGCACGATGTTGGCACCGTCGAGCTCAGCGGCCTCCTGAAGAGATTCCGGCATCGACTCGACATAGGTCTTCACGAGGATGATGTAGAACGGCTGCACCATGAACGGCAGCACGTACACCCAGAAGTTGTTCGTCAGCCCCAGGTTCTTCATGACGATGAAAACCGGGATCAGCCCCGCACTGAAGTACATCGTCACGATCACGAAGCGATACCAGAACTGCCGCGCCCACATGCGGCTCTGCGTGAACATAAAACCGAGGAAGGCGGATGCCAGCACCGTGGCCACTGTGCCGATCACGGTGCGTGCGACGCTGACCACCGCGGCAGTGCCGAGGCCGTTCAGCTCGAAGACCTGCCGATAGTTCTCGAGCTGGAAGCCGATCGGCCACAGGCGAACATCGCCGAGCGCCGAGACGTCGTTCGCGCTGACCGAGTTGATCACCAGGAAGTAGAACGGGTACGCACAGATCACCACGAGGAGCGTGAAGACCGTGTAGTTGACGATCGCGAAGGCGTAGTCGCCGGGTGAGCGCTCTGTCTTGCGCACCGGGCGAGGCGCGGGCTTCGGGGGTCGCGGCGTGTGCAGCGGGGGACGAGAAGTGGAGATGGCAGTCATGTCGGATCCCCTCTCAGACGATCGATTCGCCGCGCACACGCTTGGCGATGCCGTTGACGGTGAACAGGAGGACGACCGAGATGATGCTCTTGAGCATGCCGATCGCGGTGGCCATCGACAGGCTGTTGCCCGTCATGCCGATGTTGTAGACGTACAGGTCGAGCACCTGGATCGACTCTTTGTTGAACGCGTTCTGGAACACGAAGTACTGCTCCATCCCGTTGTTCAGCAGGTTCGCGACAGACAGCAGCAGCAGCACGAGGTACGTGGGCATCAGCTGCGGCAGCGTGATGTACCACATGGTCTGAAAGCGGCCGGCTCCGTCCATGCGTGCCGACTCGTGCAGTGCGGGGTCGATGCCGCTGATCGCGGCGAGGTAGATGATCGCTCCCCAGCCGAGGCCTTTCCAGATGCTCCAGAGCGTCATGGTGATCCAGACGTTCTGGTCGCTGTCGAGGAACTTGATCGGCGCGGTGATCAGTCCGAAGTCGGCGAGCACGTTGTTGACGAGGCCAGAGCTCGAGAACAGCGAGAACGCGATCATGTAGACCAGCACCCACGAGATGAAGTTCGGCAGGGTCGTGAGCGTCTGCACCGCGTTGCGGAACCACGGCGTCTTCACCTCGTTGAGGAAGATCGCGAACGCGAGGGGAAGAACCGAGGTCGCGATGCCGAGGAAGCTGATCGCCAGGGTGTTCAACAGCACCTGGCCGATCTGGGCGAGCTGGGTCGGCGAACTGACCAGCAGCTCGAACCACTGCAGGCCGACGAACTCGCTGCCGCCGAGGCCGAGCGCGGGCTTGTAGTCGAAGAGCGCGTAGATCCAGCCGTAGAGCGGGAAGTACGAGAACAGGAACACGAGCACGAGGAAGGGCACGATGCACAGGAACATCCGGTACGACCGGCGCCCCTGCGCCTGCTTCTCGTGGCGGCGCTTGTCGCGCCTGCCCCCTTCTGTACGCTCTTCGATCTGATCGGCGACCGTTGCGGTCACCGAGGTCGCGATCACCACGCCGCACCTGCGTGCCGCGTCTGAGTCGTCCGAGCCGCCTCGTGCTCGGCGTCGTTTCGTCGCATCTCACTCCCTCGTGGTTCCGACGCGGTCCCGGGGATTCCAAAAGAAATCATCGAACCGCTTCGATAGCATAAATCATCCGTACACCCATCCGTCAAATGCGTCGCAGTGGCGCGGCGGTCCGGGTTGGGAGCGCTCCCAATCCTCCGTTCGGCATTCACTGCGACGGCCATGATCAGTGGGCGCTGTGCGCGGTCGGGGCGTATCGCACTTCTGCGAATCGCACGGGCGAGATCGTGGCGCGCAGACCAATCACGCGTCCGACGAATCCGCTCGCGACCTCCGTGGAGAGGTAGCGTCCATCGATCCGGACGAGCTCCTGCTCCCCGGCCGCATCCGCGACCGAGAACACAAGGTCATCGGGACCGCCGAACGTGCCATCCACTGCCTCGGTGCGCAACGTGACGGGAGCCGCCAAAGGCTGCGAGATGGCGAGCACCTGCCGCACTGGCCCGATGGCCAGCTCCACCTCGGCATGACCGTCGACGAGCCGCAGTTCCGCCCAGTGCCGATCGTCCATGCGCACGCGCAGCGCCGCACCGTCGAGACCGGAGGCATCGGCCTCGAAGCGCCAGGTGCGATCCCTGGCGCGCACCGCCAACAGTGACGGCGCAGCCTCCGCCTGCCCTGCATCCGTGATCGCATCGGGCCGGATCTCGATGCCGCCACCTGGCAGGGGAATCGCGATCGCGTCCGGCGCCGCGCCGGGTGAGACCCAGCGCACATCGAGATCGGGCTGGTCGAAGCGGTCGGTAAACGCAGTCTCCGGTGGCGGGATGCGGAACCGGTCAGGGACGACGACCGGCCAGTCGTCCTGCCAATCGACCCCGGCGAGGAAGGTCTCGCGTCCGTTCACGTGATACAGCGGCGTACCGCCGTGCGGGCGGACACCGAGATACACCATGGCCCAGGTGCCGTCAGCGCGCTCGACAAGGTCTCCGTGGCCCGCGTTCTGCACCGGGAACACCGTGCTGCGCCTCGTGAAGATCGGGTTGCCGTCGAACAGCTCGAACGGCCCGGTCGGCGAGGCGGAGCGGCCGACACTGACGCAGTGGCCGCGTTCGGTGCCGCCCTCGGCGTAGAGCAGGTACCACCAGTCGCCGCGTCGGAAGAGGTGCGGAGCCTCGGGGTGCGCCAGTCCGGTGCCGCGTGTGATCGGACGGGGGTCCTCCAGAGCGATGCCGCGTTCGGGATCGATCCGTACCTGGCCGATCCCGGTGACCCTCGGATCGTTCGAGCTGAACGTGACGTAGCAGTTGCCGCGATCGTCCCACGCGATGTCGGGGTCGATCCCGCGGATGCCTTCGATCAGCAGCGCGGGCCCCCACGGGCCTTCGATCGCCGGCGCGGTGGTGAGCAGCTGACCGGCATCGCCGGAGACATCGGTCGTGATCATCCAGAAGCGGCCGTCATGATGCCTCAGAGTCGGCGCGTACACGCCACCGCTGGCTCGGGCACGCCCGGCCGGGAAGAGCGGATCGCCGTCGAGTGCGTGTCCGACCTGGCGCCACTCCAGCAGATCACTGCTGTGCCACAGCGGTACGCCAGGCGAGTACTCGAACGACGACTGCGCGATGTAGTGGTCATCACCCACTCGGCAGATGGTGGGATCGGGGTAGAAGCCCGGGATGATCGGATGCCGAGCGGCATCGACGAGAGCGGTGGGGGCAGCGGGCTGGCGGTCGTTCGGCACTGTCGCTCCACTCATCATCGGGTCGGAATACGCGCGGCGACCTCGGGCACTGAGATCGCGTCGAAACGCTTCGATCACGATAGAGCCAATCAGCCGAAGGTGCAAGGCCAATCGGCGAAGCGTTTCGATGAGGTGCGCTACGGTGTTCCGGTGGCCCTTACCGACCTTCCTCTGGATGACCTCCGCACCTTCCGGCCCGACGTGGCGGAGCCTGACGATTTCGACGCATTCTGGCGTCGAACGATCGATGAGGCCCGTGCGCTCTCGAGCCCGCCGACGCTGACCCCGGCCGAGACGCCGATAGACCAGCTCGTGATCGAAGACCTGATCTTCAGCGGTTTCGGCGGAGAACCGATCCGCGCCTGGGTCACCCGTCCTCGCGATGCGGCTGATGCAGCGCCGCGCCCAGCCGTCGTCGAATTCATCGGCTACGGCGGGGGCCGGGGGATCGCCGGCGAGCGGCTGCAGTGGGCGGCAGCCGGATACGTGCATGTACTCATGGACACGCGCGGCCAGGGCTCGAACTGGGGCAGCGGCGGCGACACCCCCGACCCGCACGGCTCCGATTCCGCGTCGACGGGATTCATGACCAGGGGCATCTCACGCCCCGACGAGTACTACTACCGGCGCGTCTTCACCGACGCCGTGCGGGCGGTCGACACCGTGCGCGAGTTCGATTTCGTCGATGGCAATCGCGTGAGCGTCACGGGCTCCAGCCAGGGCGGCGGCATCTCGCTGGCGGCCGCGGCGCTGCACCCCGATGTGTTCGCGGTCATGCCTGACGTGCCGTTCCTCTGCCATTTCCGCTGGTCGGTGGATCGCACGCCCGATCATCCGTACCGCGAGATCGAACGATATCTGGCGGTGCACCGCAATCGGGTCGACGATGTCTTCCGCACCCTCTCGTACTTCGACGGTGTGAACTTCGCCAGGCGAATTCGCATGCCGGCCCTGTTCTCCGTCGCGCTGATGGACGGCATCGTGCTGCCCTCCAGCGTGTTCGCGGCATACAACCGACTGGCGTCGACGGATGCCGAGATCGAGGTGTACCCGTACAACGGGCACGAGAGCGGTCAGACCGAGCAGTGGTTGCGCCAGACGCGCTGGCTGGCTGAGCGCATCTGATCACGCCGACCCCGATGACACCGAGCCGACGCACAGCCCGCCTCGGTACGCTCTCCCTGTGCCCAAAGTGTCGATGCTCGCGGTGATCTCGCGCATCATCCTCATCCCCTACACGATCGCTCTGGCGTTGATCGTGTGGCTGCCCGGTGATCAGGCGAGCCGCGTGACGGGCATCGTCGGACGGCTCGCGCGATCGCTCGCCCACCGGCTGGACATATCTTTCCTTTACACCTACACGGTGCTGGAGTTCCTCGCGAACATCGCGCTGTTCATCCCGTTCGGACTGCTGCTCGCCCTTGGTTGGTCCCGGCTGAAGACCTGGCATCTGGCCCTGCTCGGTCTGGTGACCAGCGGCGCGATCGAGTTCGTGCAGCTCTTCCTGCCCACGCGCTTCTCGACGGTCTCCGACCTGGTCGCGAACACCGCGGGCGCGGTCGTCGGCTGCCTCTTCGTGCGCGTCATCGGGCGGCTCGCGACGACGCCCGCTTCCACCGCGCGGTACGAGCACGACACTCCCCCGCCCGACGTGAGCGAACAGCGGAATCGGGCGGCCTGACCGCACGGCGCGGTGGCTCGTGTTACGAGCGCGGCACCGGAATGACGGATGCCGACACGAGCCCAGCGTCGGCGAGCTCCACGAGAACTTCGCGCACCGCCCCGGATGCGTCTCCGCTGGGCGGCGTACCGTGACTGTCGAGCACGGCGCTCACCACTCGGTCGAAATCAGCGGACTCGTTCGCGGCGCGCAGCACTGCGGGAGCAATGCCCTCGAGCACACGCAGCGTGCTGTCGGAGAACGCCACCACGGCGTCGCCGTAGTCGACGGCGTCCGCTGTCGTCGACGCCCCATCGGCGTCGATCGGATGCATCCGCATCCGCGTCCAGTGCGCGGGCTCCGGCTCAGATGCGAGCAGCCGATCGATCATCGCGGGCACGTCGGCAGCCTCCGCATATCGCAGCAGACGCACGCCGCCGACACGATCGCAGAGCTCGGCGAGAGCGCACACCGTCCCGTCGTACTCGAGCAGGTAGCTGGACTGCGCGGCGAGCAGCGGCGCGGCATCGGCGAAGTGCAGATGCTCGACCACGGGCTCGATCGCGCTCGGATCACGGTCGAGCAGCACGATCGCCGCGAGTGTCAGCTCTGCGTCCGGAAGTTCACGCAGTCCCGCATCCGCAGGCGCGACCTGATCCTTCGGCGCGCCCGCGCGCACGACCGAGAGCGGCTTGCGGTACGGCAGCACACGGAGTTCGTGGTCGAAGGCGATCGTCTCGTCCGACACGTAGCCGAATCGCTGCGCGAGTGTGCGGCTGAGGGTGGTCTTGCCCCGGCCGGACGGCCCGACGAAAGCGATCACGCGTCCGTCGTCGAGCGCGATGCCCGCGGCGTGCAGCATCATCAGGCGGCCGCGGTTGTGGGCGAGCGCATCGAGAGTCACTCTGGTCGACAAGGACTCCAAGCGCCGTTCGACATCACCGCTCGTGTCGACGTCGATCCGCGCATCGGAGGCCGGGTCGGCAGCCGACGCAGCGGCAGCGGAACCGGGTTCGATCGCGGCGCCTGACCACGACCGCCGGATGCGGGCGACCACGTCCTCCGGAACCTCTTCGTCGAACGCCAGCTCGATGCGGGCACCCAGCGCTGACACGGCGAGCGTCGACCTCGTCACCACGGCACCCTCCCCCAGAATCACGCCCAACGGTACTACAGACAGGAGCACTGCTTCGGCGGGTGCGATCTGCGGGTATCGCAATCCCGGCTCCGGGGCTAGACTGCGGGTCTGGGCCTCCGGTGCGAACCGGGGGAAAGCGGCGTTTGCTGGGGCAACGCTGACATCGTCTCCTGTTCTGCAGGAGGCAGCTTCCGACGTTGTCGGGAGCAACTGGGGCGCGCATTCTCTGGGGAGGGATTGTGGCATTATCTGGGGAAGCCATTCTGACGCCGCGACTGCGGAGGCAGAACAGAAGCACAACTGGGGCATTGCCGACGGCGATCGCCGCGGCACCGCCTCTCACTCGAGCGGTGCCGACGACAGCGGAAAGCGCCGTCGTCGCGGCGCAGGCCGGGAGATGGCAGCGTGATTACGCATGGCGCCTGCTGCTGACGGACTCGCTGATCATCGTGGGGGTCGTGTTCGGTGCCCAGGCCCTGCGCTTCGGCCAGAGCAACGCCGACCTGTACATCCCAGGCGTCACTGGTGCGGGTTTCGACGTCGCATACACGGCTGTCTCTGCGGTGTTCGTGCTCGCGTGGATCTGCGGGCTGCGTCTGTATGACACCAGGGACGCCAAGGTCGTCGGCAGCGGCTGGGCGGAGTACCGCCGAGTCGTCGATGCCAGCATCCGCGTGTTCGGCCTGCTGGCGATCTTCGCCTTCCTGCTGCACATCGACGTCGCACGCGCGTACCTGCTACTGGCTCTGCCCGCAGGCGTGACGGCGCTCGTGGGCAGCCGCTGGCTGTGGCGGCGCTGGCTGGCCGCCCAGCGCGATGAGGGCCGATTCCTCTCTCACGCGGTGATCGTCGGCGAGCACGCCAAATCTCTGCACATCGCTCGGGAGATGCAGCGCGACAGCACCTCAGGACTCGTGATCACCGGTGCGCTCACCGAACGAGGACCGGGCGTGGAGCTGCTGCCGGGCATCCCCGTCGTCGGCAGCCTTGAGGATGCCATCGCCGGCACTGAACTCGTCGGCGTGGATGCCGTGGTCTACAGCGGTTCCGATCTGATCAGCCCGGCACAGCTACGACAGTTCGGCTGGGATCTGCAGTCGCGCAATGTCGACCTCATCGTCGCCGCCGCACTCACCGACATCGCCGGTCCCCGCATCCATGCCAGGCCTGTCGCAGGACTCTCGCTGATCCACGTCGACTACCCGGCCTTCACCGGTTCGCGGTACGCGGCCAAGCGCGCGTTCGACGTCGTCGTCTCCTCGCTGGCGCTGGTCGCGCTGAGCCCGCTGTTCCTGGTGCTCGCCGTGATGGTGCGGCGTGACGGCGGCCCGGCACTATTCCGTCAACGCAGGGTCGGGCTCGAGGGACGGCGCTTCACGATGCTCAAGTTCCGCACGATGGTGACCGATGCCGAGCAGCGCCTGCCCGATCTGCTCGCCGCATCCGAAGGCAACGGCGTGCTCTTCAAGATGCGCAGCGATCCGCGGGTGACCAGTCTCGGGCAGAAGCTCAGGCAGCTCAGCCTGGATGAGCTGCCTCAACTGGTCAACGTGCTGCGCGGCGACATGTCGCTGGTGGGGCCGCGCCCTCCGCTCATGAGCGAGGTAGACACGTACGAGAAGTGGGTGCAGCGGCGGCTGCTCGTCAAACCGGGGATCACTGGCCTGTGGCAGATCAGCGGCCGGTCCGATCTGTCGTGGGATGACAGCATCCGCCTCGACCTCTACTACGTCGAGAACCGGTCGCTGACAAGCGATGTGGCGATTCTGTGGCGGACCTTGCGCGTGGTGCTGCAGCGACGGGGGGCGTATTGAGCACTCCCGCAGGAACGACCTGCCTCGTGCTCGTACGATGAGTTCATGACGACCAGAGCAGCCGAGCGCGCCCGCCGCGCCGACCGACCGCGCCGCCCCCTGCTTCGCAGCTTCCGTCTGTGGGTTCCAGTGGGCATCGTTCTGCTGCTGATCGTGATCGCCGTCGTCGGTCTTCTCGTCGGCAATCGTCTCTATGACCGGGCGATGGCTGCCAAGGACTCGCTCGAGCAGGCGCTGCCGCTCGCATCGACCGCCAAGGACCAGATCCTCGCCGGCGATTCAGAAGGCGCGAGTGCGACCGCGGCAACGCTGTCGGCACTCACCGCGGATGCTCGGAAGCAGACCGATGACGAGATGTGGAAGAACCTCGAGTGGGTGCCGTTCGTCGGACCCAACCTCCACGCGGTGCGCACCGCGGCCGTCGTCACCGATGATCTGGTCAACGACGCCCTGACGCCGGCGACGAGCCTGAGCCTCAAGGCGCTCACCCCGGTGGACGGTGCCATCAACCTCGCGGCGATCACCGACATGCAGGCGGCCGTGACACAGGCGGCGGATGCCGTCGAGAAGGCCGCGACCGATCTCGACTCGGTCGATCGGGACGCGCTCATCCCCCAGGTGGGTGGCGCGCTCACGCAGCTGACCGATGCGGTCGACGAGATGCAGCCGCTGCTGGGACCGGCCAAGGACATCATCGGCATCCTGCCGACCGCACTCGGCGCAGAGGCACCGCGCAACTATCTGATGGTCTTCCAGAACAACGCCGAGTCACGCGGCACCGGCGGTAACCCGGCCGCGATCGTGATGATCACCGCCGACCAGGGCCGGATCAGTATCACCCAGCAGGCGTCAAGCGCCGATTTCGCCAACGGACGCCCAGAGCCGGTCACCGCGCTGAACCCCGAACTGGAAGCCCTGTACGGCGACAAGGTCGGCCGCTGGATCTCCGACACCACGATGAGCCCCGACTTCAGCGAGTCGGTCGAAGTCATCCGCGCGTACTGGGCCGAGGCCTTCGGCACGCCGGTGGATGCCGTCGTGTCGTTCGACCCGGTGGCCCTCAGCTACCTTCTGCAGGCCACAGGTCCCGCCGTTATCCCCGCGGAGCCGTTCGAGATCGACGGGGAGACCGTGCAGTTGCTCGACGAGCCGATCACCCTCACGAGCGAGAACGCTGTGCCGCTGCTACTGAATGAGGTGTACTGGATGTTCCCCGAGGGGTATCAGCAGGACGCCGTCTTCGCCGCGGCCGCACGATCGATCTTCGACATCATCACATCGGGCAGCGCGGATCCCAAGGCACTTGTGGACAGCCTCGCCCACGCGGTCGACGAGAACCGCCTGCTGTATTCCCCCGCCACAGAGGCTGAAGCCGCGCTCGTCGGCGAGTCGAAGCTGTCGGGCCGGCTGCCCAGTACCAACGAGGAGCGCACGCTGGTCGGCGTCTATGTGAACGACTTCACGCAGAGCAAGCTCGACTACTACATGCAGCTCGATGTCGCAGCGTCGTCGACCCAGTGCACCGCACCCGACAGCCCGACGTTCACCACGACGGCGACGCTGACGAACACCGTGACACCGGAGCAGGCGCCGGAACTTCCACGTCCGATCGCCCCAGGAAACTACTTCACCAAGGGCACCGTCGCCACGTATCTGGTGTTCTACGGGCCGGTGGGTTCGACGTTCACGGGTGCGACGGTCGACGGACAGCCGGTGGAGGTCGGCGGGGTTCAGCACCTCGGCCGCGGCGCGGTCAAGATCGCCGTCGAGAACCTGCCGGCTCAGACCCACACGGTCGAGGCGACCTTCACCGGCGCCGCCGGCGAGTACGGTCCGCTCGACATCCAGCACACCCCGATGGTGCGTACCGTAAGCGAGCAGCTCACCGCAGAAGGCTGCGGCTGACGCTTCAGTGCTGCGGCCGCACCCCGTGCAGGCTCTCGTAAATATCGCCGACGAACTCGGAGACCTCGTCGAACCCTGACACCGGCCCGCCTGCCAGGTAGCCGTCGGCACCGATGAGCACGGCCGTCGGCGTCGCCCAATCGGCGATCGAGCCCTGCACGTAGAAGTACGGATCGTGCAGAGACTGCGGCTCGGTGAGCTCGGTGAGTGCACTGTTCTCCGGAGCCGGCCACAGCAGGAACCTCACCGACACCTCCGGCAGCAGCTCGCGCCAGCCCGGCGTCGCCTCAATCACTGGGCGGCACGCCCCGCAGTCCTCCTTCACTGCGAGCAGCAGCATCGGGCCCCGCGCGGCGAGTTGGCGCAGATTCACCGTGCTGCCGTCGGCCAGCGTCACGGGCACAGCGGGCGTACGGGTGCGGATGTACTCCGCCGGGTCGGCATCGCTCCCCGCGGCGCCCTCAGCGCCTTGCGTGTTCCGGCCTCCGATCGTCGGCACTCCGGCGTCGAGGGCGCTGGCGACGGATGCCGGGTGCCACAACACGAGCGCGACTGTGAAAGCGCCCGCCGCGATGCCGACCAGCCACGACCACTGGTCTCCGAGTGCGGCGAGCGGCCCCCCGAGCAGCGGCGTGCTCCAGGTGACGGCGGTCGCGAAGACCGCCAGGAGCAGGAACCACGCATTGCGCACCACGGTGACAGCCGTGATCGGCTCGCGTGCGCCGAAGCAGGTGCATGAGGCGTCCGCGCCGGCGGCCAGACGGCGCGTCACGAGCAGTAGATACGCGCCGAACAGGATGACGGCGCATGCCGACGCGAGCGCGCCCAGCACCCCGCCGAGGGCCAGCAGCGCGGCGGCCAGCAGCCCCTCTCCCCACGGGTGCAGCCGGATCAGCCAGCCGCGGCGCAGAACGGCGGGAACACCGAGCTCCTCCCATGCGGCGGCGTCTTCCGGTTGCCGCAGCTTCGCCACCCCGCTGGCGACGAGCACGCCAGCGAGGATGAGCGGGGCTGCCATGAACTCCGGTTCCATCAGAATTCCTCCTCATGCAGCAGTTTCACGTCGATCAGCGCGTGCGTGAACAGCACTGCATCCGAGTGCGCGTCATCTTCCGTGCAGATTCCATCTTCGATCAGCCGTACCGCCAGGGCGTGCAGGTCCCGCCCCGGGGCAGCACGCCACACGGCCGCCGCGATATCGGCGAGCACGACGACCGGCCCGTCGGGAAGGGCCGCAGCGAACACGCGGATGCCATCGTCTATCACGCCGACATCCGGGGCCTGAGCGAAGCGCGTCATGATCGCCCCCGTGGTCGCGGTCGGATGCTCCGCAACGCCGCGTCGATTCGCCGTGCAAAGGCGAAGAGCACGTCGATGGGACGGGGTTCCCGGCCCAGTTCGTGCGCGAGCACTGCACGGTTGACCCGCGGCGCCTGCGCGGCCGTGCGCAGCGCGTCTCCGAAGGTGGGGGCCGCTTTGATCCGACCCCACCACTCCGCGAGCCGTCCACCGCCTTGCGACACCGTCTTCCAGAGCAGGTACTCCCGCCGATCGCGATATCGTTCCAGATCGCCGAGGCCGGCGCCGAACGCGACCTCGGCGTGCAGCATCCTCACCAGCCTCGACCGGCGGATCCGCGCCTCCTCGCCCTGAGCGGACCACAACGCGCGCGCCTCTTCTCCCAGCACGTCGAGATCGCGCGCGGCATTGAGCACGAACAGCACCGCCTGCGCATCCACCGATGGAACCGCGCATTCGATCCCTGCAGCGAAATGGGTGCCGTGCCCTGCCCACAGCACGTCGAACGCGTCCTGATCGGGCAGAGCGATCCCGGGAAATCGACGATGCAGGTCGACGTAGCCCCACTCCGCGTGATGATAGGTCTGCGCATGCCCGAACGGCGACCCCTCGGTGAAGGAACTGTAGAGCGTCCAGTCATGGCCGATCAGCGCATCGTGCATGGCCGGAACCGAGAGCGGATCGACGATCGCATCGACGTCGGTCCCGCTTCGTCTACGTCGGCGCAGAGTGCTGTCCAGAGTCGACCCCTTGATGTGCAGCACGCGGATGCCGAGGCGTCGTGCGATCACCTCGATCGCGGCACGGCTGAACTCGATCCGCACATCGAGTGAGATCGGGGTCGTCTCCATCGAGTCCACGGCGTCAGCTTATGCCCGACGACCCGGCCGCACGCGGCGCACGTCGTGGAACACCTCGGCGTGTGCCGCGGCGACGGCGGCATCGTCGAGCAGCCCCGGCGTCTGCGCAGCCGCAGCGCTCAGACGCTCGCACTGCGCGGGATCGTCGGCCAGCTCACGCAGCACCCTGGTCAGCTCGTCCACCCTGCGCGGCGGTACGGTTCGTCCGTTGACACCGTCGTCGACCCACTCCACAGGCCCGCCTTCGGCGGCGACCACGGTGACGGCGCCCGCGGCGAGGTACTGCAGCACGTTCTGCCCCATCGGCTCGGCGCGGGTGGAGTACTGCACCGCGATGTCCCAGCGCGCCAGCAGCGCGGCGGTGTCGTCGACGTGCCCGAGCAGGCGCACGCGGTCTGCCATTCCGAGTTCTGCAGCGCGCTCGCTGAGCCGCTCGGCGAACCCGGCCTGCTCGAACGGCGCTCCCCCGGCGAGTTCGAGTTGCGCCGTCCCGGTCGGGAACGCCGCAGCGAACGCCTCGAGCAGTTCGAGCTGTCCCTTCCAGGGATCGATGCGTGCCAGCATCCCGATCCGCAGCGGACCGGCCGGTCGCGCCTGCCGCGTCCGGCCGAGGGAGAGCGTCAGTCCGGATGCGCTGTGGATGACGACTGCCGCCACCCCTGGCCGCAGGAACGGAAGGGCCCCGGCGAGGGTGGTCCGGGAGTTTCCGATCACGGCATCCGCCCGCGGCAGCACGACCTTCGTCATCAGGCGATACCCGAGCGCACCGAGGCTCTCCTCGTCGATCATGTCGCGCAGCTGCACGACCAGCGGCGTGCGCGAGAGCTGAAGGGCCAGAGCCGCGTACGCCGCGGCCCTGGTGCTGTTCGCGATGACGACGTCGGCCGTTCGGACATTCGGGTGGGTTCGGGTGAGCACGGCCTGATACAGCAGACGTGCGGCGAGCGCGGCCAGCCGCAGGGGCGACGAGCCGCTGCCCCCTGCGCTCTGACGCACCCCGCGCGTGCGTCGGATGACTGACGATGGCAGCTCGGCGAACACGTCATCCTCGTCGATCGCCGGCACAAGCACCGCCGGAATCCATGCGTGTTCCGAGGCGGACTGCTCTGCGGCGAGCAGGCGCACGAGAGCGAGCTCGGCGCCGCCGCGCACGGTGGTGTGATCGAGATGCACGACGCGCAGAGTGCGCGCACTCGAGTACGAGTTCCCCACGTTTGCCTCCCCAGAAGGCTGCTATCCGTCCCGCACTCCCCAGCGCATGGATGGACGGATAGTGTTGCTCACACAGAGCATATCCTGGGGAGGCAATGTGCGGGTACTTCGGATTTCGCACAGCGCCGCGGTCGCCGCATGGCGGGGTCGGGAGCGGGCCCTCCGCCGGCGGGGCGATGATGTCGCGCTGATCACTGCACGGCGCTGGCATGCGGGCGGCGTCTGGGTCGAGCTGGATGCTGGCGCTGACGAGAACGTCATCCCCGCCCGCGCTTTCGGGACTCATCCGGCGCTGTTCGTCTATGACCCACGGCCGCTGTGGCGCGCTCTCGGCGAGAAATGGGACGTGATCGACATCCACGAGGAGCCGTTCGCCCTCAGCACCGCCGAAGTGCTCGTGGTGCGGATGCTGCGGCGAAACAGTGCTCCGGTCGTGCTCTACACCGCGCAGAACCTGCAGAAGCGCTACCCGGCGCCGTTCCGCTGGCTGGAGAGGTGGGCGCTCGGCCGCGCCGGCGGCATCTCGGCGTGCAACACCGAGGCGGCACGGATCGCAGAGGCCAAGGGCTTCGCCGGTCGCGCTCGAGTGATCCCGCTCGGAGTGGACACGGTCTCCGAAGCAGATCCGACTTCGGGAGTCGCTGCGGCCGGCGCTGACCCGGCAGATGGCCGAGACACCGACCGCATCACGGTCGGGATGCTCGGGCGCCTGGTGCCGGAGAAGGGCATCGCCACGCTTCTCGACGCCCTCGCGCTCGACCCTCGGCTGCACGCGCGGATCGGCGGATCCGGGCCACTCGAGAGCAGCCTGGACGACTGGACGGCACAGCGCGGGATCGCGGATCGCGTCGCCGTGATCGGGGCAGTCGATCCCGCACGGGTGGAAGATTTCTACCGTTCCATCGACGTGCTGGCGGTGCCGTCCGTGCCCCGGCCGGGGTGGACCGAGCAATTCGGCCGCGTCGCGGTCGAGGCCATGGCGATGGGGGTGCCGGTGGTTTCCAGCGACGCCGGCGCCCTGCCAGACGTCGTCGGCGGTGCGGGCATCGTCGTGCCGAGAGAGGATCCCACCGCTCTCGCCGCAGCGCTGGTCGAAGCCGCCGGTCCCCGACGCGCCGAGCTGGTGACCGCCGGGCGGGCGCGCGCCGCGGAGTGCAGTTGGGACAGCGTGGCCGGCGCGTACCAGGACCTGTACCGGTCGGTCGTACGCGGTGCCGCGAACGGTTCACCAGTGGCCGAGAACGCAGAAGTTCCTGGCCCCGTCGAGATCATCGTCGTGGCGTACGGGGCGCCGCAGATGCTGCGCAGAGCGCTCGAGCCCGTCGCCGGGCTCGCCGTGACCGTGATCGACAACTCCTCGCTGCCTGAGATCGCTGCGCTGTGCCGCGATCTCGGCGTGCGCTACCGCGATTCCGGAGCGAATCTCGGATTCGGTGCGGCGGTGAACCTCGCTCTGACCGACCGTCTGATCGCCGGCGCCGATCTACTGCTGCTGAACCCGGATGCCGAGATCGACCCGGCAGGCATCGAGCAGCTGCAGCGGGCGCTCCGCGCCGATCCGTCGCTCGCCAGCGTCGGGCCGGCCCAGGTCGACGGCGACGGCCGTCGTGCTCGAGTGGAGTGGCCGTTCCCCACCCCGCACCGGGCGGTCATGGATGCCGTGGGCCTCGGACGTTTCCAGCGCGGAGCGCACTTCGTGATCGGGTCGGTTCTGCTGCTGCGTGCCGAGGCGCTCGCGCAGGTGGGCGGCTTCGACGAGCGCTTCTTCCTCTACGCGGAGGAGACCGACTGGGCCTATCGTGCGCACCGACTCGGCTGGCGGCACCGCGTCGTCGACGAAGTGACCGCACGGCACATCGCCGGCGGCACGAGCACGGATCCGAGGCACCGCGAGGCATACTTCTTCGCGTCGCAGGAGCGCTACTTCCGCAAGCACTTCGGCACCGCCGGGTGGGCAGTCGCCCGCGTCTCCGGATGGGCCGGCGCGCTCGCACGGGCAGCCGTGCTGCGCGGAGAACGCCGCACCCAGGCGCGACGTCGCGCGGCGAACTACCGACTGGGTCCGATCCACGTCGAGGCGCGCTTCCGTCCGGATGCCGTCCACGAACGCCCGGTCGGAGAAGGGCAGGAGGCGACACGGTGACGCCGCTGCGCATCCTCCACACCATCGCATCCGACCGCTTCGCGGGTGTGGAGCAGTTCGTGAGGCGTCTCGCCGCCGCGCAAGCCGAGCACGGCCATCATGTGACAGTGGCCGGCGGTGCCCCCGGGCACATGAGCTCGACGCTGGAGCGGGCCGGCGTCCACGCGGTCCCCGCGCGCACCGCGCTCGACGTCATGAGAGCAGTGCGTCGCACTCCCGCCGATGTGGTGAATTCGCACATGACGGCGGCGGACGCGGCATCCGCCATCGCCCTGCTCGGCCGCCGGACCGCGCTCGTGTCGACCCGGCATTTCGCGGGACGACGCGCACACGCGGGTCCCCTTTCGATAGATCCGTTCCTCCGCCGAGTCGATGCCGAGATCGCGGTGAGCAGGGCCGTGGCCGCGGCAACGGGCATGGCGAGCACGGTGGTGCACCCTGGCCTGCCCGCCGCCACGAACACCTCGGACGATCAGCCTCGTCACCCCGTTGCGCGCCGCATTCTCATGGTGCAGCGGCTGCAGCCCGAGAAGCACACCGCGATCGGCGTACGGGCGTTCGCGACATCCGGTCTCGCTGCCGAGGACTGGGGGCTCCTCATCCTCGGTGAAGGACCCGACCGCGCCGAACTCGAAGCGCTCATCGCCGAGCTGGGCCTCCGCGATTCAGCCCTGCTGATCGGCTTCCGTGACGATGTGCCCGAACTCCTGAAGTCCTCTTCCCTGTTGCTGTCGACGTGCCCGGTCGAGGGGCTCGGGCTCGCCGTCCTCGAGGCCATGTCGTTCGGACTCGCCCCCATCGCCGCCGGTGCGGCCGGTCATCTCGACCTGCTGGAGGGACTCGACGAGCGCGCGCTGTTCCGTCCCGACGACGTGGCTGACGCCGCGACGGCGCTGCGTGCCTTCGCAGACGATCCGGATCGTCGCCGACGGCTGGCGGCCGCGGCGCGCGAGCGCGCGCTCTCGGAGTTCTCGATCGAGCGTCAGGTCGCCGGCACCGACGCCGTGTACCGCGACGCGATCGCCGGGAGGCTCGCATGAATGATCTCATCGTGCTCTCCCTCGAGCGTTGGGATGCCGTATGGCGCCGCAACCAGCACCTCATCGCCGGGCTCGTCGCCGCCGATCCGATGCTGCGAGTGCTGTTCGTGGAGCCGCCGGACGATCCGCTGCATGATCTGCGCGGGCGACGCGGGCCGCAGTTCGGTACCCCGCTGACGCCCATCGGCGAACGGCTCTGGACATTGCGGCCGGTGAAGTGGCTCCCCCGACGATGGGACGCGGGCGGCGATGACCGCAGGGCACGGGCGATCAGACGGGCGGCGGCGCAACTCGGCTTCACGACACCGCTGCTGTGGGTCAACGATCCGGCCGCTGCCGGAATCGTCGCGCTCACCGGTTGGCGTTCGCTCTACGACATCACTGACGACTGGCTGAGTGCTGCTCGTCCGGCAGCTGAGCTCGAGCGGATCGCCGCAGGCGAGGCTCTGCTGCTGAATCGTGCCGACGCGGTCGTCGCGTGCTCTCCCGAACTCGTGCGTCGAAAGAGCCCGCAGCGCGACGACATCCATCTGGTGCCCAACGGCGTCGATCTCGAGGCATATCGCGCGCAGGCCTCCCGGCCAGGCATCATGCCGCCGGCACCGGTCGCCCTCTACCTCGGCACCCTGCATGACGACCGTCTCGATGTGGAGCTGTGCGTGCGCGTCGCCGATGAGCTCGCAGACCGGGTACGGCTCGTTCTGGCGGGGCCCGATCTACTCAGCGCGGCCGACCGCGACCGGCTCGACGCCGCAGGCGTGCTGCGCCTCGGATCGGTCGCTCGCGACGATGTGCCGGCGTTCCTGCAGCATGCCGACGTGCTGATCGTGCCGCACCGGGTCACGACGTTCACCGACAGTCTCGATCCGATCAAGCTGTACGAGTACCGGGCTGCCGGACGTCCGGTCGTCTCGACCGCGGTCGCCGGGTTCCGCGATAGCGCGGACCCGCGCATCCGGATCGCCGGCGGGGATGACTTCGCTCACGCGGTGGGAACTGCGCTCGAGTCATCAGTGCCGGAGGGGTCAGCAAGCGCCGCCGACATCGACTGGAGCGCACGAGTGCGTCAGATGGGTCAGATCCTGACGTCGATCCGCTGAAGTCGTGGCAGATCGGCTGATCAGGCAACAGCAGCCGCGGTCAGGCAGGATCCAGCGAGGCCGCTGCCCGATCAGGCAGCCTGCCGAACAGCGGTGCTGGTTACTTGCAGCAGTCCGGCGGTGTGGCCGGAACCGTCACGGTGACCTGAATCGGTGCGTGCTCCATGTCGGAACCGTCGATCTCGTGGCCCCATGTGACGCTGAAGCCGAGCTGGAAGTCGAGGTTGGCGCTGTTGCCGCTCGTGGCGTTGAAGTTCACGTTGAGTGAGCCGCCGGCTGGAACCGTCCACGGCAGCGGCGGGATCGGGTTCAACCCGAACGCGATACCGCTGGTGTTGACGTTGATGACGATCGCCGTCACGTAGATGGTCTTGTCGCTCGGATTGTTCACCGTCGCGGGCACACTGTAGCCCTTGACGATCGGAGCGCAGCTGTTGCCCGGCGCCTTGCACGCGGCGCCTGGTGTGATGGTGGGCGTATCGCCGGATGCCGCGAATGCCGGCACCGGCGCGGCTATCGCGATCGCCGGTAGAGCCCAGGCCATCGCCTTGGTCACGGTTCGGCGGCTGATGCCCTCCGAAGTGGTCGCTACTTTGTCAACCATGAGGTTCCCCAATTGTCCCCGCCGCCACCCCGGGCTCTCCCACAGAGCACTGAATGAGTGACGACGCGCTAATCTTAGCCTAGTGTCGGCCTTTTGGAACAGGGTGTTCTGACGAGAAGATCCCCGCCATCGAAAGGTGAAGAATGAGCACCTCTCCAGGCATACCGACGATGCTGCGCCGTCTGCTCGTCGTGACCGGCGCCAACCCGATCGCCTGGATCGCCGGAACGGTGTTCGCCTCGCTCGCCCTGGCCGCGCTCGACACCATCGGCGTCGCAGCCATGGTCCCGCTCATGCAGCTGGTCACCGGCGAGACCGGCGACAGCTTCGTGATCGACGCGGCCGCAGACGTACTCGGCACGACCGACGTCAACACGCTGCTGCCCGCCGTCGCAGGCCTGGTCGCCGTGGCGTTCATCCTCAAGAGCATCGGAGCCCTGGTGTTCCGGTGGTGGCTGATAGGTCGCACCTCGCGGGTGTCGGCACGCGCCTCGTCCGAGCTCATGCGGCGCTTCGTGCTCTCGCCCTTCGCCAAGCACCGCTCCCGCGCGATCAGCGAGACGTACTGGAAGATCACCGACTGCACCTCGCAGGCCGCCAGTGTGCTTCTGGGCGTGGTGAGCCTGTTCAGCGACTTCCTCGTGCTCGCGGCGATCACCGTCGTGCTCGCTGTGAACTCGCCCGTGGCGACGCTGCTCACCGTCGTCGTGTTCGGACTGCTCATCGCGATCACGCAGCGCGTGCTGCGCCCGCGCCAGTTACGCATCGGCGAGCAGACCGCGCAGGCGAGCCTGGAGAGCTGGCAGTTCCTGATGCCCGCCCTCGACGGCTTCCGCGAGACCCGGCTCGCCTCAAGCGCTGGAACCCTGGTCGACGGCTTCCGCACGACGCAGCTGCACCGCGCCGACCTCAACCGCACGCGCTCGATCCTCGCCGAGATCCCCCGGTATTTCCTCGAAGTCGCGTTCATCCTCGCGATCATCGCAATCGCCTGGGTCCTCACCGCGATCGGACAGGGCGCACAGGTGCTGCCCGTGCTCGGCCTGTTCGCCGCCGCATCCATGCGCGCACTGCCGACAATGACACGGATCACGTCGAACTTCGCCACGGTGCGCAGCGGCCAGGCCGGCCTGCGCATTCTCACCGAGACTCTGGACGAGCTCAGCGCCGACGCCCCGCATGAGGAGCAGCGCCGCGACGAGCGCCGCTTCCTCGGCGACATCCAGTTGCAGAACGTCACGTTCCGCTACGAAGATGCGGATGCCCCGACGATCGATGACCTGAGCCTGAGAATCCCCGCCGACCAGACGACGGCGTTCGTCGGCTCGAGCGGTGCGGGCAAGAGCACGCTGCTCGATCTGGTGCTGGGATTGCTCACGCCGACGAGCGGAACCGTGACGAGCGGAGGCCGCCCGATCAACGAGGATCTCGCCGCCTGGTACGCGGAACTGGGCGTCGTCCCGCAGGACGTCTTCCTCACGAACGACACCCTGCGCGCGAACATAGCCTTCGGCGTCGCGCCGGAGAACGTCGACGACGAGCGCCTCCGGTCTGCATTGGAGATGGCGCAGCTGCGCGACCTGATCGACCAGCTCCCCGAAGGCCTCGGCACCGCCGTCGGCGACCGCGGCGTGCGACTCTCGGGCGGACAGCGCCAGCGCGTCGGTCTCGCCAGGGCGCTCTACCGTGAGCCGAGCGTGCTGGTGCTCGATGAGGCCACCTCGGCGCTCGACAACGCGACCGAGCACGAGATCGCGCAGACACTGAACACCCTGCGCGGCCGGATGACGATCATCGTGGTGGCGCATCGGCTGTCGACCGTGCGCGGCGCGGACGAGCTCATCTACCTCGACTCGGGCACTGTCGCCGCGGCCGGGACGTTCGACGAGGTCAAGGAGCAGAACCCTGACTTCGCGCGCCTCGTCGAACTCGGCAAGCTGGAGTGAACACGCGATGTTCCGTCACGAGCGGATGCGCCGCACCACGGCCTGAGCTGACGACCACGGCGTCAGCAGCACGTAGCCGACCAGGCGTGCGGCGTACGCGCCGTCGCGATGGCGTACAGCCGTGATCAGCTCACCGAGGTTCTCGTCCGCCGCTTCGTGGCGCATCTTCTGCAGACGCTCGTCCAGCGCTGCAACGATCGACTGCTGCCCGCGGTCACGCGCCTCTTCGCGAAGACGGCGCACCGAACGGGGCGCGCTCAGGCGTCCGTCGAGCATCCGCCTGCTGACGTTGCCGGAGTGACGGCGGTAGCCGACCAGCGCATCGTCAACGGCCACTGATTCGCCGTGCATCAGCAACCGGCGGATGAGCTCGTTGTCCTCGCCGATGCGGATGCCGGGGTGGAAGCCGCCGATCTCCTCGAAGATGTCATGGCGCACGAGCAGTGTGGTGATGCGCGGCAGCGGAACGGCACCGCGGAGCATGTCGAGTGCGGGCACCTGCCTGACCCGCCAGCCCGTCCCGAAGGCCGTGCCGTCGGCGTCGATGTACCAGCCCCCGGTGTGACTCGCGATCGCGTGCGGCGCGGCATCCAGAGCGGCACGCTGCGCCTCGATCCGACGCGGATGCCAGACGTCGTCGTCGTCGAGGAAGATCAGCCAGTCCCCCGAAGCCACCGCGGCCCCAGCGTTCCGCGCGGTGGAGACGCCCTTCCCCGGCGAGCGCAGATATCGCAGACCGTGCTCGCGGGCGAAGCGCTCCAGGGCGCCGTCCGGTGCGCCGTCGTCGACGAGGATGATCTCGTGAACGGCGGAGGTCTGCGCCTTCACGGAGTCCACGGTATCGGCGAGGTACGGACCGCCGCGGTTGGTCGCGATGATCACGCTGATCGTCTTCGACATGCACGCTCCCCTCGCTCGAACCATGAACCACTCGGGTCACGGGTCAACGACCCATAGGCTATCGAGCATGCCACGCACGACGCCGTCCACGTTCATGGAGCGGGCCTTCGCACACGCCCGCTGGCGCGTGCGTCGGGCGTTCACCGTGGCGGTCGATCGGGTGCGACGCGGCGACCGCACGGTCATCAGGACGCCGCCCGCCGGCCTCCGCTTCGGCAACTGGATGTACCTGTGGCTCGACGCGCACCAGAAGTCCGCTGCCGGCCACCCTACAGTCGTTCTGGCAGCACCGGGCATGCAGCCCTGGCTCGAGGCCTTCCCCCGGCTGCGCGCGCTGACGGTCGCGCACGAAGAGATGCGATTCCACGACCGTCGCGAGTGGAACGACCGTGACTGGCGACAGGTGTACGGCACCGACTTCACCCGCGAGTCGCTGCAACGGTTCGTGCGCGAGTGCATCGCCGACGGCATTCCCGAAGGCCCCGCCGAGCGCATCGTGATCAACGTGCGCCGCGGCGACTACTACGCACGCCCCGAGCTTCGTGAACTGTACGGGTTCGATCAGGTCGGTTACTTGCGCGCCGCGCTCGCGGAGTTCGAGAGCGTCGATGATGTGCTCGTCGTCTCGGATGACGCCGACTGGTGCCGCGCGAACGTCGCTCCGCTGGCACCCGCCACGGCGAGGTTCGAGTACGCCGAACCCGATCCGGTGGGCAACTTCCTGAGCGTGGCCGGCGCACGGCGCATCATCGGCACGAACTCCACGTTCACCTATTGGGCGGGGTACGTGGCAGACGCGATCCGCCCGGATGCCGAGATCGTGATGCCGCTGTTCCACAGCAGGCTCGAGGACCACACCGACGCGCACCAGCTCGATCCGCGGTGGACAGCGCTGCCCGGATTCCACTGAACAGCGCGCATGCCCGTTCGTCTTCAACTGCGGCGAGCGCGACCCGTGACCGTGCTGATCGCGCCGCCGAGGAATGCGAGCGGCGCCCGACGCAGCCCCCAGGCCGCGCTTCGGGCGGCATCGCCGAGGTCGCCTCGTCGCAGTTGCCTCGGTGCGTCGATGCCGGCGATCCTCGACTCCGAGCGACGGTAGCGCTCCAGCCGCTCGGTGAAGTACCCCGCGACCTCCGTGGCGCCGCGTCCGCGTGCTGCCCACCGTTGGCGATCGATCATGTCCTCCATCGCCAGTCTGCGCAGTCGCACGTTCGCGGGTGCCATCGAGGTCATGTTCGACGAGTGCCGTCTGTAGCGCACCAGCAGTTCGTCGATGTAGATGAGGTCGCCGCGCAGCGCCAGGCGCAGACCGAGTTCGAAGTCGACGAGGATCGGTATCTCGGGGCTGTGCCCGCCGATCGCCAGGAACTGGTCGCGCCTGATCATGAGCGTCGGCCCGAGCGGCGTAGGTGCCGTTCCTCTGAGGATGTCGGATGCCGGAGTCTGGCGCGATCGCCAGTCGGCCCCGAATGCGGCCCCTGCGGCGTCGATGTGCCGGTACCCCGAGAAGGATGCCGGTGCCGACGGCGTCTCCAGATGATGTGCCGCGTGCACCGCCAGGCGTTCCGGCATCCAGATGTCATCGTCATCGAGGAACGTGATCAGAGCCCCACGTGTGCGCTCGACGCCGATGTTGCGGGAGAGCCCGGCCGTGGCCGAATGCTCGATCGTGATCATCGACATGCGCGGATCGTCCTGGATCAACGCCTCGACGCGCTCGGGATGCGCGGCGCCGTTGTCGACGACGAGCAGTTCCCAGTCCTGGAACGTCTGATCGCGAACACCCTGCAGTGCGGCGGCGAGGTACTCGCTGTCGTGGCCGAGCGCCAGCACGATACTGACGAGCGGAGCGGGCGCACTCGTGTCACCCACCGTCCACACCCCTCCTGGCGCGAAGCGGTGCGTTGATCGTCGCCGCACGATCGACCGGTCGCACGGCCGCCCACAGTCCCGCCGCAGTGCCGGCCAGGTCCACCGCCGCGCGGATGACGCCTCCGCCGAGGCCGCGCACCCGCGCGCCCGTCGAGTCCTTCGACCCCCACTCGCGCACACCCGTGAAGGCTTCGCGCCCGGCGCCGGAGACGACCGAGCCGAGATAGCGCGTCAGGTGCGGATCCGACCACCCGAGCGTCGTGCGCAGCAGAAGCACGTGGTTGCGCGCACCGTAGAACCGGTACCGCCGATCGAAACGGCGCCCCTTGGCGTAGTCGCCGGCGACGTGCAGCACAGCGGCATCCGGGGCGAACACGATCCGGTGCCCGGCCTTGCGCACGCGCAGCGCAAGATCGCTGTCCTCGCGCAGGCAGGTGCCGGGGTAGTAGTCGTGGATGCCGCCGATCTCAGCGATCACGCGGGTACGCACCGACATGTTGGCGCCGAGCATGTGATCGGCATCCAGGATGCGTCCTGGGTCGGCACCGAAGTTCCCGGCCAGGCGGCCGTTCGGAAGGAACCTGCCGATGCGGTCGTGCCCCTCGAGCTCCTCACCGGCGCGACCGTTGCTCGCTCGCCCCCCGACCGCACCGACATCGTCAGGCTCGTAGGCCGCGAGAAGCTCGGCCAGCCACTGCGGTTCCGCGTACGCGTCGTCGTCGATGAAGGCGACGACGTCTTCGGTCGCATCGACCGAGCCGATCGCGCGCGATGCGGCGAGAGTACCGGCGCCGAGGTCGTTGCGGCGGTACTCGACCCCGGGGAAGTCGTCGACGACGGCACGGGTGTTCTCGTCCGGTGAGGCATCCACGACCACGATGCGCCGGGGTTCAACGGTCTGCCGCCCGAGATGCTCCAGGCACGTGCGAACGTGATCCGGGCGGCGATACGTCGCCACGACCACCACTGCATGACGCGCCATCGTCCACACTCCCCTGGTGCAACTGCCCTGATGCGCAGAACCTCCCCTGATCCCGCACTGCCTCGACTATAGCGACCGCGACCCGCCGGCACGCTAGATTCAGCCCATGCCCCAGCTCTCCATCACGACGATCGCGACGGATACGCCTATGGGTGCGCAGGCGTACCAGCGCCAGGTCACGTCGCGGGCGGCGGAGGCGCTGGCCGCGACGGGCGAGCCCTGGTCGGTGCGCGAGCACACGGTGCGTTCGCTGAGGTCGTCGCTGCCGGGTGATCGACGTCTGCCGCTGGGTCGGCTGGCGAGGGCATCCGCATCGACGAGGGCCGTAGTCGGGCGGTTGCTGTACCGGGGCGACGACGTCTCGCACCGTATGACGCTCGAGCTGCCGCCGTCCCCGCATGCCGACGTGGTGACCCTGCACGACGTGGTGGCATGGCGCTTTCCCGATGAGTCGGCGCCGGTCGCCGCGGCGGCCGAAGAGCTGCGGCGCAGCGCCGCCGTCATCTGCGTCTCGGCTTTCACCGCGGCCGAGGCTCAGGAGCTGCTGGGAATCACCGATCCGCACGTCGTGCCCAACGGCGTCGACCCTCGTTACTTCGATGCCGCTCCGCTCGCCGCTGCCCTGCTGAACGGGCTCGGACTCGACGGACGGTACGTGCTGCACGCCGGCGGCGCCGCCCGCCGCAAGAACCTGCACGCCCTCGCCGAGGCGTGGCCGCTCATCCGCCGTGAGCGGCCAGATCTGCGACTCGCTCTCGCGGGGCCAGAGCATCCCGAGCGCACCGCACTGTTCGAGGGCCAGCCCGGAGTGCACCTGCTGGGGCGACTGCCGGACGAGCTCATGCCTGGCCTCGTCGCCGCGGCGGCGGTCGTCGCCGTACCGTCGCTGTACGAGGGCTTCGGGCTGCCTGTGCTCGAGGCGATGGCCGCGAACGTCCCCGTGGTGGCGGCGGACACGAGCAGTCTGCCGGAGGTCGCCGGCGGCCACGCGATCCTCACCGGACCGGATGCCGCCGCGATCGCCAGCGGCATCATCGATGCGACTTCGGGCGACAGCACGCTGGCCTCGATGCTCGTGGCCGGCCGCGCGCACGCCGCCGAGTACACCTGGGAGCGCAGCGCCGCCGCTCACGCCCGCATCTGGAGCGCCGTGCGATGAGCACGCAGAACACCGTGCTCGCGTTCGTCACGAGTATGCGGCATCCGCACAACAGCACCGACTACCCGGCAGTCGAAGCCATGCTGCGGGAGTCGTTGACGGCGTGGCTGGGTCAGAGCGACCCGCGGTTCGTCATCGTCGTGGTCGCGAACAGGCTCGTCGATCTGCCACGCGATGATCGCGTTCACGAGGTGCAGGTGTCGTTTCCTCCCCCGTCGGATGCGCGTACTCCCCGCACGGGAATCGCTGCCGTGCTGCGAGACAAGGGCACGAAGAATGCGATCGGCCTGGCCCGCGCCAGAGACCTCGGCGCGGACTACGTGATGTTCGTGGATGCCGACGACTTCGTCTCGCGCCGCCTCACGGCGTTCGTCGCTGCGAAGATCGGTGCGCCGGGCTGGACGATCACGGACGGATGGCGCGTGCAGTTGCAGCGCCGCGCAGTCCGCCGCCACTCCGGTGACTTCCAGCTCCAGTGCGGGTCGTCGCACATCGTGCGTGCAGACCTGCTGCCGCCGACCACGGCCGGTGTGACGGCGACGCAGGAGGAGCTCTACGACGAGCAGGGCGACCTGCTCGAACGCTGGCTCGGGTCGCACATGCACATTCACGACGACCTGCCGCTGTCAGCGCTACCGTTTCCCGGCGCGCTCTAGAGGGTAGGCACGAGCCAGTCCCACTCCGGCAACGCGCTGGGCGGCGCCGGCAGGCCCATCACTCGCGGCATCGCCGAGGAGTTCGGTGTACCTGCGACGGGGTGGACGCCGTGGCGCGTGGCACGCGCGATGCTCCCGTCGTCGCGCGCCGTGCGCGAGCGGTTGCGGCTGCTGCCCAACCGCAACCACCGGTGACGTCGTTGCGCCGGCGTCAGCCCCGCAACGCCGACACGATGCCCACCGGGAATGCCCGTTGCCCGAGCGACAGCCCAGACGCACGTCCGATCGCCGCTTCCAATCCGTCGTTGAGTCGCGCGACCCGCTCTGCATCAGCGGCCCAGGCCGTCGCCGCCAGTTCCTCGAGCGGTTGCGACGCGTCGAACTCCCGGTACCGCGAGCGGCCGGGAGTGACTGCCGCCTCGTAATCGCGGAACTTGAATTCGCCGCCGTCGAGGGGCGGGTCCAACGTGGTCCAGATCGCGGGGAGGCCGTAGGAATCCGCGGTGATGAGCCCGTGAAGCGACGTCGTGATGACGGCCCGGCTCGCGGCGATCTCACCCACCGCCGCCCCCGCCCGTTGATGCACGTTCACGACTCGCGCCATATCGCCCGCCGCGCGCACGCGTTCGGCGAGCGCGACGTGCGGACGATGGTGTCCGTGCGGCACGACGGCGATCCGGCCGTCGCCGTCGGGGCGGGCCCGGTGACGGGAGACGAGCAGACCTGGATCCCCGTAGGCGGGTTCGTCCTGCAGGCCGATGCGCTCGGCGGTCATCGGGCCGCGCACGGCGAGGACGGATGCCGCGGGCAGAGGATGCCGCTGATCGCGCATGAGGCCCGACCCCCAGATCGCTCCGGAGAACTCGGGCGGCAGGAACTCGAGCAGGCTGCCCACACCGACCAGCCTGGCCGAGCGAGGTTCGCGATACTGCGGCACGAGCCCGTAGCGCGGCAGCAGCCACGGCGTCAGGTCGTCACCGAAGTTGGGGTGTCCGTCCCACCAGAACGTCGGCACGATGTGCCCGCCCCACGCGGCCCGTCGACCGAGTGCTGATCCGAAGCGCCCCAGTTGCCTGAGCCGCCGGCGCGCGGCGCCGTGATACTTCACGTCGCACGCTCCGCGCCGACGGTGCCACGGAACAACCGTGCGTACGACTCGGCGATGCGCGCCCATTCGAATTCCGGCAGCCGCGCCCGCCCGTTCGTAGCGAGTGTGCGACGAAGCGTCTCATCGCGCAGTATCCGCCTCATCGCCGATGCCAGACCCTGCCGATCGGTCGGGTCGACCAGAAGCCCGTCCTCAGCGTCGCGGACGAACTCCGCAGCCCCTCCGCGCGAGGTCATCACCAGCGGTGCACCACCACGCCAGGCTTCGAGTGCGACGATGCCGAACGCCTCTGAACGGCTCGGTACGACGACGGCTGTCGCCGCCGCCATGCGGGCTGCGACGACTTCTGCCGTCCCCTGTCCCGCCATCCGGACACGTCCGCCGACGTCTGCACGATCGATCTGCTCCTGCAGCACTGCGCGTTCCGGCCCGTCGCCGATGATCTCGAGTTCTGCATCGGGAAGATCGGCCTCGACGAAGGCATCGATGAGCAGGTCGAAGCCCTTCATGCGCCCGAGCCGTCCGACGGCCACGAACAGATTGTCACGTCGCTCCACGCGCCCGATGACCGGCGCGGAGCCGACCCCGTTAGGAATGACCACCCCACCGCGAAGCCCGAATCTCGCCCGCAGATCAGCGAGCACATACTCGCTCGGCGCGGTCACCGCAGAAGCGGCGACGACGGCATCCCGCAGCCCCCGTCTCAGCAGCGCCGAGCGGGCGTAGACGCCGTTGTCGTCACCGAGGGTCTCGCCGTGCGAGGTGACGACCAACGGCACCCCGTATCGCCGATGGAGGCCGAGCGCGTACAGCCCGTTGGGCCCGAAGCACTGCACCGACAGCACGTCAGGGTGGAATTCGCGCACCGCCCGCGCCCACTTCGACAGCGCTCCGGGCGCCCGCACCGCGAATCGCACCAGGTCGCGGGCGCTTCGCGCGGGCAAGGGCGTCGGCAGGTACCGCACGCCGAACGACCGTGCCGAACGCGTTCGCTCGCCACGATCGACCGTCCACACCTCGACCTCGTCACCGCGCGCCTGCAGCTGCTCGGCCACTCGCGCCACGTGCTCTTCCACGCCCCCGACGAAGGGGGCGAACGACGACGCGATCAGTGCGACACGGATGCCGGGCGGCGCATCACCTCTTCGGTGCACTGCGTCCGCCGGGACGTTTGGTCGGCGCATCGGTGTTCGCCGGGCGGAGGAGGTCTTCGATCGTCATCGCCTCGTCCGCCTGGTACGACTCCGCAGGGTCAGCTGGCGCACGCCGTGGCCCGGCTGCCTGTCTCCCGCTCCTGCGGGGACGCGGTGTCTTCTCGACCGCTTCGTCTTCGGGAGATCGCGCTTGATACCCGTAGCCGTAGCTCGCACCAGAGCTGGAGAGCGCGACGCGGTTGAGCACGACGCCGAGCACCCGCCCATGCACCTTCTCGATGGCATCCATCGCCTTGCCGACGATGTCGTAGGTGCTCGATCCCGCCGCGATGACGAGGATCGCGCCGTCGGCCTGGTGCGTCAGGATCGCGCCATCGGTGATGGGCACCAGGGGCGGCGCATCGATGATGACGGTGGCGTGGTCGGCGAGCTGGTCGAGCAGCGACTTCATTCGCTCCGACCCGAGCAGCTCGCTGGGGTTCGGTGGAGTGGTACCGGCGCCGAGCACGAGAAGCCCCGGCATCCCGGGCGCGCGCTGCAGCACATCGGACAGATCGGCCCGCCCGGCCAGCACATCGGTGAGTCCGGCGCCGTGGTCCAGGCCCATGGTGCGCGCGACCGTCGGGCGACGCAGGTCGCCGTCGACGAGTACGACGTGCTCGCCGTTCGCGGCCAGTGTCGCGGCCAAGTTCGCGGCGACGGTGGACTTTCCCTCACTGGGCAGCGCACTGGTGACGACGATCCGCCGGGGCGGGTGGTCGACGTCCATGAACTGCAGGTTCGTGCGCATCACGCGCAGCGACTCGGAGACCGCGAACGAACTCTTCGACGAGCCATCCTTGTCCGTGATGAGCCGCTGGTGCTTGTCGAGCCCCGAGATCGAGGGGATCGCACCGAGCACCGAGACGCCGAGCCGCTGTTCGACGTCGTCGGCGGCGCGGATCCGTCGATCGGAGTAGGCGCGCATGAAGGCGAAGGCGATACCGGCGGCGAGGCCGATGATGCCGCCGATAACGACGGCCGAGCGCGTGTCGGGGAACGCAGGAGCCTCGGGCAGCGCCGCGGACTCACCGAGGATGACTGTGACCGGCGATGACCCCTCGGTCCCGTCGCCATCGAACTCGTCGATCGTGGCGGTGAGCCCGCGCACCCACGCCGACGCGAGGTCGCGTGCGGCTTCGGGGCTCGATCCCTGTGCCGTGATGCGAAGGATCGCTGTGCGCGCGGGGTTCTCGACCGTGATGCGCCGGACGAGCTGCTCAGGGGTGGCGGCGAGGTCGAGTTCGGCGGCGGCGTGCTCGGCGACCGTGCGCCACAGCGCCATGTCGAGGTACGTGTCGACCTTGGCCTTGGCGATCGCGTCTTCCGCGCCGGGTGCGACGACCACACCGGCATCGGTTCCCATATCTCGCGACTTCACGAAGCCGCTGGCCGACGCCTCGTACACCGGCGTCTGCAGCTTCGCCCAGCCGTAGCTGACGCCGAGACCGATCGCCGCGAGCAGCACGATCGCCAGTGCGTGCCGCCGCAGCGCTATGAAATAGTCGCGGAGTTCCATGTGCCCCCCAGGGTCTTGGATTTGATCTTACGCACGCGTGTGAATGCGGCGGGTTCGGATTCTCGTGGTGCCTGTGCGGCCTCGAATGCCTGCGCCCCCAGGCAGATTCCGGCGATGAGGAACGGGATCGACACCTGCGCCGAGACCCAGAACAGGTCGAACTGCGCCTGCACGATGCGCGCGAGTACGGAGCCGAGCGCCAGCATCCCGAATCGCGGATCCACGCGCCAGAGCACGACGATGAATCCGACCCACATGATCGTGAAACCGACGAGGCCCACCACGCCGGCCGAGGCGATGACCTCGAGCTCGGCCTGCGGGGGCTGGAAGTTGGCGGTCGGATGCACGTACCAGTACCGCAGGCCGTGACCCACGAGAGGCTGATCGAGCCACAGGTGGTAGACCTCTTGCAGCCAGTTGAGACGCTGATACACGGAGTTGTACTTGTCCTGGGATTCGATCTGCTCGACGACGCTCTGGACGAGCAGCACCACGCCCGGCAGAGCGAGCAGGAAGGCGAGCACCCAGTGCTTCGCGCCCCCTTGGCGCAAAACGTAGATGAGCATCACGACGATGAATCCGATGATCGCCTGACGCGATTGCGTCAGCAGCAGGGCGACGACGCAGAGCCCGAACGTGATGCGAGCCCAGCGCTTCGGCACGCGCATCCAGTCCGGATTCAGCCAGGCCGCGAAGGCGACGAAGGCCAGCGCTCCCCCGGCGAAATTCTTGTGCATCGGCCATGGCCAGGCCGGGTAGACCGGCCCGAGGTCGCCCCTGGCGAAGTTCATGCCCGCGGTGAGGAGCGTGCCTGCGGCGATCACGGCGCCGACGATGAGGATGAGCCGCATCGCGATGGGTGCTTTCCCCGCCCGCCCGATCGCCCAGCCGAGGATCAGCGCGCCGGAGATGAGCAGCCACGCGTGCACCCACTCGATGAGGTTCTGCTGGAACGGGTTGATGATCACGGTGAACACCGTGCTGAACTGGTAGACGAGGTTCAGCCGGAGCATCGCCCGCATCGGCGGAGTGTGCTCATGGTGGCCGAGGAGCACGGCGACGCCGAAGCCGGTGGCGAGTGCCGCGTCAGACACGGTGAGGTCGCCGCCGCCGAGTCCGATCCGCTCGACGACGAAGATCGCAGGCGTCGCCATGAGCATCGTCGCGATCGGCATCGACCAAGTGATCACGGCGGCGATCATGAGCACGCCGATCACGATGGCGGTGATGGCTCCATTGGCGAGCCCGCGTTCGAGCACGAAGTACACCGCGCCGATGACGGCGATGGCGAACAGTGCCCATCGCCACGCGTCCGCCCACAATTCCGCCAGCCACCGGCGAATCCCCGATCGCCGGCGGGACGGATCCCCACCGATCCCCATTGAGTCAGTATGACACCGGCATCGTCGAGATGGTGGTCACGATTTCGCACCGTGCCTGCGATTTCGTTTCCGAACGTCGACGAGATGAGGCATGATTAGCACATCGATGCCCTGTGGGAGGGTCATCGATGACGATGCCCTGTGGGAGGGCTGTCGTTTTGTTCTCTGGGGAGAGGCAGTTCAGCATGCGCAGTTGTGATCTGGGGTGGCTGCGATGAGCGGCCTGCTCGTGACCGAATGGATCGAGCGATCGGGTGGCGCGGAGCGCGTGCTCGACGTGATGGGGAATGCCTTCCCCGATGCCGACATCCGCTGCCTGTGGAGTGATCCGCTGTCGGCGTTCCCGACACGGCAGCTCGATCAGTCGTGGCTCGCGCGCACACCGCTGCGCCGCCACAAGGCACTGGCTCTGCCGCTGATGCCGACGCTGTGGCGCCACGTCAATGCCGAATGGGCGTACGACTGGATGCTGGTGAGCTCCTACGTGTTCGCCCATCATGTGCGCCTGGTGGGGCAGGACATCCCCAAGTACGTCTACGCGCACACGCCGGCTCGGTACATCTGGAATCCCGAGCTCGACCGCCGCGGTGACAATCCGCTCGTACGTACAGTCGCGCCGATCTTCCGCAGCATCGATCGACGCCGTGCGCAGGAGGCGACGGCGATCGCGGCGAACAGTGAGTTCGTACGCGATCGCATCCGCCGGGCGTGGGATCGGGATGCGACGGTCATCCACCCTCCGGTCGCGGTCGAGCGCATCCTGTCGCGCGCCGACTGGCGCACCGGGGTGACCGATGATGAGGAGCGCCGGATCATCGATCGGCTGCCCGATTCATACGTGCTGGGCGCCTCGCGCTTCATCCCGTACAAGCGTCTCGATCTCGTGATCGAGTCCGCTGCACGTGTAGGCCTTCCCGCGGTGATCGCGGGCTCGGGGCCGGATGAGGAGCGACTGCGTGCAGTGGCCGCCAGGGTCGGGGTTCCGGTGCTCTTCGTGATCGCTCCCTCTGATGCGATGCTCTACGCGCTCATGCAGCGCGCAGCGGTGTTCGTCTTCCCGGCCGTCGAGGATTTCGGCATCGTGCCGGTCGAGGCGCAGGCGGCGGGCGTGCCCGTCGTCACCGGTCCGGTGGGCGGTCAGATCGAGACGTACGTCGACGGGGTGAGCGGTATCACCGCAGCGTCGACGGATGCTGCAGACCTCGCCGATGCGATCAGCGCAGCGATCTTCCTTCCGCGATTCAACGCCCGCACGGCGACGGCGCGCTTCCACGAAGACATCTTCACCACGAAGATCCGTCGCTTCGTGGGCATTGAACGCGAAGTGAGGCAGTTGCGCCCCTCGCACTCGTCGCAGTGGCCTTCTTCACGACGCTTCAGGCCAGCGGCCTGAGCAGCCGCCCGGTCTTCCAGAGGTAACGAAACAGACACCTCCCGGCCATCGAAACGTCCTGAATGCCGCGTGTGCGGACGGGATGATGAGGCCAATGTTCGTCCGAGAGAGGAACTATCATCATGCGACTTTCGGTCATCGGCTGCGGATACCTGGGGGCCGTGCATGCTGCGGCGATGGCGTCGATCGGGCATGAGGTCGTCGGCATCGACGTCGACTCCCGCAAGATCGACGCGCTGTCTGCGGGCACAGCGCCGTTCTTCGAACCGGGGCTGCCGGAGATCCTCGACGACGGCATCCGTTCCGGTCGCCTGTCGTTCTCGACAGACATCTCCGCGGCGGCCGGCGCGGCCGTGCACTTCATCGGCGTCGGCACCCCGCAGCAGGCCGGCGGCCACGCGGCAGATCTCACGCATGTGAACGCTGCGATCGACTCGCTGCTCCCCCACCTGGCGCAGGGCGACATCGTCGCCGGCAAGTCGACGGTTCCGGTGGGCACTGCTGCTGAGCTCGCTCCGAGGATCGCGGATGCCGGTGCCACGCTGGTGTGGAACCCGGAGTTCCTTCGCGAGGGCTGGGCAGTGCAGGACACGGTCGATCCCGATCGTCTTGTCGCCGGAGTTCCAGCCGGAGCGACGGGCGAGCGCGCGGCAGCCATCCTGCGCGAGGTGTATCACCCGGCCATCGCCAAGGGCACACCGTTCATCGTCACGGACTATGCGACTTCAGAGCTCGTGAAGGTCTCGGCGAATGCCTTCCTCGCCACGAAGATCTCCTTCATCAACGCGATGGCCGAGATCGCCGAGGTCACCGGCGCCGACGTCACCCAGCTCGCCGATGCGATCGGCTATGACGCGCGCATAGGACGCCGCTTTCTCGGCGCGGGAATCGGGTTCGGTGGCGGATGCCTGCCGAAGGACATCCGTGCGTTCGCCGCGCGCGCAGAAGAGCTCGGCCGCGGCGAATCGGTGAACTTCCTGCGAGAAGTCGACGCGATCAATCTGCGCCGTCGTGATCGCGCCGTGCAGCTGGTCGTCGACGGACTCGGCGGTCGCGTGTTCGGCAAGAAGGTGACGATGCTGGGCGCTGCGTTCAAGCCGTTCAGCGACGATGTGCGCGATTCGCCGGCGCTGGATGTCGCCGTGCGTTTGAACGGCCTCGGCGCGAAGGTAGTGGTGACCGATCCGCAGGCGATCGAGAACGCTCGGCGTCTTCACCCGCAACTGACGTACGTCGACGCCAGAGACGATGCGATCCGTGATGCGGATGCGGTCGTCATGGTGACGGAGTGGGACGAGTACCGGCGCGAATTGACGCCGGAGCACGCCTCGTCGCTCACGGCGGGCCGTGTGGTGGTGGATGCCCGCAACGGATTCGATGCCGCCGCCTGGCGCGCGGCCGGCTGGAAGTACTTCGGGATGGGGCGGCCGTGATGCCGCCGATCCGCGACGTTAGGCTGGAAGTGTGATTTCGCAACCTCCCAGTGAGCCTCCCGCAGGCATCAGCCGCCGTGAATGGCGCCGACGTACCGCGGGAGCTTCGACGCCGGCGAGCACGCCGTCGTCCGGCCCGCTGCCCGGGCTCTTCGCGTCGACCGAGAGCGCAGCTGCCCGCCCCCAGAACGCTCGCCCGACCATCCTGACCGTCTGCACCGGCAACATCTGCAGGTCGCCGATGGCGGAGATCCTGCTGCGGCGCAGTCTCGAGCCGCTCGGCGTGCACGTGCACAGCGCGGGGACCCACGCGCTGGTGGATCATGCGATGCCCGAGCCCGCTCAGCAGATGGCGATTGCGCTGGGCGCCGACGCAGGAATCGTGGATGCCCACCGCGGGCGTTATCTGGTCGAGCCCATGCTGCAAGACGCCGATCTGATTCTGACGATGAGCCGTGAACACCGCTCGCGTGCGGTGCAGATGATGCCGCGCAGCCTGCGCAGGGTGTTCACGATTCGCGAATTCGCTCGACTGGCGTCGACTCTCAGCACCGAAGATGCGCGCGCCGCAGCGGATGCCGCAGGCAGTGACCCTCGCGAACGCCTGCGCGCCGTCGCTCTCGCGGTCGCCGACCAGCGTGGCCTGTCGGAACCGATCGCTGACGAAGACGATGTGATCGACCCGTACCGGCGTTCACGCGAAATCTACGAGCAGTCGGCTGCGGAGCTGACTCCCGCGATCGCAGAGGTGGAGCGGATCGTCGGAGCAGCGCTCGGCTGACGCTGCGGGTCGGCCCCGCAGCGTCGGGAAGAGCAGCTTTCAGGCGCCTGCTCCGGCTACGGTGTTGACGGCGGTGACGATGCGTTCGAGATCGTCCTGGGACAGGGACGGGTGCACCGGGAGCGAGGCGACCTCGCGGGCCGCACGCTCCGTCTCGGGTAGATCCAGGCCCGGCGCGTATGGTGCCAGCGAGGGCAGACGGTGGTTCGGGATTGGGTAATACACACCCGCACCCACACTGTGCTCGCTCTTCAACGCAGCCACGAACCCGTCCCGATCCTCCGGAACACGGATCGTGTACTGGTGATACACATGCACCGCACCCTCCGCGACCGGTGGGGTCACCACGCCTTGCAGGTTCGCATCCAGGAACGCCGCATTCGCCTGACGCGTCTTCGTCCACGCATCGACCTTCGTCAACTGCACCCGACCGATCGCCGCATGAATATCCGTCATACGCGCGTTGAAGCCGATGATCTCGTTCTCGTACTGCCGCTCCATACCCTGATTACGCAGCAACCGCAGCCGGCGGGCGATCTGTTCGTTCGCCGCGGTGACCATGCCACCCTCACCACTGGTCATGTTCTTCGTCGGATACAGGCTGAACATCGCGAACTCACCGAACGAACCCACCGGGCGACCATCCAACGCCGCACCATGCGCCTGCGCCGCGTCCTCATACAACGCCACACCCCGTGCCGCCGCCAACACTTCCAGCTCCCGCATCCTGGCCGGGTGCCCATACAGGTGCACCGGAAGTATGCCCTTCGTCTTCGGGCCGATCGCCGCAGCAACCGCCTCCGGGTCCAGGCTGAACGTCTCCGGCTCAATATCCACGAACACCGGCGTCGCCCCCGTCAACGCGACCGAGTTCCCCGTCGCCGCGAACGTGAACGACGGCACGATGACCTCATCCCCCGCACCGACACCCGCGGCCAACAGGCCAAGGTGCAGGCCCGCCGTCCCGGAGTTCACCGCGACAGAGGGACGACCCGGCACGAAATGCGCCGAGAACTCCTCCTCGAACGCCGCCACCTCCGGCCCCTGCGCGACCATGCCGCTGCGCATGACACGATCAACCGCCTCCCGCTCCTCATCACCAATGATCGGCTTCGCCGGAGAAATGAACTCGCTCACACAGACTCCTTCATCAAAATTTCATCACTCTCAATGAACCGCGAGCCCGCCGAACGACGTGCTCCGTCCAACCAGGGCTCAGTTCGACCCGAGATTCACGGCGACACCGGTACGCGCAGCATCCAGCGCCGCCTCGACCACGACGAGCGTGCGCTGCCCTTGAGCCATCGTCACGACGTCGGTCTGCTTTCCGAGCACAGCGTCGCGGAACGCCTCGTGTTCGATGCGGAGCGGCTCACGCTTCGCGAACGAGTAGCGGGTTATGTCGCCCTCGGAGACCCCGCGGAAGCTCGATACAGAAGCCCATTCCGACGCGATGGTGCCGTTGGCATAGAAGGTCAGGTCGCCGACCGAGGTGTCTGCGACGAAGGCGCCCTTCTCCCCCGTGACGACGGTGAGACGCTCCTTCATCGGTGAGAGCCAGTTCACGATGTTGTTCACGATCACGCCCGACGTGGTGCGTCCCATGATCGTGATCATGTCTTCGTGCTCGCGTCCGCTCTTGAACGCGGTCTGCGCGTACACATGGTCGTAGTCGCTCTGCACGACCCACGCGGTCAGATCCACGTCGTGAGACGCGAGGTCTTTCGCCACACCGACGTCGGCGATACGAGCAGGGAAAGTGCCCTGGCGACGTGTCACGACCTGGTAGATAGCGCCCAGCTCATCGGCTTCGATGCGACGGCGCATCTCCTGCAGGGCGGGATTGAAACGCTCGATATGTCCGACAGCTCCGATGAGGCCTTTGGCTGCGAACGCGTCGACCATTCGCTGACCGGCCTCGAGCGTGTGCGCGATCGGTTTCTCGACGAGTGTGTGAACGCCCGCTTCAGCGAGTCGGAGCGCAGCATTCTCGTGGAACGCCGTGGGGACGGCGACAACAGCCAAATCGATGCCGGTGTCGATGAGCGCATCGATGTCAGGAAGAATCGGCAGATTTCCCGCGACACCGTGGGGATCACCACCAGGGTCGGCGATGGCAACGAGATCGACGCCTTCGAGTTCGCGAAGAACACGCGCGTGGTGTCGGCCCATCATGCCGACGCCGAGCAGGCCCGCACGCAGATTGGCCATCAGGCTGCCGTTCCGACGACGATGCGGGGTGTTCCGACCCAGCGGGCGGGATCGGTGGCATTGCGGCCGTCGACGAGGAGCTTCACGCCGGGAAGGCGTTCGGGTCCGAGGTCACGGTATTCGGCGTGGTCGGTCTGCAGAACAGCCACGTCGACATCACCACCGAGCGCATAGGGTTCGAAGCCGAGCGCACGCAGCTCGTCGTCGGTATAGATCGGGTCGTGCACGACAACATCCGCGCCCCGCTGCGTGAGTGCCTGCACGGTCGGGAAGACACCCGAGAACGCGGTCTCCTTCACACCACCCCGATACGCCGCCCCCAACACAACCGCCTTCAGCCCCGTAAGGTCCCCGAGAATGCCCTCCGCCTGAGCGACCAGGCGCTCCGGCATCGACGCATTCAACTGCCGGGCGACACGCACGATGTCCGCATCAGGGTCCGTGGACAGATACAACCGCGGATACACCGGGATGCAATGCCCACCCACCGCGATACCTGGACGGTGAATGTGACTGTACGGCTGCGAGTTGCACGCCTCGATCACCTTGTACACATCGATCCCGTTCGCCGCCGCGAACAACCCGAACTGATTCGCCAAACCGATGTTCACATCCCGGTACGTCGTCTCAGCAAGCTTCGCCATCTCCGACGCCTCCGTCGTGCCCAGATCCCACACCCCATTCGGACGCGGAAGATCCGGACGCTCATCGAACTGCAACACCGCCTCATAAAACGCCCGCGCCAACCGGTTGCCCTCATCAGAGAGCGCACCGATCAACTTGGGATACTTCCGCAGATCCGCGAACACACGACCAGTCAGCACCCGCTCCGGCGAATACGCCAAATGGAAGTCCTTACCCTCCACGAGACCGGAACCCTCCTCCAGCATCGGCTTCCACCGATTACGAGTAGTCCCCACCGGCAAAGTCGTCTCATACGACACCAGCGTCCCCGGCGTCAGATGCTCCGCCAACGACCTCGTCGCCGCATCCATGTACCTGAAATCCGGCTCCCACGTCTCATCATTCACAAACACCGGCGCAACCAACACCACCGCATCAGCCCCCGGGATCGCATCCGCATAATCAGAGGTCGCACGCAGCCGACCCGCAGGAATGAGTTCTGACAGCTTCTCCTGGAGGTGCGCCTCACCGGGGAACGGCTCGAGGCCTTCGTTGATGGTGTTCACGGCAGCCTGGTTCACGTCCACACCGATGACTTCATGACCGGAGTCGGCGAACTGGACGGCGAGAGGAAGCCCGATCTTTCCGAGGGCGACAACAGCTATGCGCATGATGTTCAGTCTAGGAGTTTGTATGACGTACTCAGGTTCACGCCAGCGGCAGGCGTCGTGCCCAGTCAGAAGGCTCTGGCGAGTACGGCTATGACGCGTTCGGCGGCGTGCCCGTCACCGTATGGTGTGGCATCCGTATTTGTCGGGCGATCACGAGTCACGGCCGTAGCGATCTCTCCTGCAGTGTTCGCAAGTACATTCCAACCAAGTTCGATCGTTTCGACCCACTCCGTCTCCGTCCGCACCGTGGTGCACGGTACTCCGAGCAGAAACGCCTCTTTCTGCAACCCACCCGAATCGGTCACGATCCCTGCCGATGACAACGCCGCCGCTATCAAGTCGGGATACGCCAACGGCGCATGCGCCACCAAGGATCCCTGCGTCAGCTCGATCCCATGAGACGCCGCCTTCGCGACCACCCGCGGATGAGCAAGAAGAATCACTGCCTTATCCAACGCGGCGAGACCAGCCGCGACCTCCGCCAACCGCTCGGGATCATCTGTGTTGTCCGCTCGATGGATCGTCGCCACGTAGTAATCGCCCGGCGTCAACCCCAGCTCATCCACCAACGCCGATTTCGCACCCGAGAGCTGATCGCGCACCTCGAAAAGCACATCCGTCATCACATCGCCCACCAGCACGGTCCGCGCGGACAGCCCCTCACTGGCCAAGTGATCGACTGCGACCTGTGTCGGAGCGAGCAGAAGGTCAGCAGCGTGATCAGTCATCACTCGGTTGTGTTCTTCCGGCATCCGCCGATTGAAGCTGCGCAACCCTGCCTCCAGATGCGCGACGGGAATGTGCATCTTCACCGCACTCAATGTCGCCGCGACCGTCGAGTTCGTGTCCCCGTAGACCAGAACCCAATCAGGACGGTGCTCATCGAGCACCCCGTCCAAAGCCGCGAGCATTGCTCCCGTCTGCACCCCGTGCGAGCCACTACCGACTCCCAGATGCACGTCCGGCACGCCTATACCCAGATCCTCGAAGAACACATCAGACAACATCGGGTCGTAATGCTGCCCCGTATGCACTATCACGTGCTCTACACCGGCGGCCCTCGCCGCCTGATGAATCGGCGCAAGCTTCACGAACTGAGGACGCGCACCCACGACGCTGAGAATCTTCACGACAGAATTCTACGGGTCACGGGGTCACGGAACTTCCGACGGAATCACGCGCGGGTGCTGTATTCAGAACCCTCCGCATGCGTACGACGCTCCGATCACCCGTATGCTCGTTCCAATGCACTCCCGCGCGTGATCCTGCGGGACACGTGAGGGGAACGACTGGTGGAACTGAGCGACTACATCCGCATTCTGCGCGCGCACTGGGTCGTGATCATCATCGCGACGATCGTCGGCGCCAGTGCGGCCTTCGGCTGGAGCGCACTTCAGCCGCGCGTCTATTCGGCGGACACGACTGGAATCGTCACCTCGACGTCGGGTGATGGCTCGAGCGGCAGCGCACTGGTCGGCAACCAACTGGCTCAGAGCCGGGTCAAGTCGTACCTCAACCTTGGCTCGTGGCGCGCGGTCGCCGAGCACGCCATCGATGATCTCGATCTGGATGCGACACCAGAGGCCCTCGTCTCTCGCGTCACCGTGACGAATCCCGTCGACACCACGGCGTTGATGGTCACGGCCAAAGGTCCCACTCCGGCATCCGCTCAGCAGCTCGCCGAGGCATGGATGCGGGGCATGGCGATCGAGATCGAGAAGCTCGAGGGCGGCACAGATACTGCTCCCGCAGCGGTAACCCTGATCGTCGGTGACTCCGCCCGGCTCCCCACCTCCCCGTCGTCTCCCAATACCCGCCTCAACATCGTCATCGGCGCGATCGCCGGGTTGGCGCTGGGACTCATCTACGCCTTCATACGGCACACCGTTGACCGCCGTGTGCGCCACCCTCGTGACATCGAGCGCGAAACGGGGGTGTCAGTGATCGGCACGCTCCCACTCGAGAAGACGATGTCGGAGGGTCGCCAGGTGATCGATTTTTCTCTCGACGCGCAGCACGGCGTCTCACACCACACCGTGGAATCGATGCGCGAGCTGCGCACCAATCTGCAGTTCATCGACGTCGACAACCCCCCGCGCGTCATCGTCGTGACGAGTTCCGTTCCCGGAGACGGGAAGTCCACCGTCGCTGTGAACCTCGCCTCAAGCCTTGCAGCCGCCGGGCAGTGGGCAATGCTCATCGACTGCGACCTTCGACGCCCCGTCGTCGCCGACATCTTCGGCATATCAAATGACGTCGGGCTGACCGACATCTTGGCAGGGCGGGCAGAGCTCAATGATGTCGCGCACCGGCCAGACAAGAACACACCGCTCGTCGTCATCGGCGCGGGCCGTATTCCACCGAACCCCAGTGAGTTGCTGGGGTCCGCCCGAATGCGCGAGTTCGTCACGGAGCTCAGCAAGACGGCTGTCGTCATCCTCGACTCGCCACCGGTACTTCCGGTCACGGACGCCGCCGTGCTCGCCGCGAGCGCGGATGGTGTGATCATCGTCGTCTCGTCCGGCAAGACGACGTTCGACATGCTTCAGCGCGCCATCAGCAGCATCACTCGAACGACAGGTCGGGTGCTCGGCGTCGTGCTGAACAAGGTGCCCCGCAAGGGCGCCGAGTCGGCCTACTACGGCCGTGAGTACTACGGTGCGTACGAGCGCTACGGCAGGGATGAGCCGAGCACGGAAGATGCGACGCTCCCCGAGCCAGGGGTGCGTCGCCGCAGTGCGTCGTAGCGCTAGTCGTCCGGGGAGGCACCGGGTCAGTGTTTGACCTGTCTGCCAATGGCCATCGTCCGGTCTGAGCACGTGCGTCCCCACCACGGTATGGCATAGCGATAATCTGTCGAGCATCAGGCGGGGGCCGCTGAGCCCTACGGATACGCAGAAAGGTGCCCATCGTCATGCCAGGAAAAGTGCGGGAGATCGGCCACCTTGCGTTCGCTGCGCATGGCTTCCGTAGCCTCTCCGGAAAACTGAATGTGAATGCGCGCGAGCGTATCTGTGGTGCCGTGTCCCTCTGGTCGATCTGGGGCGACGCGGCAGAGTTCATCGTGCATCCGGACCCGGAAGAGCACCATCTCTCGTTCGTCTTCGTCGAAACCGGTACTTTCACTTCACGATATGCAGACGAACCTTGGCTGGCTTTCGAGGCTGGTTTGATCGTCGCACCGCACGGCATCGCTCGCCAAGTGAGGTTCAACGAGTCGTGGCGGGTTCTCATCGCGCAGATGCCACGCGCAGCCCTCACAGCATTCGTACCGCAACTGCCCAACGCGGTGAGTGCTTTTCCGGACCGCAGGCTGCTTGATCAGGCCATGAAGTCGTTCCTCACCGAAGTGATCGATCGAAATGAGTCGACTTCAGCCATCGAGCGATACGCGATCGAACAGCTCGTCATGGAGATGGGCGGAGCTGTGCTGCTCGATCGCCTCGGCACAGGTGGAGTGCATGGGAGCCCGCGCGCTGTGCTTCGGGATCGTGCCCTCGCCGTGATAGCCCAGCAGGGTGCTGACCTCAGCTTGACTCCCAGTCGCGTCGCGCACGACGTCTCGTCATCTCTGCGCCATCTGCAGTCGATCTTCGCCGAGGCCGGAACGACCGTCGCCGGCGAGATACGCCGGCAGCGCGCTCGCCTCGCACGGTCGCTGCTGACGGACAGCCGTTACGACGTGTTGACGGTGGAGCAGGTGGCGCAGCGGTCGGGCTTCGGGAATGCGATGAGCCTCCGCCGTGCACTCCACGACGTCTACCGCGCGAGCCCGAGAACGCTGCGATCGGGGCGCGGACAATGACGATGATCGAACATTCCGCGCAGCTATAGAGCAAACAGCGCGCAGTTGTTTGGAAGTCTCGATTTGCGATGAGCCGTACCCCTAGGTTGATGGCTACGGGGAGGCTCCGGGGGATGTAGCACTATCGCGTCGCCTCACCGTTCACCCTGCGGCGACGCCGCACATCCACCAGTAACCAGGAGTAATCACAATGACTGAAGAGAACAAGGGCTTTTCTCGCCGTACCGTCGTCAAGGGCGCCGCATGGTCGGTTCCGGTTATCGCCGCAGCTGTTGCGACCCCGCTTGCCGCAGCGTCGGTCACGCCGACTTGGAACGGCACCGTCACTGGCAACTGCGCCGGTGACTACGACATTTCCGTGCTGACCGGCATCGTCGGCGCTGGTCTCGTCGGCGTCGTGCAGACGGCTCTTGGGGTGCTCGGACTTGAGCCGAACGCGACCCGCGAGTTCACCATCACCGCCACGACCGGAGACATTCCTGCGGGCACGGTCTATGAGCTGACCGACCCCAACGCCCTGCTCACTGTTGGTGGCCTGGAGTCTGTCATCGGTGCGGGTGTCGCTGGCATCGCCAGCACCACCGGCGGTTTCGTTCTTACCCTCGCTGCCCCGATCCCCCAGGGCACTTCAGTCACGGTTGACGTATACCGGGCGCTCGTGAATGTTGGTGTACTCAGCAGCTTCACGCTGACTCAGACTACGGCCGATGCCGTTCCTGGCGACAACACTTCCACCCTCAGCAGCCTCGCTGCGGTGGCCGTGAACCTCGGCGACCTCGGCATCCCGTTCGTGACTGGTTCTCTCGCAGTCCAGACTTGCGGCTAGCATTAAGCTGACATCGTGATAACGGATCCCGTCGAGTTCATTCTCATGTTCTCGACGGGATTCGTTGCTTTGGTGCTCCTGATCTCGGGAGCCGCAAAGATCGCGAACTCTGCGGATGTTCTCGCCAGCATGTCTGCACTGAGGGTGCCCGTTTTCGCACGGCGACGTTGGATTGCCGCGGCTGTACCTGCATGGGAGATCTGCCTCGGTCTTGCGTTACTCCTCGCCCCTGGCTGGATGCGAGTTACGGCTGCCGTCCTTGCGGCGTGCACATTCGTCGTGTTCACACTGTTCATTGCTGGCGTCCTCTCTCGCGGCGAAGAGGTCGACTGCGGGTGCTTCGGCCCTCTGGCCATAAACGACCGTGTCACAGCATGGACGATAGCTCGGAACATCCTGTTGATCATGCTGTCGGTAGCAATCGCAGTGACCGTCAGTAACGGATCTTCATTCGTTCTTGAGTTCTTTGGTGCGGACATTGTTTCGCTCCTCGCTGTCGCCCTAGCATGGGCGCTCGTAGTCGCTGTCCTGCTGCTGACGGCGCTGTTGCATGCGCGACGCTCCCAGCGCGACACAATAGCCAATGAGGATTCCCTCCCCCTGTCTGCTGTCGCTGAGGTCGGTGTCCGGATTCCCGACGCCGAGCTGGTGAGCTCAGAGAACGTCACAATTCCGCTCCATGCTCTGGGATCCGGCTCGCCGGTATTGCTCGTCTTCCTATCTGCTGAATGCAGTAGCTGCGCCGTCATTGCCCGACGGCTCGATGAATGGCAGAAAGCGATTCGACCTGTCACCTTGCGCGTCGCGACGTCGTCGCGGCCCGATGTCCTCAGAGAGCGGATGCCAGACGCGCTGCCGTTCGCGTACTTTGGGTCGCTTTCCGCCAAGCGCGCGCTCGGCGTTCAAGGTTCGGCTGCAGCAGTTCTGCTTGGTGGTTCAACCCACCCTCTAGTTGCGTCACCAGTCGTTCGCGGTGAGGCAGAGATCGACGCGCTGGTTAATGGCATCTTGGACGCGCAATCCGCATCGACTGCTTCCTGAGAGATACAGACCGCGATCGCATTGCAGCGCCGCCACAAGCACCTGAAAGGAACATCGCGCGCAGTGATGACGCGCAGTTCCTGCGAGGTCGTGGTTTTGCACCGAGCCGCGCTCCTCGATCTATGGGCACTCAGCGGCTTCGTGCGGATGCAGCGGTGCGGCATCGGCCCGCCCCTCCCCTGCGGCTATACCGCGCACCGACCAGCCTTCTCGTCCGCGCCGTTGCGACCGTGATCCAGACTCGACTACGCCGGTCGCCGGTGATCCGGGAGAGCACCCATTCAAAGAGTGCGGTTCCGACCAGGCACGACCAAGTCCAGCCGATGAGGCGCATCCCCATCATGAAGATTCTTGGCACAACGCGCTGCGCCGCGTCTGCACGAACGGGCTGCGCCGAAATTGCCATCACCATAGCGAACAAAGTTCAGCGTGAATCACGTCTCCGGGCCAAGCCCGCTATCAGGGCTCGGAGTCCGTGGTCCGCCCGCCTGATTCGCAAGTGCCAAATGTTCGTTAGGCCAGAATCGCGCGCTACGGGGCCAGCCAAAAGGCTCTCACGAGTCGGCCAGAAAATCCGACCCGCCGCCCTCAGCCTTCTACGTAGAGGCAGGGTGCGCAGCGCTGCAACATACCCGCGGAGCGCCGTCGGTTGCGTCCGCCAGGCCCAGTCAACTGGGACTCTCGCATTTGCATAGTCGATCACGCGTTCCGGAAACACCTTCATAAGTGGTTCCTTCAACGCGAACTCCGCGCCAGTGCTTACTGCGACGTTCACCGCTGGCTCCCCAGCCAGTGAGAGTATATGGGCAGCACGGTCAATCTGGTTGGAATCTGCTTCCCTACCGCCAACAGGCCTGATCTCATTCAACGCGCCGATGACGGCATGCATCGCTCGAGTTGGCGTCCGCCCCGTATAGCCGGCGAAAATTCTGGCTTCCGTGGAGTTCAGCAATTGAGCAAAGGCCTCCGAGGGCGCGACTGCCATCCCCGGGAACCAAGTGTGGACATCAACGGCGCAGCCCCACTCGGGTGCGCGCAACGTTAGTGAGTGGAGCACTGCAGTACCAGTGAAGGCTGAGAATGCCGGGCGCCACCCCCAGGGCTGCATCGCTCGCGCGAACCTCTCCTCGGCTCCTGGTTCAACCCAACAATCCACATCCCCTGAGTGCTCCCGAACACGCAATCCTTGAGAATGCAACGTCGGCCCCTTGATGAACACCAACTCAACACCGGCGCTCTCAGCGACTCGTCCAAGCAGTGAATAAGTAAGCTCGTGAAGGGGCGAAGACATCCAGGGAGTGCTGATCTGCCGGACGCGCGCCGGATGCTCAAGGTCGCGCGAGGCTATCCCCATACTCTCCAGCTCTTCTAAGATGAGCGCTTCATCAGGATCGATCTCGTCTGCGTCAACGGCCTGCACGACGAGCCTCTCCCACATCGCCGCGCCGCTTCCCCAAAGCATCACCGGAATGGCCGGTCGGGCTGGGGCAACCAGATAACGATACCTACTCCTCCAGAGCTCGGTGTCGCGAACATCGAGCGCACCGAAGCTTATGGCTACCCAGGAGGACATGTACTCACTCTTCCACAGTGCAAATGGGCGCTCGAAAGCCCTCCCTCATTGAATGCATCCTCGGACCAGCTCACGCTGCAATCACTCCGATCTAATCCAGTGGTGTTGGAGCATCGTCGCGCTCATGGCACCGTCGTGTACTACACCTACAAAGTGCTGGCCAGCGGCCGCGATCTCAGCCATTCGTTCATGGTCGCCTACAAGGTCCTTGAGAACCGTGTATATGGTCTCCGGCGTTGCTTCAAGAATCGGAAGTTCCAGGCCCGTGTGCTCGACGACGAAAGCCCGAACGCGTTCAGTAACATGCCCGAGCACAACCTTTCCGGCTGCCATTGACTCGCACGCAGCGACTCCGTAGGAACCGAGCCGAAACTGGTCCAGAACAATATCTGCTCGGAGAACTTCATCGCGGACCTGTGCGGACGGCACACCGGAGACTTCCTTGTATCTGATTACCCCCTCCTCAGCGAGCCGCTCAACAGCTCCGCGGATGAGATGGCTCCCTTTAATCGAGGACTTACTCGGCGTGTGGAGCACTAGAGGGCGTTCGACCTCGTCCACGCGAGAGCTGCTTTCCCTAATGGTAGGAGACCAATGTGTTGGATCGACAACTACCGGAACCCAGATCCCATGCGGATAATCCCCAACCAAATCGGGGGTCGAGACGAAAACCGGTGCAGCAGAACGTTCCAGTAGCGCAAAATTTCGATCGACGCGCCGTTGAATTCGATCGACGTACGTATCATTATCGAAAAATGGTGAGAACTCAGTCGTCTCCATATGATGTCTCGGCGAACGAATATCCGAGCCGTGACAAATGAAAGCAACTGAAAGACCATGAGAACGGAAGAAGTCCTTCTCGGCTTCGATGTCGTACCCGAAACGTAAACCGAAGATCGGCACCTCGGCCTCGACCAGAAGGTGCGTGAAGGAATCGAGGACGTGCGCGACTTCTCTGTCCTGCCAAACCCTGCTGTACCGATTGACGTCGTGTGGCACGGCACGATCCGTAGGAAACCTGAGCCCTCCGGGAAACTCGATCGTGAGGTTCACAGCCTCCGCATCGGCGATATGAGAGCTAATTGCCTGCGCCCAGGCGTGCCCCTGGCCAGCGTAATTTGTCGGTGCCACTAAAACACGTAGACGAGCTGATGGAACCGGGACAGGGAGCGGAATAGCCAACGGACGGCGCTGAATGATTAGGAGCCGAGTCCAGTCCGAAAACCGTTGCATCGCCGATCCGACGATGGAGTCAAACGCACCATTGAGCCAACTCGGCGCGTGATACAGCCGTTGCATCAACCACACCTTCAGCCAAGATCGCCCTGTCACCATCACCCCTTAAGGTTTGCGGCACCGGCAAGATACCGTCGATCATCGGCCCGTGCTGCGAAGAGCGCAAGCACGAGAAGTCCAACCAGCAACGCCGCCATAAGAATGCTGGTACACCAGACTGCGAAAAGGAGATCGTCACGTAGCATCGACAACATCAGAATCGGCGCAAGCGTGTACGCCACACCGAAAATCGCCTGTCGCCCCTGCGTACCTGTGACTACGAATACCGACGCGATCGGGGACGTTACCAAGTTTACGAAGAGCCAAGGCACCAATGCCTGCGCATAACGCCCCGCGTCCGCCCAGGACTCACCGAGCAGAATAGGCAGAAACCATGGGCATAGCAAAAAAATCACGATGAAGATCGGAAGAGTAAAAAGCGCCACACGAGTAGTCGTTGAGAGAACGATTGAGAAAAGCCGACCTCGATCTTGATGCGACATCCTTTGGAAATACACCTGGTTGAGCGCTGAGCCGACAAGACCTACTGGCGCCTGTACGCTACGCCAAGCCATGGAGTACTGGCCGAGCGCCTGCTGAGATTGGCCGCCAATAACTAGATTGATGCCCGTGTTCCTTATCCCATCGAGCAATGCCGTCGGGGCGTTCAGTAGCGGCATCTTCTTGTAACGCCTCAATGCAACTAGAACCCGTTGTCCGCTTATCCCCTTGCGTTCTATTGAACTAATCCCCTGCTGCGAGAGAAGGTAGACGAGGGCGATGAGCTGCGCGACGAGTAGTCCGATGATCAGCCCCCGAACATCTCGTAGCATCAGCCATCCAGCGACAGCCTGGAAGACAACTGTGGAAGCACTGAAGATAATACGGTATCTACCCAACGTCGAGAATCCGTTATGGCGCGTGTGCCACAAGCTGAGGATTGATATCTCACCGAGCAAAACAACGTGGAGCGGAAGCGTCAGTAGCCAGTATTTGTATTCTGTAGCGTCAAGAAAATGGGCAAACGAATCAAGGAAGACGAGCATGCTGATCTCGAGCAGGATTGCGACGAGCCAGAGAAGACGTCGTGCCAAACTTTTCAGCGCGAGCGCATTGTTCCGCGACTTTGGGAGCAATATTGCATACTCGTATCGGCCAGTGGCGACGAGCGACACCAGCGTCGCCGCCGATACGTAGATCGCCAGAAACCCGAAGGCGGTCGGACCATAAACGCGACTAAGAATGGGGATCCCCAGGATAGTGATGACCTGGGCGATGAGGTTGCTCGAGCTCAACGTCAGGAGATGCCTGGCAGATGGGCTCCTCAGCGACTTGCGAAAAGCCCGGGTGATGCGCTCACGCATAATACCGACGCACGCCCGCTCTGGCCCGAGCCGCACGAGATCGCGGCTTGGCTCTCAGGGCCGGATCTGTCTCGCTGACCGAAGCCATTCGTCCTAGCGCCACCAATGCGCAAATATAGATCCACGCGGCTGGCGCACCCAGGAATGTGCTATGCAAAGTTGCAGCGAACGGCAGGAATACGATCAAGAGAAGTTGAGCGAGCCCCAACACGTAATCCCGATCCCGCACCGACTGAGCAGACCGCATCAACTTCCACCCATAAATACCCGATTGGATAAGTAGGAGAGCAAACAGGAAGAAAACAATCACGCCGTACTGGCTCAGTATCTCGATTAATCCGTTGTGCGGGTTAATGATCGAGTTTGTTGGAAAAATGTCCCGGCGCGTCTGCATCAAGGACTCATACACATCCGGCCCGATACCAATGAGCGGACTCTCAGCGGTGAAGATCAACCCATTCCGCACAAGATTGAACCTCAACAAGAATGACCCGTCGTCGGAGTCCGTAAAAATACTACTCTCACGCAGTCCATTGACGACTGTATTTCCGTCTGGCGTGAGCATTTGGGCAATTATAAGTGCAGCAGCCACAAGTAGCAGCAACAATCGACCAACGTGTTGATTCTGCAACAGCTTCCACAACGTAATTGTGATCACAATCAATAGGCATGTCAGCCCAGTACGACTATTGGTCTCGAGCATGAAGTAAAGTGTCGACGCCTGGAGCAAGCAGTATAAGAACCGCACTGAGCGCTTATTTGCAGAGAGAGCGTATGGCATGAAAACGATGCTGCTCGCCAATAGGAACAGTCCGAATCCGTTTGGGTTACCGAAAAGACTCGATAAGCCTACATCTTCAAGCGCGTATCCCCTGGTGATCAAGAAGTTATTCTGAGGCACATACCCAAAGAACTTCTCCAGTATCGCTACTGCTGCAGATAGCAGGTACGCGGCAGTCCACCCAACAATCACCGCATCAAAAGTACGGTAGCTCGCTCGAATTGTGGCCACACCGAGTAATATCACGATTCCCGAAAGAGAAATGGCGACTTCAGTCCCGAGCGGAACACCGCGAAGCAAAAGATGAACAAGAGTTACCGTAACCCAAGCCAGCACCAATAGAATGGTCGTTCGCGCCAGTTGGCTTATCTTTCGATGAGGTCGAAGAATAACAAACACACCGACAATCGCGAAAAGCGCACTTGTCACCACGTGTGGCGTAACGCCGCTGATGGAAACGGCGCCGGCCATGACAGCGGTAATAGGAAATATGAACAGCAGTAGTGCCATTCCTCGGGATATCTTCTGCTCCGCCGCCTTATTGGTCTCATCGGCAATTGAGTTCGTCGTTATCATGTGGCGGGCTCAGTCCGCTCTCGACGATGTGGCAATGGAAGCTCGCTCTTCATCAGAACCTTGCCTCAGAACTAGCGTGCGAAGCGACACAGTCAGTCATTATTGGCGCCAGTAATATTGTGCGTCAGCGCTAGCGCATCTCGAACGCGCGAGAAGTCGGACTCCCATGTGAGGCTGGTGTTCCCGAGATTTCGGCAACGACGACTCATCTCCTCGATATCAGCGTTCTCATGAATGTGCATAAGCGCGTCCGCGATCGCTTCGGCGGTGACTGAAGTAAGCCAACCCACCTCATTCTCTGTAACGAAAGCACGATTTTCAGGTAAATCACCTGCGAGGACGGGCCTGCCCGATGAGACGCATTCTAGAATCTTGTTCGACAGGCCGTCGTTTCCGGGGTCATCAGGTTCGTAGAGGACGATCCCGACATGTGCGTCCATATATGTCTTCGAAACTCTGTCGCTGTCAACTGCTTCTCTCCAGGTGATCACGTCGCCTGCACCAGAACGACGCGTAAGTTCCTGTAGCTCCGCAAGATACGACTGCTCTCCCGGGCCTACGATCTCAAGTTTGATTCTTGCGCCGCGTGCAGAGCAAATCGCAAGCGCTTGAATGAGAATCTCATACGCCCGCCCTCGAAATATTGAGCCGATGACGACGCAGCGAAGCTCATGAGCTTCGACAGGGTCCGCGTACGGCGCCCGCCAAGAAGACAGCGGTGCATTCCTCAGAGGAATCACTGCTCCGAAACCCCATTCACGGAGACGATTTGCGTCACTCGGAACTGCGACGGTCGCGATCGCTCCACGACGCGCCAACGCTCGAAGAGAGAACGGTTCAAACTTGCTGAACACCGACGCGAGCGAGTCAGTTGCGGTCACTAGTCCAGGCCGCTCTGCGATATCGATCATGACACGAGAGCCGTACCGCCATCTATGTGTCAAAGCGATTAGGGCCAGTGCGGGATTGGTGACGATGACCACTTCCGCTGGAGTCCTGAGCGCTATCCAAAAGAGGCGGACGAAAGCCGGGAGATACGCTAAGAAAATGTTGGCAATCTTCGAAGCAGCTGTCCCAGACGCCCGCCTTGGTCGAACTCGAACCTGATGTACAGCCACTCCGTCTGATTCGAATGTTCCGGCGCGATCGACACGACCAACGCGACCTGCGCTCTGTAGCGCCAAGTATCGGACGCGAAGAGAGCGGGCGAGCTCACGTGCCGTCTTTCGCGGGCGGGTTGCGAAGCGAATACTCCCGAGAGACACCACCAACACGGTGTCAGAGCCGTTCTGTTCTTCGACACCGTTCACGTGTGTGATCCCTCTTTTCTGATCCTACGCATGTAAGCCCAATCGGGCGCGGTGTGAGTGGGTGTTCGAAAGGATGAACGCCGTCGCCCGCCACGCAGTATTGCTGACCTCGTAACCAGCCGGCATCGAGGCTACATCAGCTGACGCAGACAAGCGAGCTGCGACAGATTGCACAATGTTTCCAGGTGCGAGTCCGGTAGTGATGATGGCGCCAGCATCAAGCGCTTCCGGCCGCTCGATGAAATCACGTACTGTTACGGCTGGGAAGTGGAGGATGCTTGATTCCTCGCTGATCGTGCCGCTGTCTGAAAGGACAAGCTTCGCCTCCTGCTGCAGTTTGTTGTAGTCGTGGAAACCGAACGGCGGATGGAAGACGATCCCTTCAACCGCCGCTGAGTCATCGAGTTCCTCGATGCGCTTGCGGGTTCGGGGGTGTGTCGATACCAGGATCGGCAGACCGAACTCCGCGCGGAGCGCCTGTAGCGCGTTGATGGCCGACCGCAATCGATCGGGATTGTCTACGTTCTCCTCTCGGTGCAGACTGACGAGGAAGTACTCCCCAGCCGCCAGGCCCATACGTTCGACGGCATCGCTTTGATCGATCTGCACGCGGTTCTGATCCAGCACCTCGCGCATCGGCGATCCGGTGAGGAGAATCCTCGAAGGGTGCAGGCCCTCTGCGAGCAGATTTCTGCGAGCATGCTCGGTGTAGACCAGGTTGTAGTCGGCGACGTGATCGACGAGACGCCGGTTCGTCTCCTCTGGCACGTTCTCATCGAAAGAACGGTTGCCCGCTTCCATATGGAACACCGGAATCTTCATGCGTTTGGCAATGACCGCAGAGATACAGCTGTTGGTGTCACCGAGTACAAGAAATGCATCGGGACGCTCTTCGAGCAGGACCTGCTCAGTCTTCGCGAGAATCGATCCCAACGCAGCGCCGAGCGACGATGTGTCCGCTTCGAGGAAATGGTCGGGCCGGCGCAGACCGAGGTCTTCGAAGAAGACCTCGTTGAGTTCGTAGTCGTAGTTCTGTCCCGTATGGACGAGAACCTGATCGGTGTGCTGATCCAGTAGCTTGATCGTCGCGGATAGTCGGATGATCTCTGGTCGCGTTCCGACCACAGTCATCACCTTGAGCTTGTCAGCCATGTCACACTACCTCGGGAATCGTGTCAGGGTTCTGGGGGTCGAAGATGTCGTTCGTCCAGAACGACGTGTACAGGGTGTCGTTCCCCACGTTCGTGATGTTGTGAGCCCACATCGTCGGCATGTCGACCGCACCCGGAGCATCTCCAGAGACTTCGAACGACACGACATCGTCGGAGAAAAGACGTCGCAGCGAAATTCGTGCCCTCCCCTGCAACACGGTGAATCGCTCGATCTTGCGCCGATGGAAATGGTCGCCTCGGGTCACTCCCGGCACGGTCGTCGAGAATGAAGACTGACCAGGGCCACCGTGCGAGCGGATGATCTCAAAGAACGATCCACGCGCGTCAGCATGCCGGGTCAGTGAGATCGGAGCCTGCGCGGGGAATGTGAACGAACGATAGGTGTTGAAGAGATCCCGGTCGAAGTCGCTGTCGACGTCGGGAATCTCACCGTCGTTGTACAACGCTGCGTAGCGCTGCAACCGTCCGAGCAGTCCGGTCACCGTCTCTGTTTCCTCGAGATCAGACTGAGCCTCGGGTCGAGCGGCGCCGGTCAGCAGATCCGCGGCGTTCTGTGCGTGCAGAAGGGTCAGTTCCTTGTCGTTCTCGACCGTCGGATTCTCGCCGTTCGCGATCAGGTGGCAGAACGTTGCGGTCACCGCGTTATAAAACGGGCGACCGTGCTCCCCGAACAGGTTCGGGAGTGACACATTCACGAACTCTGCTCCGATGTCCGAAGCAGCCGCGGCGAGCGTCTCCGCGGCACGCGCCTTCGCCTCGCCGTAGACGGATCCGTTGCCGACCTGCGTCGAATTCGCGTACGCCACCACAGGTGGTGGGTTGTCCGCAGCGCGAAGAGCGGCGGCGAACTGCTCTGCGAACGCGACGTTTCCTGCAAGTACCTCATCGTCGTTCGCGCGATTCACGCCGGCGATATGGATGGCACGCGCACTGCCGTCGACTGCGGCTACAGCTCTCTGAGCGTCGAACTCGTCGCCGAGAGAAACAGCATCTACGGTCACGCCCGTCTCATGAAGCGCCGCCTTGGTGTGCCAACCGAGAAAACCACCAGACCCGGAAACGGCGAAATGAGTCATCCGCTGGTCTCTTCCACCGCGATGCCGGCAAGACGCAGCTCCTGGCGCACCTCGGGCAGGGTGAGCAGAAGTTGCTCCACCTCTTCGACGGACATCTGCGCCACAGTGTGAGAATCGTAATCCTCGAACTTGGCCTGCGTTGTGTCGCCTTCTTCGAAGTAGGCACTGTAGTTGAGATCACGCTTGTCCGCCTCGACGCGGAAGTAGTCGCCCATGTCTCGCGCACGCGCGAGCTCTTCGCGCGTGGCCAGCGCTTCCGAGAGTTTCTCCGCGTGCCGAGTGCCGATCACCTCGAGCTTCGCGTTCGACTGGAACAGATTGAGAACTGCTTGAGCGAGCGTGCCGATCGAGCATGCTTTCGCCTTGCGAACGAACAGGTCGCCCTGCTGAGCGTTCTGGAACGCGAACTCGACGAGATCGACCGAGTGCGCGAGCGACATCATGAAGCGCGTCATGTCGGGGTTGGTGACTGTGATGTTCTTGCCGGACTTGAGCTGCCGGATGAACAGCGGGATTACAGAACCACGCGAATACATAACATTCCCGTAGCGCACGCAGGAGACTGTCGTCACCGCGTTCGGGTTGTTCAGCCCGTGCGACTGAGCGACCTTCTCCATGAGGGCCTTGGACATTCCCATGGCGTTCACCGGATAGACGGCCTTGTCAGTGCTGAGGCACACGAGCGACTTGACACCGCTCCGGTCCGCTGCACGGACCACGTTCTCACTTCCCGTCACGTTCGTTCGAACTGCCTCCATCGGGAAGAACTCGCAAGAGGGCACCTGTTTCAGGGCAGCCGCATGGAAGACGAAGTCCACATCGCGGCTGGCACGCTCGACGCTGTCATAGTCGCGGATGTCACCCACGTAGAACCGCAGGCGACTGTCTTTGATCTCGTGGCGCATGAGATCTTGCTTGGCTTCATCACGGCTGAAGACTCGGATCTCTGCCACGTCTCGATCGAGGAGCTTTCGCGCCACTGTGTGCCCGAATGAACCGGTTCCACCAGTGACGAGTATTTTCGTGCCAGCGTACGTCGTCATTCTTCTATTCTCCCGTGGTCTTCTGGGGCGTCGCGCTTGGCGATCGCGGCCAGGATGGTTTCGATCGAGGTCACCGCGCGTTCCTTGGTCAAGTACGCGTCGTAGAATTCCCGAGCGCGTTCTCGGAATGCTTGTCTCTCTTCAGATGTCGTCGCGTAGGCCAGGCGGAATGCGTCCGCGAGCGATTCGACGTTCTCCGGCTCAGCAGCCATCCCGAGTCGGTTCTCGACGACCAGGCGCGACACATCCCCCGGTACGGTGGTGATGACCGGAACCTGATGAGCGAGTCCGGCCTGGAACTTCGATGGGATCGTGCCTGCGAAGATGTCCAGATTCTTGAGCGGAACTACCTGAAAATCGGCCTGCTCGTAGATATCGACGATGTCATCTGGAGGTACTTTCCCCAGGAACTCGACCCTGTCCTGCAAGCCCAGCTCATTGGCGAGTTCCTTCAGGCGAGTATCCAGAACGCCGGCCCCCGCGACGAGAAGCCGGACGTCCTCGAGATCCTTCAGACGTGCCGTTGCCTTCAGCACCGTCTCCAAGTCCTGCAGGGCACCGAGGTTGCCTGCGTACAGCAGAACGAGCCCCGACCGGGTCTTGTGCGGCGCCGAAGCGGTGCGCTTCGAGTCCCGCGCCCAGTTGTAGACCAGGTGGACGCGATCGGCGGATGCGCCCCGTTCCACGAAGAGCTTCTGTGCGCTTGGGGCGATAGCGACCACGGCCGCCGCAGACGCATAGACCGTACGCAGCCATCGGCTGATGGCACGGTCCGCGAAATTGCCGACGGGCCCCGGAAGGAAACCCGACCCGGTAACCGACTCCGGCCAGATGTCCTGTACGTGGTAAAGGTACGGAATGCCGAACTTCTTCGACCAGAGATAGGCGACATGTGCGGCCGTCGCCGGAGTGCCATGGACATAGATGACGTCGGCATCTTTCACGAACGACGATGCGAACCGCGCGGACAACGGGAAGCTCAGATAGTTCGCGATCCTGCCGATGGCGTTCCGGGAGTGACTCGCGAAGATCGGCACTCGCCGGACTCGCACCGGACCTCGTGACTCGACGTGTCTCAACTGCTGACGGTACTCGCGAGGGACTTTGCCGGTGTCGTAGTGCGGAAACGCCGTCAGGACTCGAACGGAGTGCCCCCGTCGTGCGAGTTCTTGCGAAAGCTCATCTGCGATTCGCCCTGGCTTGTCCGGTGGAAAGTACTGCGAGACGATGGCGATCTTCATGCGTCGTCCTTCTTCTCGCCGATGTGCCGCCGAAGGTCGCCATTGTGGGCGCTCAACTCGTCGTGCTTCTCGAATCGAATACCCGCCCCGGATACGACGACGTTGAGAGTCTTAGCCATGATCTTCACGTCGAGACCGAGGCTCACGTTTCGAACATACGCCAGGTCCATCGCGATCTTCTGATCCCAAGTCAGCGAATTACGACCCTTCACCTGCGCAAGCCCGGTCATACCCGGTCGGACGTCCATCCGTTTGCGCTGATCCGCGTCGTAACGCTCAACCTGATATTGCAATGCCGGTCTGGGCCCGACGAGCGACATGTGTCCGAAGAAGACATTGAACAGTTGCGGCAACTCGTCGATGCTCGTGCGCCTCAGAATCGCGCCTACGCGTGTCACGCGCTCGTCGTTGGTGAGCTCGTTTCCCTCCGCGTCGTAGCTGTCCTCGAAGGTCAGCATGCTGCGGAACTTGATGATGCGGAAAGTTCGTCCGTGGAGGCCCGGACGGTCTTGAAAGAAGAAAGCAGGCCCCCGCGACGTCGTCTTCACCAGAACCGCGCTGACAAGAATGACGGGCGACAACAGGATGATGGCGATTGCGCTCCCGAAAAGATCGAGAAGCCGCTTACCGAAACGAGCGTAGAAACCCGTCTCGGCCGTCCGCGTCGAAGAAGTACTCATGTCAGTTGGCTCCCTTGAGGTATGTCTCACGTGCCGCGCGCAACTTCGTACCTGTACGAGGGAAGGCAGCGGAATGATTTTCGCGCTGGCGTCGTGTGATCCCTTCGAAGTCGTCGACGACGGCGTTCAGTCCCTCGACATAATCCATGAAGAAGTAATCTCGTAGATCGTGAGGCTGTCCCTCCAGGACGCCCTCGAGCGCGCCCACGTTCTTGCCGTAGTAATACTGCTTGTCCCCAAGCACGTCCTTGAGCACGCTGACGAACGGCGTCCCCACGGAGAGCGCGAGTATCACCGCGTGGTATCTGCTGGAAATGACCAGCTCCGCGTCGCGTACGAGCGCGACGGCGTCTTCGATCGGCAGATAGCCGCGTTCAGTGATGTCGAACATTTCGACGCCGTCGAGGCGCTCCGCAAGGAGTCGTCCCTGGTCGACCCCGCCGTGGCCCACGTTGAACGGGACGAAAACGACCCGAAGCTCATGGTCATTCGCCATCCGCTGCACGAACCGCTCAAAATGGGCGAGGTTGTCTGCGATGAAATCAGTCGGAAGATAGGTCTCAATCACGACGTATCTGTCGGTCTGCGGTTCCCGCGTCGGCGCGAGTCTTTCGTCGATGAAGAGCAGATCATCAGGCAGCGTATGGATCTGTTCGGGGTGAACGCCAGCCTGGTTCAACCAATGCGGTGAGAGAATCGTGTCCCGTGCGCCGAATCGGGCATTCGGCAACGATCCGAAGAAGCTCGCAAAGAACTCCGTGTCGCCGCGGAAGGGCCCATAACCGTTTGCAGTGAATACGACCGGAACGTTCATCGTTGCCGCAACGAGTGCTGGCGCGATGATCTGGACCAACCGCTCAATACGATGTGGCTGCGTCCATAGCGAATTGAAGTAGCCACCGCCGTTGACGTACAACGTGTCCATGCCTGCGACTGCGGCAGTGACTTCATCGATGTTCTCGATCTCGCGCAGGATCTCCATCGGGGTCAGAAAGCGAGTATCTCGTCCGCTGGAGAATGCACCTCGACGCAATTTGACCTCAACGAGCCGGACCTGGCGGTCCTCGAAGTAGTCGTCACGAATCTTCTCGACGAACGGCCTGTCATATACGAAGATCGTGGTGTCCTGCGCATCGAGCGCGTACACATTGTTGACGAGCATCGCGTAGTCGCCGAAGTTGACGTCCGAGTACGGGCCTGTGAATCCGATCACTGCGGCAGTGTTCCTTTCTCTCGACGGGGCTGATTGCCCGCCGCATGTCGTGCTGTCGCACCGGTCGTGGGGAAGGCCGAAATCGTCTCGTCTACGACGACCGCGTCATCGACGACGTAGTGCAGACCGAGCGGCCTGCGAACGCGGACAGTTCGCCAACCCAGCTGATGAGGCGCGTTGAAGTCCTTCATCGGATTGTCGCCGAAATAAACGAACTCGATACCCGGACCAGGGAACCTGGATTCGATGAGACGGAACGCGTTCTCACTGGGTTTCGTCCACCCCTGGCCGTGCTCGCCGGTCACAACGATGTTGTCGAGAACGTCGTCGATTCCCAGAGCGTGGAGTTTTCGCCACTGCCCCTCGGCATGCCCGTCCGTGATCACACCGGTTCCGACTGCGTCGTCGGGAAGATTCTGCAGATAGGACAGCGCATCGGGCTGGAGTTCGATCGCAGGATCATGGTTGCGGTACTCCTCGATGAAGACTCGAGTCGCGTCGGTGGGCAGCGCGAAGTGCGCGGCCACTAGGTCGAAGGTGTTTCCGCGCGTACCCCGCTCGAACAGCGACCAGGCATGCTCGCCGATACCGTCAATCCCGTAGCGGTCTCGAGAAACATCGCCGATGTGCATGAACCCGCTGCGAACATAGTCCCGCTCGAGGTAAAGCGTGTCATCGAGATCGAAAACATAGACCCGATCACCCATCGATGCTCCGCACATCGAATCCCGACACGATCACCTCGGTGTCGTAGCGCAGAAGCAGCGTGCCCGCTTCCCATTTCAGCTCCTCGACGTGCTCGCCTCGTCCGTCTCGGAGGAGAGCATCGAAGAAGTTCGCACCCGCAAGGTGGGCGAGCGGGTAACCGCCACCGAATCGCGGGTTTATCTCGATGATGTTGATTTCACCACCCGCTGGGTCGTAGAACACCTGCACGTTGAGCGCACCATATGCGCCCGGTAGCTGGTTTGCGACCTTGCGTGCCACGTCGATCACCGCCGGATAGTCGACGGTGACTCCCTTCGAGACCTCGCCGCCGCGTACCTCAATGCGTCGACGCGGAACGATGGCGAGCACACGCCCACTCAGTCCGACCGCGAAGTCGACGGTCACCTCGAACCCGGGGGCCTTCGACTGCACGATGTAGCTCTCATCGAGGCCCTCTAGGTCCAGCAACTCGATCGAGTCCGCGATCACGACGCCGATACCGGAGGAGCCCGAGCGCGGCTTCGCGACCACGGGGCCTGTAAGCGATCCCTCTGGCAGATCGGTCACCTCGAAGGTGTCGACCGTGGGAAGGCCGCGTTCCCTCAGCCACCTGTACAAGGACCATTTGTCCCAGCCCAGGCGAGTCACCTCAGGAGACGACACCCAGATGTCGATGCCCTGCTGCGAAAACACGTCGCGATGGTTCGCGTAAACCTCGATCTCGGGATCGATCGTCGGAATGATCACGCCGACGTTGTGTTCCACGGCGATCGCCAAAGTCCGCGATATGAACTCAGGATCTCTGACGGGCGGAACCTGCTCGAACTCATCAGCCAAGCGTCCTGCTGCGGAAAGCAGCGACACGTCGGTCGCGACCACTCGAGACCGCTCAACATGCAAGGGCTGCTGCTGCAGGAGCGTCACCAACGATCCTCGGCGCCCAGCACTCGACAGCAGCCAGGCTGACTTATCGTTGTCCACTCTCGTCACCGGCCCGACAGGAAGCCGCGGATCGTCGTGAGCACACGCTCACGTTGTTCACCGCTGAGCGCCGAGCCGCTGGGCAGCGTCAGGCCCCGCTCGAAAAGCGACTCCGACGTGCCATCTATCTCCCCGCGGGATGATTCGAACACAGGCTGTTTGTGCATCGGCTTCCACAGGGGGCGGCTCTCGATGTTCGACGCAGAGAGAACCTCGGTCAGGTCGTGCGGTGTCCAGCCCGTGGTCGACTCATCGACGACGATCGACGTCAGCCAGACATTGTCGTCTTCGTCGCCCGCGGCTCCAAAGACCTCGACCCCGTCGACGTTGGCAAACAGTTGCTTGTAGAGCTCGCGCATCTCACGACGCTTCGCGATCATCTCGTCGAGACGAGACAGCTGTGCGCGTCCGAGCGCCGCCAGCAGATTGCTCATGCGGTAGTTGTACCCGATGTCCGTGTGCTCATAGTGAACGACAGGTTGCCGAGCCTGAGTCGCCAGGTAACGCACATGCTTCGCGAACGATTCGTCGTCGGTGAGCAGCATCCCTCCGCCCGACGTGGTCATGATCTTGTTGCCGTTGAACGAGACGATCGATGCGCGACCGAAGCTGCCCGCAGCCTTGCTGGCGTGCGTAGCCCCGAGCGACTCGGCAGCATCCGAGAGCACCGGTACATCGAACTCGTCAGCAATCGCAAGAATCGATGTGTAGTCGACGGCTTTGCCCAGCAGGTCTACGGGAACGATCGCGGCAACGGTCTCGTTCGCCGCTCGCAGCGAGACGAGCGCTTCGCGCAGCAGCGCGGGATCCATGTTTCCGGTCGACGGATCGGCGTCGATGAAATAAGGTTCAGCGCCCGTGTAGACGATGGCATTGGTCGTGGCCGCGAACGTCATGGTCGATGTCACCACGACGTCGCCGGGCTTGACGCCCAACGTCAATAGCCCGAGGTGCAGAGCAGCAGTACCGGAGCTGAGTGCGACACCGTGCGCTACCCCGACTCGCGCGGCGAGTTCGCGTTCGAACGCGTCGACGTCGGGGCCGAGCGGAGCGATCCACCCGGAGCGCATGGCGGCGAGGACCGCGTCTTCCTCGAGCTGCCCGACGTCGGGGGAAGACATGTAGATTCGTTCGCTCACTTCGGGTTCTCCGTGTTGGTCAAGCGCACTGGCTCGATGATGGCGGTGTCGTTGTTTCGTGGCTCCGAGACCATGCGTGCTTCCCAGCCCGCCTTGTCCAGCCGCTCGGGCGAGATCGGGTCAGCCGTCGTATGCGAGACCTTGGGATGGAACGGCCTCTCGAGATCTTCGCGGGTACCCACCAGTACCTCATGCAGTTTCTCACCGTGACGAAGGCCGGTGAACACGATCTCGATGCTCTTGCCCGACATCGCGATCATGCGCTTGGCGACTTCGAGGATCGATACCGGCTCGCCCATGTCGAGGATGAGAACCTCTCCCGTGCGCCCGATGCCGCCGGCCTGGATCACGAGCTGGCAGGCTTCAGGGATCGTCATGAAGTACCGCGTCACATCCGGGTGCGTGACTGTCAACGGCCCCCCGGCCTCGATCAACGCCTTGAACGTCGGAAGCATGGATCCGCGGCTGCCGATCACGTTGCCGAAGCGCACCGACAGGTAACGCATTCCGGTCTGCTCCCCCGCCCAGGCCGTGAGCTTCTCCGCGACGCGCTTGGAATGCCCCAGCACGCTGGTCGGGTTCGCCGCCTTATCGGTCGAGATGTTGACGAATGTGTCAACGCCGACTGCCTGAGCGGCCTGAAGCACGTTGAGCGTGCCGAGCACATTGGTCTTCCAGGCCTCATCCGGATACTGCTCGAGCATCGGCAGATGCTTCAGCGCCGCGGCGTGGAACACGACCTCGGGGCGACGGGCAGCGAAGATCTCGTTGAGAGTCTCGCTCTCCCGAATATCTGCAAGTACGACATCCTTGGTATCGAGAAGCCCATGGCCGGACGTGCCCAACTGCGCCAGCTGCAGACCGGTCTCGTCGCGATCGAGCATGATGAGTTCGCTCGGGCCGTACTTCGCCAACTGCCGGCACAGTTCAGAGCCGATTGAACCCCCGGCGCCGGTGATGAGCACACGTCGACCGGTGACGTACCCCGCGATGAGCTCCACGTTGGTGTCGACGGGGTGACGGCCGATGAGGTCTTCGATGCTGATGTCGCGCACGTCGGCGGCCGACTCTTCCCCGCTCACCAGATTCGAAAGTGTGGGGGTCACCGAGACGGTCAGTCCCGCTGACGCTGCGGCATCAGTGAGGCGCCGAAGAAGCGCACTGTCGGCACGGCCGATCGCGATGACGGCCGCTTTTGCGCCCGTGCGCTCGGCTGCTTCGGCGATCTGGCTCGTGCGACCGATCACGGGCACGCCGCGCAGCCGCAGGTTCTTCTTCGCCGGGTCGTCATCGAGGATGCCGACAGCGCGGATAGGAGAGGTGGGATCGGTCGTGATGTTGTGGAGAAGGGTGTCGCCCAGATAACCGGCGCCGATGATCAGAGCCGGCGCGGCAGCGTCACCTGGCTTGCGGTTGCGTTCGAGCATTAGCCGGGCCAGGTAGCGCACGCCGAACATCATCAGCAGCACGAAGGGGAACGCGAGGATGACCGTACCGCGGGGGACGTTGACCAGAGGGCCGATTGTCATGACGATCACGGCCAAGACGAACGCCTGCGCCGTAACGGCCAACCCGAGAGTGCGCACCTCTTCGAAAGACCCGTACGTGAAGCGGCCACGGTAGAAGGCGAGGAAGTAGCCCACGCCGACCTGCAGTCCGGCGGCGATGACCGCCAGCACGAGCGTCGCGATCCAGCCAGTAGCTGACGGCTCGAATTCGAAACGCAACACGACTGCGGCCAGGATGCCGACGACCCAGGCCAGACTGTCAACAATGGCCGCGGCCATGCGCCGCCGACGCTGCGCGACAGACACGATCGTGATCGATCCGGTGTCCGTGTGCACGATGCTGTTCTCTGCTGACTTCACTCTTTATTGCCCTCCGACGAATGCAGCAGTCACTGCGGCGCAAACAGCTAGTCCCCCGGGTACGTTCAGCTGATTGCTAATTCGATTCCATCGTGGCACAGAACCCGGCCCCGTCGTTGCACGCTTCCCTGCATTACACGCGCCATCTTTGTACGCGCCGATCAACCGTCGACCAGCCCGCCTCCTCCAAGCGGATCTGTGCCAGGCTCCGTCGCGGGATCGGTCGGTGCCGGCTCCGGTTCCGGTTCTGGCTCCACGGGATCCGGCACAGGTGCCGGTGTCACCGGTCGCTGATTGTTCTGCGAGCGTTCGCGTTCTCGTTGCTCGAGCTCACGCACACGCAGGTCGTCTTCACGCAAAGCGACCACCGCGTCACGGAAGGCTGTCAGGGCCGCAGCGCCGGAGGCTCCGCTCAGCGGAGTCGCGTTCGCGGTCGCCGCCGCCGCGGTGACGGCATCCCGCAGTTCCTGGCCAGCTACCGGATGCGCTTCGTTCTCGGCCGCGGCATACGCGGTGAGGCTCGTCGCGAATGTCGTGAGCTGATTGGCGTAGGTAGTGTTCAGATTGTCCACTGCAGTCCGGGCGGTGCGAATTGCGTCGGACACTTCGTCCACCGCGGTCGAGGCCCCCTGCACCTCATTGATCGCATCGGCAACGCTCGCGAGCGACTTCTCATCGACATTGCCACGTTCATACGGCGCCGGCGCAGGCGGAACCACGGCCTGCTCAAGCGCTGCACGATAGCCGTCGACCGCCTGAACTGCGGTCGCAAGAGCCGCCGGGTCGGCAGTCTCCCTACGCTCGTCGCTCGCTGCCAGCTCTGTCAGTGCGGTGCGGATCAGGGCAGAGTCCGAGAGCCCCGTCACGATGCTCTCTTCGAGGCGCGTCGCCGACGTCGCGACCGAGTTCTCCGCCGCGGCAAGTACCTCTTCATCTGCCGCGAGCACCTCAACCGCATCAGCTGACGGGTCGGCACTCGCCATCTGCACGCCCGTGAACACAGCGGTCGCGGCGACCACCACGACAGCGGCACTCGCCGCGACCGTGTTGACCCAGTCGATGCGACGATGCCGGCGCGGCTTCTTGAGCTTCGCGCTCTTCGGGGCATCGACGTACATGGCGGTCGGAGAGCTGTTCACCACCGCCGAGTCGACCAGATTCACAAGCTTCACGGCATCCGCGCCGGCGCTGCGGGTTCGCGTCTCTTCACGAGGGCGACCGACCAGCGCCTCCAGCAGGGGGTCAGCACGTGCCGAATCATCCGCCGCGCGGGCGGGCAGATCGAGATCGGGGATCTCGTTGCTCGGAGACATGGACTCACCGTTCTGGAATGCGTGTGCGCGCCGGTGGCGGCGGCGACGTGGACTAACCTCTGAAAGGATACCCGGCGGCCGCCGACAACGTATGGAGAGTGGAGCGCGATGACCGTGCAGGACTATGTGCGCCTTCTGCGGCGCAATCTCGTCCTCATCATCTCGCTGACCCTCATTGGTCTCTGCATCGGAGTGCTCGTCGCGCTCACGACGCCGACCAGATACAGCACGTCGGCGCAGCTGCTCGTCTCGGCCCAGACCGCCGACGGCGCGACCCCGGCCGACCTGAATCTCGCACGCGGCTACGCGCAGCAGGCGGTCACGAGCTACATCGACATCATCCCGAGCTCGCTCGTGCTGCAGCCGGTGATCGATGACCTCGGGCTCGATACCACCGTCGCGCAGCTGTCGTCGCGCGTGAGCGTCTCGGCGGCCACGGCCAGCACGGCGATCACTCTCACTGTCACGCATCCGAACCCCGGTCAGGCCGCGCGCCTCGCCAACGCGATCGGCGAGAGCTTCGCCACCGTCGTCGCCGAGGATCTGGAACGCCCCGTCGACACTAGGCCCAGCATCGTCCGCATCGACACGCTCGAAGCAGCATCCGTGCCGGTGTCGCCCTCTGCGCCGAATATTCCGCTCACGGTGACCCTCGGTGCGCTGCTCGGGCTCGCTGTCGGTGTTGGCGCCGCTGTGCTGCGCTCGGTGCTCGACACCCGCGTGCGCACGATCGACGACGTCGAACGTGCCGTGTCAGCTCCGATACTGGGCGGCATCGCACTCGACCCGTTGGCGAAGAGCCGCCCCCTATTGGTCGCCGCCGCGGGGCGCGACCCTCGCGCCGAGGCATTCCGGTCGCTGCGCACGAACGTCAAATTCCTCGCCCTCGACGGCGACCCGATGGCACTGGTGATCACGAGCGCCGGCCCCGGCGAGGGAAAGTCGACCACCGCAGCCAACCTGGCGATCGCATTCGCCGAGTCCGGTTCACGGGTCGCACTCATCGACGCCGACCTGCGACTGCCGCGCATCGCCGACTACTTCGCGATCGAGGGCGGTGTCGGGCTGACCGAGGTGCTCATCGGACGGCTCACCGCCAGTGATGCGCTTCAGCACTGGGGTCGCGGCGCGCTGTTCGTGCTGCCTGCCGGCACCATCCCGCCGAACCCGGCAGAACTTCTCGGGTCGTCGGCAATGACCTCGCTGCTCAATGATCTGAAGGCCGCCTTCGACGTCATCATCCTCGACGCGCCGCCGGTGGGACTCGTCACGGATGCTGCGGTGCTGGCCCGGTTGACGCAAGGAGCCATCCTCGTCGCAGCATCCGGAAAGACGCGCAGCAACCGCCTCAGCGAGGCGGAGGCCACCATCGAGAAGGTCGGGGCGCAGGTCGTCGGTACCGTGGCGACGATGCTGCCCACCAAGGGTGCGGACCGCACGGCGTATGGAGTGTACGGCGCGTAGCGCGCCGGTGCGGGGAGCAACACCCACGTCGTGGAGCCGTGACGCCGCAGAGGCCTGTGGAACAATGACTGAAGCTTTCGTAAGAACCTGACAATCAACGCAAGGGAACCAGACCGCGTGGAACTTCGCGATTACGTACGCATCCTGCACAAGAACTGGATCATCATTCTCGTGCTGCTGCTCGTCGGCCTCGCCGGTGGTGCCGCGTACGCCTTCACCCAGGCGCCGAAGTACGTGGCGTCGACACAGCTCTATGTGTCCGTGCGCACCGAGGGCGCCGCGACCGGCGACCTCGTGCAGGGAACGACCTTCGCGCGTCAGATGGTCACCAGCTACGTCGATGTCATCGGCACGGCGATCGTGCTCGACCCAGTCATCGACGAACTCGGGCTCGACACCTCGGCGTCCGCGCTCGCATCGCGCATCACGGCGACCACTGCGCTCAACACAGTGCTGATCGACATCACCGTCACCGACACGGATCCTGAACTCGCCGCGAAGATCGCCGATCAGACGGCGGCGAGCTTCGCCGACGTGGTGCAGACCGACCTGGAACGCCCGGATGCCGAGGGCGGCGCCAGCCCCGTGCAGATCACCATCACCGACCCCGCTGCTGTGCCCACCAATCCGTCCAGCCCGAACATTCCCCTGTTCATCGTGCTGGGTGGGCTGCTAGGCCTCGCCGCAGGTATCTCATTCGCGGTACTGCGCACTGTGCTAGACACACGCATCCATACGCTGCACGATCTCGAGCTCATCACCGACAAACCCATGCTCGGCGGGATCGCCTACGACCCCGACGCGCAGAAGCGCCCGCTTATCGTGCACGTCGATCCTCGCAGCCCACGGGCCGAATCGTTCCGCTCGCTGCGCACGAATCTGCAGTTCCTCGACATCGACAACGCCTCGCGCACGTTCGTCATCTCGAGCGCCGGCCCTGGCGAGGGAAAGTCGACCACGACCGCGAACCTCGCGATCGCTCTCGCCGAGACGGGTGCGCGCGTGGCCTTGATCGACGGTGACCTCAGGCTCCCCCGTGTCGCCGACTACATGGGCGTCGAAGGCGGCGTGGGCCTCACCAACGTGCTCATCGGCCAGGTCGAGATCTCAGACGCACTTCAGAAGTGGGGAACGAACGAGCTCTACGTGCTCGCCAGCGGTCCAGTGCCGCCCAACCCGAGCGAGATGCTCGGGTCGACGGCCATGGACCGCCTGCTGGGGCCGTTGGAAGAGTACTTCGACTACATCCTCATCGACGCTCCCCCGCTGCTGCTCGTCACCGACGCGGCGGTCATCGGCAAGAAGACACGTGGCGTCATCCTCACGGCGGCATCGGGCAAGACCAAGAAGCCCGAGCTCTCCGGAGCGATCCGCACGCTCGAGACCGCCGGCGTGAACCTGCTCGGAGTCGTCGTGACCATGCTGCCGACCAAGGGCCCGGACAGCTATGGCTACGGCTCATACACGTACGGTGCGAAGACCGATCACGGTCAGGATCCCATCCAGCTGACGCAGGCGGAAGCGAAGCCGAAGAGACGCGCTCGGGTCAAGGCCTGAGGTCAGCCTTTCGAACTCTCTGACGGCGCTGCTCAGCGCGACCGGCGACGTTTGGGGCGGCCGGTCACCCATCCCAGTACCCATTCCACGGGGCCTGGGCCGACGAACCGCCACCACAGCCAGCCGACGATCAACGGCAGCACGACGACGCTGAGCCAGCCGAGCGGTGAGTTCTGCTCGGGTCGCCCGTTGAGAGCGTGCGCCCACCAGGCGATGATTCCGACGTGCAGCAGGTACAGGCTCAGTGCCACCTGGCCCCACGCGCTCAGCGGTGCGAACACGGCATCTCTGATTCGGGCCGCGCCTTTGAGGCGCATCTCGGCGATGAGGACGACCACGACATACGTCGCGAAGACGAGCCCGACGTCGCGCAGCGTGTCGAGGTAGTCCCCCGACTTCACATCCGCCACGAGAAATCGTCCGCCGACCATGCTGGCCAGGTAGGCGATCGGCGCGACGATCGCCATGGTCCAGAGCACTCGATCACAACGGATGCCGTGGCGCAGCAGGATCGCGCCCAGCAGGAAGAACGGCAGCAGGTTGACGAGCCGATACGACGGACCGAGCGCCACCCAGTTCGCCACTTCGATCACCGGTGTCGGCTGCGAGTAGATCCACGCCGCGCCCCGCGCCCACTCGAGGACCGGCTGACTGGCGACAGCGATCACAGCGGTGACGATGATCAGCGCGCGGGTGCCGAGAAGCAGCAGCGGCGCACCGACGAGCAGGAGCAGACCGAGGTACTGGAGAACGACCGCGACCCAGCTTCCCCACGTCATCATCCACACGCCGAGCGCGATCAGTGCGACACCGCGCAGCGACTGCTGCAAGATGGTGCGCCCGACACCGCCCTTGCGGTTCCACACGATCTGCGCGGCCATGCCCATCACCAGCGCGAACAGCGGCGAGGCGAGAGCGTTGATGTTGCCCATCACGAACGCCAGCGCGCGCGGCACATCCGGGATCATCGGCACCGCGTGCGCGATCAGCATCGCGACAATAGCCACTCCGCGAAGAACATCGGGGACGACGAGCCGCTTGACGCGTGAGCGGAGTGGGGCGTCGCGGGTCTCAAGATGCATGCTCGCCATTATGCCGAAGGCGCGACCTGGTCTGCTGTTGTTCGGTGCAACTCCCTACTCGCCCCCCGGCTTCATCGTCGAAGCGGAGCGGCCGCTTCGACGATGGCGTAGAGAGTTGCACCGATGGGTGCGCCAGCCGGGGAGAACGACTTAGCGACATACCCATCTAGAAGGAGAACGAAAGACGCGAGAGGTGACGTCTCTGCTACGGGTCGGTGAGGTCAAAACTCATATCTTCGGGGTCGGGACCCCACGGACCCCAGATGACGTCCGGGTCATACACGTCAACGACGTCTTCGAATGCCGGACCCCAGAAGCCGTCGGCATCGTACGCGCTGAACGAGAAGTAGTACCAGCCCGGTGCGTGCATCCGCAGGCGCTTCACGGTGTAGCCGGTCGCGTCGAGCTCGACCATCGCGAAGTCACCGGTCATCGAGGAGACCTGGACGACACCGTTCGGCGGTCCGGTGATGGCGATCACGATCCCTGTGGTCGATGCTTCGTCCACATGCATGTCTTCTTCGCCAGTGGTGTTCTCGAGCCCCTCGACCACGATGGGCAGGATAGTGAAGGTGCCTGTCACCGCGGGCGACTGCGAGGTCTCATCGAACGCCCAGACTCTGTACTCGTGCGGTCCCGTGCCAGACACCAGGTCGCGAGGATCGAAACTCCACGACCCGTCCTCGGTCGAAGCAGCGGTGTACTGACGGCCGCCGTACTCGACGGCGACTGTCGATCCTGGTTTCGCCGTGCCCGTGATCACCGGGGCGTAGTACCCGGTGTACTGCCGAGGCGTGGCGATCTCGGGGGTCAGTGAGTTCGCTGGATCATCGGGGCCCGGCGGAGGAACCTCCGACGGCTTCGGCGTCGCCGGCTGCACCGGGAACTCGAACGTCGGGTCGGAAGTCAAGTCGATCGACTCGATCGTCGGATCCGTGTTCCACCGCCCCAGCACGGGCGGAGCAGGGATGATCGTCGGATCTTCGGGCACCCTCGTCGGATCATCGAGTACCAATGCACTTTCGCGAAGCAGTTCGAGGATGTTCTCCGGAGAAGGGTCGCTACTGACCGAACTCGAGGATGCCGGGGCGGCAACGACCTCGGCCGGTGGCCCCGTGAGCCATGTGCTGAAGATGACCCCACTGATCGTCAGCGCGCTGAGACCCGTCACTATGACGCCGGCGCCGATCGCCGCCGTGGACCCGCCCAGGAATGCGAAAGTCGCCACCGCAGAACTCGTTGGCACCAACGCCGCAGCCGCCGGCAGAGCCGTCCCCAACGCACCGAACCCGGCCGCCGCCAAGGTGGTGTTCTCCAGGCGCACGGCCGCACCGCGCATTCCATGAAGCAGATCGCTGCACACATCGCACGACGCAACATGGGCAAGAACCTCGGCACTCACGACTTCATCGGCAGGGTTCGAGAGATGCGCGGGGAGCAGCCGCGCGACATGGCTCTCATCCTCGCGCAGTGCAAGAGGTATCTGTCGTGTGAGCCAGTTCGTCTTCAGCCCGGCTCTGGCACGTCGCTGGAGCGCGGATACCGCGTTCGGTTTGATCCCCAGCTCCTCAGCGATCTGCGGCCGGCCGACCTCCGCGACCTCGGCGAGCCACAGTACGCGCTGCCACCGTTCGGGCAGTTCTTGAAAAGCCGAAAGCAACTCTGACGCAGCGGATGCCGTCTCGACGACACTGAGCGCGTCACGATGATCGATCTGCTCGACATCGACCGCGTCCACGACCTGGCTCGCATCCTTCGACCAGCGGATCGCCGTGTTCCGCATCACAGCTTTCAGATAGGAGCGGAACGCGAACTGCGGCCCCTTGGGAGTCGTCGTCACCTGCTGATAGATCGCCAGGAACGACTCCGACACGAGGTCCTCGGCGCGCGAAGGGGACAGCCGCCCCGCATATCGGAGCGCTGCGTTCACATGCCGGGTCCACAACGCCACATACGCGTCGCGCTCACCGCCCCGCAACGCGCTGAGCAGCTCGGCATCACTACGAACATCATCCACGAATCTCCCCCAGAAACGTGTCTGCGCCCATCGAGGACGGGCGATCGCAACACCCCGTCAGCTCGCCGCGAGCAGCAAACGTTGACTCTAGAAAGAAGTCTGCCCTGAATCAGTGGTGACGGGAAACCTCAGAAAAAATCTTGCGCGGAATGTGCGCAATGGCGTCACCTCCTATGAGCTCCCGACTCCTTACGAGTGTTGGTTGTATTTCATCTATCAAATGGGAGAGAACTATGCAGGACACTCAATCGGCTTCCGGGCCGGGACACCTCGCGTCCGCCAGCGACGTCGGAACGCCGGAGAAGCGCGGAATACCAAGGCGGACGGTGGTGAAGGGAGCCGCCTGGTCGCTTCCTGTCATCGCTGCCGCGATCTCGACGCCGCTGGCCGCAGCCTCCACGGCAGCCTGCTCCGCCAGCCTCACCACGAGCACGGCCACCTACGCGCGCCTCAGTACGACTGCCTCCGTGTTCACCTGGACCGACGTCTTCGGGGACGGCAAGGATCTGACACTCACGCTTGCCGCTGTCCATAACGGCGTGTCGAACATGACGATCAATTCGACGAACAACCTCACCCTGGATAGTTCCCTGCGCGGAGGAGAGACAGAGCCCAGCGTGTGGTTGGCGCTCGACACGGCCGATCTTCGCAATATCGGCGGAGGTGAACGGGTGACGTTCAGTTTCGCACTCGATGGCGCACCGGTGACGGTCAATGACCTGACCTACAAGATCAAAGACGTGGACGGCATGCTCGCCCAGGATGGTCGTGGAGGCGCGGAGCGCGTCTCGGTCTCCAGCGGCACTGGCGCCTACAATTCCGCGTGGATTCAGGGTGCGGGAACCGGAGTCGACCCGTGGAGGCTGAACACCAGCGTGCCGACCGTCGAGGTCGCGAACGGCAGCTCCGATGGAAATGTCAGCGTCACCGCCACCGCGATCAGCGCTTTCGATCTCACCTTCATCGCCAACAACTCCGGCCGTGCCATAGGAGAAAGGCCGCCCCAGAACATCTGGATCGGACCGCTCGTGTTCACCGCGGTGAATCCGGCCTGCATCTGATGACGGCAACGGCCTGGTCCCGGTGGGATACCGGAACCAGGCCGTTGCGAACCTGCTCGTCAGGCCGGATAGCTCGCTGACGCCGCCACAGCGAGATTGTCGTTGATGTTCGCTGCCGACACCGCCACTGTGCCCTGAATCGGATTGCGGGGCGTCGGCACACCCTGAACGAAGGTGCCGGAGTACTTCGCAGGAGGCATCGCTATGACCGTGTCGGACTTCACCGTGACCGAGTCGCTGGTGAACCTGACCTCCCAGGTGCCGGACGAGTCGACATCGACGAATGCGACGGTCCAGACCGCGCCACCGTAGGCGATGACCTCGCCCTGTGCGAACGCCGTACCGTCTGGCTTCACTATCGCACCGGTCGACCAGGGGCCGGTCAGCCGATACGAAGCCGTCAACGCGCCGGTCGACCATTCACCAACGACGTTCGAGATCTGGATACCCGACGTCGAGAACTGTCCTGAAGCGGTGCCCGAGGCGCCGTCAGCACTGATGCCGCCGCCCACAAGCGCTGCAATGGTCGCCTGCGACGCGCTGGCGGCCGCCAGCGGTGCCGCGACAGCTGCAGCGATGACCGGTACTGACCAGGCTGCGGCCTTGACGGTCGTACGACGGCTGATCATCGGCGTTACTTTCTGCGGGACGTCCGATTCTTGGGATGACGATGTCATCTGTGTTCCTTCCCAGGCTTGATACCGCAGTTGCGGTCGATTCAATCCAATCGATCGGGCGGGAGCCCTAAGGACTTGGCGCCTGCAGACGTCGTTCTGGGTATGGAGGATGTCGTTTCAGGTATGAGCGAGGTCGTCGACGCTCATGCAGCCCGCTCAGGCTTCAGCAGCTCTGGATCGTTCCTGTTCCCGCTCCCAAGAGATCGTGCCGCACGCGTCGGCGAGACATGGCCTTCCGCCGCCATCGCCCGCGCAAGGCTCGAGCCGCTGCTGAAGCCCACCATTTCGGCGACCCGATCGATGCTCAGCACGTCGCGCTTCTGGTCGCGCAGAACGGCGATTGCCTGTTCAACGCGCGCTCGGCGGAGCTCACGCCCGATCGTCGTTCCGCGTTCGCGGAAGACCCGCTGCAGCTGCCGCAACGACAACCTCACGTCCTGTGCGACGGCGGCAGGAGTCAATAGGGGATCAGAACACCGTACGACGATCACAGCGAGTGCATCGGTGAACGGCTGCGGATGACCTAGGGCCAGCGCCGGACGGTTGGTCTCGATCAGCAATCCGACGAACATCTCCTGCAACAGGTGCTCGAAATGATAGGCGCTGAATCCATTGAGGTCGGGGTCGACTGCATCTCCCGCACGCACGATGAAGTCGACGACCGGCGCCAGCAACGGACTTTCGGTCAGTCGCCATGCAGCGCTCGCAGGCAGCGGAAGGCCCCGCGCTGCCGCAGCAGGAATCACCAGAGTCGTCACCGTCGTACGGCTTTGCGCGACAGCATCCGCCGGTTGCTGCGTCACGAATACCGAACCAGCGGTGAGGAGTATGGATCCGGTCGTCGCTGCTTTCACGACCAGTTCGCCCGAACGCACGAGGTGCAGACCCAGAACCGGTTCCCGAGTGAAGGCTTCTGAGTGCAGCTTCGCTGCGGAGCCACGCGCGATGTCCCTTTTCAGTATGCGTACCGACCCGAAAACTGCGGCGCGCGTGAGTTGGCGCGCAGGTGCGATCCCCAAAACTGTCCCCAATCAATGTCCCCGATCCACATGCACAGCGGATCGATCAGCACCCCCGTGCCGACTTCGAGCGTTCAAGAGCATCGACCGCGGCGCATGGGTTCCCGACCTTCCCCACGGGCGACTCGACGTGGCCTGAACGGCCTTCAGGAAGAAGGAGTCGAAATGCAGACAGAAGTGTCGTGGGAGCAGTGAGGCGGATCGGAAGCAGGTCGGCATCACTTATGACGATCAATCGACTCCTTCTCTTATAGACGTCTGCCGCTCAACTGTCAGCCGTCCGATCGCACATCGGGAGAGACGAATGGATCGCCAGGTACAAGACCGTCAGACCTTTCGGGGCGGGCTGCACGCCTCTCCCCCGCCCGGCACGTCCAAAGCCGATCGCCGTCGGCGACGTCGACAGGAACGCCGGCTGGCGCGCCATTACCGAAGCGAGAGCCGCTTCGTGACCCGACTCAAACAGCTCGCAGTCGGGGTGATCCTCACCGCGGGGTCTCTTCTGCTGGTCTACGCGTTCTTCATCTACAAGTGAGCGGGACGAGAAGCCAGACCGCAACGCGGGCACTGAGCCCCGAAGGTCACGGCACCGCAGTTCTGCACCTTGACTCGGCGCGCGACATCAACGTTCGAGACCTTGTGCCGCACGGCATCCGCGTCGATGGGATGAATACGTTGCGGATTCGAAAGCATGCGATCGACGACATCGTGCTCCTTTCGCTAAGAGGCACCGCGAGCACTGAGTTGTCGATCGAAACGCACTCCAAGCATCCCGATGACGCGCTCTTCCTGTTCGTCACGAGCAGGGGATTCAGCCGTCGGCCCTGGCAAGAGGTCGAACCGCAGAGCACTCTCATACTCGCGCCGAGCGGGGCGAACGTGAAGCTGACTTGCGGCGGGCGCTGGGACGTGATCGTCGCCCTGTCACCGCGTGCATCAATCGAGACCATGGTCGAGTCGCTACCGACGAAACCGCGAACGTATCCTGATCGACGAGTACTCGATCGAAGCATGCAACGGTTTGTCGAAGAGCTGCTGGATGCCGATACGGCGCCGACGAGCATAGAAAGGTACGCGATCGCACAGCTGTTGGCCGAGATGAGCGGTGCCATCCTGCTCGACCGATTCGGCTTGGCCGGGCAGGAGCATCGAGATACTCCAGTCACCCGCGCGATCGCGCTGATCTCGCAGCAGTGCACCGACCCTGACCTCACTCCTGCCGTTGTGGCGCACGCTGTCCACACCTCTCTGCGGCTGCTTCAGATTGGATTCGCCGAGGAGGGCAAGACGATCGCGAGCGAGATCCGGTGGCAGAGAGCCCGGGTGGCCCGCGCCCTGCTCACGGACAGTCGGCACTCCCACCTCAGCGTGACCGAGATCATGGAACGCGCCGGGTTCCGCACAGCCATGAGCATGCGACGCGCCCTCGACCAGGAGTACGGGGCGACGCCGCGAACGCTGCGGCGGCAACCGTCGATGAACGGGTGAGGTCAGCTCGTCGGAGCAACCCGGAAAACCACCTTGTGGTAGAGCACGAACCGGATCAGCACCACGATCACGATGCTGATGAGGTTCACGACGTTGAGCGCGAGCGCGCCGGTCGCGTGACCCACGATGGCCTCCAGTGCCACGACGCCCAGCCAGACGAGGGCGGCACCCAGCAGCGTGCACGCCAGGTTCACTCCCACGAACAGCACCAGCTCCGAGACGCGTCCGCGCCGATCGCGGTGACGGAACGCCCACTCCCGGTTGCCGATGTATGCGTTCACGAGTGCGACGAGCGAAGCGACGATCTTCGAGAGCACCGGGTCCCAGCCCCAGACGAACACGAGCAGGTTGAACACCGCGATCTCGATGACCGTGCTGAGCGCACCGACCACGAGGAAACGGCTTCCCACGCCCACAAGGCGGCGCAGACGGGCAGGGATCTTCACTCGACTAGGCTACTTCGTGCGCGTACTCTCGCCGCACACGCCCGCCGAGGAACCTCTTTGACCTTCTCCCATCTCGCCATCGTCATGCCGGCATACAACGAAGCCGAAGGCATCCGGGGCTTCGTCGACGAGATCCGCGAGCACGTCTCACCGCTCGCCGCCCATGTCTCGTTCGTCATCGCCGACGACCGCTCGACCGACGACACCGCGCACGTCTTCGACGATGTGGCAGACGTGGACGTGCAGACCCAGTCGGCCAACCGCGGCCACGGCCCCACTGCTCTGGCTGCATACCGCGCAGGGCTGGCATCCGATCCTGATCTGCTCGTGCACGTCGACGGCGACGGCCAGTTCCTCGGCGCCGACTTCGTGCGTCTCATCGCAGCCGCGGAGTCCACCGGAGCCGATGTCGTGCACGGCGTGCGCGACGGCCGCACCGATCCTTGGTACCGGCAGGTGCTCACCGGCGCCGTCGGACTGCTCATCGCCGCAGCATCCGGTCGCCGCATTCCCGACGTCAACACTCCCCTGCGCGCCTACCGCCCCGCCGCACTGAGCGCCTTGGTGGATGCCGTGCCCGCCGACGCGAGCGTGCCGCACGTGCACTTCTCGCTCGCCGAAGCCCGCGGCGGCTTCACCGTTCGCTACGTGCGTGTGGCCAGCATCCCGCGCCGTGGCGAATCGACCAGCGGCACCATGTGGGGTCGCGCGGCCGGGGTTCGGCTGCCTCCCAAGCGCCTGCGGCAGTTCGCCGTCGCGGCCCTGCAGGAGGTCTGGACTCTGTCCCTGCGTCCATCGGCGCCGCTGCGCAGCATCCGACGACCAGGATCCGCCGACTGATATGACCAGGGCGCGTTCCGTCGTCTTCTGGGTGCTGGCCGCAGCCCTGCTGGTCGGGCACGTGCTCGTCGCCTGGCAGAGCCTCACCGTTTGGCGGTTCTGGGAAGACGAGGCCTTCAACCTCACGGTGCCGCGCAATCTGCTCGCCGGTCTCGGCTATGCCAGCGACGGCGCCCTCTCCGGATCGATCATCACCCTGTTCGACGCGCGCATATCGACCGGCCCTGCCGTGCTGCTGCCGGTCGCCGCTCTGCTCGCCACCGGAATCGACCCGGTGCTCGCGGCACGCCTGGTGCCTCTTGCCTACTGGATACTGCTGCTCGCCGGTCTCTGGGTGCTCGGACGCCGCATCGGCGGACGCTGGGCAGCCCTCGTCGCGGTCGCAACGCCCCTCGCATTCACGACATCGGCCGGCGTATCGCCCATCCAGGGGCCGGCCGACCTGCTCGGTGAGATTCCCGCGGCGGCGCTGCTCGTCTGGGCGCTCGTCGTGCTGCCACGACGTGCGTGGCTCGCGGGGCTGCTGGTCGGACTCGCCGTGCAGGCGAAACTCATCGTTCTGCTCGCGCTACCCGCATTCGCCGTCGCGCTCTTCCTGCTCTCTCCCGGCTCTGGTTGGGCGCGCGTAGGCGCTTTCGTACGCCGCTCTTGGGTGCCGCTGCTCTTCGTGGCGCTGCCGACGTTCCTGTTCGAGCTCGCCGCGCTGCTGACGTTCGGCTTCGGCGGATTCATCGAGCACCTGCGCGCGCTGCGCGACTTCGTACGCAGCGGTGGACAGCTCGGCGAACCGACCACGATCGCGCAGAAGCTCACGACGCTCGCGGAGTCGTGGTCGGTACCGGTGTGGGTTGCGGTGATCGTCGCGGCGGTCTCTGTCGTGCTGATCGTCGGAGGGCTGTGGATTTCGCGCAGGGTGCCGGATGCCGTGTCGGATGCGGGGTCGGTGTCGGATACGGGTGGTTCAGCCTCGCCAGGCGCGAGCTCGCGTTCGTCCAGCGCCGTGCTGTACATCGCGACGGCCGCCGTCGGCGGACTCGCCTTCGTCGCGTGGTGGGCAACCGCATCGCACCTGCCGCTGTGGGTACGGCATCCGGCTCCTGGCGTGTTCGCGTTCTTCCCTATCCTCGCGGCCGGCGCGGTGTGGGGAGCTCAGCAGATGCTGCGCGTGCAGCACCTTCGCATCGTGTCTGTGGTCGCTGCATCCGTCATCGCGCTCGGCGTGGGTGCGGGAGCTGCCGTGCACGCGGTCGCTGCGACTCAGCCGCCGTGGCTCACGCTCGAGACACAGCGCGCCGCCGTCGCGCCACTGAAGGAATGGGTCGAGGAGAACGACGTCGAATGGCTCGCCGCGGAGCCGTGGGGTGCGGCAGTCGCTCCGATCGTGCTCATCGGCGCGCACGTGGGTCTGTTCGACGCCGCGTCCATGACGGACGTGCCGCGCCTCACCGGGATGGAGTGCGCCACCGAGGTCTTCGTAGACGGCGGCATGTTCCAGATCTGCGCTGCACCGTAGCGCAGACGTACGCTATCGCCGGGCGAGGCGTGCCCGGCTCGCAGAGTCCGTGAAAGCGCGCCGCGGCATCCGTTCGTCAGCGCGACGCAGCATGCGCCCGGTAACGTGGGGCTGTGACGACCGACGCTCCCGCCGCTTCCGCACCCCGGCCGATCTGGCGACGAATCGTCGGCAGCACCTGGTTTCACCTGATCGCCGCGTTCGTCGTCGCAGGGCTGCTGCTGACCTTCGTCGCGAAACCGTATCTGGTGCCTTCCGCGTCGATGGAGTCGACCCTGCAGCCCGGCGATCGGCTCATGGTCAATCGGCTCGCCTACGTCGGATCAGAGCCGGCGACAGGCGACATCATCGTCTTCGATGCCGACGAGACCTGGGGCACGCACGCCACTGAGTCCGAACCCTGGTGGAAGGCTGCGGCCCGATGGGTCGGTGAGGTCACCGGCTTCGGCCCGTCCGGTCCCCACACGCTCGTGAAGCGGGTGATAGCCGGGCCAGGACAGGTCGTGGAGTGCTGCACCGCATCCGGCGCTATCACCGTCGACGGCGTCGCACTCGACGAGACGTATCTGGGGTCAGATTTCCCTTTCGAGGCCGGAACACTCGACTGTACGACGGAGCCGGCATCGCTGCGCTGTTTCGACGCGGTGACGGTACCCCCCGGGTCGTATCTCGTGCTCGGCGACAACCGTGCCAATTCTTCGGACTCGGCGGCTCATTGCCGCGGTGCGCCGGATGCGGACGATTCGTGCTGGCGTTGGGCGACGCGCGACGACGTCGTGGGCAAGGTCAGCCTGATCCTCTGGCCGATCGGGCGCTGGGGCGCACTGTAGGGGCAACCGCTCAGGCTCGGTGCCACCGCCGGCCGCTTCCGTTTCACGTCTCTACCCGCGGGTCGCACGCGCGAGTACTCTGAGCGCATGACCGACGCGCTGGCGGGTTGGAGCGATTTCAACGTCGCGATGGCGGGCGCGAGCGCAGCCCTCGCGGGCCTCGTGATCGTCGCCGCGAGCGTGAACATCGACAAGATCATCAAGGCCGGCACGCTCACAGCGCGGCTGGGCGCTGCGATCGCTTCACTCGTGCTGGCTCTCGTCGCATCCGCCGTCGGGCTCGTCCCACGAGTCGACCCGACCTGGTATGGAATCGTCGTTCTCGTCGGTGCCCTCACCGCCGGTGTGTTCCAATTCCACGCGACCCGCGTGATCATGGTCGACTCGGAATCGCAACAGCACGGGCGCGTCGCGAAGGCGGTGCTCGGGTGGCTACCGGTCGCCGGGTACATCGCGGCGGGAGTCGCGTTGGCGCTGGGGAGTTCGAGCGGACTCGTCCTCGCCGCAGCCGGGTGCCTGCTGGCGATCGTCACGGCGATCGTGGTGTCGTGGGTCGTCCTCGTCGAAGTACTGCGGTGAGTTCTCGACAGAGTCGCGACGGAGTCCTCCGCCGAGCCGTCAGAGGCTGAAAGAAGAGTTTCCGGGCATTCCGGAAGCTCGGGAGCCCGGAAACTCTTCTTCGCAGGCCTCGAGCAGTTCGGGACCGCCGGCACTCAGAGCGCCAAACGCTCCTTGACCACATCCGCGAGGCGCTGTGCGTAGGACTGAGCGGATTCAGCATCCGCCGCCTCGACCATCACTCGAACCAGCTGCTCGGTGCCGGACTTGCGCAGCAGCACTCGCCCGGTGTCTCCGAGTTCCGCCTCGACAGCGGCGACAGCATCCTGCACGCCCTCGTCGTCGGCGCAGCGATCCTTGTCGACGTCGCGCACGTTGATGAGCACCTGCGGGAAGACGGTCATGATCGACGCGAGCTCGGCGAGCGTCTTCTTCTGGCGTGCCATCTCGGCGACCAGATGCAGGCCCGACAGCACGCCGTCGCCGGTGGTGGCGAACTCGCTCATGATGACGTGGCCGGACTGCTCGCCACCGAGCGCATAGCCGCCGGCGTTCATGTCTTCGAGCACATAGCGGTCGCCGACAGCCGTCTGGCGCACGGTGATGCCGTTCGCCTTCATCGCCTTGTGCAGGCCGAGGTTGCTCATCACTGTCGCGACGAGCGTGTCGTCTGTGAGGTGTCCCCGCTCCTTCATCGCCACCGCGAGGATGGCCATGATCTGGTCGCCGTCGACGACGTTGCCGTCGGCATCCACCGCGAGGCAGCGATCAGCGTCGCCCGTCGTGCGCGATGCCGACGTCGGCGCCGAGACGCACGACCGCTTCTGCGAGATTGTCGAGGTGCGTCGAACCGACACCGTCGTTGATGTTGATGCCGTCGGGTTCGGCGCCGATGACGGTCACGTTCGCGCCGGCGTCGGTGAAAGTCTCAGGTGAGACGCCGGACGCTGCGCCATTCGCGCAGTCGAGAACGACGTGGATGCCGTCGAGCCGGTGCGGCAGCGAAGCAAGCAGGTGCAGCGCGTAGCGGTCTTCCGCGTCGGAGAACCGCTCGATACGGCCGACGGAGACACCGGTGGGCTGAAGCTTCTTCCCCGCCATCGCGGCTTCGATGCGCTGCTCGACCTCATCGGGGAGCTTCACGCCGCCGCGGGCGAAGATCTTGATCCCGTTGTCGGGCGCGGGGTTGTGCGACGCGGACACCATGACGCCGAAGTCGGCATCGTGGTCCGCGACGAGGAACGCCAGGGCCGGAGTGGGGATGACACCGGCGTCGAGAACGTCGACGCCGGATGCTGCGAGGCCTGCAGAGACTGCGGCCACGAGGAATTCACCGGAAATGCGCGGGTCGCGGGCCACGACTGCGGACAGTCGCTTTCCCTCTGACTTGCGTGCCTCCGCGGTGCGGCCCTGGCCCAGGACGACAGCTGTCGCCTGGGCCAGGGTGAGCGCGAGGTCGGCGGTGAGGATGCCATTGGCAAGTCCTCGAACGCCGTCCGTGCCGAAAAGCGGCATCGGGGCTCTCGTGCTTAACGCTTCGAGTACTGAGGCGCCTTGCGGGCCTTCTTGAGACCAGCCTTCTTGCGCTCGATGACGCGGGCGTCACGAGAGAGGAAGCCGGCCTTCTTGAGGGTCGCGCGGTTGTTCTCCTCGTCGATGCCGTTCAGCGAACGGGCGATGCCGAGACGCAGTGCGCCGGCCTGGCCCGAGTCGCCGCCACCGGAGATGCGCGCGATGACGTCGTACGCACCGACGAGGTTCAGCACCGTGAACGGGTCGTTGATCAGCTGCTGGTGCAGCTTGTTCGGGAAGTAGTCCTCGAGCGTACGGCCGTTGACCGTGATGACGCCCGAGCCGGGGACCAGACGCACGCGGGCGATGGCCTGCTTGCGACGGCCGACAGCTGCGCCGGGAACGTTGAGAACCGGACGGGGAGCCGCCTCGGTCTCAACGGTCTCCGGGCTGGAGGTCGAGTAGTTCTGAGGGGTTTCGGTGGTGTCCTGAGTATCAGCCACGAGAATGTCCTTAGTAGTCTTAGCGGCGCTTACTGGGCGACCTGGTCGAGGGTGTACGTCTTGGGCTGCTGAGCGGCGTGCGGGTGCTCTGCACCGACGTACACCTTGAGCTTCGTCAGCTGCTGACGACCGAGGCTGTTCTTGGGGAGCATGCCGCGGACGGCCTTCTCGACAGCGCGGATCGGGTTCTTGGCCAGGAGCTCCTCGTAGGAGACCTTCGTGAGGCCGCCCGGGTAACCCGAGTGGCGGTAGGCCATCTTCTTCTGGAGCTTCTGACCCGTCATCGCGACCTTGTCGGCGTTGATGATGATGACGAAGTCACCCGAGTCGAGGTGGTTGGCGAAGGTGGCCTTGTGCTTGCCGCGCAGGAGCGCTGCGGCGTGCGAGGCGAGGCGACCGAGAACGACGTCGTTAGCGTCGATGACGACCCAGTCACGCTGGATCTGCCCGGCCTTCGGGGTGTATGTGCGCGTCACAATAGTGCTGCTTTCTTGTTTCGAACGGAGAGGTTCGTGAATCCCACTCCGGGGTGGTTTTTCCCTAAGGGGTCAAACACGCCAGTGGAGGGCTCACGTTCGCGGCACTCTGCAGTCGAGTACCAAAGGGATAGCTTACGGCATCCGAGCCCCAAACGGGAATCGGCCGTGCACAGGTTCGGCCGTGGGAACCCGCCCAGCGCCGGCAGCCACTCGGGGCCGACACTTCCCGTCTAGGCTGGTTCCGTGCGAATCCGGCTCGACATCGCCTACGACGGCACCCACTTCCGCGGTTGGGCGAAGCAGCCGCAGCTGCGCACGGTGCAGGGCACGCTCGAAGCTGCGCTCGCACGCATCGTCGGCTCTGACGTGCAGTTCGTCGTCGCCGGGCGGACGGATGCCGGAGTGCACGCCGCCGGCCAGGTCGCGCACGTCGATCTCGATGACGAGCAATGGTCGCGCATCGAAGCGCGGCACGGTCGAGCGGCCCGTGATCCCGCAGGCTCCGTCGCCGGACGCATCCGCGGGGTGCTCGGCGCCTATTCCGATGTCACCGTCCACCACTCCTCCATCGCACCCGAGGGGTTCGACGCCCGCTTCTCCGCCGTGTGGCGGCGGTACCGGTACCGCATCGCCGATGACGTCGCCGGTTACGACCCCGCGCGCCGGTTCGACACCACCAGCGTCCGCGGGGAACTCGAGATCCAGGCGATGGATGCTGCGGCGCAGAGCCTCATCGGCCTGCATGACTTCGCCGCCTACTGCAAGCCTCGCGAGGGCGCGACGACGATCCGCACGCTGCTCGACTATCGCTGGCGACGCGACGCCGATGGGGTGCTCGTCGCCGAGGTGAAGGCCGACGCGTTCTGCCACAGCATGGTGCGCGCACTGGTCGGAGGATGCGTCGCGGTCGGCGAGCAGCGCCTCGACGTGAGCGATCTCGTGCTGCTGCGCGACGCGCTCGAACGCACCAGTGAGTTCAAGGTGCTCGCGGCCCGTGGTCTGACACTCACCGAAGTCGGCTACCCCGCCGACGACCTGCTCGCCGCGCGCGCCGAGCAGACACGCGCCCGGCGCGACGGCGACAGACCCGACTGAATAATCGGGCAGACCACCCCCAGCCGAACGCAGTAGCGTGGACAGCGATGAAGGTCATCTCTTACAACCTGCGCAAGCATCGTGCGGCGACCGAGCTCAAGGAGCTCGTCACCGAGCACGAGCCCGACATCCTGTGCCTGCAGGAATGCGACGTGCAGGCGCTGCCCGACGAGATCTCCGGGCTCGCGTTGGCGGATGCCACGCAGGGCAACCGGCTCGGGCTGGCCCTCTACTACCGGATGAACACCTTCCGTCTGCAGGAGATGCGTACGTTCGAGCTGAAGAAGTCGCTGCATGATCGCGTCCTGAAGCCGGCGCACGAACGTGTGCTGGGTGCGCGTCTGCAGGACATCGACGACGGTCGGGAACTGATCGTCGCATCGTTCCACGCGGCGCCGCTCACCGCGCTGAACTCGTTACGGCGCAACCAGATCCGCGCAGCACTCACCGAGCTCGAGTCGATGGGGCGCGGCATGCCGGTGCTCATGGTCGGCGACTATAACTACCCCGTGTTCAAGGAGAACCTCGGACAGACTGTCCGTGACCACGGGTACACGCTGACGCTCAGCGACGAGCGGACGTACACCCGCTACCGGGTGTTCAAGGGCCACTACGACTTCGCGACGTCGAACGGCTTCACGATCGACAGCATCCAGACCCTGCCGCAACGTTCGAGCGACCACCGCCCGATCCTGATCACGGCCGCCGTCGACTAGCGCCGCGGCGGCCGTGACCAGGCCTTCACTCACGGGTAGTTCGGGGACGGCGTCGCCCAGCCGTCGTACGGGGCGAACCTGAACGTGGGTTGCGTGGTGACTCCGACGGTCGCGTCCGCGATGACCCCGGTCGTCTCCATCGCCACAAGAGAGCGGTTGATTGCGGTCCCGGTTGGCGAGCAGGGATTCGTGAACCGGGTGCGGGTGATCGCGTACGGCGCCGACCCCCCAGAACTACCGGTCACATTCAATTCCCAGGTGATGGTGATGACGGCTCCCGGAGGAAGCGGCGCGGTCGTCACGTACCGTACGCTCGCAGTCTGATTCTGACCGGAGTTGATCGGCCCTGTCGAGCTCTGGTCGTACGTGGGCGCCCCGAGATACACGCCGCCCGTGACCGGCGTTGCGTTGCTGACGGTCCACGTCCTTGTGTTGTCGAGCGACAAAGCAAGCGTGATCTGCCCTCCCGCCGGCAGGGGTTCCGTGCCCGCGTAGGTGACCGTCGACTGCATGAACATCGTGGTGTTCGTCGCGAAGTTGCGCGCCGGCAACCCAGAGGCTGTGGTCGTGCGGTAGGGCGGCATCGAGACGACTTCGGTCTTCACGGTCAGCGGCGAGAATGCCCCTGCCGCAAGTCTGTCATCGCACGTCAGGCTCGCCGCATGTGCCGGCACCGCAGTCGCCACGGCGATGATGGGCAGAGACCATGCCGCGCCCTTGACGACTGTGCGGCGGCTCACCGCTCGCGGTTGCACCGACTGCTCGTTACTGTTCTCGTTCAACGCATTCTCCCCTTTGATTACAGCCGTCGGGCGAGGTAGCCCCCGCACGTACAACAGCTCCTGAGAAGAAGGAGGCGGTTGGGTATCAGAAGTGACGCGGCGGCGGCAAATTAGGCGACGGCGGGGATGAACCGTCCGCTGTACAGGCCCGCGCCTACCGGCGCAGCACGCGCTGCGCGAGCCAGTTGCCGAAGATCTGGCCCACCTGCACGATCACGATGATGATCGCCACGGTGACCCAGGTCGCCTGCTGGTCGAACTGGTTGTAGCCATAGATGATCGCGAAGTTTCCGAGTCCGCCGCCACCGATGTAACCGGCCATCGCCGACATGTCGACGACTGCGATGAACATGAACGTGTACCCGAGGATCAGCGGCGCCAGCGCCTCGGGGATCACGACGCCGAACAGGATCGACAGTCGCTTCGCACCGATCGCGAGCGCAGCTTCGACGACGCCAGGGTCGACGGCGACGAGGTTCTGCTCGACGACCCGCCCGATCACGACCGCAGCCATGATCGTCATGGGCACGATCGCCGCTTCGGTGCCGAGCGTCGTCCCCGCGACGAGTTTGGTGACGGGGCCCACGGCCGTCAGGAAGATGATGAACGGGATCGGCCGGATGACGTTGATCACCAGGTTCATCACGTTGAAGACGACTTTGTTGCCGAACAGGTTCCCCGGCCGCGTCGCGTACAGCACCGCGCCGATCAGAAGCCCGGCGACGCCGCCGATCACAAGGGTGACGGCGACCATGTAGATGGTCTCCTGGATCGACTGCAGCAGCACCGGCGTCAGCGAATCCCAGTTCGCGAGCGGGTGGATGCCGGTCATGCGACGCCCTCCGATCCGGATGATGATGAACCGGATGAGGGCACCGCTGCATCAGCGCGCAGCACCGACACCTTCGTGCGCCCCGAGAGTTCCCCGACGGCTTCGGCGACAGCATCCGCCCCCGCCTGCAGACGATAGGTGAGCGTGCCGAGCTGTCGCCCACGGATGTCGGTGACGCCTCCGAACACGACCGCGCGGCGCACGCCGTGCTTCTCGAACACCTCGTCGATGTTCTCGCTGGTGAACTCGTTGACGTCGACGCTCACGAGTGTGCCTCCGCCGATGATGAGGGAATCCAGGGTGTCGCCCGTCGGCACCCCCTGAGTGACAGCGGCGACGAAGCGCTCGGTGAGCTCTGCACGAGGATGCGCGAACACGCGATACGTGTCACCGCTGTCGACCACGCGACCGCCGTCCATCACGACGACCTGATCGCACAGCTCATGCACGACCGAGATCTGGTGCGTGATGACGACGATGGTGATGCCGAGGCTGCGGTTGATCTCCTTGAGCAGCGCCAGCACCTCGCCGGTCGTCTGCGGGTCAAGGGCGCTGGTGGCCTCGTCCGCGAGCAGCAGCTCGGGGTTCGCGGCGATCGCACGGGCGATGCCGACGCGCTGCTTCTGCCCGCCCGACAGCGCGCGCGGATACCGACTCGCCTTGTCGCCGATGCCGACGAAGTCGAGCAGTTCGGTGACGCGCGGTCCGATGTCGGCGCGCTTCCAGCCTGCGACCTTCAAGGGGTACGCGACATTGCCGCGGACCGTGCGCGAGTTGAAAAGGTTGAACTGCTGGAAGATCATGCCGATGCGTGCGCGGAGCCCCCGCAGCTCGGTCTCGGACGCGCGTCCGACGTCGACGCCGAGCACGTTCACCGTGCCGGCGGTGGGCTTCTCCAGCCCGTTGATCAACCGGACGAGCGTGGACTTTCCGGCCCCGGAGTATCCGATGACACCGACGATGGAGCCGCGCTCGACGCCGAGGTCGACGTCTTCGAGGGCATCGACGACGGGCCCCCGCCGCGTTCCGGGGAACGCTTTGGAGACCCGATCGAACGAGATGATGTCTGTCACTGGTTACTTCGCCGCGCGCAACTTGTCTTCGAGGCCGGTGAGCTCTTTCTGCAGGTCGGCTGCGGTCCAGTCGCCCTTGAACTGCAGGTTGCCCTGGTTCAGTTCGGTGACGGCTTCTTCGACCTCGGGCGAGTGGTACGCCTCGATGAGCTTCTCCCAGCGCGGGTCGTCCTTGTTCTCTTCCTTCACGACGAAGGCGTTGATGTACGGCGCGAGCTCGGGGTTGTCGAGGTCTTCCTTGAAGATGATCAGGTCGTCGCCGAGCCCGCCCTTCTGGGCCTGGGTGTTGTTGACGATGGCGGCCTGGGCGCTGCCGTCCTTGAGAGCGGTGACCGTCTGGTTCGAATCGACGGGCAGGATCTCGATCTTCTTGGAGGTGATGTCTGCCTCGGTCGAGAAGGCATCACCGCCGTCCTCGAGCTCGAGCAGCCCTGCGCGCTGCAGGTTCAGCAGGGCACGGGCCAGGTTGGTGGGGTTGTTCGGCAGCGCGACGGTCGCGCCCTCGGGGATCTCCTCGACGCTCTTGTACTGCTCGGAGTACAGCGCCAGCGGATACACGGCGGTCGCACCGACCGGCACGAGCGTGCCGCCGCTGTTGACGTTGAAGTCGGAGAGGAAGATCAGGTGCTGGAACAGGTTCACATCCAGCTCGCCGTCCTGAACGCCCTGGTTCAGCTGCACGGCGTCGGTGATGGTGCGCACCTCGAGCTCGATGCCCTCTTCTGCAAGCTTGTCCTTGAGGATCGTCCAGTGCTCTTCGGTACCGTCATCCGCACCGAGCACGATCTTCGTCTCATCTGCGCCGGTGTCGGCAGGCTCTTCGCTTCCCGCGCACGCTGCCATCGACAGGGTCAGCGCGCCGGCTGCCAGCACGCCGATGGCGGAAAGGATCTTGTTCTTCGCACGGGAGTTGTTCACGAGAGAGAGTGAATCACGCGCTCAGCGCATCTCCGATTCGGACGGTAATGGCGCGTAACGCGCCCGGTCCGCCCCATACGCTGGGCACGTGACCCTGAGCCGGCTGGAGGAGGAAGCGCTCGGTTTCGTGCGCGACCTCATCCGTATAGACAGCATCAACACCGGCGACCTCTCGACGATCGGCGACGGCGAGACGCGTGCTGCGCGGTTCGTGCAGGCCAGCCTGGAGGAAGCGGGGATCGAGACCTCTTTCGTCGAACCCGTTCCGGGGCGCGGGAGCGTGATCGCCCGCCTTCGCGGGACGGATCCGGATGCCGGCGCGCTGATCGTGCACGCCCACCTCGATGTGGTACCGGTGAACGCAGATGCTTGGACCCATCCGCCGTTCAGCGCGGAGATCGAGGACGGACTTCTCTACGGCCGCGGTGCCGTCGACATGAAGAACTTCGCTGGCGTGATCCTGGCGGTGGCGCGGCACTTCGCACGTTCCGGCATCCGCCACCGGCGCGATCTGATCTTCGCGTTCCTCGCCGACGAGGAGAGCGGCGGAGTATGGGGCGCGTCGTGGCTGGTCGACAACAGACCGGACCTCTTCACGGGCGCGACCGAGGCGATCAGCGAGGTCGGCGGATTCTCCGTGCCGCTCGTCGATGATCGCCGCGCCTACCTGTTCGCGACGGCGGAGAAGGGCGTCGGCGGATTGCGCCTGATCGCGCGCGGCGAGGCGGGGCATGCGTCCAGACCGCTGCCGAGCGATCCCGTGCCTCAGCTCGCCGGAGCCGTCGCCCGGATCGGCGCGCACCGCTTCCCCGTCGTGCGCACGCCGGCACTGTCGCGGTTTCTCGCCGTGTTCGGCGAGGCGCGGGGCGTGACGTTCACAGACGAGAATCTGGATGCCGAACTGGAGGATCTCGGATTCGTCGGGCGGGTGATCGCTGCGGCAGCGCGGAACACGGCAGCGCCGACGGTGCTGCGCGCCGGAGACAAGAGCAACATCATCCCCGGAAGCGCAGAGGCGCTCGTCGACTACAGGGCGCTGCCCGACGGCGAGGACGACCTGCTCGCCGAGGTCGAGCGTCTCGCCGGCGAGACCGTCGAAGTGGAACGTCTTCGGTCCATGAAACCGGTCGCGTCTCCCGTCGACGGCCCGTTCGTCGAAGTGATCTCCGCTGCTCTGACAGCGGAAGACCCCGATGGGGTCGTGGTGCCCTATCTGCTGCCGGCATCCACAGACAACAAGCACTTCGCGCGTCTCGGCGTGAACGGCTACGGCTTCGTGCCGCTTCGCGTTCCCGACGACTTCGACGTCTATGGACAGTTCCATTCCGCGGATGAGTGCGTGCCGGTGGAGAGCCTGTACTTCTGCGCGCGAGTGACCGCGGGGATCCTCGCGACGGCGTAGCGAGCGCTAACCTGCCAGCCCCGGCCAGACGACGCGTCCTGCATCGACGATCGGGCGGCCGTCGATCGCCAGTGTCCCTGGTCCGCCGACCGCATCGACGCGAAGATCCTTGACGATGTCCCAGTGCAGCGTCGACTCGTTGATACCGCCGCACTGCGGGTACGCGCGCCCCATGGCGATGTGCACGGTGCCGAGGATCTTCTCGTCGATGAACAGATCCCCCGTCCATTGCTGAACAGTGCTGCTCAACCCGATGCCCAGCTCTCCGACGCGGTGAGATCCCTCGTCGGTGTCGATGAGAGCGCGAGCGACCTCGGCGCCTCGATCCGCGCGCACCTCGACCACGCGTCCCGCCTCGAATCGCAGGTACAGGTTCTCGAACACCTCGCCGGCGAAGACAGTGGCCCCGGGAAAGGTGATGTGACCATCCACCTGGTCGTCGACGGGTGCCGTGGCGACCTCACCGTCCGGAAGATTGGCTTCTCCAGCGAACAGGGCCGCCGTGCGCCCTTCGATCCCCAGGCGCAGTTCGGTGTCGGTCGACGTGATGGTGACAGTGGTGCCGGCGTCGATCGCATCGCACACCGATTGCCAGCGGGTCTTGGCTGCATCCCAATCGTCCAGAGCTCCGGCGAAGAAATCATCGAGCAGCGCCGTGGGCGCCACTCCGATCTGCTCCGCCCAGGCCGGGGTGGGTATGCGCACGATCGCCCATCGTGTGTTCTGCCAGCGCAGCGTCGAGATCGCGCCCTTAGCCCGCCGTTGCGCGGCCAGGCGCTCCGGGAAGTCTGCGGGTCGTGCCGCTTTCGACGGCTCTGGCCACAGCATGGAGCGGAACGAGACGTGCACGGTCGACCACTTCATCGCCGCGGCTTCCACGGCCGGCGGCTCCGCGATCTGCTCGAGTGCGGAGTGGGCGAGTTCCTCGATATCGGCCAGCTCCGGCTGGTACACGGTCTGCACCATCGCACCGCGGCGCATCGCCACTCGGATCAGCGCATGCGCCGCCGGCAGCGCCGAGTCGTCGTTGACGAAGATGCTCACGCGATCCCCCGAAGCGACTGCCAGACGCTCGGCGAGGTGCTCGCCCAGATCGGCCCAGCGAGGGTCTGATGAAGCGTCGGTCATTTCTGGGTCTCCGTTTCGTCGGCTGTGCGGGGATCGGACAACACGGAGACGATCTCGCGCGTCGCGGTGTCGAGAAGCTCGAAGGCCGCGGCCTGGCGGGCGTAGAGATCGGCGAACTCCGCGCGCGGGGCCACCGTCCGCTGCACGCTCACCCAAGCGGAGATGCTCTGGACGTCATCGAGGATGCCCACGGCCATCGCCGCGAGCATCGCGTCCCCGAAAGAGGCGCCGAGCCCGGGCACGGCTTCCTGCGTGAGTCCGGAGACGTCGCTGACCGCCTGCAGCCAGACGGCGTTCTTCGTGCCACCGCCGACAGCGCGCACGCGCCGTGGTTCGAGGCCGTCATCACCGAACCTGCGCAGCACCCGGCTCACGCCCTGGGCGATCGACTCGACGACGGCGCGCGCCATGTCGCCCCTCGTGTGCTGCATCGTCAGACCGATGAAGCCGCCCCTGGCCTGCGGGTCGCCGCTAAGGTATGGCAGGGCAACCAGGCCGCGGGCACCCTGAGGAGATGATTCCGCCGCGACGGTGAGTGCGGAGTAGAGCTCATCGCTGCCGCCGGAGTGCGGGTCGAGCAGGTTCGCGAACCACCGGGTGAAGCTGCCGGCAGTGGGGAGGCTCGCCGCCACCAGATGACTTCCAGGGAAGAGGAACGGCGCAGGCCAGAGAGTGTTCGAGCTGTGCGCGTGGTCGAGCACCTCGATGATGAAGTGCGACGACCCGTACATGATCATCATGTCGCCCGGTTCGGCGACTCCCGCGCTGAACGCTTCGGCGACCGCATCCGGCGCGCCGACCAGCACCGGTGTTCCGATCGCCAACCCGGTCGCCGCCGCGGCATCGGAATGGATGCGGCCTGCGATCTCGCTGGACCATGCGGGCTCGGGCAGCTGCTCTCGCCGCAGCATCGTCGGCGCACCGTCAAGGTTCCACGTCATGACGCGACGATCGTAGAACGGGTGGAAGTACGCGGCAGTGGCGTGATCCACACGCCACTGCCCCGTCAGCCGACCGACCACGAATGTCTGGCAGGTGACGAAGCGATGTGCACGCGCGAAGATCTCCGGCTCGTTCTGCTCGATCCAGAGGATCTTCGGTCCGGCCGACTGCGAGCTGAGCGGTGTGCCTGAGCGCGCGAGGATCTCCTCCCGCCCGAACGAGCGATTCAACTGGTCGATCTGATCCTGCGCCCTCGAGTCGACGGCATACAGCATGGCGTTGCGCAACGGCTCCCCCGCCGCATCGATCGGAAGCACGCAAGGACCGATGCCGCTGACGGCGACGGCGCGGACGGCTGCCGCGTCGACGCCAGAGCTCGAGAGCAGCGCTCGGGCGATCTCGACGAAACCGTCCCACCACACGCTGCGCGGATCGTGTTCGACCCGCCCCTGACCTGGAGTCAGCACCGAATGCGGCCTGCGGTGCTGAGCGACGATGCGGCCGTCAGCTGCCACCAGGACACCCTTCGCCTCATATGTGCCGATGTCGACGCCCATGACGACGGCGGATGCCGAGTCTTCAGCCGCTTCGGAATTCACGCACTTCCTCCGTCCGTCATGGCGCGCGGTGGCCGACCGTGCGCGATGATCGCGCCGCGCCCCAGGCCCTCGGGCCGTGCGACCTCCGCACCGGCTTCCTCTGCGATCAGCGCGCCTGCGGCCCAGTCGTACACGAACAGGTCCGTCTCGACGAATGAGGCGAAGACCCCCTCCGCGACGAGGCACAGTGCGTATGCCGCCGTTCCCAGGCTGCGCATGTCATCGTAGTCGCGCATGCGCTCGCGGATGTCATCGAGTTGGCGGATCCGCGCCTCGGGGTCGTACGACAGCCCGACTCCGAGCAATCGCGGCGCCCCGGGTGCGGGGGTCGCTGTCAGCTCGACCGCCGTCCCGTCTGCGAAGAGTTTCTGTGCGCCGGCGCCGACAGCCGCCGCATATGTGGTGGCGCTCGCAGACAAATGGATCGCCCCGGCGAGCCATTTCTCGCTAGTGGAGTCGTATACCGCCACCGACGTGCAGTGCAGCGACAGACCGTGGACGAAGTTGCTGGTGCCGTCGATGGGATCGATGAACCACTCGAGCCCGGTACTGCCGGTTCCCGAATCCGGCAGTTCCTCACCGACGATGCGGTCATCCGGGCGGGCAGCGGAGAGGTGCTCACGGATGCGCAGTTCGACAGCGCGGTCCACTTCGGTCACCACGTCGCCGGGGATCTCCTTCGCGATGGCGGTTCGCGGAACAGATGCGTGCGTCAGCGCCTCACCGCCAAGCTGCGCGGCGGTGGTCGCAAGCGTGCGGAGCTCCTGCAGTGTCGGAGTGCTCGTTGCCATGCTGACTCCCCACCCTCTGTTAGATATTCACGCGAACGATGCGTGACCGCTGTTAGCCAATCTCATCATACGTCGTTGCCCGACGAGCACAAGGAACGGTCCCAGTTCGCTGTGAACGAGAGGAAGCACCTCCTCTCAGGTCATCGATCACCGCCACGCCGAAGACTGGACGCGAGGGAGCATTGCGTGCAAGACTGTTGAATCGTGTGAGATATTCACACTCAACGGATCGAGGAGGATGCCACGTGGTCAAACCTGGTAACAGCCGAACTCAGCAGATCCGTGAGCGGCTCCTCGCCGACGGCGAGATCGAGTTCAGCGTCCTGGCCGCCGAGTTCGGCGTCTCCGAGATGACCGTACGACGCGATATCGATCTGCTCGAAGCCGAAGGGCTCGTTCGCAAGGTGATCGGCGGCGCGATCGCCCTCAGCAAGATCTCTGAGCCGACCTTCGAAGCCCGCTCGCATCTCGATGTCGCGAGCAAGCAGCACATCGCCGAATACGCGGTCGCCCAGCTCTCCCCGCATGAGACCGTCGTCCTCGACAGCGGAAGCAGCGCCCTGGCCGTGGCACGCGCAGTGCGCGGACGGGAACTGGGGCTCACCATCGTGACGCCGAGCCTGCTCGTCGCGACCGAGCTCCGATCCGAACCCGATACGACGATCCTCCTCACCGGAGGGCTGTTGCGGCCCGGGGAACTCAGCCTGATCGGTGCTGAAGCGGTCGAGAGTTTTCGCCGCTACAACTGCGACACCTTCATCATGGGGGTCGCGGGGATCCACCCTCGTCGAGGATTCACGGACTATCACCGAGATGAGAGCGCGGTGAAGCGCGCAGCGATCGAGGCGTCAGACAGATTGATCGTGCTCGCTGACCAATCGAAGATCGGACGCGCTCAGCTCAGCAGCATCGCCCCGCTGTCTGCTGCCGAGCTGATCGTGACGGATGCGGCATCCGACTCCCCCGCGCTCAGCGCGGCCACCGCCGCCGGCGTCTCCGTCGTCAGCGTGACGGCGGCGCCCGGAGGCGCCGTCACGACCACGTGATGATGGCGCATCCGATCTCCTGCTCTCCACCCACCACTCCAACGAAGAAGGAACACTCATGACCACCTGGCTCGATGATGTCTTCACCGCCCCCAAGCCGATCATCGCCATGCTGCACCTCGAAGCGCTGCCGGGCGACCCGGGGTACGACTCGAAAGCCGGCATCCGCGCCATCGTCGACCGTGCGCGGGAAGAACTCGAGGCGCTCCAGACCGGCGGCGTCGACGGCATCATGATCTCCAACGAGTTCAGCCTTCCCTACCTCACCAAGACCGAGCCGATCACTGCGATCTCGATGGCGCGCATCATCGGCGAGCTGCTCCCCGAGCTTTCGACCCCATACGGGGTGAACGTCCTGTGGGACGGCCAGGCATCGATCGATCTCGCCCTGGCGACCGGCGCACAGTGGGTGCGCGAGATCTTCACCGGGGTCTATGCCTCCGACTTCGGACTGTGGAACACCAACGTCGGCGAGATCGCGCGCTACCGTCAGCGAATCGGCGCGGGAGACGTGAAGATGCTGTTCAACATCGTTCCGGAATCGGCGGCGTACCTCGCCGAACGTGATCTGCGCTCCATCGCGCAGAGCACCGTGTTCGTCGCATCCCCTGACGCGCTGTGCGTCTCGGGTCTGACCGCAGGAGCCCCGACCGACACGCAGGCGCTGCGCGTCGTCAAGGATGTCGCCGGTGACACTCCCGTGTTCGTGAACACCGGAGTGCGCCCGTCGAACGTCGCCGAGCAGCTCTCCGTCGCCGACGGCGCCGTCATGGGCACGTTCTTCAAGGAGGACGGCAAGTTCGAGAACCGCGCCAAGGTCGAGCGTGTCCAGGAGCTCATGAGCGCCGTGAAGGACTTCAGGAACACCCTCTGATGCGGAACGAGATGAGGGCCGAAGCGGTCATCGCCTCGGCCCTCATCTCGGCCGACGAACGTCGACAACGGATACTGACAGCGCCTATTTCACGTCGACGCCAGCGATCTTCCACGACTCGACGAACCGCTGCAGTGCCGTGGCACCAGGATCTGCCATGCCGATGCTGCGCTCCTGCAGCCACGAAGCGCGTCCGCGGCGCGACTGGAGGTGCTTGGTGTTCTCCACCGCTGCTGCGGCGGCGGTGATCGCAGCATCCAGCGCCTCGTCGGCATCGGTCTGATCGACGAGGGCGTCCGCGACCGCTGCGAGGCCGTCGAGGATCGTCTTGTCGCCGATCTGCGTCTTGCCGCGCTGAGCGATGCTGGTCGCGGCGGCTGCGGCGAAGGCCTGCGCGTCGGCGATCGTCACATCCGCGACGTCTGCCCACACTCGTGATCCGGCAAGCAGCGCACCGGCCACCAATGCGGCCATGGTCGATGGGTTCGCATTGGCGAAGGCCTTTGCGCTCGCCCTCGCGATATCGACAGGAGTCGCTTCGGCTGGGAGCTGTTCCAGTGCGGCGATCACTGCGGCAGAGCCCGCCGAGATCGTGATGCCGAGATCGCCATCGCCCAGGGCCTGGTCCAGATCTCGCAACTCGTCCGCCGAGTCGATCAGCACCGCGAGGCTGCCGCGGATGCGGTCGTTCAGTTGTTCGGCTTCCATGTTCAACCCTCCTGGAAGAACGGCGACTTCGCGGGCGCTTCGAGCAGCGCAAGTCGCTCATCGTTCAGTTCGAGCAGCGAGATCGAGGCGCCGGCCATCTCGAGGCTCGTCGCGTACTCGCCGACGTAGTTCTTGGCGATCTCGATGCCGGACTCCGCGAGGATCTGGTGGGTTCGGCGGTACAGCACGTAGAGCTCTTCCAGCGGAGTCGCTCCGAGACCGTTGACCATGACAGCCACGCGAGCGCCGGACTTCAGATCGAGGTCGGCGACGAGCGCCTCGACCACGTGATCTGCTATCTCATCCGCGGTCTCAAGCGGCCCGCGACGGCTGCCGGGTTCCCCATGGATGCCGATACCGATCTCCATCTCACCCTCTTCGAGTTCGAAACTCGGCCGGCCGGTGGTCGGAAGGATCGTGGGCGCGAGTCCGATCCCCATGGTCGCGGTGTGCTCGATGACGTCCTCGGTGATCGCTGCGACCTCGTCGAGGGAATCGCCACGCTCGGCGGCGGCGCCCGCTGCCTTGTAGGCGAAGATGATTCCCGCCACGCCACGCCTGTCGAGCTTGCGCTCCCTGGGCTGGCTGGCCACGTCATCACGACCGAGGACCGTGCGCGTCGAGATGTCCTCGAGCTCGGCGAGATCGGCCGCCAGATCGAAGTTGAGCACGTCGCCGCCGTAGTTGCCGTACAAGTACAGAACTCCGGCGCCACCGTCGACTGCCTTCGTGGCTTCGAAGATCTGATCCGAGCTCGGCGAGCTGAAGACGTTTCCGATGGCGACGGCTGAGCAGAGTCCGGTCCCGACGTACCCCTTGAAGAGAGGCAGATGGCCGGAGCCGCCGCCGGTCACGATTCCGACGTGCCCCTGGCGCGGGGCATCCGCACGTGCAAGCACTCGCAGATCGTCACCGGGCGTCTTCACGAGGTCGGGGTGTGCGAGGAGGATTCCTTCGACGAACTCGTCGACGAACGACTCCGGTGCATTGATGATCTTCTTCACGGCCGTGTGCCGTCCTTTCCTCGTTTCGCGGTGGCGATCGCCACCGTCTCGCTGGACGACCCTGGCGAGGCCCGCCGTCGGCGACGGAATCTGAGCTGGTCGAAGACCATCACCGCGATCAGCAGCACGCCTTGAGCGATGGCGTACTCGTATGCCGACAGTCGCAGGGCCGTGAACCCGCTGGAGACGACCTGCAGGGTGAGAGTCGCCAGCACGACGCCGGTCACTGTGGCGAAACCGCCGTTCGGGTTGGTCCCGCCCAGAACCGCGATGACGATGGCCAGCAGCACATAGCTCGAGCCGTAGTCGGCGCTGGCCGACGGGTTCCGCGAGAGGAAGACCAATCCGGCGATCCCCCCGAGCAGCCCGCTGATGATGTACGTGAGCATCAACGTGCGGCGCGCGCTGATGCCGGAGTATCGCGCGGCGACCGGGTTGGCGCCTTGCAACTGAATCTTCCGTCCGATCGGAGTCCGATCGACCACGATGGCCAGCAGCACCGCGACGATCAGCAGGATCAGGAACAGCACGGGGATCCCGATGACCGTCGCCTTGCCGACCATCTGCAGCGCCGAAGGCGCTCCCGAGATAGTCAGTCCGCCCGTCCACACCAGCGCAAGCCCGTTGAACAACTGCATGGTGCCGAGTGTGGTCAGGATCGGCGTGATTCCGACCACGCTGATCAGCACGCCGTTCACCGCGCCGAGAAGCGCTCCCATCACCACGCCGGCGAGGATGATGAGCCCCGAAAGCGACTCTGCCGTCTGTGCACCAGCGCCGACCGAGATCGCCGTGTACAGCGATGACACCGTGATCGCGGACACGTTCGCGATCGCCACGATCGACAGATCGATCCCGCCAGTGAGCATGGCGAGCATCATGGCCAGGCCGATCAGGCCGATCTCGGGAGCCGCGACCCCGATGTTCTGAAGGTTCACCGGGTTGAGGAACACCCGCGGATTCATGATCGCGAAGAACGCGAACGTGATCACCAGAAGCAGCACCATGCGACCGGCGCCGCGCGGCACCTGGATTCGGGAGACGATGCCGGCGAAGCCGGCATCGAGTTTCTGATTGGCGTCACGCAGGCCGTTCAGGTCGTTGCCGCTCATGCCTTGCTCACCTCCTCCTCGACCAGGACGGGTTGCCGCCTGGATCGCATCGCCGCCAGTGCCTGGATCGAGACGCCGACGATCAGCAGCATGCCGACTGCGGCACGCTGCCAGGTGCTCGGCACACCGATCAGCACCAGGTTGTTGTTGATGAGCTGAACCAGTACGACGCCCAGCACCGTGCCGAACACCGATCCACGACCGCCGAAGATCGACGCGCCACCGAGGACCACGGCCGCGATGATGTCCAGTTCCGTGCCCACCAATGTCTGCGGGTTGGCGTTCTTGCCGAGGATCACGAAGATCACGCCTCCGAACGCCGCGAGCGCACCCACGAGCACGTACAGGATGACCTGAGTGCGAACGACCTTGATGCCGACGCGTCGCGCCGCCTCAGCGTCTCCGCCGATCGCGAAGATGCTTCGGCCGAACGTCGTGTACTTCAGCATCCACCAGATCACGACGACGATCATGACGACGGGAACGAGCATCCCGTGCAGGTAGCCGGCCCCCGGAACGTCGAGGAGATGCGTATCTCCCGCCTCGGCGACACTGTCGGGCAGTTTTGCGGCCGAGATGTAGGTGGATCCGATGTACGTCAGCAGAATGCCCTTGATGATGCCCTGGGTACCCAGTGTCACGATCAGCGTCGGCAGCCGGAACCGCGCGATCACCACGCCGTTGAGCAGGCCCCAGAGCGCTCCGATCACGATGGCGATGGCGAAGACGCCGACGATGGAGGGGTCGAAGCTGGCCTCGGAAGACCACGCGACGGTCGTATAGGCCGCGAAGATGGCGATCGCGGGGAAGGAGACGTCGATACCGCCCGAGATCATGATCAGCAGAACTCCCAGCGCGAACACCAGGGGAACCAGGGAGCTGCGCGCGAGGCTGAAGAACGTGCCCGGGGTGAAGAACGCCGGGCTGGCGATCGACATGAGCACGATCACCACGATGATCACGGCGAGGAGCACGCCCTCGTTGTTCGCGCCGCGCAGGCGTCGCAATATCTGCATCAGGCGGTCATCCTCATCTGAATGTTGTCGACGTCGATCTCGTCGCCGGCGATCTCTGCAACGATGCGACCGGCGCGAACGATCAGCACACGGTGGCAGCTCGTGACCAGCTCGGGGATGTCATCCGAGATCACGATGATTCCCATCCCCTCGGCCGCCTGTTCGCGAAGAATCGCGAAGATCTCTTCCTTGGAGCCGATGTCGACCCCGACGGTGGGACCGTTCAGCATCAGAACCGACGGCTTGCGATCGAGCCATTTCGCGATCACGACGCGTTGCGCGTTTCCTCCAGAGAGACTTCGCACCGGCGCCTGGACATTGGGAGCCTTGATCCGCAGACGAGCGAACAGGTCGGCCATGGAGCGTGCGATGCGCCTGCGATCGAGCACCAGCGCTCTGCTGCGGTACTTGTCGAGCGACGAGGCCACCATGTTGTCGGCGATCGACTTCTCCAGAAACAGGCCCTGCGTGAGGCGATCCTCCGGGACATACCCGATGCCCGCCTTCACGGCATCCGCAATCGAGCGGATGCGCCCCTCGCGTCCGTTGATGACGATGGTGCCCGTGTCGGCCGGGGCGACGCCGAACAGAGCTTCAGCGATCTCGCTGCGCCCAGATCCGAGCAGACCTGTGATGCCCAGGATCTCGCCGGAGGCGAGACTGAAGCTCGCGTCGCTGAATGCCCCCTCCCGTCCGAGACCCTCGACCACGAGCAGCGGCTTCCGGTCTGGAGCGAGATCATCCACGAGACGCTCTTCGCTGACCTCGCGTCCGGTCATCGCCTTCGCGATGGAACGCGCGGTGAAATCGACGGCTGCGCCGGATTCCACCACAGCGCCGTTGCGCACGACGGTGACGTGCTGAGAGATGGCGAGCACTTCATCGAGCTTGTGGCTCACGAACACGACGGCCACGCCGCGCTCCTGCAAACGCCTGACGATCGTGAAGAGTCGCTGAACCTCCGAGTGGGTGAGGGCCGTGGTCGGCTCATCCATGATCAGCACGCGAGCCTCACCGACCAGCGCGCGGCAGATCGCGATCAGCTGCCGGTCGGCGACGGACAGATCTGCGACGTCGGCGTCGAGGTCGATGCGCAGCCCCAGGTCGGTGACGATCGCCTCAGCCGCGGCACGGATGCGCTTGCGCGACGAGATCTTGCGCCGGTCGGCCAATTCACTCAGCATGGCGATGTTCTCGGCCGCCGTCAGATTGGGGAAGAGCGAGAAGTCCTGGTAGATCACCTGGATGCCGGCACGGATCGCGCTGCTCGGCGTCGTGTGCGGGTGGGACTCGCCATCGATGACGATCTCTCCGGAATCCGGGCGCTCGACACCGCTGATGATCTTGATGAGAGTGGACTTGCCGCTGCCGTTCTCACCGGCGAGGCAGTGGACTTCGCCGGACACGAGCGACAGCGAGACGCCGTCGAGCGCGCGGACGCCACCGTAGGTCTTGATGATGTTGCGAACCTGCAGCACTGGTTCGGAGGATGTCATGAGATCAATTGCTCCTTCGTGGCGCTGCGCGGGAGCGTGCAGTCAGCACACCCCCGCGCAGTGATCGGGATCCTCCGGATCAGAAGTCGTACTCGTCCACGTTGGACGAGTCGACAGCCAGGCCGGCATCGCCGGCGAACACGTTGTCATAGCCTTCGAGCTTGACGAGCGACTCGTATCCGGGAACGCCGAGGTCAGTGCCTTCCTCGATGGTCCCGCCCTCGACGAGGATCTGAGCGATCGCCAGCTGCGCCTTTCCAGCCATGGCCGGATCCCAGAAGAAGATCTTGTCGATCGCACCGGATTCGAAGTAGCTGCTGGCCACTGACGGAATCGAAGTTCCCATGACGCAGACGCTGTCGGCCTTGCCGGCTTCTTCGACAGCGCGGGCGATGCCGACGACGTCAGTGCCGGCCGAGCCCTGGAAGCCCTTGATGTCCGGGTACTTGGCGAGCAGCTCCTTGGCCTTGTTGTAGGCGACCTCCTCGTTCTCCTCGGACTCGATGGGGTCCTCGAGACGCTTCATGTCGGCGAAGTTGGTCGTCTGGTTCTCCAGCGCGCCGTCGACCCACTCACTGTGCGAACCGTTGGTCAAGCGGCCGACGAACTGCACGTAGCCGCCTTCCTCGGACATGCACTCGGCGAGGTTGTCCATGATCTGGGCGCCATAGGCACGGTTCTCGAAGCCCTCGATGTCGATGTCGACGTTCTCGATCCCGGCAGCCTCATGCGCGACGACGACGATGCCGGCCTCCTTGGCGTCCGCCAGCACGCTGGCAACGCCTGCGACGTCGTTGGGGACGACCGTGATGGCAGCCGGCTCCTGAGCGATCAGGTTCTGGATGATGTCGACCTGACCTTCGTTGGTCGCCTCGGCCGGGCCCTCCTGACGAGCATCGACACCGGTCTCCTCGGCCCACTCGTCGACGCCGACCTCCATGCGGTCGAACCACCCGATGCCCGTGGCCTTGACCACAGTGACGTACGCGCCTTCGGCCGCGGTGCCACCATCAGAGGTTCCTCCGTCGCCCGAATCGGTGCCAGCGGTGGTTCCGCAACCTGCGAGCGCCAATACAGCGGCTCCCGCGAGTAGGGCGAATGCAGGACGATTGCGCTTCATGCTCACTCCTTCGTGACGGCTCGGGTCTGTGTGGTGCAAGGTTCCGAGCTCTCGGGTTTTTCTTGAACTTAGCGCGGCCCCGCGCACGCGTCAATCGATATCGCGCAATTCGTGCGCGATATCGCGCATGAGTACTGGCACAAGCGCGCAGTACGCGCGCTAGACTCGTGCGAAAGGCAGGGAGAGGACCTCGCAATGTCGCGTCAGGCTCGGATCGTGGAATTACTGGTCGAGCAGGGTTTCCAATCGGTCACCACGATGTCCGACGCATTCGGCGTCACTAGCTCAACGATCCGTCGAGACCTTCAGATCCTTGAGGATCGTGATCTGGTCCAGCGCACGCACGGCGGCGCTGTGCCGGTCCGCCAGACCGTGACGCCCAACGATCTGAAGGGCACACTGCACCGACGCGAGAAGGTCGCGATAGGAAAGGCCATGGCCGACCGCATCCTCGACGGTCAGACGGTGTTGCTCGACAGCGGGACCACGACGCTGGAGGTGGCGAAGAACCTGTCCAGTGCTCGCAACACCATCGTCACGAACGACCTGAAGATCGGCATGGTCATCGCCGAACGCCAGAGCGCTCATCTGATATTCATCGGCGGAGAACTGCTCCCGACGGATATTTCGATGTGGGGACCGACCTCGGTGCAGCAGGTGCAGAATCTACGCGTCAACGTCGCGATCTTCGGATCCGACACGGTCATGGAGGACGGGCTTTACAACACGTCCAGTTACGAGATCGAGCTGAAGCGAGCGATGCTGTCGATCGCCTCCGAAGCGTTCTTCGTCGCCGACAGCTCGAAGTTCGGACGCGAGGGAGTGTTCAAGTGCTTCGACCTCGAGCCGTTCACCGCCGGCATCACTGATTCGCGCCTTGACCCCATGCGTGCAGCCCACTTTCCGCTGCCACTGATCCGCGCCGAGATCTAGTTCGCACCCAGCAACGCTCTCGCTCTCCGCGACCCGATCCGGCATCCGCTGTTCTTGCCTCGACCGTTGCCCCGGGCCGTGGGACGTCGATACGTTTGCAGCATGAGCAACGCCGAGGCACCGACGAAATCTCCCGCGATCCTCGGCCTCGCCCGTCGGATTCCGGCGACTCTCATCTTCGTGGCGGTGATCCTCATCGTCGGCGTCGCCGGTCAGGGACTCTGGCGGCCGCTCGCCGGCACTCCCCTGTTCGACGCGGTGGCCTACGGGCTGCCTGCCCTCGAGCAGGGCAGGTGGTGGACGCCGATCACCGGCACATTCTTCGTGATCCAGCCGTGGGTGTACATCCCCACCATCCTCGGATTCTGGGGCATGGCGTACCTCGAGCATCGCCGCGGCTGGCGGGTCGCGCTGCTGTACTACTGGTTCGGCCAGCTGTTCGCGATCCTCGGATCAGCGCTGCTGCTCGCCGGCGGACGCGCGCTGCCGTGGCCGTGGGCGCAGCAGCTCGCCCAGACGCTCGACGTCGGTGCCTCAGGCGGCACCATGGCCTGCATCGCTGCAGCGATCGGGCTGTTCGCCGCACCATGGCGGCAGCGGGCGTGGTTCGTCGTGCTCGGGTTCGCGGCGATCAGCCTGCTGTACCTCGGAAGCCTCGCCGACTTGGAACACGCGCTGGCCATCCTTCTCGTGTTGTCCGTCGACCGGTCGTTGCGGGTGCAGCGCACGACAGTCCACGAACAGCGGATGCTCGCCGTGAGCATCGTCGTCGCACTCGGCGTCATCCAGCTGATCGTGATGCTCGTCCCGACCAACGGCCCCTTCGGGGAGACCGATCTCTGGCTCGAGACGGCGCTGCCGGACGTGCTGTTCGACACCGCAGTGATCCTCCTGATCGCGATGGGTCTGTGGCGCGGACGCCGCTGGGCCTGGATCATCGCGATCATCCTCGCCGCGATCAACATCCTGATCGGAGCCTTCGCGATCCTGGCGCGCGTGCTGCTGCTGTTGGTCGACGACGGCTCGGTGCAATCGATGCAGGGAGACCTGGATGTCACGGTCTCCGCCGGGTTCCTCTGGTTCGCCTATCTCATCTTCCTCATCGTCACTCGCGCCGCGTTCCGCGTATGGCGGCGCGCCCGCAGCCTCGGCGGAGCCCCGGTGAGCGTCGACGAGGTCAAGCAGATCATCCGGCAGGACGGCGGCGGCACGCTGTCGTGGATGACCACGTGGGACAACATGGAGTACCTGCGCACGTCGTCGGGCGGGATCGTGCCGTTCCAGTTGCGCTCCGGAGCGGCCATCGCGCTCGCCGACCCGCTCGGCCCGCCAGAAGGGCATGCGGATTCGGTGCGGGAGTTCATCGCCGCGGCCGAGGAGCACGCCGTCACACCCTGCTTCTTCAGCGCATCCGAACGCACGCGCGAGCAGCTTCCCGAAGGCTGGCAGGCGCTCACCGTCGCGGATGACACGATCATCGACCTCGCGGGGCTCACCTTCCAGGGCAAGGCGTGGGCCCGCGTGCGCCAGTCATTCAGCCGAGCCGAGCGCGAGGAGATGACGTTCCGTCTGACCACGCTCGCCGAGGTGAGCTGGGGCACCAGGCAGCAGCTCAGGGCGATCTCGGAATCATGGGTCGGCGACAAGGGCCTTCCCGAGATGCGCTTCACGCTCGGCACGCTGCACGAAGCCGAGGATCCTGAGGTACGCCTGGCCCTGGCGATCTCGCCCGAGGGCGACGTCGACGGCCTGCTCAGCTGGCTCCCCGTCTACGGTGCGGGCGGACGGATCACCGGGTGGACGCTCGACCTCATGCGACGGCGCGACGGCGGCTTCGGCGCGGTGATGGAGTTCCTGATCGGGTCGTCTGCGAAGGCGTTCTCGGAGGAGGGCGCGGAGATCCTGTCATTGTCGGGCGCACCGCTCGCGCACGAGTCACCGGTGGACGAGGGCGCGATCGCATCACTGCTGTCGAGGATGGGCGGGATGCTGGAGCCGGTGTACGGATTCCGCTCGCTGCACCAGTTCAAGAAGAAGTTCAATCCTCGCTACGAGCCGATCTACCTGCTCTACCGCGACGAAGGCGACCTCGCACGAATCGGCAGCGGCCTGACCAGGGCGTTCCTGCCGGATGCGACGCTGCGTCAGCTGACCGCGGCCGGCGTCGATCTGATCCGCAGTTGACCCGCCGGGCCTGCTCAGGCGCCTTCGCGGCCCAGCATCCCGTCTGAGTTGTCGGCGACCCAGGCGACCAGCGGGAGCATGCGCTCCATGAGATCGACTCCGAGCGGAGTCAGGCTGTACTCGACGTGCGGCGGCACCGAAGGGAACGACTCGCGGTGCACGAGCCCGTCGGCGGCGAGCGTGCGCAGGGTCGAGGCGAGCATCTTCTCGCTGATGCCGTCGACCTCGCGCCGCAGCTCTCCCCAGCGGCGGGTGCCGTCGGACAGGCTGGACAGCACGAGCACTCCCCATTTGCTCATGATGTGGTCGAGAACCACTCGCGTGCTGCAGCCGTCTTCGAAGACGTTCGGAATGGATTCCTTTATCTGCGCAAAACTGACGTTCATGTGGGTACCTTACTTCAAAGTGGGTACCCTCTGATCGGAATGCTGTGGATCGTGACCGGTTGTCATCGAGGACCGTTCATCGAAAGGAACCTCATGACCATTCTCATCACCGGTGCCACCGGACAGCTCGGCCGCCTCACCATCGACAGCCTCCTCACGCGCGGCGCCGACCCGCAGACGCTCGTCGCCGGCGCACGCGACCTGTCGAAGGCTGCGGATCTCGCCGAGCGCGGCATCCGCGTCGTGACGTTGGACTACGACGATGCAGAATCCGTCAGCGCCGCGCTCGACGGCGTCGACTCCGTGCTCCTCGTCTCGGGCTCCGAGGTCGGCAAGCGCACCGCGCAGCACAAGGCCGTCATCGACGCGGCGAAGGCCGCCGGCGTCACCAAACTCGTCTACACGAGCGCACCCAAAGCGACGACGAGCGACCTCGTTCTCGCCCCGGAGCACAAGGCGACCGAGGAACTGATCGCCGACTCCGGCGTCCCCGCCGTCATCCTGCGCAACAACTGGTACACAGAGAACTACGCCGGCAACGTGGCGCAGGCTGCGACATCGGGCGTGCTCGCCGCGAGTGTCGGAGACGGCAGAGTCGCATCGGCGAGTCGACGCGACTACGCGGATGCGGCGGCCGTCGTACTCCTCGAAGAGGGCCACATCGGCGAGGTGTACGAGCTCGCCGGCGACGTCGCCTGGAACTTCGACGAGCTCGCCGCCACGATCGCCGAGGTCGTCGGGCGCCCGGTCGAGTACCAGGCGCTGTCGTCCGAAGAGCACGCCGCGACACTCGCCGCTGCGGGGCTGGATGAGGGCACCATCGGCTTCGTGACGGCTCTGGATGCGGGCATCCGCGGCGGTGCGCTCGCCGACACGGACGGCACCCTCGCTCGTCTCATCGGACGCCCGACGACACCGCTCGTAGAGGGTCTGCGCGCCGCGGCCTGAACCTCGGTCCCCCGGGCCGGGGCCGGTCGCCCGGGCCCGGGCCGGTGAGGTGGGGGCGCTCAGCGCTCGACGAGGATGCCGTCCGCATCGCTGTGGAGATGCGCACCGACGTGGAAGACCACTCCCCCGAACGACACGTCGACGTCGACCTCGCCGGCGCCGAGCTTGGCGCTCTTACGGGGGTTCGTGCCGAGCGCCTTCACCCCGAGATCCAGACCGTTGATCGCGACGCTGTCGCGGATCGCTCCGTTGATGACGACACCGGCCCAGCCGTTCGCGACGGCGGACTCGGCGATCATGTCGCCCATCAACGCGGTCTGCAGCGAACCACCGCCATCGACGACCAGCACCGCACCATCGCCCGGAGTCGCGAGTATCGTCTTCACGAGCGCGTTGTCCTCGACGCAACGGATCGTGCGGATGGGGCCGTCGAAAGCGGTTCGCCTGCCGAAGCTGAGGAACTGGACCGGGAGGGACTGGAGTTCGTCTCCGAACTCGTCGTAGAGATCAGCCGTGGCTTTGGTCATGGCGTCATTGTGGCATGGCGATGCTCTTCGATTGAACCCGATGCTCGCGGGTGCGGCCGTGACGCGGTCGCACGGGCTCGTCGTCGGCAACAGCCTGCGACTGCGGGCGTTCCGGCTCACGTCGAAGCACGTCCGATGAGCCGTGTCAAGGCAGAAGACGACGCGGCGCGGACTTCCTAGAGTCGGCGGAAGTGCGGTACCCGAGCCGCGCGACATGGAGTGAGCCATGGATGCGATAGATGAGCATGCGACCGAGATTCTGCTCGACGGACGTTACCGTCTGGGACCCTGCCTCGGTCGGGGCGGGATGGCCGCGGTGTACCGCGCCGAGGACACGCTTCTCGGACGCACTGTGGCCATCAAGCTGCTCGGCGAGGCGGATGAGGGAACATCAGCCGACGAACGGGTGCACAGCGAGACCACGGTCCTCGCATCGCTGAACCACCCTTCGCTCGTCACGCTCTATGACGCGAGACTGGATCCTGGGCACGCTCGATACCTGGCGATCGAGTACGTCGACGGGCCGACGCTCGCGTCGCGCCTCTCTGATGGGCCGCTGTCTGATTCGGAGGCCGCTTCGCTCGCCGGAGATCTGTCGGAGGCATTGCAGGTCGTCCATGAGTCCGACATCATCCACCGCGATCTGAAACCGTCGAACGTGATGCTGGCGCGGGATCCGCGACACGGACCGGGCTGGACGGCGAAGCTCATGGACTTCGGCATCGCGTACAGCCTCGCGGATCCGCGGGTGACTTCACCGGGCATCGTCGTGGGTACGGCCGCCTACATGGCACCAGAACAGGTCAGAGGGGCAGAGCTCACACCCGCGGTGGACATCTACTCGCTCGGGCTGGTCCTGATCGAAGCGCTGACCGGTGAGCCCGCATTCCCGGTGATGGGGAAGGTGCAGACGGCGCTTCGCCGGCTTGAGGAGACTCCCACCGTGCCGGATTCGCTCGGCCCGCGGTGGGTGGCGCTTCTCACCCGGATGACCCGCGTCGATCCCGAGCTCCGCCCCTCCGCGCGGGAGGTGGCGCAGGCGGCGGCCTTCCTGAGCGATGACCCGTCGCCTCTGGGACTGCGCACGGTGCCGCCCACGATCCCGTCGACTCTCTTGCCGATCACGACCGTGGCGCCAGTCACCGGTCCCACGGGAGGAGATCGTCGGGCCGCTCACCGACCCCCGACGCCACGACGTTCACATGGCCCGGGGCCGCAGCGCACTCCCCACGGCCCGGCGCCGCGCCAGTCGCAGGTCGCGCGCGGGAGCGATCACCACGATGTCCGCCGTCGCGGCGGCGATGATCGCCTTCTCAGGGTTCTGGGCGTTCTCCCTTCCGGACGAATCACCCGAGCGGATCGCTTCTCGAATGTCGGCGGACGACGTTTTCACATCCCCCGCCCCCGCGACCGATCAGCCGCCAGCGCAGGATCAGCCCGATACCGATTCCGACACCACGGACGCGCCCGCGAACGAGGTCACCGAGGGCGAGGGGGAGGAAGACGCGAATCCGAACAAGGGTCCGGGGAACAACTCGGGCGACCGGAAGGATCAGGACGACGACAAGAAGGGGAAGTGACCCGATCGGTGCTGAACCTCAGCGCGCCGTCGTCGTTCTGCTGGCCCAGAGCATCCCGCGTTCGACGATCGTGCGCACGTTGGCGTCCTCGAGCACATCCACGCTGTGGCCCGGTGTGGCCACGAAGATCCGGCCCGCGCCCCACTGCCGCGTCCAGACCGCCGGTGACGTGATCGGACGATGCCACGGATGGTACGGCTGAACAGGGTGCGTCGTCGTCGCGAGAACGTCGATGAGGTCATCGTGCAGCACCCAGTACTGCTCGGTCGTCAGTTCGAAATCTGCGATGCCCGCCGTGATCTCGTGCGTGCGCCCGAGATCGGTCATCTCGACCGTGTACGACAGGTAGTTGTCGGTCTCATCGCCAGGGCGCTCTGCCGGCGGCCTGCCGGGATGGGTGGCGAACTGCCCGCCGATGAGGTGCAGGTAGTTCGAGTTGGCGCGGTACGAATCGGCGATGCCGCCGTGCCACCCGGCCAGGCCTGTTCCCGCTTCGACGGCGGAGCGAAGCCCGGCGAACGCATCCTTCGAGATCTCCGACATCGTCACGGACTGGACGATAAGGTCGATGCTCCCCATCGTGTCGGCATCCGCATAGACCTCGTTCGACTCCTCGATGCGCACCTCGAATCCCGACTTCTCCAGGAACGGGATGAACAGCTCCGTCGTCTCAACGGGGTGATGGCCCTCCCATCCGCCACGGACGACAAGCGCACGTCGATCGGTCATGAGGTCATTCCTTTCACTGCCGAGAATCGGCTGTCAGAGCGGGCGGTCTCCACCACGGTCAGGGCTACCATCGGTCGGGGGATGACCCCGCGGGCACGGATTCCGGCCGCTCGGTCGTGCTCGTCAGCTCCACGACCCGACGCTCGCGTCCGGCGACGAGCACGGCCTCCATGATCTCCAGTACATGGAAGGCGAGCTGCCCGGAAGCCCGATGCGGCCGCCCGGTCTCGATCGCCCTGGCCATGTCGGCGAGCCCGACGCCTCGCCCGGCGTCGGCGTAGCCACCGGAGACCGGAGCCACCGTCCACTCCGGAGCCTCGGCGGTCCACACTTCAGTCGGGTCGGAGAATCTGTTCGGATCCGCCACTGAGATCGTGCCGGCGGTCCCGTAGATCTCGATCTTGGGAGCCCTCGACTGCCAGACATCGAAGCTCACCGTGATCGTCGAGCTGACGCCGCTCTCGTGGAAGAGGATCGCGGAGACGTGAGTGTCGATCGACACGTCGAGCGGAGTGCCCTGCAGCGGTCCGGTGCCGACGGAGCGGCTGCGATCTGAAGTGCTCACTGACCCCGCCACCGAGATCACCGGCCCGAACATTGTGACGAGCGTCGTCAGATAGTACGGTCCCATGTCGAAAAGCGGTCCCCCGCCCGGCTGGTAATAGAACTGCGGCGACGGATGCCATGACTCGTGTCCTGGCGATGTCCACTGGGCGGCCGCACCGACCGGGGTGCCGATCTTCCCGTCATCGAGCAGGTTCCGTGCCGTCTGCACGCCGGTTCCGAGGACGGTGTCGGGTGCGGATCCGACCCGTAGACCCGCGGCGTCCGCAGCCTGCAGCAGTTGCGCCGCCTCCTTGATACCGAGACCGAGGGGCTTCTCGGCGAACACGTGCTTGCCTGCGGCGATCGCACGCAGACCGACCTCCACGTGCGCGGCGGGGATCGTCAGATTCAGTACGGCATCGATCCTGTCGTCCGTGAGCAGAGCGTCGACACTCAGCTGCTCCACGCCCTGTTCGCGCGCGACTTCACCCGCGCGCGCGGCGTTGAGGTCCGCAACCGCGACGAGCACCAGGTTCGACAGCTTCGGCAACTCTGCGAAATACTGCTCTGCGATCTTGCCGACGCCGATGACGCCGATCCTCATCGGATTGGGCATGGATGTTCCTTCGGATCGGCGCGCGACGGCCGTCCTTCAGTTCGCGGCGCGGCTGATGCCGTCGCGAACGACGAGCGACGTCGCAAGATTCAGTGGACGCCCTGCAGGTTGTCGATGCACCGATTTGTTGTCGGCTCCGACATTGCTGGGCGAGACCAATGTACCGAACTTCGAACGGTGAGGTCCATCCGGGAATCTCCTGTCACGGCAGATCGGACAGATCGACATCCTCGTCGTCGTCATCGTCATCGTCATCGTCGTCGTCATCAGCGGCGCGGTCGCTGTCCGGACCGAGATCGGGGTCGACGTCTTGGCCTGGGAGGACGCCGTCCTCGTCGGGCAGGGCGCCTTCTTCATCGGGGAGCGAGTTGGACATGGCTTTCTCCATTCTGGTCGGAATCAGTTCCGCACCAGACTCGCGCTGCCCGACGGTTTCGGCAGCCCCATTGACATGCGCCGCGCGTCGTGACCGCACACGAGGAAGGTTGAAAGGAGGAAAGTGCCGGTCATCGTGCTGCGTGACCGACACTTTCCTCCTTTCAACGCCCGCAGAGGGAGCGATCCCTATCCCAGCGTCACCGCGAACGGATCGAAGTCGACCGGCATCGCCGGCACTTCGCCGACAGTGCTCTCGATCTCGAGGTACTGGCCGGTGGCCGCGGAAGCCTCCGCCGACAGCAGCACGTCGAGGACGTGATAGCCGAGCTCGCCCGTCGCGATGTGCGGACGCTCGGCAGCGATGGCGCGCGCCATGTCGAGCACGCCGAGGCCTCGCCCGACGACGGTGCCCTGCTGCTCGATGTCGGTCCACTCCTGCACCGTCGACATGCCGTCGCGCAGCACTCCGAGCGGCTTGACGTACGCGGTCCGGCCCGAGAAGGTGTTCGGGTCGGGCATGACGAGCGTGCCCTCGCTGCCGTGGATCTCGATCACGCCGTGGCGCTCGAGTGCCGAATCGAAGCTCAGCAGATGCGTGCCCTGCTGGCCGCCTTCGAAGGTGGAGAGCACCTGAACGGTCGACGGCACCTCGACGGGGAAGCTCTCCCCCGCGCGTGGTCCGGTGTGGATCTGCCGTTCGGTGCGCCACCGTGAACCGCGCGCAGCGACGCCGGCGATCGGGCCGAGCAGACTGACCAGGGCCGAGAAGTAGTACGGCCCCATATCGAGGAGCGGGCCCGCCCCTGCGGCGAACAGGAACGCCGGTTCCGGATGCCACAGGTCGGGGCCCTGCGTCTGGAACGCGGTGTTCACGAACTGCGGAGTCCCGATGATGCCCTCGGCGATCGCACGCTTGGCGGTCTGGAAGCCCGGCCCGAGGATCGTGTCCGGCGCCGACCCGATGCGCACGCCCGCGGCATCGGCGGCGCGCAGCAGCTCACGCGTGCTCTCACGGTCGAGCCCGAGGGGCTTCTCCGTCCACACGTGCTTGCCCGCGGCGACCGCGCGCGAGGAGATCTCGATGTGCGTGGCGGGGATGGTGAGGTTCACGACGAGCTCGACGTCGGGGTTCGAGAGCACGGCATCCGCGTCTCCCCACGTCGGCACGCCATGCTCCTCCGCCTTCGCGCGTGCACGCTCCGGCATCAGGTCGCCGACCGCGACGACGCGCACGTCGGGGAACGAGGTGAGGTTCTCGAGGTAAGTCTGGCTGATGACGCCCGTGCCGATGATGCCGACGCCCAGAGGAGCACTCATGCGACGAATCCGCCTTCACGCAGGAAGGTGAAACCGGCGGCGATGTCTTCGAAGACGTCGCCGGGCGCGTGGTCGTACTCGATGACGGCGAACTTGATGTTCTCGTTCGCACGCAGGGCGTCGGCGAGGGGCACGTCGCCCGTTCCCGGATGCCGCTGGTCGAGGCTGTCCGACGAGAACTTGGCGCCTTCCGGGCCCCACGGGTTCACCGCAGGGATGATGCCGTCCTTCACGTGGACCGCGTTCAGGCGGCTGCCGAGTTTTGCGGCCAGTGCCGTCACATCCTGCCCGCCGGTCTGCGCCCAGAAGAGGTCGAGTTCGATCTGGACCCGCTCATCCGTGAGTTCGACGAAGCGCTCATATGCGGTCTGGCCGCCGAACGAGGCGACGAACTCCTGCGCGTGGTTGTGGTACCCGACCGACAGACCGAAGGTCGCTGCGACCTCTGCGGCGTGGTTGAGCCGTTCGGCGATGTCGGCGACGCCGTCTTCCGTGACCCACCGCTCCGGTGCGACGAACGGGTCGAAAACGGTCGTCATCCCGATGGTGGCGGCGGCTTCGAAGACGATCTCCGGCTTGGGCGTCGGGATGGAACCGTCCGGCGTCCACAGCTCGTCAGAGAGCAGCGGCGCGTGTCCGGTCGAGGCGACGATGCCGGTCGCGTCGAAGGCCGCGCGGATCTCCGCAGGACGCCCGACGAAGTCGTACGCCTCCACCGTCGTGAAGCCGATCGCGGCGAGTCGTTCGAGTGAGCCGTGCATGTCGGTCGAGAACTCGCTGGCAAGCGAATACAGCTGCACTGAGGCGAGAGGCAGAGCCATGATTCTTCCTTTTGTACGTCGTTGTGAGGATGCCGCGTTGGCGGTGCGATGAGATTATCACAAAACCTCCACGTGGAGGTTAATTTCTTCGAGTCTCGGATATGTTGTGACGTATGGACTCAGAGCCGGTGATCGGACGGCGCGGTGCGCATGCCAAGGGCGTCGCTCGGCGGCAGGAGATCTTGGATCGCGCCATCGAGGTGTTCCGCGAGCGCGGTGCCGACGGCACCTCTCTGCGACGGATCGCCGAGGCCATCGGAGTGTCGCACGCGGCGTTGCTGCACTACTTCGATTCGCGGGAACAGCTGCTCGTCGCGGTCTATGCGCACGCCGAGGCACAGCGTGCGGCGGGCAACACGTCACCAGTCACCCCCGGGGTCGATTCGATGGTGGTTGCCGCCGTCCAGAACGTCGAGGTCCCCGGTCTCGTTCAGCTCTACTCGACGCTCGTCGCGGCAGCCCTCGAGAGCGGCAGCGAGGTGGCTCGGGAGTACTTCTCCACCCGATTCGAGCGCCTGCGCGCTGAACTGACGACGAGTTTTCGCGAGCAGCAGGCATCCGGCGCGATCCGCGACGACGTGCCCGCTGAGCACCTCGCCGCGCTCGTCATCGCCGCATCAGACGGACTGCAGATCCAGTGGCTGCTGGAATCGTCGGTCGAGTTGGAGGCAACGCTGAGGTCGATAGCAACGCTTTTACAGCCGCTGTGAAGCGGCGGAGCCGCGCCCGGATGACTTGAGCTACGCACGCTTCCGCGAGTCCTCACGGCCGTCGCCCAACAGCGGCTGCATGCCATCCTCGCGTTCCTTGCCTCGCCGACACTCACTCAGCCCGAGGGGCTAGTCGGTCATATCAACGCCCGAGCCATCCGCCGTCGACGGGCAGGGTCACTCCCGAGACATAGGCGGACGCCGGTGCGGCGAGGAACACTGCGGCTCCGCCGATGTCCGATGCCGCACCCCACCGCCCCGCGGGGATGCGATCGAGGATCGCTCGCGAGCGCGCCGGGTCGTCTTGCAACGCGCGAGTGTTGTCGGTCGCGATATAGCCCGGGGCGATCGCGTTGACGGTGACGCCTCGAGCCGCCCACTCGTTCGACAGTGCTTTCGTGAGGCCTGCGATCGCTGACTTCGCCGCCGCGTAGCCCGGCACGTTGATGCCACCCTGGAACGCGAGCAGGGAGGCCGTGAAGATGATCCTGCCCCGCCGGCGATCGAGCATGCCCTGCGCGAGGGCCTGGGTGAAGGCGAACTGACTCGACAGGTCGACCTGGATGACCTCGTCCCACCATTCGCTCGGATGCTCGGCAGCAGGAGCACGGCGGATCGTGCCCGCGTTGTTGACGAGGATGTCCACGGGCCGGTCCCGGAGTTCGGCACCGAGCGCCGCGACCGCCGCAGGGTCAGCGAAGTCGCAGGCGAATGCCTCGAACGCTCGTCCGCGAGCGGCCACGGCGTCCCCCACCGAGCTTCGCGCCGGATCGATGGACGCGCTCACGGCGATGATGTCCGCCCCCGCTTCGGCAAGGGATTCGGCGATCGCGTAGCCGATGCCGCGCGAAGCGCCCGTGACGACGGCGAGACGTCCCGTGAGGTCGAACGCCCCGGTCACTCGCCTGCTCCGACGTCGACGAGGATCTTGAGCGCATTCCCCTGCTCAAGATCGTCGAAGGCGGACTGGACCTGCGAGAGAGGGACGACCTTCGTGATCAGCAGCTGTGTCGGGATCACTCCGTCCGCGAGAAGCTCGACCGCCGTGTCGAAGTCGCGTCGCTCGTAGACGCGGGCACCGAGCAGACGCAGTTCACGCCAGAACACCCGCTGCAGGTCGATCGGGCGCGGAGTCGGATGGATCGCGACGACCACGATCGTGCCGCGGACTTTGGCCAGCGACGTCGCCCCCAGCACGGCGGCGGCCGCACCGGAGACCTCGAAGACGACATCCGCCCCCGCACCCCCGGTCCACCGATCCACCCAGGCGTTCTGATTCGTCACACGCGGATCGAGCGTCTCGAAGCCCAGCGCGGCGATCTGCGCGCGCCGAGCCGACACGAGTTCGATCACCGCGACGTCGGCGCCGAGGTGGCGGGCGACGCTCGCGATGAGCAGTCCGATCGGCCCGCCGCCGATCACGACGACCTTGTCGCCGGGACGGAGCTCAGAACGGCGCACGTCGTGCACGGCGACCGCAGTCGGCTCGGCGAGGGCCGCGATATCCAGGGGCATGTCATCCGGCAGACGGATCAGCCACTCGGCTCGGACGTTCCACTGCTGCTGCAAAGAGCCGGGAGAATCGATTCCGACGAATTCGAGATTCTGACAGATGTGCCGGTGTCCGGCAAGGCACGCGGGGCAGCTGCCGTCCCATTGCAGAGGCATGACCGTGATCCGGTCGCCGACCGACCATCCGTCGACGTCCGCCCCGATCCTCTCGACGGTGCCGCTCATCTCGTGCCCGAAGACCAGAGGCGTCGTCACCCGCCCGTCCATGGATCCGTGGATGATGTGCATATCAGTGCCGCAGAGGCCCGTGAACGCAACGGCGACCTGCACCTCTCCGGCGGCGGGGGCGCCGATCGACTCCTCTGCAACCTCGACACGACCTGATCCGATGTACGACACGCTACGCATAGCAACTCCTGCAACATTGAAAGATTCGATGAATTCATCATATCGCGAAGAGGAAATCACGAGAGTGTCCCTTCTTCCAAGAATTCATTGGATGACTTCCTGTAGGGTGGGATCACGCAATCGTGCAATGTCCGCAAGGAAGGAATCGCGCCGTGCCCATCAGAACCGGATTCTGGAGCTCATCCACTGCTCTGGATTGGGAGCACGGTCTCGTCGCAGGCACGGGCTCACTCGGCGCCGTGCTGTCTGGTGCACCCGCGCGTCACATCGTCCACATCTGCCATGAGGAGTTCTTCCTACCGGTGAACTCGGCGATCGCCGCGCCGCGCATCGCCTATCGGATCGATGAGGTCCGTGCGGCCGTCCTCTCCGAGGACTCGGATACCGCAGCCCGGATCACGTCCCTCGCCGCCGCGAAGGACGGATACGACGGGCGGATGATCTGGACCGACCCGTTCGTCCCTGTGGCCGCGCTTTCGTGGACCCCTGACGGGCCGACTGAGGAGTCGACCTACCGTCGGGTCGGAGACTTCACGACGGGTCGCGTCGAAGTTGAATGGGTCACCACTGCCGGCGAATGGAGCAGCATCGCGCTGATCCCCGACCGTGCCGATGGCACCTTGACTCTCGAACTCTTCTCCACCCGTGAGGTGGACGGCGTGCTGTCCCTCGACTTCGGCCCCGACGAGCCGGGGCTCGGCGATTACCCGTCGACGGACTACGGCATCTTCCTGACACCGTCCGAGCCTCTGTTCGAAGGCGGCCGACTGATGGTCGACGTCGAGGTCGACGCGGAGACCCTGCCCCCATTCGTCCGCGAGCATCCACCAAGCCTGTCGCAGCCCACCGGCGCGCGGGTCGAGGTCGACGTTTCCGTTGATCTCGACCCCCGCCCCGTGGACGGCGGTGTGCGGGTGCGGGTCCCGGCGGGCGCGACCGTGAGCCTGCCGATCCGGGTCGAGCTGTCCGGCGGACTGGTCGGGTCGACACCATCGTCGACGGCCTCGCATGCCTCGCTGTTCGCGGCGTCCTCGCTCGATCTGCACAGCGGCGTGGAGGACTCGGTCTCGTACGACGCCGTGCTGGAAAGCGCGCGCGCAGGAGACGCAGGCTCCGTGCTCGCGGCGCTCGAGCTCGCCTTTGCTGCAGGGCGCCACACGATCATCTCCTCGACCGGGGTGCTGCCTCCTACGCTGGTCGGCATCTGGCAGGGAACCCGACGGCCGGCCTGGTCGGGAGATTGGACGCAGAACGGCAACGTGCAGCACGGCGGAGTGGCTTCCCTGGTCGCATCAGGCACCCCGGAGCTGTTCACGTCCTACCTACGGGCGATCTTCCGCCACGTCGAGGACTACGCCGAGAACGCAGAACGGGTGTTCGGCGGCGAGGGCTGGCTGCTCCCCGCGCGCTTCGATTCGCACGGGCGCAGCAATCATTTCGCCGCGGCGCATCCCCATCTCTACTGGATGGCCGGGGGCGCGTGGGTGCTGCGCCTCGCGTGGGATCAGTTCTCCGCGACCGGGGACCTCGAGACGTTACGCGAGTATGCGTGGCCGCTTGCCCGCAACGTCATGGCGTTCGCGACATCGGTCGTGTTCGCGGACGACACGGGAACCCTCCACCTTGCACCGTCGTACTCTCCGGAGAACACTCCGGCCAACCGCACCAATCCCCTCGCGGTCGACGCGACGATGGATGTCGCTGCATTCCGCGACGCCGTGCGCCTCGGCATCCGGATCGCCGACCTGTTGGGTGAGGACGTCGACCGCGCAGCATGGGAATCGTTCGCCGATCACCTTCCGCCGTACCGCGTCGCGGACGGCGGGACGTTCGCCGAATGGCTTGATCCGGCGTTCGACGAGCAGCTTGCGCACCGTCACGTCTCACAGCTGTACCCGTTCTGGTACGAGGAGGATCCCGCGGCCCAGACGCCAGAGCTCCGCGCGGCGGCGCTCGAGACGATCCGCCGGAAGCTGGGATGGCGGGATGAGCGACCCTGGGCCGGACGGGACGGCCGCCAGGAGATGGCGTTCGGTCTGGTCGGACTGGGTCTCGCGGCAGCTCGGCTCGGCGATGCGGAGGCAGCGGTGCGGTGCGTCGAATCCCTCGCCCGCGATTTCTGGCGTCCCAACGCCGTGTCCACGCACGACGGCGATTCGATCTTCAATGTCGACGCGAGCGGGGGGCTGCCCGCCGTCGTGATCGAGATGCTGGTCCAGTCGCAGCCCGGATCGCTGACGCTTCTGCCGGCGCTGCCCGCGTCATGGCCTTCCGGCTCTATCCGGGGCGTGCGTGCGCGTGGTGGCGTCGTGATCGACGAGCTGACCTGGGACGCCGACGGCGCGACGGTCTCCCTCGAGCTCGTGCCCGGCTCTGATGCGACCCGCCACGGTGACATCGTCACGGTGAGCGGTCTGGGCACCGCCCTATCGGTAGACCTGTCGCACGGACCACGCACCGTCAGACTCGAGCGCACTCCCGAAGCCCAGCCGCCTGCTGGTCACTGAACCGAAAGCCAACAACATGCAGCAGAACAAACAGGCCCTCATCGTACGCGGAGGATGGGACGGACACGAGCCCGTACAGACCACCGACTCGGTGATCCCGTTCCTCGAAGGACAGGGATTCGAGGTCCGGGTCGAAGAGGGGACGGCCGTCTACGCCGACGCCGAGATCATGGCCCCCATCGACCTCGTCGTGCAGGTAAACACAATGAACACCATCGCCGATGCGGAGCTCTCCGGGCTGATCGCGGCCGTTGTCGCGGGCACCGGACTCGCCGGATGGCACGGCGGCATCGCGGATTCATATCGCAACAGCGCCGACTACCTGCAGCTGATCGGCGGGCAGTTCGCCCATCACGCGGCGGTGCCGAAGGAGGAGCGGACGGGTGATCAGGCCGACAATTATCTCGACTTCACCGTGAACATCGTGCCTGAGCGGCGCGATCACCCGATCGTGTCGGGCATCGAAGACTTCAGGCTGCACACGGAGCAGTACTGGGTGCTCTCCGACGCCTACAACGACGTCCTGGCGACGACCGAGATCGTGCACCGCGACTTCGACGCCTGGCATCACCCGTTCACGACTCCGGTGGTGTGGACGCGGCTGTGGGGTGCGGGACGGATCTTCGTCTGCACCGGCGGTCACAAGCTCGAAGTGCTGGATGAGCCGCCTGTGCGGACGATCGTGGAAAGGGGACTGCTGTGGGCAAGTCGTTGAACGGGGACGCTGTCGCTCCGCTGAGAGTCGGAGTTGTCGGCGTCGGCTTCATCTCGGGGATGTACTTCGAGACGCTGCGGCGGATCCGAGACGAAGTGCGCCTCGTCCGTGTCGCCGATCTGGACATCGAGCGCGCCACGACCGTCGGCGCCGCCGAGGGAGTACCCGGCGGCAGCGTCGACGATCTCCTCGCGGATCCGGAGGTGGACATCGTGCTCAACCTCACGATCCCCGCGGCGCACGCGGACATCTCTCTGCGTGCCCTTGAGGCCGGAAAACACGTCTACGGCGAGAAGCCGCTCACGGTGACGCTCGCGGAGGGACGCACCGTGCTCGAGCTCGCACAGCAGCGAGGGCTCTGGGTGGGCTGCGCTCCGGACACGGTTCTCGGAACCGGCATCCAGACCGCCCGTCGTGCAGTGGATGACGGGCTCATCGGACGACCGATCGCGGCGACGGCGACCATGGCGATCCCAGGTCACGAGGCGTGGCATCCGAATCCCGACTTCTACTACGCGCCCGGAGGTGGGCCGCTCTACGACATGGGCCCGTATTACCTGCACGCACTGATCACACTTCTCGGCCCGGTCGCGCGGGTGTCGGCTGCCGCATCGCATCCACGTGACGAACGGGTCATCGCCACGGGCCCGCGCGCCGGCGAGCGCGTTCCCGTGCTCACCGAGACGCACATCACCGGCCTGCTCGAGCACGTCGGAGGCGCGACGACGACTCTCACGATGAGCTTCGACACCGTGGGTACCCGAGCGGTCCCGATCGAAGTACATGGTCTCGAGGGATCGCTGATCGTGCCAGACCCGAACGAATTCAACGGGACTACGCTGCTCAAGGTCCGAGGCAAGGACTGGGAACCCCTTCCTGTGTCGGCGGGTTACGAGGACAGCGCCCGCGGTTTCGGTTTGCTCGATTTCCACCGCACCGCGGCCGGAGACATGCCGCGCGCGGACGCCGGCATCGCGTTCCACGCTCTCGAGATCATGGAGACCATGATGACCGCCTCCGTCGAGGGACGGCGGCTGGATCTCGGTCCTGCGGCGGATCGGCCGACGGCGGTGCCCTTGACCTCTCTCTGAGGGGTGCAGGCCGGCGCGTCAGACCGCCTGCACCTCGACGGAAGCGGATGGCAGTCCCGGCGCGGAGGCGATCACCACGATGCGACCCGCCCCCGTCGGGCGGACGACAGCGAGCGCGCGCCCGTCGTAGAGGCGATGGCGGGAGCCGCTGAACGATTCCTCGGTCTCGGGTCGTGCGCTGCCGAACCCCTGGAGCTCACCCGGACCATCGATGTCGACCTCGACCTCCAGGTCGCCGTCGGTCGCCCGTACTCCGACGTCGTCCACGAGCTCGACGACGACGAACGCGAGGCGCTGTCCGCCCGTATCCGGCGTTGAGAGCTTTGCCCTCAGCGCGAGTCGACGGTCGGTCCCGGCGGTCTGCAGCGCCGCCCGCTCGGCCGGTAGTCCGTCGCGCAGGGCGACAGCCTCCAGCCTGCCCGGCGCGTACGGAACTGCGAACAGCGCGCGGTAGCCGTGTGAGGCGCCCGCGGGCTGTCGCCCGAGCGACGATCCGGCGACGAACAGCTCCACCTCCGCCGCGTCGCAGTAGATCTCGACCTCGAGAGGATCCGTTCCGGCATCCGGCCACGTCCAGGACTGAATGCTGTCCGTCCACGACCATGGAGCAGCCTTCATCTCACGCCCGCGGGTGTGCGGCCGCCGCACAGCGATGAAGGGCTCGGCGCGCAAGCCGAAGACGATTTCGCGATAGTAGGACGCGGGGCGCCGTTCACCCGTGATGTCGATGTCGCCGGCGAGCGAGATGAGGAAGGGGTACGCGCCGAGCGCCCCGCTGCCAGGTTGGTCGTCCCTGTAGTGCATGCGCCCGAGGCCGGGCTCACCGAGATAGTCCCACCCGGTCCACGTGAAGTCGCCGATGACATGAGGGTTCGCCAGGACGAGCCCCCACAGGCGGTCGATCCGGGTCGGGAAGGTCTCCGACCCGACGATGACGCGGTGCGGGTACCGCTCATGATCGAGCACGTAGCGGGCGTCCTGGTAGTTCATCCCGGCGATGTCGAGCGCGCCGTAGGCTTCTTCCGTCAGTTCGGCGACGGCATCCGTGAGGGCCAGAGAACTCATACGGTCCTCGAGACTCATCGAGCGGGCGTTGATCTCGGCCACGGGGTCCAGTGATGCCCCGCCCAGCCGTTCCGGATCGATGTCGATCGCGCCGTCCATCACGAACAGCGCGCCGTTGACGGCCGCAGTCACATAGCGGGTCGGGTCCAGCGCACGCGTCGCCGCCGCCAGCGCCCTGGTCAGTTCGCTGCCCGATCGCGTCGCCGCCTCGGGAATCTCGTTGCCAATCGAGTAGATGATGACGCAAGGATGGTTACGGTCCTTGCGGACCATCGCCTCGAGGTCGGACCGCCAGCGCTCGAGAAAGACGTCGGAGCCGTCCTCGGGCGACTTCGCCCTCGTCCAGACATCGGTGAGCTCGTCCATCACGAGCATCCCGAGCCGGTCGCAGGCGTCCAGCATCGCCCTGCTCATCGGTTGGTGGGCACTGCGGATCGCATTGAAGCCGGCAGATTTGAGGATCGCGACCCGACGCTCCTCCGCGGCATCGAACGTCGCCCCTCCTATGACCCCGTTGTCGGCGTGCACGCAGGCCCCGCGGAGCTTCACTGGCTGCCCGTTCACCCGCAGGCCGCGGCGAGCGTCCAGATGAAGTGACCGGACTCCGAAGAGCACGTCTCCGTGGTCCGTCTGCCCCTCGCCCCCGGCACCCGAGGTGAGACGCGATGTCACGCGGTACAGGTCGGGGCTATCAACGGACCAGCGCAGCGGCGCTTCCACCAGCATTCGCTGACTGACTTCCGCCTCGCCGCCGGCGGGCACGCTGACCCTGGTCCGGTCCACGCCGACCAGGTCATCCGAAGGGCTCGTGATGCTCGTCTCCAGCCACCTCACGACTGGGACGGATTCGAGGTTGCGCACCGTCGTGATGATCTGCACGAGCGACGCCTCCGCATCGTGCTCCGGGGTGGTCACGACGACGCCGTCCAGCGGAACGTGCACCCGCGGACCCACGGCGAGGTGCACGGGTCGGATGATCCCGCCTCCCGTATACCACCGAGCATCGCGGTCGGCACGAGCCTCGACAACGATCTCGTTCTCGACGCCGTAGCGCAGGAACGCGTCGAGCTCCACCACGAGAGAGGTGCTTCCGGACGGCTGCCGGATGGCGAGGTCTCCGTTCACGAAAACCGCGGCCGAGCGGTGGATGGCCTCGAATTCGAGGACGACGTGGCGATCCCTCCAGTGCGCGGGAGCGAAGATGCGTGTGCGGTACTCCCACTTTCCGCCGGGGAAGTATCCCGAGGCCATCTGGTGGGCGTCCGGGACGCGCGCCATTGCAAGCACCGCGTCGTGAGGGATGACCACTGGCCAGGGATCCCTCGAGGTCCCGTCGGTGACATCCCGGTACTCCCACGGCTGTGAATACGCCTCCCGTTGCACCCTGCTCTCCTCCTCGTCGATGAAACGTCACGCTAACATCGCGGATAGCATGTGTAAACATCTGATCTTTAACGTGGGGAGTGGCGGTAGCATTAGAAGGGTCGCGAGCGCCGTGACGCAGAGAAAGAAGACCCCAAGGCGCCGAGATAGCAATAAACTCAACGGAAAAGCGACGCGAGCACTCGAGTAGCGCGACGATCAAGGTAGAGAGAACCCCTCTACAAGAACGGTGATAGATCGAATGATGCTCGATCTATCACGAGCAAGAAGGGACGATTAATGGCGATCATCACCGGGGTGCGCGTGCACGACATACGCTTCCCCACCTCGCTTGAGGCCGACGGCTCCGATGCGATGAACAAGGACGGCGACTACTCCGCCGCCTACGTCATCCTGGAGACCGACGGCGACCTGCGCGGCCACGGCTTCACCTTCACGATCGGGCGCGGGAACGACCTGTGCACCGAGGCAGCCCGGCAGCGCGCCCAGCCACTGATCGGCCGCGATGTCGACGCACTCCTCGACGACCTCGGCGGGATATACCGCGAGCTCGCATCCGACTCGCAGCTGCGCTGGCTGGGTCCGGAGAAGGGCGTCGTCCATCTTGCGATGGCGGCGGTGATGAACGCCCTCTGGGACATGGCCGCCCGGCGTGCCGGGGTGCCGTTGTGGCGGCTCCTCGTCGAGATGACCCCGGAACAGCTCGTGGATGCCGCGGATCTGAGGTATCTGTCGGACGCCTTGACCCGACAAGAGGCCCTCGATCTCCTCCGCGCATCGGCGCCTCTTCGCCAGCAGCGCATCGCAGAACTGGCATCCCGTGGCGGCTACCCCTGCTACACGACCAGCGCCGGTTGGCTCGGCTACTCCGACGACAAGCTGCGCACGCTCCTGCAGGAGGCGGTGGACGACGGATACCGCCACTTCAAGCTGAAGGTCGGCGCCGACCTAGAGGAGGACCGTCGGCGACTGCGTGTGGCCCGCGAGATCGTCGGGTGGGACGCCGAGATCATGATCGACGCCAATCAGGTCTGGGACGTTCCCCAGGCGATCGACTGGATCAAAGAGCTGGCAGAATTCCGGCCGCTGTGGATCGAGGAGCCGACGAGCCCCGACGACGTGCTCGGGCACGCCGCCATCCGCAGGGCGGTCAGCCCGATCGGCGTCGCGAGCGGTGAGCACGGCATGAATCGCGTTCTCTTCAAGCAGATGTTCCAAGCCGAGGCGATCGACTTCTGTCAGCTGGACTCTGCCCGCCTGGCCAGCGTGAACGAGATCCTCTCCGTCTATCTCATGGCCCACAAATTCGGAGTCCCGGTGTGCCCGCACGCGGGTGGCGTCGGGCTGTGCGAGCTCGTGCAACATCTTTCCATCTTCGACTTCGTCGCCGTCTCAGGATCGCTGGACAAGCGCCTCACCGAGTACGTTGATCACCTGCACGAGCACTTCACCGATCCCGCCGTCGTCGCCGGCGGACACTACGTGCTTCCTTCGAAGCCGGGATACAGCGCAGAACTGCACGAGGAGAGCATCCAGCGGTACGAGTTCCCGACCGGCAGCTACTGGTTGGAGTCGGAGGCCGAAGAGGTGCTCGTCGTCTCGTGACCGCCTGGGCTCTGATGCGCTGGAGGCACGTCGTCCTTCACGGGGTGGTCGGCTGCGAAGACTTCGACGCCCAGCAGATGCGCGGCCATACGGATGCGTGCACGCTCGGCATCGCGCGTGCGAAGGGCAGCCAGAATGGCCCGGTGATCGGCGTGCGCCTCACCGAGGGAGTCCCGTTCCGTGATCGCGCGCCAGAGGCGCCCGCGCAATGTGCGTGTCATGAGGCTGTCGATCAGCGCCGACAGGGCCGCGTTGCCGCTCGCGACTGCGATCCGGTGGTGAAACGCGGCATCAGCATCGATGAAGGACTCCGGCTCGAGTTCACCCGTGATCAGTCCGGCATCGATTTCGGCGAGGATCTTCTCCAGTTCCTCGAACTCGTCCTCAGTGAGCCGTACCGCGGCCAGACCTGCCGACTCGGTCTCGAGCACGCGACGGACCGCGAGGAGGTCGACCGACTGGTTGGCCTCCTGCAGCCCCGCCCAGAACTCGAGGTGCCGCAGGAGCGAGCTCGCGTCGAGCTGCGTCACATACGTGCCATCGCCCTGTCTCGTCTCGAGCACACCGAGCGTGGCCAGCGAGCGCACGGCTTCACGAAGCGAGCCACGGGAGACCCCCAGCTGCGCGGCGAGTTCCTTCTCGATTGGGAGTCGGTCCCCCGCTCGCAGCTCACCCGAGGCGATCATCCGCTTCACATGGTCGATGACGTGATCCGATCTCGAAAGCGAACCCGTCGGAAAGTCTTCTGTCTCAGCTGCCACGTTCTCAGTGTACGCGGCGAGACGGAAATAGGTTCGATCAAAGTCGGACGCGCGAGCAGATCGGTACGGATCGCTTTGGCTGACGCAGAACTGCGCATTCGCGGTGGAGTAGCGTGGTTGCATGGTCACTGAAGCCCTCACAGTCCTCATCTGGAACGAGTACATTCACGAGACTCGCGATGAGAACGTCATACGAATCTACCCTGACGGCATGCACCACACGATCGGAGCAGCGCTGACGCGCCTGCTTCCCGGGGTCAACGTACGCACGGCCACCCTCCCGGAGCCGGAGCACGGACTCACCGAGGAGGCGCTCGCAGGGACGGACGTGCTGCTGTGGTGGGGTCATGCCGCGCATGACGCCGTCGAGGACACTGTCGTCGAGCGGGTGAAGCAGCACGTGCTCGGTGGGATGGGGCTGATCGTGCTGCACTCCGGTCACTGGTCGAAGGTCTTCACAAGCCTGCTCGGGACGACCGCGACGCTGCAGTGGCGGAGCGCGGGCGACCGCGAACTGGTCTGGACGATCGCGCCCTCGCATCCGATCGCGGAAGGTGTTCCGAATCCCATAGTCATCGCGGAACAAGAGATGTACGGCGAGCCTTTCGACATCCCTGTGCCCGAGGAGATCGTGTTCATCAGCTCATTCAGCGGCGGCGAGGTCTTCCGCTCGGGTGTGACCTTCACGCGCGGGCGCGGGCGGATCTTCTACTTCAGCCCTGGCGACCAGGACTATCCGGTCTACCATCACCCCGACGTGCAGCGCGTGATTGCGAATGCCGCCCGATGGGCTTCGCCCCGCTCACGCGAACGTCGAGTGCCGTCACTCCGCGGCCCCGTGGCTCCCGTCGTCTAGACGCCCCGCTCGACGCTTCCCTGAATCAGACCTCGCGCGCGAGTGCGGCCACGTTGAAAGATTGAATCAATCTGCATCTTTGGCGACTCGAACCAACGGCGTGGGCGCAGTGATGTCTTCGAGAAACTGGGATGTCGAACGACAGGGAGTGTGCCCGGAATGCCGGAATAACCGGGCATCTCAGGCTCACAGACCGGATCTATGCAGCCTCGGCCCGGGCGCATAGCGACCTAATCGAGACGCGAGCGTCGGGAGCGATTGACAGACATTGATCTGACGTTTATCGTAAAGTGTGCTGCATCGACTCAGAGAGGAGACCTGATGAACATCCGACTGAGGTCGCTCGCCCGTTCCACTTCCCCGAACTCGCCCCTCAAACTCGTGAGGTCCGCATGGTGAGCCCGCCGGGCGTCGGCCTGGACGTCGGCGGTGTCACCCGCAAACTCCGCGACCGGGGCAACTCCCGCGGATTGCGCGGTTTCAAGCGCAGCTGGCGTCGGCATTGGCAGCTCTATCTGCTGATCCTGATTCCGATCGCCTACTTCGTCATCTTCAAGTACGTGCCGATGGCGAATGCCATCATTGCTTTCAAAGATTACAACGTTATAGACGGCGTCTGGGGAAGCGACTGGGCTGGGATCAAGCACTTCGAGCGCTTCTTCAACAATCCGATGTTCTGGCCGGTGCTGCGCAACACCTTCCTGCTCTCGGCCTACGTCGTCCTGGCAAGCTTCCCGATCCCGATCATCCTCGCGCTCGCGCTGAACGAAGTTCGCTTGCGGTTCTTCAAGAACACCGTGCAGATGGTCACATACGCGCCCTACTTCATCTCGACGGTCGTGGTCGTATCGATGACCATCCTCTTCCTCTCGCCGCGGTTGGGCATCGCCGGACACGTGACGCAGTTCTTCGGCCTGGGATCCATCGACTTTCTGAGCGATCCGGACTTCTTCCGGCACATCTACGTCTTCAGTGACATCTGGCAGACGATGGGATACTCGGCCGTCATCTACCTGGCCGCGCTCGCGGGGATCGATCCCACTCTGTACGAAGCCGCGCGAGTCGACGGCGCGAGCCGCTGGCAGAAGATCCTCAACGTCGATCTGCCGGGCATCATGCCCACCGCGATGATCGTCCTCGTCCTCGGGGTCGGAAACGTCATGGCGATCGGCTTCGAGAAGGCATACCTGCTGCAGAACAGTCTCAACATCTCGCAGTCCGAGATCATCGCGACATACACCTACAAGGTCGGCTTGCTCAGCGCCGACTTCAGCCAGGCGGCGGCGATCGGACTGTTCAACGGAGTCATCAACCTCGTGCTGCTGCTCGGAGTGAACGCGATCGTGAAACGACTGACGGGAAACGGACTGTGGTGAACACGATGCTGAAAGAAGCCCCCGACAAGGCCAGCAAGAAGTCCCGACTCTCGAAGTCGCGTAACGACTTCAGGCCGACGCGCATCAAGGAGCCTGTGGTCGACCGGTGGTTCATGGCCGGCGTGTACATCCTGCTCACCACTTTCCTGCTCGTGGTGCTGCTGCCGCTCATCTACATCGTCGCCAGCTCCTTCAGCGATCCGCTCGCGGTGTCGTCGGGCCAGGTCACGTTCTGGCCGATCGACTTCACCCTTGAGGGGTACCAGCGCGCGCTCAGCGACAGCTCGATCCTCACCGGATTCGGCAACTCGCTGTTCTACACCATCGTGGGTACCGCGATCAGCCTCGTGCTCACGGTCGCGATCGCCTATCCCCTGTCCCGACAGGATTTCTGGGGTCGCCGCGGCATCACGGTTTTCGTGGTGTTCACGATGCTCTTCGCCGGCGGCATCATCCCGATGTACCTCGTCGTCCAGAACCTCGGTCTCCTCGACACCCGATGGGCGATCATTCTCCCGCAGGCGGTCGGCGTCTGGCAGGTGATCATCGCCGTCGCGTTCTTCCGGTCATCGATCCCCGACGAACTGTATGAGGCGGCCCAGCTGGATGGCGCGAGTGATCTGCGCTTCCTCTTCTCGACCGTCCTGCCGCTGTCCAAGCCGCTGCTCGCGGTGATCGCACTCATGTACGCCATTTTCCAGTGGAACTCTTATTTCGACGCGTTGCTCTACCTGCGCGACCCGGATCTCTTCCCGCTCCAACTGGTGCTCCGCAACGTGCTGATCCTCAACCAGGCCGCCCCCGGTCTGGACGCGGCCGCCGCCATGGAGCGGCAGCAGCTCGCCGACCTGATGAAGTACTCGCTCATCGTCATCTCGACGGTGCCAGTGATGCTCGTCTACCCGTTCGTCGCCCGCTTCTTCAACAAGGGCATTCTGATCGGAGCGGTCAAGGGGTGACCGTGGACCAACACACCATCACCTGGCGACCCGGCGCGATCGAGCTCGATATCTCGTCATCGGCTGATGAGCCGCCGATGGTCCAGCGGTTCACGCGCTCCGGCGACGAGAGCGCCTCCGACCCGGCATCCGCTCTGCCGATCGCCGAGGTCCACCTCGGCGGCGAGGGCTCGGGCATCCTGTCGTCGGAACGCCTCATGGGCAGCGCCGTGGGGCGCAGACTGCGCTTCGTCGACCACCGGGAATGGCACGAGGCCGGGATGGCGCATCTCGAGGTGACCGCGCAGGACCCCGTGACGCGCGTCAGCGTGATCTCACGGTGGTCCGCTTGGCCGGACCTGCCCGTCGTCCGATGCGAGACCGAGATCGTCGCAGGCTCGAAGGCCGTCGAGCTCCGCGCGGTCTCGTCCGTCGCGCTCGGCGGTATCTCGTCACCGGGAGCGCACTGGTGGCTCGACTACGAGGTCGGGTTCGCGCACAACACGTGGTTCCGTGAGATGGTCTGGCAGCGTCGCACCCCGGCTGAACTCGGACTCGACGACTCAGGGCTGGACCAGTGGGGCATCACCGGCTCCCGCGCGTCGTTCGCCATCGGGCAGCGCGGAAGCTGGTCGACCGGCGGTCACCTGCCGATGGGCGTCCTGCGAGCGCGGGATCAGTCACGATCTGTGCTGTGGCAGGTCGAGCACAACGGAGCCTGGCGCTGGGAGCTCGGAGACCAAGGCGGCGCGCTGTACCTCGTGGCGAGCGGACCGACCGACCAGAGCTCGGCATGGATGCGCCGCCTCGCGCCCGGAGAGCGGTTCCGCTCCGTTCCGACGACCCTCGTCCTCGCAGTTGATGACGACGAGCTGTTCGGCTCCCTCACCCGCGCGCGGCGCCGCGTACGTCGTCCGCACCCGGACAACGAGGCGCTGCCGGTGATCGTGAACGACTACATGAACGCCCTCATGGGCGATCCCACGAGCGAGAACATGCCGCCGTTCATCGACGCCGCGCGGCGCGCGGGCGCGGAGATCTACTGCATGGACTCGGGCTGGTACACCGACGGGGCGACGTGGTGGAACGATCTCGGCTCGTGGGAGCCATCGCTGCGCCGATTCCCCGACGGCCTGCAGGCGATGACGAGTCGGATGCGTGCGGCCGGCATGGTGCCGGGGCTGTGGCTCGAGCCTGAGGTCGTCTCGGTCTCGAGCCCCGTCGCCGACACTCTGCCGCTGGAGGCCTTCTTCCAGCGGGACGGGCAGCGGGTCATCGAGTCCGGTCGGCTGCAGCTGGACTTCCGGCATCCGGCCGCTCTCGCCCACATCGACGGCGCGGTCGAGCGACTCATCGTGGACCTGGGTCTCGGCTACCTGAAGTTCGACTACAACATGGACGTCACGCAGGGCACCGACGTGGATGCCGACAGTCCCGGTGACGGGCAGTTCGGTCACCAGCGCGTGCTGCTTGACTGGGTGCGGAACCTCATGGACCGGCATCCCGGACTCGTCATCGAGAGCTGCGCGAGCGGCGGACAGCGGATGGATGCTGCAACCCTCGCGGTGCACCCCATCCAGTCGACGAGCGACAACCAGGACCCGCTGTTCACCGCGGCGATCGCCGCGTCCGCGCCCACCGCCGTCACTCCCGAACAGGGGGCCGTGTGGGCCTACCCCGACCCGTCGTGGTCCGACGAGCGGATCGCGTTCTCGCTCGCGAACACGCTGCTGGGGCGCGTGCACCTCGGCGGTCGGCTTGATCTTCTCTCGCCGCCGCAGATGGAGCTGGTCCGGGAGGGGCTCGCCGCGTACCGAGAGACGCGTGACCGACTCACGACGGCTCTGCCGTTCTGGCCCCTGGGCCTGCCCGGCTGGCACGACCCCGTCGTCGCCCTCGGCATGCGAGACGACGAGCGTGAACTGCTCACCGTCTGGCGCCGATCGGGGCCCACCACCGTCCGGGTCCCGCTCGCGGCTCACGCCGGACGTGAGATCGAGGTGGAGATCGTGTTCCCGAAGGGCCTTCCGACGCGGGCGACCTGGGATGGCCCTGCCGGCGAGCTCGTGATCGAGCTGCCGGACGAGCCCGCGGCGCGCACGCTTAGCCTACGGCGCATATAGCCGTCGAAACCGGCGTCCCGCCTGGTGGATCCCCTCCGACGAGGCGATCCACCAGAGGCTTATGCGGTCACACCGACACGCTGCTTTCCGGGCTCGGCTGCGGGGCGACAGCGGGCGAATAGGACAGCTCGGTCTCTACGAACTCCCTGGCCGCCTCTGCGGGGTCATCCCCTGCGCGGAGCGGCAGCATCCGGTAGAGATGCTGATACGGGCCCTTGGCGGGCGTGTTGCTGTACCTGTCGGGGCGCGTCATGACATCCCAATTGCCGCCCTGCATACCTTCCTGCGCAGCATCGACACGCACCACGGTACGGTTCGACGGAGCAACCTCGTGCCAGTGCCGGCGGTCCGCGAGCTCATCCGGACTGTTGGGTTGGGCGTTGAAGAACATGCTCCCGCCGGCGACGAACAGCACACCGGTGCCGTCATGGTCCACGACCGCCACCCAGCGGGTGTCCGCCTTGTTCCCGGAGTCCTGAGGGCGGCTGTAGCGGGTGACCTGCTCCGTGACGGTGCCGGAGTACCGCCCGAAGAATGCGGAGGAGCGTCGGTCGGCAGTCGACTCGAGCGGTCCGCGGCCGTACCAGTGAATGGTGTCGAACTCCTTGCGGAGTCCGAGCGTGGTGCCGATCACCTGTGGATTAGGCGTGCCCGTCACCGGCGCGAGTCTCGACAAGACGTCGACCTGTCCGTTGCCGTGGATCGTGTAGACGATCGACTGCGGTGAAGTGGTGATCTCATCGTTCGGACGGAAGGGCACTTTCGTGGTGACGGTGCCGCGGACGGTGATCCGTGCCGCCCCCGGCATCGGCCTCACCTCGATATCGTCGACGGCCCATTCCTCGCCGACGCCGCGCCACGGCTGCGACGGCTCCGGACGCTTGACTCGAATGTCGGGGATTGCCAGCTCCGGGTCGTTCGGCGTCCGCCAGAAGTTCGGCATCAGGTCGCTCGCGAGCAGCTCCCGCTCGTCGTAGCGCAGCGACGTGAGACGTCCTGTGTCTCGGGAGACCACAGCTTCGAACCGGTCGCCGCTGACGCGGATCGAGCCGGCGTCATCGACCACGTGGACGGGCGAAAGATCTTCGGCGGCGACGCGGGTCGCATCAGGAGTCGCAACCGGGACGTCGAACTGTGCGCGGGCGACGACGTGCCCGCGCTCGGTCCAAGGGGTGACCTCTGCGAGAGTGAGCGAGATGTCCAGCCGGTACTCCGCCTCGGGGCGCGGGCTCTCGGGAATCACGAGCGGAAGCGTGATCTCGGAGCTCTCGCCTGGCCCGATGGCCAGCTCCGCACCTGGAACGGTTCCCTCCTGAAGCGGAATTCCGTCCTCGGTCAACGACCATTCGAGCGTGTGCCCCTCAAGGCCCGTGAACAGGTGCTCGTTGGAGATCGTGATGGTCGGGGTCGGCAAAGCGGGGGCGGTGACGGTGACCGGCTGGTATGCGAGCTTCGCTTCCGCGAGCTTCGCCGTGGGCGTGAGATCGGCGAGCGCCAGCCCGCTCATATGCGCGCTCTCCTCATTCGGGTCGTCGCCCCAATCACCGCCGTAAGCGATGAACTCCGCCCCGGGAGTCCCCGGCATCGGCCACCACAACCCTTTGTCGGCCCAATCCCAGAGGAAACCGCCGAGCACCAGCCCCGGATGCTCCCGAATGGCGGCCCAGTACTCGTCGAGGTAGCCGGACGTGTTCCCCTGGCCGAATGCGTATTCGATCAGTAAATACGGCCTGGGGTCGCGCTGTGCTCGGGTGATCAGTTGGGAGACGGGCGGGTAGAAGTCGCCGTCGAAGTCGGAGAGCTCCGTCGGGACGATGATCGACCCTGAGCCAGTGGGGTCTTGGTAGCTGACCGGGCGGGTCGGGTCGTGCTCTTTGGCCCAGTCGTACATGGCTCGGAGGTTGGATCCGACGCCGGACTCATTGCCGATCGACCAGGCGATGACGCACGCGTGATTCTTGTCACGATCGACCACATTCTTCATCCGCCACAGCAGCGGGTCCCGTAGTTCCGGACGGTCACCGGGGATGTTGGGCTTGCCTGCTGCGTCGACGCTGTTGATGTGGGTCTCGTTGTTGGCTTCGTCGAAGATGTACAGCCCGTACGCGTCGGCATATTCGTACCAACGGGGATCGTTCGGGTAATGCGAGGTGCGTACGGCGTTGATGTTGGACTGTTTCATGAGCCGGATGTCGGCGATCATATCCGCGCTGGAGAGCGTGCGTCCGGTCCGCGGGTTCCACTCGTGACGGTTGACACCTCTGATCGACAGCGGCTGCCCGTTGAGGAGAAGCACACCGTCAGCGATCTCGACCCGCCGGAAGCCGACGCGTGTGGAGATGCGCTCGACGACCGCCCCGGTCTCGTCGCAAAGTTCGAGGACCAGTGTGTAGAGCTCAGGGTGCTCGGCCGACCACAGACGCGGCTGCCGAACCGGCGCCGCCAGAGCCACGGTGGAATCGACCCCGACACCAGCGAGCTGTACGCGGGCGGCCTCTACCCATACTTCGGCCGCCGACACCTCGATGCCGTCGAAGAGCCGCCCCCGGACGTTGTATTCGAGCCCGGCGCTTTCACCGGAGTAGTCGCGGATGTCCGCGGAGATGTCGAGCACGGCGTCGGCGAATGCATCGTCCAGCTCGGTGCGGACAGTGAAGTCGCGGATCAGCACCGGAGATCGGGAGATCAGAGAGACGCTGCGGAAGATGCCGGAGAGCCGCACGCTGTCCTGATTCTCCAGGTAGGAACCGGTGCACCACCGATAGACCTCCACCGCGATCAGGTTGCGTCCCGGACGGAGATGGGCGGTGATCTCGAATTCGCCGGGCGTGTAGCTGTCTTCGCGGTACCCGATCTTCTCGCCGTTGATCCATACGTAGTAGGCGGATTCCACACCGTCGAACCGAAGGAAGGTGCGACGCGGCGCCCATTCCTCCGGAAGTTCGAAGGTCGTGCGGTACTGACCGACAGGGTTGTACGAGGTCGGGGCGTGCGGGTAGTCGCCGTGCGGATCGGGCTGCTCGCCGTTGCCGTTGGCCCCGGTCCACGGCAGGACGGTGTTCGTCCCGATGGGGAAGTCGTATCCGTGCAGCTGCCATGAGGAAGGCACCGGGATCGTGTCCCAATCCGCGTCGTCGACACGGTCATCAGTGAAGTCGAGCTTCCTCGACCCCGGGTTCTCCGACCAGCGGAACTTCCACTCGCCATCGAGGCTCAAGCGATACGGCGAGCCGAGCCGATCAGCGCGCATGGCCTGCTCGTGCGTCTCGTATGGCATGAGCGAGGCATGAGCAGGCTCGGTCCCCCATTCGTAGACGGCAGGGTCGTTCCACTCCGGTGTGTTCGTCATCTTGTGTCCTCTGCTGGTGTCATCGAGTCGGGTCACGTGGACGGCGTTTCGATGATGCCCATTCCCTCGCGCGTCTGCGCGAGACGGAGTCATCAGATGTTTAGCTTAGCGCAATTCCGGCGCGTGGGCGGGAACAGATACGACTTCTTGTCCCTCTCCTGCACCGGTTCCCGTGCGGCGGGACCGTCAACTCTCTCTGCACTAGATGCGGTCGCTGCTTTTCGCGAGATCCCGGAAAGTGAATATTGACAGCGAATGATCAGACGTTTACCGTGAAGTGCATACCTGCAACGCCGCAGAGCGGAACGTCCGGATGATGTGCCACTGGCGGCCGCCTGCGACTTCCGATCAAGAGCAGACGGATGCGGGTTCGGCTCGAGTCTCTACCCGTTCAGGATCACTCCCTGCAACGTTCCCACCCTCAATCAGGAGGCAAGACATTGTCCAGACATCACATATCCGACACGATGCGATACAGCCGTCGCTCAGTCGCAGGCATCGCCGCAGTAGGGGTGTTGGCCGCCGCACTGGTCGGCTGTTCGCCAAGTGAAGAAGACGACCAGAAGGTCATCACCATCTTCGGCGAGCAGGGTGGCCAGATGGATCTCAACACCAACTCGTTCACCCTCCTCATGGAGGAGAAGTTCGACGTCGATATCCAGTTTGAGACAACCGGCTACGAATCGGGGGCAGCAAACGAGGCTCGCCAGGTCTCCTTGGCGGGCGGCGACCTGCCCGAGGCATACATGCTCGTCCCCTGGGCTTCGCAGTTCAACAAGGCAGAACTGCAGCGCTACGGCGATCAGGGCGTACTCCTGCCCCTGAACGACCTCATCGACGAGTATGCGCCGAATATCGCTGATGCCCTCGCCGCTGAGCCCGGTTTCGAGACGCTCGCCACAGCGCCCGACGGCAAAATCTGGGGTCTTCCGCAGTGGAATGACTGCTACCACTGCTCGTACCCGTACAAGTTCTGGATCAACACAGAGTGGCTGACCACGCTCGGACTCGATGCGCCGACAACGCCTGACGAGTTCTTCGACGTCATGATGGCCTTCAAGACGGGCGACCCCAACGGCAATGGTGTTGCGGATGAGATCCCGATCACCGGCAGTGCCCAGTGGTCGGTCGTGCCGTACATCATGAACGCGTTCATCTCCAACTCCTTCAACACCGGAGCCGGCGCGAACGGGCAGCCCGTCTCGCTGGGGCTCGACGGCGACACCGTGCAGATGCAGCCGATGCAGGACGGATGGCGGGAGGGCCTGAAATTCCTCAACAAGCTTTGGGAGGCAGGGCTCATCGACCCCGCGGCATTCTCGCAGGGCGACGACACCATGCAGGGCTTGGGCAACAACGCCGAAGCGGTGATCCTCGGCGGTGCCACAGCCATCCATTCCGGAATCTTCGTGAGCGTCGGGCAGGAAGACGGTCGCGACAATCAGTACTTCCCGATTCCGCCGCTCGAAGGCCCAGCGGGGCCGCACGCGACGTATCAGCTACCGAGCATCCCCGGTGCCACGTTCGTCGTCACGAAGGCCGCCGATGAGACGGAGCAGAAGGTGATCATGGAGATGATGGACTATCTCTTCACCGAGGAAGGGCACATGCGAGGCGAGTTCGGCGAAGAGGACATCGGCTGGCGAGCTGCTGACGAGGGCGAGGTCGCCCTCGACGCAGAACTCGAAGCGACCTTCTTCGACATTCTGGTGGATGAGGAGAACGAAGCCGACTACAACGGCAGCTGGGGTCCGATGGCCCAGGTGTTCGAGACGACGGAATTCCGAAACGCGCAGGTGGCGCCACTCGACATCAACACGCAGCCGGGCTATGAGCGTCGACTCTTCGAAGCGACCAAGCTCTACGAAGGAAAAGACTCCGACGCGATCTTCCCGTACTGGGACCTTTGGGTCCCCGTCGAAGAAGGCAACGAACTGTCCACGCTGACAGCCAACATCGAGAGCAACGTGGCGACTTCGACCGCCGAGTTCGTCACCGGAGTGCGTGACCCGAACAGCGACGGCGATTGGAATGGGTACCTGGACGGCCTCCAGGGCCTCGGCATCGACCGCTACCTCGAGATATGGCAGGCCGCATACGACGCGAGCTGACCGCGAGCAACGATCGGGGGGCGAGGTGCATGCTTCGCCCCCCGATTCTCTGGTTGCGCTGGCTGCTGCTGATCGGACTCGTGCTGGTACCTTCCCCCGTTCAGCGCGTCGGGCGTTCAGCTTCTTGGGCGCCATGGCCGATGACGGACCAGCGGCCCCGTCCTCGCCGCTATCCCTGCGAGCACTCCAGATACGCAAAAACCCCCGGATTTCCCGGGGGTTTTCATCTGTAGCAGGAGCGGGGCTTGAACCCGCGACCTCACGATTATGAGTCGTGCGCTCTCACCAACTGAGCTACCCTGCCGCATGGCATCCAACTCGCGAAAGCGAATGCTGCGAGCCCCGAGTCAGGATTGAACTGACGACCCCTTCCTTACCATGGAAGTGCTCTACCACTGAGCTATCGGGGCATTGTCACCCGCGAGGGCAACCACACGAGAATACCATTTCTTCGGCGTTCTCAAAAACTGAGGCGGTCAGTAAGACTTGCGTCCTGCGTTCGCCTGCAGCCACGGAAGCGGATCGATCGTCGAGTCGTTGACGATGAGCTCGAAGTGCATGTGCGCACCGTATGAGCGACCGGTGTTCCCGACCAGCCCGATGATGTCCCCGACCTTGACCGTCTCACCCGCGGCGACCCGCAGAGAGCCGTACTGCATGTGCGAATAGTGGCTCGTGATGAGCGCGCCATCGATGACATGATCGATGTACACGGTGACTCCGTAATTGCCGCCGGACTCCGTCGCGATGCGCACCGTTCCGTCGGCTATCGCCTGCACGGGGGCCCCAGCACCGGGCACGAGGTCGATACCCTCATGCAGGCGCCCGTCGCGCATGCCGTATCCGTAACTCATGCCCACACCGACGATGAACGGCCACTGGATGGCAGCACTCGGGTCGTTCGTGTAGACGGTGTTCGAATAGGCGATGCCCTGCTCCGCAGCGAGGTCGACGCGCGACAGCGTCGAGTAGTCCTCGGTGCGCTGGATCGCTTCGTTGCGCACATCGGACGACGCGACATACGCCTGGATCTCATCGTCGGATACCTCGGATGCTGCGCCAGCAGTCGCTGCGACGAGAGAGGTCGTCGACTGCATCGGGATGCCCTGGGCTGCTGCGACGGCTTCGGCGGGCAGTGTCATCGACACGGCGAGCAGACCCGCGATCCCCATGATGCCCACCGTGGCGCCGGCCGCGAGGATCTTGCGACGCGAGCGGGGCTTGCGGGGTGCGACGTGCACGGCGGTCGCTTCGGCCGGAAGCACCGTCGCCGTGGGGCTGGGCGCCTGACCGGGTGCCGGCTGCTCACCTGCCAGAGCACGGAATGCACGGGATGCTGCGATGAACGCATCCTCGGCGGACTCGGCATTCTCAGCGGACGCAGTGGAGTCTTCGACGATTGGTGCCGGCGGCGTCGCGACGACAGCTTCATCGACGTTCTCAGAAGCGACGATCTTCGTCTCGCCCGTCGCTGCGCGCTGACGGTCACGAATGGCCCGCCGGGAAAGAACCGGAATGACGACCTCGACCTGAGTCGTCTCTTGAACGCCTGTCAGGGTCACGTGATCCGCTGCCTGACGTCGACTGGAACGGCGCGAGGGCGCAGGCTCAGCCATAGGTGTGTCAATGGGCAAAACGGTTCTCTCGGGATTCGTCACGCTGGGGGGCTAATGACCTTCGATGTTCGGGCAACGAAGGTAACGATCGGGTAAACACTACCGTGCTCGCGCTGAGAATGCCATGTGCGGATCCTCAAATCCCCTTGTCGAGAATGCCGGAGATCCGGGCGTGCAGCGGCGCCCCGGCCGCGATCAGCATAGGACGAGCGGATGCCGTGTCGAAGCGGGTGACCACGCCACCGGCTTCCGAAACCAGAAGCGCTCCTGCCGCGAAGTCCCACGGCTTCAGTCCTCGCTCGAAGTAGCCGTCGAGGCGACCCGCCGCAACGTAGCTCAGGTCCAGCGCCGCCGATCCGCTCCGACGCAGGTCGCGCGCAAGCGGCATGATCTGGCGCACCGTCACCAGATCTCCGTCGTGCGTTGCCGGGTCGTATCCGAATCCCGTCGCGAGCAACGCGCCCGCTGGAGTCTCGTCAGTCACAGCGAGCCGCACATCGCCGAGCCACGCACCCTCACCGCGTGCAGCAGTGAAGAGTTCTCCCATCACCGGTGCGTACACGGCTGCGGCGATCGGCCGCCAGCTGTTCGGATCAGCACCACCCTCGACTGCCGCGACGCTCACGCTGTACGCGGGCATGCCGTACGCGTAATTGACCGTGCCGTCGATCGGGTCGACCACCCAGGTCACACCGCTCGTGCCCTCGCCGCCGCCGGACTCCTCACCGAGGAACCCGTCATCGGGACGCTCGGCGTCCAGTCGCGCGCGGATCAGTGCCTCGACCTCGCGATCAGCCTCTGTGACGATGTCGGCGAGAGTCGACTTCGTGGCGGCGAGCAGGAAGCCGTCGGCCCGTCTGAGCCGTGCGAGCTCTCCCGCCTCACGCGCGATATCGGCCGCGAGTTCTTGAAGGCTCAGCACCGGGGTCACTGCGGCGGCGCAGGAGGCGGCGGCGGGAAGGCGCCCGGTGACGCTGGAGGCTGCTGCTCCGCCGGAGGCGGCGTCGTCGGGGGCAGGTCGGGAACCGGCGGAACGTCCGGCATCGGGGGCACGTTCAGAACAGATGTGTCTCCGGCGATGCCGTCGGGAGCGGCGGGCGCGCCTGCGGGCGGGACCGGCAGGCCATCCGGACCGATCGGAGCGTCAGGAGACGAGACGAAGGCCGGCTGTGTGGGCGACGGCGCGTACGGCTGCGGGGTTGCCGCGGGGCCGGTTTCAAACGTCTGGGATGCCGCCTGCTGTGCGTGGCCGTCTGGCTGCGCCGGGTACTGATTCGGATCCTGGTACTGGCCGAAGTACTGGTTCGGTTCGGGGAACTGGCTCTGCTGAGCGGTCGGGTATCCGGTGTAGTAGGCGTTCCAGTCCGGCGAGCCGTCCTGCAGCACAGGGAGCGGGGTCGCACCGTCGGCATACGTCGGCCACTGCTGCTGTGCCGGCTGCTGAACCGGTGCCGCGATGGCAGGAGCAGAAGCGTAGGCCTGCGGCGCATAGCCTGCCGGCACCGCCGGCGTCTTCTTCGGCGCGAAGAGCGCGTTGAGCAGCGGGATGAGCGTCGTGCCCACCGCGGCGAGAATGGCCAGGGCGACGACGATGCGCCAGTAGAGGTCGCCGTACTCGAACGTGTCCGGAAGGGTGAGGTAGATCACGAGCATCGCGACGAGCAGCACCAGAACCGCGATCGTCGTGTAGTAGATGATCGTGGTGAACGTCGTGACGTAGCGCTTCGCTGCAGGAGTGAACAGTCGCACGTGCAGCAGGGCGAGCTGCAATATGCCGACGACGAGCAGCAGTTGGAAGAAGCGTGCGATACCGCCGGCGTACTCCCCCGGCTCCTCAGGCAGCCAGATCTTGATGGCGCCGACCAGAAGCGCGACGATCCAGGTGATCATGCTGGCGAGCGCCAGCCAGTCCGGCCGCTTGGGTGCGAGTCCCGCCTCGAGGATCGCGACGCCGGCGAACCCCGCAAGCAGCAGGATCGTCAAGAACGCGCGACCGATGATGCCGTCCTGATCGCCGATCAGCACCCACACCACGCAGACGAGAGCGGCCGCGATGAGCGCACCGATGGCGATCCAGATCGCCCCTCTGATCAATAGGGAGGCGTTCGCCTTCCCCTTGGTTTCTGTGCTGACCTCTGACATGGCGTTCCCCTCTTCGGCCGAATGCTCTCATCCTGCCACGCCGCACGTCGCGAGCGCAGTGCTCGCGTGCGTCTGTGCGAAACTCGCGTCTGACCTCAGCGCGCCTTCTTCATGGATGCCGCGGCGAATGCCGCAACACGAGCCTTGGCATCCGGGGTGTCGAAGGATGCGCCGATGGAACGCGCTTCTTCTTCAAGCTGCTCGACGAACGAGCGCTCCGGGCGCGAGCGCACCAGGCGCTTCGCCTGCCCGTAGGCGCCGGCTGCGCCGGCAAGCCAGAATCCTGCGATCTCCTCTGCCCGCTCGCGCACACGGTCGGCCTCGTCCGCAGCATCCACGCCGCTCACGACCTCGGCGACCAGCCCCCATTCCTTCGCCTCCTCGGCGGTGAGGAGGCGATCCTGCAGCACCAACTGCAGCGCACGCCGCTGACCGACGGCTGCGGAGAGCTGTGCAGACACCGACAGGTCGGGAGTGAGACCGATGTTCGCGTAGAGGCTGCCGATCTTGGATCGCGCACCGACGACGGCGTAGTCAGAGCAGAGCAGGATGCCGAGGCCACCCCCTGCCGTGGTCCCATGGGCTGCGGCGACCACGGGGATGGCCGACTCGGTGAGCGCGCGTATGCCGGCATTGATCACGCCGGCAAGATCAGCGATATCCGAGCCTGCCCCCATCGTGGTCGCCATGTCGAGCACGTCGCCGCCCGCGCAGAACGCAGGACCCGATGCATCCAGAAGGATCGCCTTGACGTCGTCCCGCGAGGTGGCCTCGGTCGTGACATCGCGCCACGCTCGAGCGAGGTCGGCGTTGAACGCGTTGAGCCGCGTGGGACGATTCAGCGTCAGTCGCGCCAATCCCCCATCGACCGAGAACAGTATGGGATCGCTCATGGCATCTCCTTCGAAGCACGGGATGGAACAGTCGCGCCCAGCGTATCCGTCAGCTCTGACCGTCCAGAACTCTGTTGGCGAAACCCTCCATACGCCGCCGGGTGCCGTCGAGACGGGTGTCGATCTGACCCGGGACGCGGATCTCGTTCGGCGCGAGCGGGTGCGCGAGGCGCACGTTCTCATGACACGAGAGGTCGGCGCAGATGTATGTTCCGACGCTGTCGCCTCGACGTCCGGCATCCCCCGCCCGGCGCGCGGAGAACAGGGCGACCTGGCCTCCGGGCTGCATCGTGTGACATATGTTGCACATGCCAGTGCGGCTGCGACCCGGATCGGTCGATTGCAGCACGACGCCGATCAGACGCCCGTCGGTCTCGACGAGCACACAGCCGAGTTTACTGGATGCCGGATCACGCCAAGCGAGGAAATCATGGAAGTCCCAGTCAACGAGCAGGAAGTCGTGCGGCATCTCGATGAGCCGCAGCTCCTCCGGTGAAGCGTTGACGAACGACGCGCGGACATCGGATTCGGTGAGCGCTCGCATCGCTCCAGTCTAGGAAGTCCCAGCGCTATGAGGCCATCGCGGCCTGCGGTT